>NZ_JARUBF010000001.1:1318571-1977857 GCF_029626025.1 Solwaraspora sp. WMMD406
GGCGCCGAGGGCGCCCGCTTTGCATGTCCGCGTCTGCTCCGGCTACGCTGGCACGCTGTAGTTGTGTCCGTTAGCGAGGAAGGCACCCCGCCGTGGCCAAGGCGACCGACGTCCGTCCGAAGATCACTTTGGCGTGTGTGGAGTGCAAGGAGCGCAACTACATCACGCGGAAGAACCGCCGTAACGACCCGGACCGCATCGAGCTGAAGAAGTTCTGCCCCCGGGACGGCAAGCACACCCTGCACCGCGAAACCCGCTGAGCCACGCCGTCCGGCGCGATCCGGCTCCGCCGTGGCTACGACCACATCCTTGTAGCGGGGCCGGATCCTCGTCCTATCCACCCACAGCGTGGAGCGTCGGGGCAGCTCAGGGTAGGCCGCTGGCCGTACCGGTCAGGGGGTAGGTTCTGGTCATGCCCTTGGAACCGTCCTTCGTCGGCCGGAGCTATCCGCCGAGCAGCCCGTACCTGGTGGGTCGGGAAAAGGTCCGTGAGTTCGCGGTGGCGATCGGCGCGACCGATCCGATCCACCACGACCCCGCTGCGGCCCGTGCGGCCGGCTACCCGGACGTGGTGGCACCGCCCACGTTCCCGATCGTGATCACCATGGCCTCGACCGAGCGGATCGTCACCGATCCGCAACTCGGCGTCGACTACACCCGGGTGGTTCACGGCGATCAACGGTTCCGCTACGCCCGCCCGGTCGTGGCCGGCGACGAACTAGTCTGCGTCGACTCGATCGACGACATCGTGTCCCGTAGCGGGCACGACTTCCTCACCACGCGGACCGAGGTGGCCACCATGTCAGGCGAGCCTGTGGTGACGGTGTGGATGAAACTGGTCGTACGGGGCGAGGACTGAGGGGGCGGGGCGAGATGGAGCTGCCGGTGCGACGGTTCCGGGTGACCCGGGCCGATCTGGTGCGGTACGCCGGAGCCTCCGGCGACTTCAACCCGATCCACTGGAACGAGCGGTTCGCCGGTCAGGTCGGCCTGCCCGGGGTGATCGCCCACGGCATGTTCACCATGGCTCTGGCCGGTCGGGCGGTGGCCGACTGGGCCGGTGGCCCGGACGCGGTCGTGGAGTTCGGGGCGCGGTTCACCCGCCCGGTGGTGGTGCCCGACGACGACGAGGGCACCGAGATCGACGTGTCGGGTGTGCTCAAGGGCCAGACCGATGATGGGTTGACCAGGATCGATGTCACAGCGACCTGCCTCGGCGAGAAGGTGCTCTCCCAGGCTCGGGCCTTGGTGCGGCGCGGCGACTGATCGGTGTCGCCACCGCCGGTCCACCGCCGACCGACACCGATGCAGGTAGCCGGTTGGGAAAGTCGTCCGTTTACCCGTACACTGATCCGCCGTGGGGTTCGTACCCCCTGATCAGTCCTGCTTGGCTCACCAGCCGGCATGGCTGGGCCAGGGATCGACCCGCACAGGGGTGTAGCTCAATTGGCAGAGCAGCGGTCTCCAAAACCGCAGGCTGCAGGTTCAAGTCCTGTCACCCCTGCGCCTAAGGCCTGACCGGCCCCGGTGGGTCGGCGTCGTCCCCGTTGGCGGCCGTTCCGCAGGGGAGTGGCCGGCGTGCACGACGCAGCGCGCGTCCCACCTGACGCGTGACCCAACCACCCGTGACGGAGGGCGAGATGGCCGAGAGGAACCGGCGTGGCGATGACGCCGCGGACGACCGCCCCGAGGACGAGTCGTTCGACGACGAGGCGATCGCCGATGACGACGCCACGGACGACGACGAGCCGGTAGCGCGCGGTGGTACGGCCACCCGGTCGAAGCCCAAGTCGGAGGCGGCGGACGGCCGTCCCAAGGCCAAGGCCGACGCCCGCGTGGGCTTTTTCGGCCGGATCATCCGATTCATCCGCGAAGTGGTCGCCGAACTGCGTAAGGTCATCTGGCCGACCCGCAAGGAGTTGCTGACCTACACCGCCGTGGTGGTCGTGTTCATCGCGGTCATGTTGACCATCGTGGCCGGGTTGGACTTCGTGTTCGCCAAGGGTGTGCTGTGGGTATTCGGTAACCCCAGCTGACAGTGACGGAAGTGAGCAAGCGTGCCTGAGTACGACGAGACCGCCGGCGTCACCGACGAGCAGTCCACGGTGGCGACGGCGGAGGCTGACGAGTCGGTCGAGGCCGCCAGCGACACCTCGGTCCCCGCTGCCGAGCCCGACGAGGAAGAGTTCGACCCCGTCGCCGAACTGCGGCAGAAGCTTCGGTACGCCCCCGGTGACTGGTACGTGGTGCACTCGTACGCCGGCTACGAGAACAAGGTCAAGACCAACCTCGAGACCCGGATCAGCAGCCTCGACATGGAGGAGTTCATCTTCCAGGTGGAGGTGCCCACCCGGGAGGAGGTCGAGGTCAAGAACGGCAAGCGGCTGCAGGTGCAGAACAAGGTCTTCCCCGGCTACATCCTGGTCCGGATGGATCTGACGCCCGAGTCGTACTCCTGCGTGCGCAACACCCCGGGGGTGACCGGCTTCGTGGGTGCCACCGACCGGGCCGACCGGCCGGCGCCGCTCTCGCTCGACGAGGTGCTCAAGTGGCTCGCCCCGGCGGTCGCCGCCGAGCCCAAGAAGTCCAAGCCCGAGATCAAGGTCCTCGACTTCGAGGTCGGCGACTCGGTCACCGTCACCGACGGTGCCTTCGCGTCGCTGCCGGCCACGATCAGCGAGATCAACGCCGATCAGCAGAAGCTCAAGGTGCTGGTGTCGATCTTCGGCCGGGAGACTCCGGTGGAGCTCAACTTCAACCAGGTCGCCAAGATCTGATCGGTCGGCGTGGCCAAGATCTGATCGGTCGGCGAGTCGGAGGGTCACGTCGACCACCCGAAGCCGGGTTGTCGGGACCACTGCGCTACCCTAGAACGTCGGCCCCAGGCCGCGCCTGACCGTGCGCGCGTGCCGAGGGCTCGTCAGCCTCCGGTGACGTCCAGCAGATCCGGTGCAGTCCACCAGATCAAGCCCCAGGAAGAGACATGCCTCCCAAGAAGAAGCTCGTCAAGACGTTCACGCTGCAGCTGCCGGCGGGCCAGGCCACGCCGGCACCGCCGGTCGGTCCGGCGCTCGGTCAGCATGGCGTGAACATCATGGAGTTCTGCAAGTCCTACAACGCGCAGACCGAGGCCCAGCGTGGCGACATCGTGCCGGCCGAGATCAGCGTGTACGAGGACCGCACCTTCACCTTCGTGCTGAAGACCCCGCCCGCCGCCCGGCTGCTGCTCAAGGCCGCCGGCGTGCCGAAGGGCTCCGGGGTGCCGCAGGCCACCAAGGTCGGTTCGGTGACCACGGCCCAGCTGCGCGAGATCGCCGAGAAGAAGATGGCCGACCTCAACGCCAACAGCATCGAGCAGGCGGAGAAGATCATCGCCGGGACCGCCCGGTCGATGGGGATCACCGTCAAGGAGTGACGTTCCGGTCCGCCGTACGGACCGGCCGACCACCGTGGGAGGGTACGCGCGTCGCGCGGCCCGCCATCGACCACAGGAGCCAGACACCATGCAGCGCAGCAAGAGTTACCGCAAAGCCAGTGACCTGATCGACCGGGCGAAGCTCTACACCCCGGCGGAGGCGGTCAAGCTGGCCAAGGACACCACCAACGTCAAGTTCGACGCCACGGTCGAGGTCGCGATGCGCCTCGGCGTCGACCCGCGTAAAGCGGACCAGATGGTCCGAGGCACCGTCAACCTGCCGCACGGCACTGGTAAGACCGCGCGGGTGATCGTCTTCGCCGCCGGTGCCAAGGCAGAGGAGGCGGTGGCCGCCGGTGCGGACGAGGTCGGCACCGACGAGCTGGTCGCCCGGATCCAGGGCGGTTGGCTGGACTTCGACGCGGCGATCGCCACTCCGGACCAGATGGCGAAGATCGGTCGGATCGCGCGGATCCTGGGCCCGCGCGGCCTGATGCCCAACCCGAAGACCGGCACGGTCACCATGGACGTCACCAAGGCCGTCTCGGACATCAAGGGCGGTAAGATCACCTTCCGGGTGGACAAGCACTCCAACCTGCACCTGATCATCGGCAAGGCGTCGTTCGGCGAGACCCAGCTGATCGAAAACTACGCGGCGGTGCTGGACGAGGTGCTGCGGGCCAAGCCGTCGGCGGCCAAGGGCAAGTACCTCAGGAAGGTCGTGCTCACCACGACCATGGGCCCGGGTGTCCCGGTGGACCCGAACGTGGTGAAGAACCTCACCGAGGCGGCCGGCGAGAGCTGAGCACACACCGGCGACATTCGGGGCTGGTCCGGCGGGTACATCGGACCAGCCCCGAATCGATTTGGTGTCGGCATCGAGTGTGCCGTACGCTTTTCTCATCCACACCCAAAGACCGCTGGTCACCGTGCCTCGGCACGGTTGAAGGTCCCGTTTCCACGGGCGGCCCGCGCAGGGGCGGAACGACGTCGAGTAGTAGCCGTCGGTCGACGGCAGCCTCGCCCCGTGCGCCTCTCGCGCCGGGGCGTTTTTCGTGGTCGCGGGATCTTCACGACCGACTCGGGCCTCCTGGGCCGGTCATCCTGACCGACCCGGCCGCCTGAGCCGGTCACCCAGCCTGGAGCACCAGAGAGGAGGGACATGGCGGACAAGCCGGTTCGAGCCGACAAGGCGACGGCGGTCGCTGAGCTGACCGAACGTTTCCGGGAGTCCGGGGCCACCGTGTTGACCGAGTACCGCGGCCTGACCGTCGCTCAGCTGACCCAGCTGCGGCGATCGTTGGGACAGAGCGCGACCTACTCGGTGGCGAAGAACACCCTGGCCAAGCGGGCCGCGTCGGACGCGGGCATCGACGGACTCGACGAGCTGTTCACCGGTCCTACCGCGCTCACCTTCGTCTCCGGCGACGTCGTCGAGGCGGCCAAGGGTCTGCGTGACTTCGCGAAGGCCAACCCGATGCTTGTCATCAAGGGTGGCGTATTCGAGGGCCGGGCGATCACCGCTACCGAGGTCACCAAGCTGGCCGACCTCGAATCCCGCGAGGTGCTGCTGGCCAAGCTGGCCGGTGCGATGAAGGCGAACCTGAGCAAGGCCGCGGCCGTGCTGCAGGCTCCGCTGTCCAAGACCGCCCGCCTGGCGGCGGCGCTGCAGGAAAAGCGCGAATCCGAGGGTACGCAGGCCTGAGTCGCCTGGTTCCCGTACACGTTGAATTGAAAGGATGCCAGCCATGGCGAAGCTCAGCACCGACGAGCTGCTCGACGCGTTCAAGGAGATGACGCTGATCGAGCTGTCGGAGTTCGTGAAGCAGTTCGAAGAGACTTTCGACGTCACCGCCGCCGCGCCGGTCGCGGTGGCCGCCGCCGGTCCGGCCGCCGCCGCGGTCGAGGCCGAGCCGGAGAAGGACGAGTTCGACGTCATCCTTGAGGCTGACGGCGGCAAGAAGATCCAGGTCATCAAGGTTGTCCGGGAACTGACCGGACTCGGCCTCAAGGAAGCCAAGGACCTGGTCGAGGCCGCGCCGAAGGCCGTTCTGGAGAAGGCCAACAAGGAAGCCGCCGACAAGGCCAAGGCGAAGCTCGAGGCGGAGGGTGCGAAGGTCACCCTCAAGTGACCTGACCCACATCGCGCGCGAAAGCGGGCGGCGATCCCCATCGGGGGTTGCCGCCCGCTTTCGTTCGAATACCCGGTGCGATTGCCCGATGATCAGGGCATTTCGCCTTCCGGCCTGCTCCGAGAGGTCGATGGAGCGCCGGCTGCCAGGCCGAAGCGTGTTGACCTAGCCGCTCGGCAGGCCTTGACGCGGCCGGTGACGGCAGGCACGCTGACTAGAGCAAAACTGATCCGTGGCTCGCCAAGAGCTTCGGGAGCGCCAAGAGCTTCCGGAGCGCCAACGGCCACCCTGCCAAGGGCATCGGGACGCCAACGGCACCGGTACGCCAACGGCGGCAGCGGTTCAGGCTTGCGACGGCCATCGCTGGGTAATGGCTCCAGCGGCGGGCGCCGACGGTGGCGCACCGCAGCAGCCAGCCCCACGAGGTCGGCGTGGAAGTGTCGCGTTCCGAGCGGCGCGTAGATGCCCCAGGATGGGCGTCCGTGTCCGGCTCCGCGATGCTCTGCGGCGACTGGCTGGACAGCGGTTAGCCGCTCGGCTACACTGCTAGTTTGCGCTGCCTTCCGACTTGCCTCGCGCCCGGAATGTCCGATCCTGGATATTTTGACCGAGGTTCTTTGGAGTGCGCGCGAAACAGCCGTCTGCAGCACCGGTCCTCGGAAGGACGCATCTTGGCAGCTTCCCGCCCTGCGAAGACCAGCCGTACGTCGAGCGCTTTCGCTCCTCGCCGGATTTCATTCGGCCGGATCACCGAACATCTCGAGGTCCCCAACCTGCTGTCCATCCAGACCGAGTCGTTCGACTGGCTGGTGGGCAACGAGGCTTGGCAGGGCCGGTCGGCTGACGACCCGCACGCACGTTCAGGCCTCGCGGAGATTCTCGACGAGATCAGTCCCATTGAGGACTTCTCTGGCACTATGTCGCTTTCCTTCTCCAGCCCACGCTTCGACGAGGTCAAGGCCTCGATCGAGGAGTGCAAGGAGAAGGACCTGACCTACTGCGCACCGCTCTTCGTGACCGCGGAGTTCACCAACAACACCACTGGCGAGATCAAGAGCCAGACGGTGTTCATGGGTGACTTCCCGATGATGACGCCGAAGGGCACCTTCATCATCAACGGCACCGAGCGTGTGGTGGTCAGTCAGCTCGTCCGGTCGCCGGGCGTGTACTTCGACAAGCAGCCCGACAAGACCTCCGACCGCGATCTGTCCAGCGTCAAGGTGATCCCGAGCCGGGGTGCCTGGCTGGAGTTCGACATCGACAAGCGGGACACCGTGGGTGTCCGCATCGACCGCAAGCGGCGTCAGGCCGTGACCGTCCTGCTCAAGGCCATCGGTTGGTCCGCCGACCGGATCCGGGAGCGGTTCGGCTGGTCCGAGCTGATGATGACCACCCTGGAGAAGGACCACATCGCCGGGGCGGACGAGGCGCTGCTCGACATCTACCGCAAGCTCCGTCCTGGCGAGCCGCCGACCCGCGAGAACGCGCAGACGCTGCTCGACAACCTGTTCTTCAACCCGAAGCGGTACGACGTCGCCAAGGTCGGTCGGTACAAGTTCAACAAGAAGCTCGAGTTGAACGTCCCGATCAACTCCGGGACGCTGACCGAGGACGACATCGTCGCCACCGTCGAGTACCTCTGCCGGCTGCACGCCGGCGAGGAAGGCTACGAGGCCGACGACATCGACCACTTCGGCAACCGGCGGCTGCGTACCGTCGGCGAGCTGATCCAGAACCAGGTACGGGTCGGCCTGTCCCGGATGGAGCGGGTCGTCCGCGAGCGGATGACCACCCAGGACGTCGAGGCCATCACGCCGCAGACCCTGATCAACATCCGCCCGGTGGTGGCGGCGATCAAGGAGTTCTTCGGCACCTCGCAGCTGTCCCAGTTCATGGACCAGACCAACCCGCTCGCCGGGTTGACCCACCGCCGGCGGCTCAGCGCCCTCGGCCCGGGTGGTCTGTCCCGGGAACGGGCCGGCTTCGAGGTCCGCGACGTGCACCCGTCGCACTACGGCCGGATGTGCCCGATCGAGACGCCGGAAGGCCCTAACATCGGCCTGATCGGCGCGCTGTCCACCTTTGGGCGGGTCAACCCGTTCGGCTTCATCGAGACGCCGTACCGCAAGGTGGTCGACGGCCGGGTCACCGACCAGATCGACTACCTGACCGCAGACGAGGAGGACCGGTTCGTCAAGGCGCAGGCCAACGCGCCGTTGATGGCCGACGGCACCTTCGCCGAGGAGCGGGTCCTGGTCCGACGCAAGGGTGGTGAGGTCGACTTCGTCTCGCCGGCCGCCGTGGACTACATGGACGTCTCACCGCGGCAGATGGTCTCCGTGGCCACCGCGATGATCCCGTTCCTGGAGCACGACGACGCCAACCGGGCACTGATGGGCGCGAACATGCAGCGTCAGGCGGTGCCGCTGGTCAAGGCGGAGTCCCCGCTGGTCGGCACCGGCATGGAGTACCGCGCGGCGGTCGACGCCGGCGACGTGGTGCTGGCCGAGGCCGGTGGCGTGGTCGAGGACCTCTGCGCCGACTACGTCACGGTGCACCAGGACGACGGCCACCGTCGGACCTACCTGCTGCACAAGTTCCGCCGCTCCAACGCCGGCTCCTGCGTCAACCAGAAGCCGACCGTCTTCGAAGGCGACCGGGTCGAGGCCGGCCAGGTCATCGCGGACGGCCCGTGCACCGACGAAGGCGAGATGGCCCTCGGCCGTAACCTGCTCGTGGCGTTCATGCCGTGGGAGGGCTACAACTACGAGGACGCGATCATCCTGTCCCAGCGGCTGGTGCAGCAGGACGTGCTCACCTCGATCCACATCGAGGAGCACGAGGTCGACGCCCGGGACACCAAGCTCGGCCCGGAGGAGATCACCCGCGACATTCCGAACGTCAGCGAGGAGATGCTCGCCGACCTCGACGAACGCGGCATCATCCGGATCGGTGCCGAGGTCGTTCCCGGCGACATCCTGGTCGGCAAGGTCACCCCGAAGGGCGAGACCGAGCTGACCCCGGAGGAGCGGCTGCTGCGGGCGATCTTCGGTGAGAAGGCCCGGGAGGTCCGGGACACCTCGCTGAAGGTGCCGCACGGCGAGACCGGCACGGTGATCGGCGTACGGACGTTCTCCCGCGACGACGGCGACGAGCTGCCGCCGGGCGTCAACGAGCTGGTCCGGGTCTACGTCGCCCAGAAGCGCAAGATCCAGGACGGCGACAAGCTCGCCGGCCGGCACGGCAACAAGGGTGTCATTTCCAAGATCCTCCCCGTCGAGGACATGCCGTTCCTCTCCGACGGCACGCCGGTCGACGTCGTGCTCAACCCGCTCGGTGTGCCGGGCCGGATGAACATCGGGCAGATCCTGGAGACCCACCTCGGGTGGGTGGCCAAGACCGGTTGGAAGGTCGAGGGCGACGACGCCGAGTGGAAGGCCGCGCTGCGGTCCATTGGATCGGACGAAGCCGAGCCGGACACCAACGTCGCCACCCCGGTCTTCGACGGTGTCCAGGAGGAGGAGATCACCGGCCTGCTGGGCAGCACCCTGCCCAACCGGGACGGCGTCCAGCTGATCGGCAGTTCGGGCAAGGCCCAGCTGTTCGACGGACGGTCCGGCGAGCCGTTGCCGGACCCGATCGCGGTCGGCTACATCTACATCCTCAAGCTCAACCACCTGGTCGACGACAAGATCCACGCACGGTCGACCGGCCCGTACTCGATGATCACCCAGCAGCCGCTCGGCGGTAAGGCCCAGTTCGGTGGCCAGCGCTTCGGTGAGATGGAGTGCTGGGCGATGCAGGCGTACGGCGCCGCCTACGCCCTCCAGGAACTGCTGACCATCAAGTCGGACGACGTCCTGGGCCGGGTCAAGGTCTACGAGGCGATCGTCAAGGGCGAGAACATCCCCGAGCCGGGCATCCCCGAGTCGTTCAAGGTGCTGCTCAAGGAGCTGCAGTCGCTGTGCCTCAACGTCGAGGTGCTCTCCAGCGACGGCGTGGCCCTGGAGATGCGTGAGACCGACGACGAGGTGTTCCGGGCCGCGGAGGAACTCGGTATCGACCTGTCCCGGCGGGAGCCGAGCTCGGTCGAGGAAGTGTGAGGTTCGAGTGAGGTCTGGGGCGGCTCGACCCGCTCCGGGCGGTCAGGCTTGATCCCTTCGCGGGTCGAGCCGCCCCAGACCCCTCGCACCACGGAATCAGCAGCAACGACGACGACATAGGGGACACGAAACGTGCTCGACGTCAACTTCTTCGACGAGTTGCGCATCGGCCTCGCTACCGCGGACGACATCCGTCAGTGGTCGCACGGCGAGGTCAAGAAGCCCGAGACGATCAACTACCGCACCCTCAAGCCGGAGAAGGACGGGCTCTTCTGCGAGAAGATCTTCGGCCCGCAGCGGGACTGGGAGTGCTACTGCGGCAAGTACAAGCGCGTCCGCTTCAAGGGCATCATCTGTGAGCGGTGCGGCGTCGAGGTGACCCGGTCCAAGGTTCGTCGAGAGCGGATGGGGCACATCGAACTCGCCGCTCCGGTGACGCACATCTGGTACTTCAAGGGTGTGCCGAGCCGGCTCGGTTACCTGCTGGACCTGGCGCCGAAGGATCTCGAGAAGATCATCTACTTCGCGTCGTACGTGATCACCGGGGTTGACGTCGAGGCCCGGCACCGGGACATGTCCACCGTCGAGAACGAGATCCACGCCGAGAAGCGTCAGTCCGAGAACAGCCGTGACTCGGAGATCGAGAAGCGCGCGGCCAAGTTGGAGGCCGACCTGGCCGACCTGGAGGCCGAGGGCGCCAAGGCTGACGTACGGCGCAAGGTCAAGGAGTCCGGCGAGCGCGAGATGCGCCAGATCCGCGACCGGGCGCAGCGCGAGATCGACCGGCTCGACGAGGTGCTGGACACCTTCCGTAAGCTGGATCCGAAGCAGCTGGTCACCGACGAGCTGCTCTACCGGGAGCTGCGGGACCGTTTCGGTGAGTACTTCACCGGCGGGATGGGCGCCGAGGCGATCAAGACCCTGCTGCACAACATGGATCTCGACGCCGAAGCCGACAACCTGCGGGAGATCATCCGTACCGGTAAGGGTCAGCGCAAGATCCGGGCGTTGAAGCGGCTCAAGGTGGTCGCGGCGTTCCTCAGCACCCGCAACTCGCCGCAGGGCATGGTGCTCGACTGCGTACCGGTGATCCCGCCGGACCTGCGCCCGATGGTGCAGCTTGACGGTGGCCGGTTCGCGACCAGCGACCTCAACGACCTGTACCGCCGGGTGATCAACCGGAACAACCGGCTCAAGCGGCTGATCGACCTGGGCGCGCCCGAGATCATCGTCAACAACGAGAAGCGGATGCTGCAGGAGGCCGTCGACGCGCTGTTCGACAACGGCCGCCGTGGCCGGCCGGTCACCGGCCCGGGTAACCGTCCGCTGAAGTCGCTGTCCGACATGCTCAAGGGCAAGCAGGGCCGGTTCCGGCAGAACCTGCTCGGCAAGCGGGTCGACTACTCCGGCCGGTCGGTCATCGTCGTCGGTCCGAAGCTCAAGCTGCACCAGTGCGGTCTGCCCAAGCAGATGGCGTTGGAGCTGTTCAAGCCGTTCGTGATGAAGCGCCTGGTGGACCTCAACCACGCGCAGAACATCAAGTCCGCCAAGCGGATGGTCGAGCGGCAGCGGCCGGTTGTGTGGGACGTGCTCGAGGAGGTCATCTCCGAGCACCCGGTGCTGCTCAACCGGGCGCCGACCCTGCACCGCCTCGGCATCCAGGCGTTCGAGCCGCAGCTGGTCGAGGGCAAGGCGATCCAGATCCACCCGCTGGTCTGCACCGCCTTCAACGCCGACTTCGACGGTGACCAGATGGCGGTGCACGTACCGCTGTCGGCCGAGGCGCAGGCCGAGGCCCGGATCCTGATGCTGTCGTCGAACAACATCCTCAAGCCGTCCGACGGCAAGCCGGTGACCATGCCCACCCAGGACATGATCATCGGGCTGTACCACCTCACCCACCGGACCGAAGGTCTGCTCGGTGAAGGCCGGGCGTTCAGCTCGGACGCCGAGGCCAGGATGGCGTTCGACAACGGTGAGCTGCACCTGCAGTCACCGGTGCGGATCCGGTTGCACGGGGTGGTCGACGTCGACAACGGCCCGGGTGGGGCGCGGTGGACCGCCCCGGAGGGCTGGCAGCCGGGTGAGCCGCTGACCGTCGACACCACCCTCGGCCGGGTGCTGTTCAACGAGGTCATGCCGGTCGGGTACCGGTTCGTCAACTACGAGATCCGCAAGAGCCAGCTGTCGGCGATCGTCAACGACCTGGCCGAGCGTTTCCCGAAGGTGGCCTTGGCCGCCACCCTCGACGGACTCAAGGAGGCCGGCTACCACTGGGCCACCTGGTCGGGTGTGACGATCGGCATGCAGGACGTCATCGCGCCGCCGCACAAGCAGGAAACCCTGGAGCGGTACGAGAAGGAAGCCGACCGGATCGACAAGCAGTACCAGCGTGGTCTGATGACCGGCGAAGAGCGACGCGGTGAGCTGATCGAGATCTGGACCAAGGCGACCAACGAGATCGCCAAGGACCTGGAGACGGCGCTGCCGCAGGAGAACCCGCTGTGGAAGATGATCCACTCGGGTGCCCGAGGCAACCTGCTCCAGCTGCGTCAGATCGCCGCGATCCGCGGCCTGGTGGCCAACCCGAAGGGCGAGATCATCCCGCGGCCGATCAAGTCGAGCTACCGGGAAGGTCTGTCCGTGCTGGAGTACTTCATCTCCACGCACGGTGCCCGTAAGGGTCTGGCCGACACGGCGCTGCGGACCGCCGACTCGGGCTACCTGACCCGTCGTCTGGTCGACGTCTCCCAGGACGTCATCATCCGGGAAGAGGACTGCGGCACCGACCGGGCGATCACCATGCAGGTCGGTGAGCGCCTCGACGGCAAGCTCGTGGTGCACGAGTTCGCCGAGACCGGTGTTCACGCCCGTACCCTGGCCGAGGACATCAAGGGCGCCGACGGAGAGGTCGTCGTCGAGCGCGGTGCCGACCTCAACTCGATCCTGGTCGACAAGCTGATCGCCGCCGGAGTGGAACACGTCCGGGTGCGCAGCGTGCTCACCTGCGAGTCGAAGCTCGGCGTCTGCGGTGCCTGCTACGGTCGGTCGCTGCCGACCGGCAAGACCGTGGACATCGGCGAAGCGGTCGGCATCATCGCCGCCCAGTCGATCGGTGAGCCGGGTACGCAGCTGACGATGCGGACCTTCCACACCGGTGGTGTCGCCGGTGAGGACATCACCCAGGGTCTGCCCCGCGTCCAGGAGATCTTCGAGGCCCGGGTCCCGAAGGGCAAGGCGCCGATCGCCGACACCCCGGGTCGGATCCGGATCGAGGACGGCGAGCGGTCCCGGAAGATCATCATCGTGCCGGACGACGGCAGCGACGAGATCGTCCACGACAAGATTTCCAAGCGGGTCCGACTGCGGGTGCACGACGGCACGCACGTCACCGTCGGCGAGAAGCTCACCGAGGGCACGATCGATCCGCACGAGCTGCTGCGGATCCTGGGCCCACGGGCGGTGCAGGTCCACCTGACCCAGGAGGTCCAGGAGGTCTACCGCTCGCAGGGTGTGCTGATCCACGACAAGCACATCGAGATCATCATCCGGCAGATGCTCAAGCGGGTGACGGTCATCGACTCCGGTGGCACCGAACTGTTGCCGGGCGTACTCGTCGACCGCGCGGTGTTCGAGTCGGAGAACCGCCGTCTGGTCGCCGAAGGCGGCGAGCCGGCCGCTGGCCGGCCGATGCTGATGGGTATCACCAAGGCGTCGCTGGCCACCGACTCCTGGCTCTCGGCGGCCTCCTTCCAGGAGACGACCAGGGTGCTCACCGACGCGGCGATCAACGCGCGCAGCGACTCGCTGATCGGCCTCAAGGAGAACGTGATCATCGGAAAGCTCATCCCGGCCGGTACCGGCATCAGCAAGTACCGCAACGTCCGGGTCGAGCCGACCGAGGAGGCGAAGGCCAAGGTCTACTCGATGACCGGGTACCCGGAGACCGACTACGGGTTCGGGCCGGCCAGCGGGCAGGCGGTTCCGCTGGACGACTTCGACTTCGGCTCCTACCGCTGACTCCGAGCACCAGATGTGAAGGTGCCTGCTCCACCATGAGTGCGGTGGAGCAGGCACCTTCAGCTTGTAGGCTGGCGGGGTGCAGGTGACCCCGGTGCCCGCCGTAGCGCGGGAGACGCCGCGGCATCCCGCCGACCCCGATCCGGTGCGCTCCACCAAGGCAGGTGCCGTCTTCGCTCTCGGCTTGGTGGCGGCGATCACCGGGCTGCTGGTCGGGGGTGTCGTGCCGGCGACGCTCGCGCTGCTGCTCGCCCGGCAGGCGCGGCGCGAGGCATACCGGTCCGGCGGCTACCTGACCGGCGCTGTCTGGCTGCGCCGCGGCGAGCGGTTGGCCTTGGCCGGGCTGCTCCTCGGCGCGGTGACGTTGACGGTCGCGGTCGTGTTCGGCGTCTTCAGCTGGGCGACGGGACCGGTCGGACAGGACTTCGATCCCGGCATCGATTGACGTTCGATTGACGCGGCACTGGTCGAACCCGAGCCGACCCCCACCCGACCGGCACCCGGGTGCAGGACCGGACCGGACGGGACGGACCGGCAGACGGGCAGGACGGGACCGGCAGACGGGCAAGACGGCCGGCGACGTACGAGGAGGACGTGGTGACCCAGTTCACGGACCATGGTTCGCCTGACTGGCGCGTTGCGCCGCCGCCACCGGAGGCTCGGCTGACTCCCCGGCGGGTGGAGCAGGTGCCGGGGACGAGCTTCGGCCTGGTGCACCTCGAGGTCCGGCCGGTCGTCTCCGGCCTGGCGGTCGGCGCTCTGGTCGCTGGCGTGGTAACGGTGCTGGCGTCGTTCTTGGTCGGCTGCCTGGGCGCCGGCGGAGCGGACAGCGGCTGGGGTGGCTGGGTGGCCGGCGCGTTCGCCTTGCTCAGCGGTGCTTTCGGAGTGGCCGGGGTGGCGCTGGGGATGCTCGGTCTGCGGCAGATCCGGCAGGTCGCCCCACCGCCGGCGGTGCGGTTCACCGGACGTGGCCTGTCGATCGCGGGCATCAGTTGCGCTGGTGCGGGTCTCGCCTTCACGGTGGTCGGATTCGGCGCGACGATGCTTCTCTTGGTCGCCTGAGTCCCGCGAGTCGCTGGACCCGTGCCCCCGTACGGCTGAGTCGACTGCCCGGCAGGCCGGCCCACGGACGAGCCGGTACACTGGGTCATCGGAGTGGTTCGCCGCAGGCGGACAGGTGAACACAGAGGCGGGGTGTCGCTCGGCGGGCATCGAGGAATCGATGCGTGCCCTGGCACGGTCGGCTCGCCGTTTTGACCTGCGCGTGTGCGGTGGGTACTCTCTCCCCTTGTGCCCGGCATGACCGGGCAAGTCGTGCGTGCGCCCGATCTGGTCACGGCCATCGAGCAGCGTCATGACAGGTGCAGATCCCGGCGGGTGACAGCAAATCGGCCGGGTCCGCGTGCGGGCGACACGCCCGACCGCGGGTGCCGGTGCCCCGCCTGGGAGCGTCGGTCGGAATGTAGGAGAGTCGTCCACCCGGACGACTGAGGTGACAGCGCGGCCGCTCGCGGCCGAAGGGAGCGAAGGAACCCGGTGCCCACGATCCAGCAGCTGGTCCGCAAGGGCCGCCAGGCCAAGACGAGCAAGACCAAGACGCCTGCGTTGAAGGGCAGCCCTCAGCGTCGTGGCGTGTGCACCCGTGTGTACACCACCACCCCCAAGAAGCCGAACTCCGCGCTGCGCAAGGTCGCCCGGGTGAAGCTGAGCAGCCAGATCGAGGTCACCGCCTACATCCCCGGCGTCGGTCACAACCTGCAGGAGCACTCGATCGTGCTGGTGCGTGGCGGCCGGGTGAAGGACCTCCCTGGCGTCCGATACAAGATCGTCCGTGGTTCGCTGGACACCCAGGGTGTTCGCAACCGCAAGCAGGCTCGCAGCCGCTACGGCGCGAAGAGGGAGAAGAGCTGACATGCCGCGTAAGGGCCCTGCTCCGCGCCGGCCACTGGTCGCGGACCCGGTGTACAACTCGCCACTGGTCACTCAGCTGGTGAACAAGATTCTGCTGCGTGGCAAGCGTCAGCTGGCGGAGCGCATCGTCTACGGCGCCCTGGAGGGCTGCCGGGAGAAGTCCGGCACCGATCCGGTCGTGACCCTCAAGCGCGCCATGGACAACGTCAAGCCGACCCTCGAGGTCCGCAGCCGCCGAGTCGGTGGCGCGACCTACCAGGTGCCGGTCGAGGTCCGGCCGTCCCGGGCGACCACGCTGGGGCTGCGCTGGCTGGTGCAGTACTCCAAGGCCCGCCGGGAGAAGACCATGATCGAGCGGCTGATGAACGAGCTGCTCGACGCGAGCAACGGTCTGGGTGCCGCGGTCAAGCGTCGCGAGGACACCCACAAGATGGCGGAGTCCAACAAGGCCTTCGCGCACTACCGCTGGTAAGCAGCCGCTGTCATGCCCTTCGGCATAGCCGCGCAGACACAGTCGACGACGAGACGAAGTAGGGATTGAAGTGGCCGCCGCAGACGCGCTTGCCAACGTACGCAACATCGGCATCATGGCGCACATCGATGCCGGTAAGACCACGACCACTGAGCGGATTCTGTTCTACACCGGCATCACGTACAAGATCGGCGAGGTCCACGAGGGCGCCGCCGTCATGGACTGGATGGAGCAGGAGCAGGAGCGGGGGATCACCATCACCTCCGCCGCCACCAAGTGTGAGTGGAAGGGCCACACGATCCAGATCATCGACACGCCCGGCCACGTCGACTTCACGGTCGAGGTCGAGCGGTCGCTGCGGGTGCTCGACGGCGCGGTGGCGGTCTACGACGGCGTGGCCGGCGTGGAGCCGCAGACCGAGAACGTCTGGCGGCAGGCCGACAAGTACAAGGTTCCCCGGATGTGCTTCGTCAACAAGCTCGACCGGACCGGAGCCGACTTCTT
Source organism: Solwaraspora sp. WMMD406 (assembly GCF_029626025.1). Taxonomy (NCBI): domain Bacteria; kingdom Bacillati; phylum Actinomycetota; class Actinomycetes; order Micromonosporales; family Micromonosporaceae; genus Solwaraspora; species Solwaraspora sp. WMMD406. Next base: position 1,335,129 of record NZ_JARUBF010000001.1, read on the forward strand.
CCGCTGCGTGCAGATGATGATCGACCGGCTCAACTCCACCCCGCTGGTGCTGCAGATCCCGATCGGGCTGGAAGGCGACCACATCGGCGTCGTCGACCTGGTCGAGATGCGGGCGCTGACCTGGCGCGGCGAGACCCAGAAGGGCGAGGACTACGCGATCGAGGAGATCCCGGCCGACCTCGCCGACGCCGCCGCCGAGTGGCGCGAGAAGCTGGTGGAAACCCTCGCCGACGTCGACGACTCGATCATGGAGAAGTACCTCGAGGGTGAGGAACTCTCCGTCGCCGAGATCAAGGCCGCCATCCGGCGGGCGACGCTCGCCGACAAGGGCAACCCGGTGCTCTGCGGCTCGGCCTTCAAGAACAAGGGCGTGCAGCCGATGCTGGACGCCGTGGTCGACTACCTGCCGTCGCCACTGGACGTTCCGGCGATCGAGGGTACGGCCACCGACGGCGAGACCCCGATGCTGCGTAAGCCGTCCAACACGGAGCCGTTCTCTGGTCTGGCCTTCAAGATCCAGACCGACCGGCACCTCGGCAAGCTCACGTACGTCCGGGTCTACTCCGGCACGCTCGAATCCGGTTCCCAGGTGATCAACTCCACCAAGGACCGCAAGGAGCGGATCGGCAAGATCTACCAGATGCACGCCAACAAGCGTGAAGAGCGGCCGGCCGCGTACGCCGGTGACATCATCGCGGTCCAGGGACTCAAGCAGACCACCACCGGGGACACCCTGTGTGACCCGGCGAACCCGGTCATCCTGGAGTCGATGACGTTCCCGGAGCCGGTCATCGAGGTGGCCATCGAGCCCAAGACCAAGGCCGACCAGGAGAAGCTCAGCACCGCCATCCAGCGGCTGGCCGAGGAGGACCCGACTTTCCGCGTCAAGAACGACGAGGAGACCGGGCAGACGGTCATCGCCGGCATGGGCGAGCTGCACCTGGACATCCTGGTCGACCGGATGCGCCGCGAGTTCAACGTCGAGGCCAACATCGGCAAGCCGCAGGTGGCGTACCGGGAGACCATCCGCAAGCTGGTCGAGAAGGTCGAGTACACCCACAAGAAGCAGACGGGTGGCTCCGGCCAGTACGCCCGGGTGATCGTCAAGCTCGAGCCGTTGCCGCTAGACAGCGACGCACCGACGTACGAGTTCGCCAACGCGGTCACCGGTGGCCGGGTGCCGAGGGAGTTCATCCCGTCGGTCGACGCCGGTGCCCAGGACGCCATGCAGTACGGCATCCTCGCCGGTTACCCGCTGGTCGGCGTCAAGCTGACGCTGCTCGACGGGCAGTACCACGAGGTCGACTCGTCCGAGATGGCGTTCAAAATCGCCGGTTCGATGGTGCTCAAGGAGGCCGCCCGTCGGGCGGACCCCGCGCTGCTCGAACCGATGATGGCCGTTGAAGTCACCACTCCGGAGGAGAACATGGGTGACGTCATCGGCGACCTCAACTCCCGGCGTGGCATCATCCAGGCGATGGAAGAGCGTGGCGGAGCCCGCGTCGTCCGCGCCCTGGTGCCACTGTCGGAGATGTTCGGCTACGTCGGCGACCTGCGGTCGAAGACCCAGGGCCGGGCGAGCTACAGCATGCAGTTCGACTCCTACGCCGAGGTTCCGCAGAGCGTGGCGAAGGAGATCATCGCGAAGGCGACGGGCGAGTAACGGGTCCGGGGAGCGATCCCCGGCCCGTCTCGGGCGAACTGCGTACCGGGCCTGAAGGCGTGACCGCCGCAAGACCCAAGCACTTCCCGGTCGCCGACATCGGACCGGAAAGGCTGTCGACAGAGTCCTAAGCGCCCCAACGGCGCGCCGGGCGTACGAACCAAGAAGTCCACAGGAGGACACCAGTGGCGAAGGCGAAGTTCGAGCGGACTAAGCCGCACGTCAACATCGGCACCATTGGTCACATCGACCACGGTAAGACGACGCTGACGGCGGCCATCACCAAGGTTCTGCATGACAGGATGCCGGACCTCAACCCGTACACGCCGTTCGACGAGATCGACAAGGCGCCGGAGGAGAAGGCCCGCGGCATCACGATCTCGATCGCGCACGTCGAGTACCAGACCGAGGCGCGGCACTACGCACACGTCGACTGCCCCGGTCACGCCGACTACATCAAGAACATGATCACCGGTGCCGCGCAGATGGACGGCGCGATCCTGGTGGTCGCGGCGACCGACGGTCCGATGCCGCAGACCCGTGAGCACGTGCTGCTGGCCCGTCAGGTCGGCGTGCCGTACATCGTCGTGGCGCTCAACAAGAGCGACATGGTCGACGACGAGGAGCTGCTCGAGCTGGTCGAGCTCGAGGTCCGCGAGCTGCTGTCGGCCCAGGAGTACCCGGGCGACGACCTGCCGGTGGTACGGGTCTCCGCGCTCAAGGCGCTCGAGGGCGACCCGGAGTGGACCGACAAGCTCATGGACCTGATGAACGCGGTCGACACCGCGATTCCGCAGCCGGAGCGCGAGATCGAGAAGCCGTTCCTGATGCCGATCGAGGACGTCTTCACGATCACCGGTCGGGGCACCGTGGTGACCGGACGTGCCGAGCGTGGCGTGCTCAAGCCGAACGAGGAGGTGGAGATCGTCGGCATCCGCGAGAAGTCGATGAAGACGACCTGCACCGGTATCGAGATGTTCCGCAAGCTGCTCGACGAGGCACGGGCCGGTGAGAACGTCGGTCTGCTGCTGCGTGGTATCAAGCGCGAGGACGTCGAGCGCGGCATGGTGGTCATCAAGCCGGGTACCACCACCCCGCACACCGAGTTCGAGGCGACGGTCTACATCCTCTCCAAGGAGGAAGGTGGCCGGCACACGCCGTTCTTCCAGAACTACCGTCCGCAGTTCTACTTCCGGACCACCGACGTGACCGGCGTGGTCACGTTGCCGGAAGGCACCGAGATGGTCATGCCGGGTGACAACACCTCGATGACCGTCAAGCTGATCCAGCCGATCGCGATGGAAGAGAACCTCAAGTTCGCGATCCGTGAGGGTGGCCGGACCGTCGGCGCCGGTCGGGTCACCAAGATCATCAAGTGAACTGGTAGCCCGATTGGCCTTGTCGTACCCCGGTACGGCATACTAGTCAGGTTGCGTCCGCGCAGGGTGGCTGGCTGCCCAGCAGTCAGCCACCCTCGCTCGGTGTCCGGGGTTGTTGCCCGCGCTGCCGTCGACTCACATGGCATCACCGATATCGCTGTTCGATGTCGGCCTGATCGTGAGACACGACACGCGGTGCTGCTCCGGAACCCAGGACCCAAGCGGCGGGGTTTCGCCTCCGTGGGACCAGATCGTTCCGGATCAGACGGGGCGGAGCTTGACCCACGATTGCGACACGCCCGACCGCGGGGGTCGGACACACGAGTAAACGGCAGCGCCGGGGTCCGACCGGCGGTATCCGCTCCGGCGAGCGGGCTCCATTGCGGGCGGAGAGAGAAGGAACAGAAGCCACCATGGCGGGACAGAAGATCCGCATCCGGCTCAAGGCCTATGACCACGAGGTCGTGGACTCCTCGGCGCGGAAGATCGTCGAAACGGTGACGCGAACCGGCGCGCAGGTCGCAGGCCCGGTGCCGCTGCCCACTGAGATCAACCGTTTCTGCGTCATCCGTTCGCCGCACAAGTACAAGGACTCGCGCGAGCACTTCGAGATGCGCACGCACAAGCGTCTGATCGACATCATCGACCCGACCCCGAAGACGGTCGATTCGCTGATGCGCCTCGACCTGCCGGCTGGCGTCGACATCGAGATCAAGCTGTAGGGACCGGACAATGGACAGGCAAGTGAAGGGCATCCTGGGCGCCAAGCTCGGCATGACCCAGGTCTGGGACAACAACCGGGTCGTACCGGTGACCGTGGTGCAGGCCGGCCCGTGTGTGGTGACCCAGGTGCGCACCTCCGACAAGGACGGCTATTCCGCGGTCCAGCTCGCGTTCGGCGCGGTGGACCCGCGCAAGGTGAACAAGCCGAAATCCGGCCACTTCGCCAAGTCCGGCGTGGCGCCGCGGCGGCACATCGTGGAGCTGCGCACCACCGACGCCAGCGAGTACGAGCTGGGTCAGGAGGTGACGGTGGACACCTTCGAGACCGGTGCCCGCATCGACGTCACCGGCCGGACCAAGGGCAAGGGCTTCGCCGGTGTGATGAAGCGGCACGGCTTCCACGGCCTGCGCGCCAGCCACGGTGTCGAGCGCAAGCACCGCTCGCCCGGCTCCATCGGCGCCTGCGCGACCCCCGGTCGCGTCTTCAAGGGCGTCCGGATGGCCGGCCGCATGGGCAGTGTGCGATACACCGTGCAGAACCTCGTCGTGCAGGCGGTCGACCCGGAGAACAACCTGCTGCTCGTCAAGGGTGCCATCCCCGGCCCCAAGGGCGCGTTGATTCTGGTCCGCAGCGCGGCGAAGGCCCAGGCGAAGAAGGGCGGTGTCGCTAAATGACCACTGTTGACGTGATCAACGCCGAGGGTGCCAAGAGCGGCACCGTCGAACTGCCGGGCGAGGTCTTCGACGCACAGGCCAACATCGCCCTGATGCACCAGGTCGTGGTCGCCCAGCTCGCCGCCGCGCGGCAGGGCACCCACAAGACCAAGACCCGGGGCGAGGTCGCCGGCGGCGGCAAGAAGCCGTACAAGCAGAAGGGCACCGGCCGGGCCCGCCAGGGCTCGATCCGGGCTCCGCAGTTCGCCGGTGGTGGCGTGGTGCACGGCCCGGTCCCGCGTGACTACAGCCAGCGGACCCCCAAGAAGATGAAGGCCGCCGCCCTGCGCGGGGCCCTGTCCGACCGGGCCCGCTCTGGCCAGCTGCACGTGATCGAGGCCTTCGTCGGTGGCGACAAGCCGTCGACCAAGGCCGCGCTCACCGCGCTTCGCAAGATCACCGAGGCGAAGCGGGTGCTGGTCGTGCTGAGCGCCACCGACGAGCTGAACTGGCTGTCGTTGCGCAACCTGCGCAACAGCACCCCGCTCGTGCACCTGATCGAGGTCGGGCAACTCAACACCTACGACGTGTTGGTCGCCGACGACGTGGTCTTCACCAAGGAAGCCCTCGACCAGTTCCTGGGCACTCCGGCGCAGACCGAGGAGGGCGACAAGTGAGCACGATCGCTGACCCGCGCGACATCATCGTGGCGCCGGTGGTCTCGGAGAAAAGCTACGGCGAGCTGAACAGGAACTGGTACACGTTCCTGGTCCACCCGGACGCCAACAAGACCCAGATCAAGATCGCGATCCAGCAGATCTTCGACGTCCGGGTGCTGACGGTGAACACGCTCAACCGTGAAGGCAAGCGCAAGCGGACCCGTACCGGCTTCGGTCAGCGCAAGGCGACCAAGCGGGCGATGGTGAAGCTGGCTGACGGTGACCGCATCGAGGCCTTCGGCGGCCCGGTCAGCTGAGGGGTGTAGACAATGCCAATCCGTAAGTACAAGCCGACGACGGCGGGCCGCCGTGGTTCGTCCGTGGCCGACTTCGCCGAGATCACCCGGTCCACGCCGGAGAAGTCCCTACTGGTGCCGCTGCCGAAGAAGGGCGGGCGCAACGCGCACGGCCGGATCACCGCGCGGCACCACGGCGGTGGCCACAAGCGTCAGTACCGCCTGATCGACTTCAAGCGGGTGGACAAGGACGGCGTACCGGCCAAGGTCGCGCACATCGAGTACGACCCCAACCGGACCGCCCGGATCGCACTGCTGCACTATGCCGACGGCGAGAAGCGCTACATCATCGCGCCGAAGGACCTCAAGCAGGGCGACACCGTCGAGTCCGGCCCCGGTGCCGACATCAAGCCCGGCAACAACCTGCCGCTGCGCAACATCCCGGTGGGTTCGACGATCCACGGGGTGGAGCTGCGTCCGGGTGGCGGTGCCAAGCTGGCCCGCTCGGCCGGCGTCGGCATCCAGCTGCTCGGCCGGGAAGGCGCGTACGCCACGCTGCGGATGCCCTCCGGTGAGATCCGCCGGGTCGACGTGCGCTGCCGGGCCACCGTCGGTGAGATCGGCAACGCCGACCAGTCAAACATCAACTGGGGCAAGGCCGGCCGCATGCGGTGGAAGGGCAAGCGCCCGACCGTCCGTGGCGTCGCGATGAACCCGGTCGACCACCCGCACGGTGGTGGTGAAGGCAAGACCTCCGGTGGTCGCCACCCGGTGAACCCGCAGGGTAAGCCGGAGGGCCGGACCCGCCGTAAGGGCCAGCCGAGTGACCGGCTGATCGTCCGCCGCCGCTACGCCACCCGCAAGCGCGGCTAGAAGGAGTCTGGGACAACATGCCTCGCAGCCTGAAGAAGGGCCCGTTCGTCGACGACCACCTGATGAAGAAGGTGGAGACGCAGAACGACAAGGGCTCGAAGAACGTCATCAAGACCTGGTCGCGGCGCTCGACGATCACCCCGGAGATGCTCGGGCACACGATCGCCGTGCACGACGGGCGCAAGCACGTACCGGTGTTCGTCACCGAGTCGATGGTCGGGCACAAGCTCGGCGAGTTTGCCCTGACCCGCACCTTCAAGGGTCACGAGAAGGACGACCGCAAGAGCCGTCGGCGCTGAGTCGCGGGCACGGATAGAGGATCAAGGGGTTACAGCGATGCCAGGTAAAGGCGACGCTCCGGTGCTTCCGGGCGCGCGGGCGGTTGCGCGGCACGTGCGCATCTCGCCGATGAAGGCGCGCCGGGTGGTAAACCTCGTCCGCGGTCTGCCCGCGAAGGAGGCGCTCACCATCCTGCAGTTCGCGCCGCAGGCCGCCAGCGAGCAGGTGTACAAGGTCGTGGCCAGCGCGATCGCCAACGCGGAGAACAACGAGCAGCTGGACCCCGACGCTCTGCTGATCAGCGAGGCGTTCGTGGACGAGGGTCCGACGCTGAAGCGGTTCCGGCCGCGGGCGCAGGGCCGGGCGTACCGGATCCGCAAGCGGACCTGCCACATCACCGTCGCGGTCGAGGCGGTCGCTCCGGCGACCCCGACCCGCCGGGCAGGTGGCAAGGCCCAGCCGGCGAAGGCGGCCAAGGCGACGAAGAAGGCCCAGCCGGCTGCGGCTGAGCAGGAGACCGCCGAGCAGGAGACCACGGCGCAGAGCACGTCGGCGACCACTGAGCCGGCCGGCGGCAAGCAGAGCAGCACGGAGGGTGCCGAGTAATGGGTCAGAAAGTTCACCCGCACGGGTTCCGGCTTGGCATCTCGACCGACTGGAAGTCACGCTGGTACGCCGACAAGCTCTACAAGGACTACATCGCCGAGGACGTGAAGATCCGTCGGATGATGGCCAAGGGCCTGGAGCGCGCCGGTATCTCCAAGGTGGACATCGAGCGGACCCGGGACCGGGTACGGGTCGACATCCACACCGCTCGCCCGGGGATCGTCATCGGCCGTAAGGGAGCCGAGGCGGACCGGATCCGTGGCCAGCTGGAGAAGCTCACCGGCAAGCAGGTTCAGCTCAACATCCTCGAGGTGAAGAGCCCCGAATCGGACGCGCAGCTCGTCGCCCAGGGCGTGGCGGAGCAGCTGTCCAGCCGGGTCAGCTTCCGGCGGGCCATGCGTAAGGCCATGCAGTCGGCGATGAAGAACCCGATCGTCAAGGGCATCCGGGTGCAGGTGTCGGGCCGCCTCGGCGGCGCCGAGATGAGCCGGACCGAGTTCTACCGCGAAGGCCGGGTGCCGCTGCACACGCTGCGGGCCAACATCGAGTACGGCTTCTTCGAGGCCCGGACCACCTTCGGCCGGATCGGCGTGAAGGTCTGGATCTACAAGGGCGACGCCGTACCGGGTCGGGAGGCCCCGGCCGAGGCGCCGAGCCGTCCGCGACGGGAACGCCCGGAGCGGCCGCGCCGTGGCAGGTCCGGCTCCAGCGGCACCACCGCCGGCGGAACCGAGGCCGGCCGGGCGGCTGCCGCGGAGATCTCCGCCGGCCCGTCGACCACGACCAGCAGTGCCGCGCCGGCTGACGCCGCGCCGGCCACTCCGGCCGCCTCGGCCGGAGCGGACAGCTCAGTGCAGGAGGGCTGACAGATGCTGATCCCGCGCAAGCCTCCGAAGGGCTTCCGCAAGCCGCATCACCCGAGCCGTACCGGTGCCGCCAAGGGTGGCACCCGGGTGGTGTTCGGCGAGTTCGGTATCCAGGCGCTCGAGCCGGCGTACGTGACCAACCGGCAGATCGAGTCGGCGCGTATCGCGATGACCCGCCACATCAAGCGTGGCGGCAAGGTCTGGATCACGGTCTTCCCGGACCAGGCGCTGACCAAGAAGCCGGCCGAAACCCGAATGGGCTCCGGTAAGGGCTCACCCGAGTGGTGGGTCGCCAACATCAAGCCGGGACGGGTGCTCTTCGAGATGTCCTTCCCGAACGAGCAGATCGCACGTGAAGCGATGCGTCGTGCGATTCACAAGCTCCCGATGAAGTGCCGCATCGTGACGCGCGAAGTGGGTGAAAGCTGATGGCAGCGGGCGTTCCGGCCGCCGAGCTGCGTGAACTCTCCGAAGAGGAGCTGGTCACGAAGCTGCGGGAGGCGAAGGCGGAGCTGTTCAACCTCCGCGTGCAGGCCGCGACCGGTCAGCTGGACAACAACCGTCGGCTGCAGGTGATCCGTCGGGAGATCGCCCGGATCTACACGATCATGCGTGAGCGTGAGTTGGGACTCTCCGCCGCGCCGACTGAGGTGGCTGCATCATGAGTGAGAACACCGCCCCCGAGCAGGGCACGACCGTGGCCCGGCCGCGCCGAAAGGTGCGCGAAGGGCTCGTGGTCAGCGACAAGATGGAAAAGACCGTCGTCGTCGAGGTCGAGGACCGGGTCAAGCACCGGCTGTACGGCAAGGTCATGCGCCGTACCAGCAAGTTGAAGGCGCATGACGAGCAGAACGCCTGCGGGATCGGCGACCGGGTGCTGCTGATGGAGACCCGGCCGCTGTCGGCGACCAAGCGGTGGCGGGTCGTCGAGATCCTCGAAAAGGCGAAGTAGCCGAGCGGCCCGTACCCCGCCGGTGGCGGCGGTCGGGCTCATCGGGTCCGGATGACAGCCCGCGCGTCGCGCGGACCAGGTTCTTCCAAGCTCCGGGAGACCGGAGGACTGGCAGACATAGGAGATAGACGTGATCCAGCAGGAGTCGCGACTGCGTGTCGCCGACAACACGGGTGCCCGGGAGATCCTGTGCATTCGTGTGCTCGGCGGCTCCGGTCGGCGCTACGCAGGCATCGGTGACGTGATCGTCGGGACGGTCAAGGACGCGATCCCCGGCGCCGGTGTGAAGAAGGGCGACGTGGTCAAGGCCGTCGTCGTCCGGACCGCGAAGGAGAAGCGGCGGCCCGACGGGTCGTACATCCGTTTCGACGAGAACGCTGCCGTCATCATCAAGGACGGTGGGGACCCGCGCGGTACCCGCATCTTCGGCCCGGTCGGGCGTGAGCTGCGGGACAAGCGGTTCATGAAGATCATTTCTTTGGCGCCGGAGGTGCTGTAGACCGTGAAGGTGAAGAAGGGCGACACGGTCGTCGTCATCGCCGGTAAGGACAAGGGTGCCAAGGGCAAGGTCATCGCGGCCTACCCTCGGCAGGACAAGGTCCTCGTCGAAGGCGTGAACCGGATCAAGAAGCACACCCGCATCCAGACCACCCAGCGTGGCGGCCAGACCGGTGGCATCGTCACCCAGGAAGCCCCGATCCACGTCTCGAACGTGCAGGTCCTCGACTCCGACGGCAAGCCGACCCGGGTCGGCTACCGGTTCGACGACAGCGGCCAGAAGGTCCGGATCGCGCGTAGCAACGGTAAGGATCTGTGATGACCACCGCTACCCAGACCAGGCCGGCACCGCGCCTCAAGCAGCGGTACCGCGACGAGATCATCGCGCAGCTGCGGGAGCAGCACGGCTACGCGAACCCGATGCAGGTTCCCGGACTCGTCAAGATCGTGGTGAACATGGGTGTCGGCGACGCCGCCCGGGACGCCAAGTTGATCGACGGCGCATTGCGTGACCTGGCCACGATCACCGGCCAGAAGCCGCAGGTCCGCCGGGCGACCAAGTCGATCGCCCAGTTCAAGCTCCGCGAGGGAATGCCGATCGGTGCCAAGGTCACCCTGCGGGGGGACAGGATGTGGGAGTTCCTGGACCGGCTGCTGTCGATCGCGCTGCCCCGTATCCGGGACTTCCGTGGGCTCGACGGGCGCAAGCTCGACGGCAACGGCAACTACACGTTCGGCTTGACCGAGCAGTCGGTGTTCCACGAGATCGACCAGGACCGGATCGACCGTACCCGGGGCATGGACATCACGGTGGTGACCACCGCCAAGACCGACGACGAGGGCCGGGCGCTGCTCAAGCTCCTGGGCTTCCCGTTCAAGGAGAACTGAGCAATGGCCAAGAAGGCGCTGATCATCAAGGCTGCCGCGAAGCCGAAGTTCTCGGTTCGCGCGTACACCCGTTGCCAGCGGTGCGGGCGTCCGAAGGCGGTGTACCGCAAGTTCGGCCTCTGCCGGGTGTGCATCCGGGAGATGGCGCACCGCGGTGAGCTGCCCGGCGTGTCCAAGGCTTCCTGGTAACCCAGCTTGACAGGTCTTCGCCGTAGGCCTGGCGGTACAGCCGTCGGGAACCCCGGCGAGAAAGGTTGACGAGACCCATGACGATGACCGACCCGATCGCAGACATGCTGACCCGTCTGCGCAACGCCAACCAGGCGTACCACGACCGGGTGACGATGCCGTACTCGAAGATCAAGGCGAACATCGCCGAGGTCCTCAAGGCTGAGGGCTACATCTCGACCTGGCAGGTCGAGGAGCCCGCCGAGGGCGTTGTCGGCCGCCGCCTGGTGGTCGATCTGAAGTACGGCCAGAACCGGGAGCGTAGTCTCGCCGGGATCAAGCGCGTGTCCAAGCCGGGTCTGCGGGTGTACGCCAAGTCGGATGAGCTGCCGCGGGTGCTCGGTGGCCTGGGCGTGGCGATCATTTCGACGTCCCAGGGGCTGCTCACCGACCGGCAGGCCCGTAAGCGGAGCGTTGGCGGGGAAGTCCTCGCCTTCGTCTGGTAATCGGGAGACTGGTAACAATGTCGCGTATTGGACGTAAGTCGATCCCGGTGCCGTCCGGCGTCGATGTCAAGATCGACGGCCAGACCGTAACGGTCAAGGGCCCGAAGGGCGAACTGGCCCACGTCGTACCGGAGCCGCTCACGGTCGACCGGGCCGAGGACGGTCAGCTGCAGATCAGCCGCCCCAACGACGAGCGCCGGGCCAAGGAACTGCACGGCCTGACCCGCACGCTGGTGGCCAACATGATCGTCGGGGTGACCGACGGCTACCGCAAGACCCTGGAGATCGCCGGTACGGGTTACCGGGTCACCGCCAAGGGCAAGGATCTGGAGTTCGCGCTCGGGTTCTCGCACCCGGTGCTGGTGCCGGCCCCGGAAGGGATCACTTTCACGGTGGAGCGGCCGACGCTGTTCCACGTCGCCGGCATCAACAAGTGGCAGGTCGGCGAGGTGGCCGCCAACATCCGGAAGATCCGCCCGCCGGAGCCGTACAAGGGCAAGGGTGTGAAGTACCAGGGCGAGGTCATCCGCCGCAAGGCCGGAAAGGCCGGTAAGAAGTGAGTGCGAGGAGCGAGCTTGCGAGCCCCGCAGTCACGAACAGTGTGGGTGCGGTGAGTGCGAGGAGCGAGCTTGCGAGCCCCGCAGTCACGAACAGTGTGGGTGCGGTGAGTGCGAGGAGCGAGCTTGCGAGCCCCGCAGTCACGAACGGAGGGAAAGCACAGTGAGCGCTACGTTGTTGAAGCGTCGGGCGGGTGGCAGCGCCTCTGCGCGCCGCTCGATCGGCCGCGCGCGCCGGCATTTCCGGGTGCGCAAGAACATCAACGGTACGGCCGAGCGGCCGCGGCTGGTGGTCACCCGTTCCCTCAAGCACATCGTCGCCCAGATCGTCGACGACACCAAGGGGCACACCCTGGCGTCCGCGTCGACGATGGACGCCTCGCTGCGCGGCACCGCCGGTGCCAAGAGCGAGCTGGCCGGCAAGGTGGGCACGCTGCTTGCCGAGCGGGCCAAGGCGGCAGGTATTTCCAAGGTCGTGTTCGACCGTGGGGGCAACCGGTACGCGGGGCGGATCGCCGCGCTGGCCACCGCCGCCCGCGAAGCCGGACTCGAGTTCTAACGGTCGTCTGATGCGAGTGCAGACGACGCAGATCGAAGCAAACCCCGTCACGAGTAGGAAGGAAGGCTGCTGATGCCAGGTCAACAGCGTCGTGGCGGCGGGTCCGGTGGCAGCGAAGGTGGTCGCCGCGACAACCGCCGTGAGGGCGGTCGCGGCAACGCGCCCGTCGAGAAGACTCCACACCTGGAGCGGGTCGTCGCGATCAACCGGGTCGCCAAGGTGGTCAAGGGTGGTCGGCGTTTCAGCTTCACCGCCCTGGTGATCGTGGGCGACGGCGACGGTACGGTCGGTGTGGGCTACGGCAAGGCCAAGGAGGTGCCTGCGGCGATCGCCAAGGGCGTCGAGGAGGCCAAGAAGCACTTCTTCAAGGTGCCTCGGATCGCCGCGTCGATCCCGCACCCGGTGCAGGGCGAGGACGCGGCCGGTGTGGTGCTGCTCAAGCCGGCGAGCGCCGGTACGGGTGTCATCGCCGGTGGTCCGGTGCGTGCGGTGCTGGAGTGCGCGGGCATCCACGATGTGCTTTCCAAGAGCCTCGGCTCGTCCAACCCGATCAACATCGTGCACGCCACGGTGGCCGCGCTGAAGAGCCTGGAGGCTCCGGAGGCGGTGGCGGCCCGTCGCGGTCTGCCGGTTGAGGACGTGGCGCCAGCCGCGATGCTCGCGTCCCGCGCGGGCGCGGGGGCGTGACAGCGACGATGAACGGAGGGCGGCTGGCATGGCACGTCTGAAGGTGACCCAGGTCCGGTCCGAGATCGGGACCAAGCGCAACCAGCGGGAGTCGCTGCGGTCGCTTGGGCTGAAGCGGATCAACGACGTGGTGGTCAAGGAGGACCGGCCCGAGATCCGGGGCATGATCTTCACCGTGAACCACCTCGTGAAGGTCGAGGAGGTCGAGTAATGACGATCAAGGTCCATCACCTCCGGCCGGCGCCGGGATCCAAGACCGCGAAGACCCGGGTGGGTCGCGGTGAGGGTTCCAAGGGCAAGACCGCCGGTCGGGGAACCAAGGGGTCCAAGGCCCGGAAGAACATCTCGGCGGCGTTCGAGGGTGGGCAGATGCCCATCCACATGCGCCTGCCGAAGCTCAAGGGCTTCAAGAACCGGTTCAAGGTCGTCTACCAGGTGGTCAACCTGGACCGGTTGGCCGAACTCTTCCCTGACGGTGGAGAGGTCGGTCCGGCTCAGTTGGTCGAGGCTGGCGCGGTCCGCAAGGGCCAGCCGGTCAAGATCCTGGGCAGCGGAGAACTCGGCGGGGTGTCTCTCCAGGTGTCGGCGCACGCGTTCAGCGGGGCCGCCCAGGAGAAGATCACCGCTGCTGGCGGTACGGTTACCGAGCTCTGATCGGTCAGCTTGGACGTGGCGCTCGGTCAGTTGCGTACGACTGACGGGCGCCACGGCCTACTGGCGAGGCTTCAACCCCGTTAATATCGGGGTCGGTGTATGTTCTAGGGCGCGCCTGCCCAGACAGACGCCGGACTGTTAGAGTCCGATGCCAGTCATTGATATCGGGCACCCCGCACACCCACCCCGACCCGCCAGGACATCCGGCGGCCACCTCGCGCAGGAGGAAGAAGTTGCTCTCCGCCTTTCTCAGTGCGTTCCGCACGCCTGACCTGCGCAAGAAGCTGCTGTTCACGGTCTTCATCGTGGCGGTATACCGGCTGGGGGCCACGCTGCCCAGTCCCGGTGTGTCGTACGGGAACGTGCAGCAGTGCATCACCGCCATGGAGAGCGGTGACGCCAGCGGCGTGTTCACGCTGCTGAACCTCTTCTCCGGTGGCGCGCTGCTGTCACTGTCGGTCTTCGCGCTGGGCATCATGCCCTACATCACCGCGTCGATCATCCTGCAGCTGCTGACCGTCGTGATTCCGCGGCTGGAGCAGCTCCGCAAGGAGGGTCAGTCCGGGCAGGCCAAGATCACCCAGTACACCCGGTACCTGACCCTGGGGCTGGGCATCCTGCAGGCGTCGGCCTTCGTCGCGCTGGCCCGCTCCGGTCAGCTGTTCAACAACATGTGCGACCAGTGGCCGATCATCCCGGACGGGACTGGCCTGCCGACCTGGCTGACGTTGGTCGTCCTGGTGATCACCATGACCGCCGGTACCGGCGTCGTGATGTGGCTGGGTGAGCTGATCACCGACCGGGGTGTCGGCAACGGCATGTCCGTGCTGATCTTCACCTCGATCGCGGCCCGGCTGCCGAGCGAGGGCTGGGCGATCAAGAACACCCACGGTTGGGGGATGTTCGGCCTGGTCTTGGTCTTGGTCCTGGTGGTCATCACCGCGGTGGTCTTTATCGAGCAGGCACAGCGCCGGATCCCGGTTCAGTACGCCAAGCGGATGATCGGCCGACGGATGTACGGCGGCACCTCGACCTACATCCCGCTGAAGGTCAACCAGGCCGGTGTCATCCCGGTGATCTTTGCCTCGTCGGTGCTCTACCTGCCGCAGTTGGGCCTGCAGTTCTTCGATCCAAACGACCCGGGCCAGATCCAGGCGTGGATCCAGAACAACCTGGCGAACCCGACCAGCCCGATCTACATCATCACTTACTTCTTCATGATCATCTTCTTCACGTACTTCTACGTGTCGATCACGTTCAACCCGACCGAGGTCGCGGAGAACATGAAGAAGTACGGCGGCTTCGTCCCCGGCATCCGGCCTGGTCGGCCGACCGCCGAGTACCTCGATTTCATCCTTAGCCGGATCACCCTCCCCGGTGCCCTCTACCTCGGCCTCATCTCCGTCCTGCCGAACTTCTTCTTCATCTGGCTGGACAGTGACCAGTACGTGAACTTCCCGTTCGGTGGCACCGCGGTGCTCATCATGGTCGGCGTCGGCCTGGAAACCGTGAAGCAGATCGAGAGCCAACTTATGCAGCGGAACTACGAAGGGTTCCTCCGGTAGATGAGGCTGGTACTGGTCGGTCCCCCCGGGGCGGGGAAGGGGACCCAGGCCGAGTTCATCGCCGCTCACCTGGCCGTGCCCAAAATCTCGACCGGGGACATCTTCCGGGCCAACGTCACCCAGGGCACGCCCTTGGGCGTCGAGGCCAAGCGCTACATGGACGCCGGCAAGCTGGTTCCGGACGAGGTGACCATCAACATGGTCCGGGACCGGCTGGCCGAGCCGGACGCCAACGACGGCTTCCTGCTCGACGGATTCCCACGCACGACGCCGCAGGCGGCCGCCTTGGACAAGCTGCTGGCCGATCTCGGCACCGCGTTGGATCTGGTGCTGGAACTCGTGGTCGACGACGACGAGGTGATCCGGCGGCTGTCCGGCCGGCGTACCTGCCGTGGTTGCGGCAAGATCTGGCATGTCGAGTTCGACGCCCCGGCCACCGAGGGCCGCTGCGACCGGTGCGGTGCCGAACTGTTCCAGCGTGACGACGACAAGCCGGAGACCATCGCCCGGCGGCTCGAGGAGTACGCCGAGAAGACGGCGCCGCTCGTCGACTACTACGGGGCCCAGGGCAAGCTGGTCGGCATCGACGCGACCGGGCCGGTCGAGGACGTCACCGTACGCGCGATCGACGCCCTGCGCTCGTACGGCGGGTAGGATCGCGCTCGGCGAAGGCGACGGTGATGGCCGGCCACGTCGCCGACGGGCAACGACCCGACGTCGGCGGTGACAGGACGACTGGAACGCGGCAGTCGACCTCTGCGGCCGGTGGCAGGACGGTCAGTTCTGCCGTACGGGAGACGAAGGAGCGGGATGCGCCGTCAGCAGCTGGACATACAGCTGAAGACCCCGGACCAGATCGACCGGATGCGGGCCGCTGGCCTGGTGGTCGCCGATGCGCTGGCCCGGATGCGGGCCGCCATCGCACCCGGGGTCAGCACAGCGGACCTCGACGCCATCGCCGAAGCGACCATCCGGGACGCTGGCGCGGTGCCGTCGTTCAAGGGCTACCACGGTTATCCGGCGACGATCTGCTCCTCGGTCAACCAGCAGATCGTGCACGCGATCCCGGCACCGGACCAGGTGCTGCGCGAGGGTGACATCGTGTCGGTCGACTGCGGCGCGATCCTGGACGGCTGGCACGGCGACGCCGCCTTCACCGCCGGGGTGGGTGAGATCAGCCCGGAACTGTCGCGGATGGCCGAGGTCGCCGCCGACGCCTTGTGGGCGGGTATCGCCGCCGCCGCTCGCGGGTCGGCCAGCGGCCGCGGTCGACTCACCGACATCTCGTACGCCGTGGAACGTGCCATCCGGGCCGGCGGCCGCTACGGCATCGTGGAAGGCTACGGCGGGCACGGCATCGGCACCGAGATGCATCAGGATCCGCACGTGCTCAACTACGGTCGGCCGGGGAAGGGCCCGCGTCTGGTGCCCGGCATGGCCCTGGCGATCGAGCCGATGATCACGCTCGGTTCGCCGAAGACCGAGGAGCTCGCCGACGGCTGGACCGTGGTGACCCGGGACGGTTCGATGGCGGTGCACGTCGAGCATTCGATCGCGCTCCTGCCGGACGGCGTCTGGGTGTTGACCGAGCCGGACGGCGGTCGGTCCCGGCTGGGTGACCTGGTCACCGCCCGACAGCCGGCGGAGTCGACCCGGTGAGCTGCGCCACTCGGTCCTGATCCCGACCGCGCGGGCCCCGGTCTCCGCCGACTCGGCCCTGGCCTTGGCCACGCGGGCCCCGGTCTCCGCTGACTCGGCCCTGGCCTTGGCCGCGCGGGCCCAGCTCTCGGCCGACTCGGCTCTGATCTCGGCTGACTCGCCCTGGTCCCGGCCGCGCGAGCCTGAGTGGTGCCGCAGAGTTGGTCGGCACGCCCGCCCTGGCAGCGCTGGCGTCGGGGTGTCATGCTCGTAGCCATGGACCGGCGGGACGGCATGCGGGCAGGCGACTCCGACCGGGAGGCGGTCGCCGACCGGCTGCGGACCGCGTTGAGCGAAGGCCGGCTGGACATCACCGAGTTCGACGAGCGACTGCAGCGGGCCTACGCCGCCAAGACGTACGGTGATCTCAACGGCCTCCTGGACGACCTGCCGCCGCCGGCGGGCCTCGCGCAGTCGCAGCTCGTGCCGGTGTTCGCCGCTGACCTGCCGGCGGAGCACCTGCCCGGTCCGGACGGCCGGTACCCGGCCGCCACCCGTCGCTGGCTCGCCGATCAGTGGAACGGATACGGCTCGGTGGTGTCGATGACCATCGGCATCTGGGCGGTGATCAGCCTGATGTCCCAGGAGTGGCTCTACTTCTGGCCGGGCTGGGTGGCCGGTCCGTGGGGTGCCGTGCTGTTGGTGACCACGGTGCTGGGGCTGCTCAACGGTGAGCCGCAGCGCTGGGCCGGTAAGCAGGCGGCCCAGGAGCTCCGGAAGCGGGAGAAGGCCGAGCGCAAGCGGATCGAGCGGGAGGAAGGGCCGAGCCCGGCGTAGGTCCCGGCGGGCCTGCCGGCGCAGGCCGGTGGGTCGGACGGCCCCGGCGGTTTCGCCGTGTCGTACCCGCCTATCCGGTTTCACCGGATACCATGACACCCGGCGGGGTGCGGTTTGGTGTCCGCGTGGTGACCCGCGTACACTGATAGATCGGCGCACAGCGTCCACTCCAGCGTGCCTGCCCTGCGCTTCGGCAGGCCGCGTCTGTTCCACACCGTGGCGGGCTCTCGCTCGCTCGGCCGGAGGGCGGACTCGCTGGAGCCGCGGCTGGCGCGGCTGGATCGACACGGTCGACAGACAGTGTGGTCCGTCCGCGAATGGTGTTGTGAGCCGATCCCGAGCAACCGACGTCAGGACAGCGGAGGACATGCCGAAAAAAGACGGGGCCATCGAGATCGAAGGCCGGGTGATCGAGCCACTCCCGAACGCGATGTTCCGGGTGGAGCTCGCGAACGGCCACAAGGTGCTGGCTCACATCAGCGGCAAGATGCGGCAGCACTACATCCGCATCCTGCCCGAGGACCGGGTCGTCGTCGAGCTTTCGCCGTACGACCTGACCCGCGGGCGCATCGTCTATCGCTACAAGTAACCGCCTGGCGGCGGCCGGGGCGTCCCGTGTCCGTCCTCAAGCCCGGTCCGCCGCCGTGCGGTCAGGGCGTCAATGGAAGTAAGGCACACCGTGAAGGTCAAGCCGAGCGTCAAGAGGATCTGCAACAAGTGCCGGGTGATCCGCCGGCACGGCCGGGTGATGGTGATCTGCACCGACCCCCGGCACAAGCAGCGTCAGGGCTGACCCCCGGGGCCGTCCGGCATGGCCGGGCCGGCGACGGGGCGGCACTGGCGGCCGATCGCACACAACTGCACATGCTCTTCCCGGCCACGAGCGCAGCGGTGTCACGCACTCCGCCCGCCCTGTGGTCGACCCCCGGTCGGAGGCCGGGGCCCGGCACGCCGTACCCGCCCGTCGAGGTGGCCGGCATGGGCAGCCGGGATGGGACGGGCTCAGACCTCCGTGAGACACCATTTGAGGAGTACGCCCGCACATGGCACGTCTAGTCGGCGTCGATCTGCCCCGCGAGAAGCGGATGGAGATCGCGCTCACCTACATCTTCGGGATCGGTAGGACCCGCTCGATCGCCACGCTCGCCGCGACTGGCATCGACCCGAACAAGCGGGTCCGCGACCTCACCGACGAGGAGCTGGTCCAGCTCCGCGATCACATCGAAACCAGCTTCAAGGTCGAGGGTGACCTGCGTCGTGAGGTTCAGGCGGACATCCGCCGCAAGGTCGAGATCGGCTGCTACGAAGGGATCCGGCACCGTCGCGGACTTCCCGTCCGTGGCCAGCGCACCCGGACCAATGCCCGGACCCGTAAGGGCCCGAAGCGGACCGTCGCCGGCAAGAAGAAGCCGGGCAAGAAGTAATCCTGACGCGGTGTCCGGTCCGTGGTCGACGACCATCTACCGGATCGCCGTGGCAGAACGGGCCGTTACCGGGCTCGACCGGAAACCTGGATTGTTCAATAGGAGCGCAGAGAACTTATGCCACCGAAGGCTCGCGCCGGAGCCGCCGTCAAGAAGGTCCGGCGCAAGGAACGCAAGAACGTCGCCCACGGGCAGGCGCACATCAAGAGCACCTTCAACAACACCATCGTCTCGATCACCGACCCGACCGGTGCGGTGATCTCCTGGGCCTCCGCCGGCCAGGTCGGTTTCAAGGGCTCCCGCAAGTCGACTCCGTTCGCCGCGCAGCTGGCCGCCGAGGCGGCCGCCCGGCGGGCGATGGAGCACGGCATGCGCAAGGTCGACGTGTTCGTCAAGGGCCCCGGCTCTGGCCGGGAGACCGCCATCCGTTCGCTGCAGGCAGTCGGCCTGGAGGTCGGGCAGATCTCCGATGTCACGCCGCAGCCGCACAACGGGTGCCGTCCGCCGAAGCGTCGCCGGGTCTGAGAGGTTAGAGAGAGATGGCTCGTTACACCGGTGCTGACTGCCGCCGTTGCCGGCGGGAGAAGATGAAGCTGTTCCTCAAGGGCAGCAAGTGCGATGGGCCGAAGTGCCCGTTCGAATCCCGTCCGTTCCCGCCCGGCCAGCACGGCCGTGGCCGGACCAAGGAGACCGAGTACCTCCTCCAGCTCCGCGAGAAGCAGAAGGCCCGCCGGGTGTACGGCGTGCTGGAGAAGCAGTTCCGCGGCTACTACGAGGAAGCCGTGGCCAAGCAGGCCAAGACCGGCGAGGTGCTGCTGCAGATCCTGGAGTCGCGACTGGACAACGTGGTCTACCGGGCTGGCTACGCCAAGTCCCGGGACATGGCCCGTCAGCTGGTCAAGCACGGCCACTTCACGGTCAACGGCAAGAAGGTCGACATCCCGTCGTTCCGCGTCAAGGAGCACGACATCATCGAGGTGCGGACCAAGTCCAAGGAGCTGACCCCGTTCCTGGTTGCCCAGGGCGAGGCCGGTTCGCGGACGGTGCCGGCCTGGCTGGAGGCGATCCCCAGCCAGATGAAGATCCTCGTGCACACGCTCCCGGCCCGCCAGGTCATCGACACGCAGGTCCAGGAGCAGCTGATCGTCGAGCTCTACTCCAAGTGAGCCATCCCGTCGACGGGGGTCGCCGCCGCCGACCGACACCACGCTGCCGGTGCCGGCTGCGGCCTCCGCGACGGGCGTAGTACCGACGGGCGTCATATAGCGGGCGCCCCGACCCAAGGAGAAGTACGTGCTCATCAGCCAGCGGCCGACTCTGTCCGAGGAGTCGATCAGCGACACGAGGTCCCTGTTCACCATCGAGCCGTTGGAGCCGGGTTTCGGCTACACGCTCGGCAACTCGCTGCGGCGTACCCTGCTCAGCTCGATCCCGGGCGCGGCGGTCACCAGCATCAAGATCGACGGCGTGCTGCACGAGTTCACCACGATCCCCGGGGTCAAGGAGGACGTGGTCGAGCTGGTGATGAACGTCAAGGAGCTGTGCGTCAGCTCCGAGCACGACGAGCCGGTCAGTATGTACCTGCGCAAGCAGGGGCCGGGCGACGTCACCGCTGGTGACATCCAGCCGCCGGCCGGGGTCTCGGTGCACAACGCGGACCTCAAGCTGGCCACGCTCAACGGCAAGGGCCGCCTCGACATGGAGCTGACCGTCGAGCGGGGCCGGGGCTACGTCACCGCCGCGCAGAACAAGCAGGCCGGTGCCGAGATCGGCCGGATCCCGGTCGACTCGATCTACTCGCCGGTGCTCAAGGTGACGTACCGCGTCGAAGCGACCCGGGTCGAGCAGCGGACCGACTTCGACCGGCTGATCATCGACGTCGAGACCAAGGCGTCGATCGGACCGCGTACCGCGTTGGCCTCGGCCGGCTCCACCCTGGTCGAACTGTTCGGCCTGGCCCGCGAGCTGGACGAGACCGCCGAGGGCATCGACATCGGGCCGTCGCCGCAGGACGCCCAGCTCGCCGCCGATCTGGCGTTGCCGATCGAGGAGCTGGACCTGACCGTACGGTCGTACAACTGCCTCAAGCGCGAGGGCATCAACAGCGTCGGCGAGCTGATCGGGCGGACCGAAGCGGACCTCCTCGATATAAGGAATTTCGGTCAGAAGTCGATCGACGAGGTCAAGATGAAGCTCGCCGGGATGGGCCTGGGGCTGAAGGACTCGGCACCCAACTTCGACCCGGCACACGTCGTGGACTCCTTCAGCGAAGCCGACTACGACACCGACGACTACCGCGAGACCGAGCAGCTGTAACACCGGCTGCCGCCACCACTGAGGAGCACCAACCATGCCCACGCCCACCAAGGGCCCCCGCCTCGGCGGCAGCCCCGCGCACGAGCGGATGATGCTGGCCAACCTGGCCACTTCGCTGTTCCGGCACGGCAAGATCAAGACCACCGAGACCAAGGCGAAGCGGCTGCGTCCCCTCGCGGAGCAGCTGATCACCAAGGCCAAGCGGGGCGACCTGCACTCGCGCCGTCGGGTGCTCACCGTCGTGCGGGACAAGGACGTGGTCTTCGAACTGTTCGACCAGATCGCGCCCCGGTTCGCCAACCGTCCGGGTGGCTACACCCGGATCGTCAAGGCCGGTCCGCGTAAGGGCGACAACGCCCCGATGGCGATCATCGAGCTGGTCGAGGAGCTGGTGGTGACCACTCCGGCGCCGGCCAAGGCCGACCGCAAGTCCGCCGCCCAGCAGGACAAGGTGGAAGCGCTCGCCGGTGCCGACGAGGCCCCGGCCGCGCGGACCGACGCCGATACCGCAGCCGACCAGGACGCCGAGCCGCCGGTGTCGGCGTCCGGCGACACCGACACGGCCGCCAGCCAGGCCGCCCCGGCGGGCGAAGGCGACACCAAGGCCTGAACTGCGGACGGCACGGCCTGGTCGGCGACGACCACACCGGCGGGACCCGGCGCTGCGATGCGGTGCCGGGTCCCGTTGTCTTCGACCGTCGCCCGACCGTCGCCCGCCGTTGTCTTCGACCATCGCCCGACCGTCGCCCGACCATCGCCCGGACAAGCAGGGAGGACCAGGTGCAGGAAGGACATGTCCGGCTGCGGCTCGACGTCTCGTACGACGGAACCGAGTTTTCCGGCTGGGCGGTCCAACCGCAGCGGCGTACGGTCGCCGGGGTGGTGACCGAGGCGCTGGAGCGCGCGTTCGGGCCGGGCGTCGCCACCGGGCTGACCGTGGCCGGCCGTACCGACGCCGGGGTGCACGCGCTCGGGCAGGTCTGCCACATCGACGTACCCGCCGAGGTCTGGTCCGAGCGGGCCGACCGGCTGCTGCGCCGGCTGGCCGGTACGCTGCCCCGCGACGTACGCGTCCGGACGGTGACGCAGGTGCCGCCCGACTTCGACGCCCGCTTCTCCGCCACCTACCGGCGGTACGCCTACCGGGTCACCGACGCCGCGTACGGCGCGGATCCGCTGCGCCGCCACGACACCCTGGCCTGGCCACGGCCGCTGGACCTGACCGCGCTCAACGCGGCGGCCACCAGCCTGCTCGGGGAGCACGACTTCGCCGCCTACTGCCGGCGCAAGGAACATGCCACCACCATCCGCGCGATCACGAGGTTTGACTGGCGGCGCGACGCCGACGGCGTCCTGGTCGCCACCGTCGCGGCGGACGCGTTCTGTCAGGCGATGGTGCGCAGCCTGGTCGGTGCGATGCTCTTCGTCGGCGACGGGCGACGCCCGGTGAGCTGGCCGGGCAGCCTGCTGACCCGGCGGGAGCGCGCCAGTGAGATCACGGTGGCGCCACCGCACGGCCTGACCCTCGTCGAGGTGGGTTACCCGGCCGACGCCGCCCAGTACGCCGCCCGAGCCGTACTCACCCGTCGGCTCCGGCTGCCGAGCCAGAGCGTCTGACGGCGGACCTTTCTATCGGCGCGGTCAGGCCCCGTCGGAATCGAGCGGCTGGCGGGACCGTTTGTCCAGCACCTGCGTCTGCAGGTGCAGTTGCAGCATGTCGAACAGGATCTGCCGGGCGTACGGGTCGTCGTCCGCGACCGGCTCGCTGTCGCTGCGTGCGATCACGCAATAGGTCAGGAAGTGGCCCTGCGAGTGCCAGCCGACCTGAGCCGCCGCCAGTGCGATCGCTTCGGTACCCTCGTTGGCGATCATGCCTTGGAAGCGTCCGCGTTCCTCGTCGACGAGTGGCTTGATCCGGGCATGGGCCCACTCCGCGCCCGCCGCCTCCGCCAGATTGAACACGCCTGTGGTGATCAGGTATTCGCCGGTCGGGGAGCGCAGGGTGCCCCGGACGACCTGGCTGCAGCCGAGGTCGTCGAGGAGCTCGCCGATCTCGCCAGCGACGGCGGCCCGGCAGCGCTGCTCCGCCTGGGTCTTCAACAGCCGGTACGGGGGTTCCTGCGGGTCGATCGTGATGTCGCCGGCGGGGAAGACCTCTTCCACGGTCAACGGTTCCGGGTCGACGGCGCGCGAACTGATGTCGCGGGGGACCGCCGCCGCCGGAGCGTCAGCGGATGCCAGGCCGGCGGCGACGCGGCCGTTTCGCTCGTCGGCCACGATGAAGAACGACGACAGCCCGCAGACGCTGAGCATCACCAGGACCGACAGTCCGCTGATCACCACCTGCCACAGCTTGGTCGACGACCAGGCGGCGGGCACCATCGCGACCGGCTGCGGCCGTCCGGGTTGGTGTCGCAGTGGCTGTCGGGACCCCTGAGGCTGGCGTCGCAGCGGCTGCTGGGACCGTTGGTGCTGCTGGGACCGTTGGGGCTGGACGCGATAGGGCCGTGGCCGTCGGGCCGGCCTCGGTCGTGCGGTGCCGGCATCGCCGGCATGTCGACCGCGCTCGTACGGGCGGCGCGGGTCGTCGTACAGGTCGCCGTACGGATCGGCGTGCTGCTGATGGAAGAGCGGCTCGTGCCAGGACGGGTCGGGCCGTGACGGCTCGGGTGGCGACGGGTCGGGATCCGAGGATCCGGACCGACGTGGTGGCCAGCCACCAGCGTCGGATTCGTACCCGTACGTCATGTCGCACAGGGTAACGGACCTGGTGGCCCGAAAGCCCGTACCCAGGAGTGACGCCAAGCGAAGAGCGGACATTTCGGAATGGGCGGGGAAAGCGCTCGGGACCGTACCCCGGGACCGCGCCGCAGCCACGCCGCAGCCACGCGGTGACCGCTGAGCCCCCGCCGGACCCGCTGAGCGACAATGCCCCGGTGACCGGCGACCACTACTTCAGCCCGCAGCCCGGTGCTGCCGACATCCGCGCCGACGTCGAGTTCACGGTGGCCGGACGCGACTACGAGGTGACCGCCGGCGCTGGCGTGTTCTCCGCCGGCCGGCTCGATCCCGGCACCGCCGTACTGCTGCGCAAGGCCGCGCTGCCGACCCCCGCCGACCCTGGTCCCTTTCTCGATCTCGGCTGCGGGTACGGCCCGATCGCCTGCGTGCTGGCCGACCACGCGCCGACGGCCACCGTGTACGCGGTGGACGTGAACGCCCGGGCCCGAGAACTCGCGTCGGTCAACGCCGCCCGGCTCGGATTCGCCGACCGGGTTCGGGTGGCCGCCCCGGACGACGTACCGGACTCCGTGACGTTCACCCAGATCTGGTCCAACCCGCCGATCCGGATCGGCAAGGCGGAGTTGCACGCTCTGCTCGCCCGCTGGCTGCCCCGGCTCGCACCGGACGGCGTCGGCTGGCTGGTCATCGCCCGCTACCTCGGTGGCGACTCGGTCCAACGCTGGCTGGTCGACCAGGGCTGGCAGGTGCAGCGGTACGCCAGCCAGAAGGGCTACCGAGTGCTGCGGGTCACGCACTGACGCCACCTGATGGCCTGGCGGCTCGGCGGCTCGGTCGAATCTCGGAGATCTCCGGCGCGGCGAATCTCGGATGCTTTCGGCGGCGGGGATCCGGCACGATGCCAGGGTGGGATACGTGGACGTCGCCGGAGTCGGGTACGTGCTGCCCGACGGCCGTGAGCTCTTCGCCGATGTGTCGTTCCGAGTCGGCGAAGGGGCCAAGATCGCGTTGGTGGGGCCGAACGGCGCAGGCAAGACGACGCTGTTGCGGATGGTCGCCGGGGACCTGCCGGTGGTCACCGGATCGGTCGCCCGCTCCGGCGGCCTCGGCGTCATGCGACAGTTCATCGGCATGATCGGCGACGACCGTACCCTCGGCGACCTGGCGTTGTCGCTGGCCGCGCCGCCGCTGCGGGCGGCGGGGGAACGGCTCGCCGCCGCCGAACGGGCCGTGCACGCCGCCGAGGCCGTCGTCTCCGCACCCGGCGGGTCCGCCGGACGGACCTCCGGAGATGCCGCGTCGGCCGCCAACTCCGCCGCCGTCGAGAAAACCCAGATCGGGTACGCAAACGCCCTCGCCGCCTGGGGCGAGGCCGGCGGCTACGAGGCCGAAGTCGTCTTCGACACGGTGTCGACGATCGTGCTCGACCTGCCGTGGGAGCAGACCCGCGACCGTCCGGTACGGACACTGTCCGGTGGACAACAGAAGCGGTTCGCGCTGGAGTTGCTGCTGCGCGGCACCGACGAGGTGCTGCTGCTCGACGAGCCGGACAACTTCCTCGACGTACCGGGCAAGCGGTGGCTGGAGCAGCGGCTGCGCGAGTCGCACAAGTCGGTGCTCTACGTGTCGCACGACCGGGAACTGCTGGCCCAGACCGCCGACCGGGTGGTCGCCGTCGAAGGTGGATCGGCCTGGACCCATCCGAGCGGCTTCGCCAGCTGGCACGATGCCCGGATCGCCCGGCACGCCCGTCTGGAGGAGCAGCGGCGGCGCTGGGACGAGGAACACGAGAAGCTGCGCGAACTGATGCTGATGTACAAGCAGAAGGCCGCGTACAACGACGGGTTGGCCTCGCGCTATCAGGCCGCGCAGACCCGACTGCGAAAGTTCGAGGAGGCCGGGCCGCCGCCGCTGCCGCCGAAGGACCAGTCGCTGCGGATGCGGCTGTCCGGTGGCCGGACCGGGAAGCGGGCGGTGATCTGCGAACAGCTGGAACTCGACGGGCTGACGTACCCGTTCGATCTGGAGATCTGGTACGGCGACCGGGTCGCGGTGCTCGGCGCGAACGGCACCGGCAAGTCGCACTTCCTGCGGCTGCTGGCCGGCGGCGGGACCGACCCGGACCCGGCGAACGGGCCGGTGACCGGGGGCGCGGCCCTCGCGCCGGTGGCACACGACGGGGTGGCGCGGCTCGGCGCCCGGGTCCGGCCGGGTCACTTCTCGCAGACCCACGACCGGCCGGAACTGCTCGACCAGACCCTCGCCGACGTGCTGTGGCGCGGCGACGACCACCGGGCCGGAATGGACCGGCACGCGGCGATGGGCGTGCTGTCCCGCTACGACCTGGCCGGGCAGGGCGACCAGCGGTTCGGCACGCTGTCCGGTGGGCAGCAGGCTCGGTTCCTGGTGCTGTTGCTGGAGCTGTCCGGGGCGACGTTGCTGCTGCTGGACGAGCCGACCGACAACCTGGACCTGGCGTCGGCGGAGGCGCTGGAGGAAGGGCTCAAAGCCTTCGAGGGTACGGTGATCGCGGTCACTCACGACCGGTGGTTCACCCGGTCGTTCGACCGGTTCGTGCTGTTTCGCGGCGACGGCGAGGTGGTGGAGACACCGGAACCGGTCTGGGACGTCGGCTGAGCCCCGGCACGTCGCGCGGCCCGCGTCGTAGGCTGGCCGGTGTGGCAGAGATGATCTACCGCCGGCTGGGCGGCTCCGGCCTGGTGGTCTCCGTGGTCGGCGTCGGGTGCAACAACTTCGGCCGCAAGCTGGACGCGGCCGGCACCCAGGCGGTGGTGGACGCGGCGATCGACGCCGGGATCACCCTGTTCGACACCGCCGACATCTACGGCACCCCGCACGGCGGTTCCGAGGAGCACCTGGGCGCGGCGTTGCGGGGCCGCCGCGACGAGGTGGTGCTGGCCACCAAGTTCGGCATGGACATGTCCGGGATGAACGGGGTCGACCACGGGGTGCGCGGTTCCCGGCGCTACATCGTGCGGGCCGTCGAGGCGTCGCTGCGCCGCCTCGGCACCGACCACATCGACCTTTACCAGTTCCACGAGCCGGATCCGGGCACCCCGATCGAGGAGACCCTGCGGGCCCTCGACGACCTGGTCCACGCCGGCAAGGTCCGCTACGTCGGCTGCTCCAACTTCGCCGGCTGGCAGATCGCCGACGCCACCTGGACCGCGCGTACCGCTGGGTTGTCGCCGTTCGTCAGCGCGCAGAACGAGTACAACCTGCTGGACCGGCGGGTGGAGCGGGAAGTGGTACCGGCCTGCCAACGCTTCGGCCTCGGGCTGCTGCCGTACTTTCCGCTCGCCGACGGGTTGCTGACCGGCAAGTACCGCCGGTCCGAGACCCCGCCGCCGGGCAGTCGCCTGGCTGGCGAGGGCAGCCGGTACGCGGCCCGGCTCGCCGGAGCACCGTGGGACGTCATCGAAGCTCTCGACGCGTACGCCGCGAAGCGGGATCTGCCGCTGCTCACGGTCGCGATCGGCGGGCTGGCCGCCCAGCCGGCGGTGGCGTCGGTGATCGCCGGGGCGACCAAGCCTGAGCAGGTACGGGTGAACGCCGCCGCCGGCGGTTGGCGGCCGGACGCCGACGACCTCGCCGAGTTGCGGGCGATCCTGCCCGAGCCCACCGGGCCCGGCGGCTCGCTGAGCTGATCCGGGTCGGATAGGCCGTGCCGGCTATGGCAGCCGGCTATGGCAGCTCGACGTGGCCGCTGTCCAGTCGGTACACCGCGCCGACGACGTCGACGCGATGCGCGGCGAACAGTTCCGCGACACCGCCGGTCTGCTTGAGCCGGTCGACGGTCCGGCGCACGTGCGCCCTGGTGACCCGGTCCAGGTCGGCGCTGGCCGGTCCGGTGCTGGCCGGTCCGGTGCTGGCTCGTCCGGCGTCGAGTGCTTCCGCGTCGGTGACGGCGGGGGCGATCTGGTCGACGAGGACACCGCGCAGGCCCGTCGGTCGGCGTTTGCCGCGTACCGCCTCGATCGTGGCCGCGATCGCGCGGCAGTCCTCGTGACCGAGCACGACCACCAGTGGCACCTTCAACTCGGTCACGGCGAACTCGACCGAGGCGAGCATCGCCCAGTCCAGCACGTGGCCGGCGGAACGCACGACGCAGATCCGGCCAGCGCTTGGACCGACCCCACCGGGTCCGGGCTGGCCGTATGCACGGCCGGCGGCGAGGTCGGATCGGGAAACCGAGGTGAGGGAAACACGACTCCAGCATGACCCCGACTGTCGAGGTGATTGATCTTCTCCGTTCGGACGGACTCTCGACCATGATCGGACACCCCTTTTCGTACGGCGTGAAGCAGCGGCGATTAGCGGCACTTCGTCGGGTTTTCTGCCGCACGCTCACGCCATGATCAATTGTCGGCTCGACAATGGTGTCTGGGAATTGTGGTAGAGATGTGTCGTTCGACAGTGGAGGTCACCTGTCGATCAATCAGCGGTCGGTGAGCGACATGTCCGGAGGTGGCAACGTGTCCGCAGCTTTGTTGAACTCTTCGGTGCCTCGGCGGCAGCTCGGTCGAGAGTTGCGTCGGCTGCGGGAGGAGCGGGGCCGGATGGCGCAGATCGAGGCGGCGCGGGTGTTGACCTGGTCCAACAGCAAGTTGTGGCGGATGGAGCGCGGCGAGGTGCCGGTCCGTACCGAGGACGTGGTGTTGCTCTGCGAGCTGTACGGCGCGGACCTGAAGATGACCGAGGCGCTGGCCGCCCTGGCTCCGAAGACCCGCGAGAAGGGCTGGTGGCACGACTACGCCAGCATCCCGTCCTGGTTCGAGCTGTTCATCGGCCTAGAAGAAGCCGCTTCCCACCTCCGCGAGTACCACACCGACCTCGTTTCGGGGGTGCTGCAAACCCGTGAGTACGCAACCGCTGTGTTCAGCATGAACCAGGTAGAAGTGCCTGCCGAGGAGATCGAACGCAAGGTCGAGGTGCGGATGCGTCGCGCGCGGCTACTGACTCGGATCGAGCCGTACCTACCCGGGTTCGGCATAGTGCTCGACGAGTCGATCCTGCGTCGGCCGATCGGCGGCGGGCGGACGATGGCTGCTCAACTTCGCCGTCTCGCCGAGGCTGGTGAGCTACCGAACGTCTCGATCCGGGTGCTGCCGTTCAGTGCCGGGTTGCATGCTGGTCTGATGGCACACGGGCCGTTCACCATCCTGGATTTCCCAGAACCGAACGAGCCAACGACCGTCTATGTCGAGGAGCTGACGGGCGCGCTGTTCCTCGATCGGCCGGACGAGGCTGAGCGGTACGCTTGGACCTTCACCGACATCGCTGGCCGGTCGCTGAGTGAACAGGCCAGCCGTGACCTCTTCTGGCGGGCGGCGAAGGAGTACGAGTAATGACCGAGTTCTCTGGATCTATCTGGCGGAAGAGCAGCCGGTCCAACAACCAGGGCCAGTGTGTCGAGGTGGCTGACGGGCTGGGTGGGGTCGTCGGGGTGCGGGACTCCAAGGATCCGGCTGGTCCGGTGCTGGCGGTCGCCCCGGCGAGCTGGTCGGCCTTCATCGCGGCGACCAAGGCCGGTGCCCTCACCAGCTGACGGGCGTCGTTCACTCCGTCGTGAGCACGTCGGTCGCCGGTACGGGGAGACCCATACTGCGGATCCTGCTGATCCCCCACGGGGATCATGATCCCCGTGGGGGATCACTCCAGAACGCGGTATCCCTACCGCCGGGCGGCAGCGCGCCTCCGCCCGTCGAAGGCTGACCAGACTGAAGATCGATGCGAGGCACGGAAGCCCGACTATGCTCTGCTGGTGCTTCTGACCTACGTGGACGAATCCTTCACGGACGGCTGGTACTGGATAGGCGCTCTGCGGTCGCCGCCCACGACGTTACGATCACCCTGCGTGGCGTCGACCGGACCGGTCTGGCAAAGCGGTACACATCGCCGAAGCCTGCGCACGACATCGTCCTGTCTCATCTGCTGGAGCGAGTCGACGCATATGCCGCGAAGGAACAACAGTTGGCGCTCGTGATCGCAGACAAGGTCGACAACCCGGCCCGCCACCGCGCGGACCTGACTCGGTACCGAACCGATGGCACCGGCGGCTACCGCTCTCGGCAGATCACCCGGATCGTCGACACCCTGCACTTCGCGCCGTCACACAGCTCCCGACTTGTCCAGGCCGTCGACCTGGTGACGTTCCTGCATCGGCGACTCATGACGGTGACCGAGTCGGACCGGAGGGCAGCCGCGGTCAACGAGCGCATGTGGTCCTGGGTGCAACCACGGGTGTACCACGCATGGTGTTGGAACCCGGCGCGCCAGACGCACAAAGGGCCCGCGTAAGCGGGCCCCAAGGCGGTTGCGGGAACCCCGGAGGGCCTCCTGCGTTATCGACGATAGCATGACTACCAGTAACCACCCGCGCCGATGAGAAAGCTGGCATCACCTCAGCGCGGCCTGTCTGGCTGGCGGTGAGCCTGCTCACGGCAAGCAGCGGGCGGGACGGCGGATCGAAGGTTGCCACGGATCAGCTCTTGGCGGATCGGCGCGTCCGTCGTACGGTAACAAGCAAGTAACCCACGGGAGCCCGGTGCACCGGGCTGAGAGGGAGGCTGACGCGGCCTCCGACCGTCGAACCTGATCCGGGTAATGCCGGCGCAGGGAGGAGTCTTGCCGTGCCGTCCCTTGGGCGACTGCATCTGCTCACCGACACCCGACCCGGGTGCGACCCGCTCGGCGTACTGCGGGCCGCGCTGGCCGCCGCCGAAAACGCCGACGCCACCGCCGACCTGGTCGTGCAGGTACGCGTCGAGGACGACATGTCCGACCGGGACGCGTACGAGTTGACCGTCCGTGCGGTCGCCGAATGCACCGCGTACCAGGTGACCTGCCTGGTCAACGACCGGCTGCACGTCGCGCTCGCCACCGGTGCGGCCGGCGCGCACGTCGGCGCGTTGGACCTGCCGGTCGACGCCGCCCGCCGGGTGCTCGGGCCGGCCGCGATCCTCGGTGCCACCGCCCGCAACCCGGTAGCCGGGCGGGCGGCGGTCGCCGCCGGGGCGACGTACCTGGGGGTCGGGCCCTGCTACGCCACCGGCACCAAGACCGGGCTGCCCGACCCGATCGGGCTGGCCGGGCTGGCGGCCGTCACCGGCGCGGTAGACGTGCCGGTGATCGCGATCGCCGGGGTCACAGTGGACCGGGTGCCGCAGCTGCTGGCCGCCGGGGCGTACGGGGTCGCGGTCGTGGGCGCGATCGCCGCCGCCGCCGATCCGGGCCGGGCCACCGCCGACCTGCTGGCGGCGGTACGACAGCGGCCGGACACCCCGATGGGCGCGACACGATGACCGGGTCGGCCGCGAGCGCGGATGTCGCGGTGGTCGGCGGCGGGCCGATCGGGATGGGCATCGCCTGGCGGTGCGCGCAGCGTGGCCTGCGTACCGTGCTGTTCGACCCGGCACCCGGATCCGGGGCGTCCTCGGTGGCCGCCGGCATGCTCGCCCCGGTAGCCGAGTCGCACTTCGGCGAGGCCGAGCTGACCCGGCTGCTGGTCGACTCGGCGGCCCGCTGGCCGGCGTTCGCAGCCGAGCTGACCGCCGTCACCGGCCAGGATATCGGCTACCGCACCGACGGCACGCTGGTCGTCACGCTCACCGACGACGACCGGCGGGAGGCGGAGCGGCTCTGGGCGTACCAGCGGAGTCTGGAACTGCCGATCACGCTGCTGCGCGCCACGGCGCTGCGCGATCGCGAACCGGCGCTGGCGCCGAGGGTGCGCGGCGGTGCGCTGATGCCCGACGACCATCAGGTCGACCCGCGTCGGCTGGTCGCGGCGCTGGACACCGCGCTGAACCGGGCCGGGGTGACCGTCGTCCCGAAACCGGTCACCGAGCTTTCCACACTGGACGCCGAAGTGGTCGTGGTGGCCGCCGGCTACGGCTCGGCGGCGCTGACCGGGCTGCCGGTTCGGCCGGTCAAAGGCCAGATCCTGCGGCTGCGGGCCCCCGCCGGCAGCGTCGGGTTCAAGCACGTGATCCGGGGGTACGCCGACAGCCGGCACGTCTACCTGGTGTCCCGCGCCGACGGCGAAGTGGTGGTCGGCGCCACCGTCGAGGAACGAGGCGACACCACCGTCACCGCCGGCGCGGTGCTGGAGCTGCTGCGCGCCGCCGCCGACCTGCTACCAGAGATCGCCGAGTACGAGCTGGTCGAAGCGCGGGCGGCGGCCCGGCCGGGTACGCCGGACAACGCGCCGCTGCTCGGCTGGTACCAGCCGAGAATCGTCGGCACATCCGGCGGCGCCGGCGGGAGGCGGGTGCTGGTCGCGACCGGGCATCACCGGCACGGCATCGTGCTCACCCCGGTGACCGCCGACCTGATCGCCGGACTGGCCGCCGGTGGCGCGCCGGACCCGGCGTTGGCGCTGTTCGAGCCTGGTCGGTTCACCACGGCGATGACGCCGACAGCAGGGGAGGAGGACCCATGGAGCTGATGGTCAACGGGGCACCGACGACCGCGCCGACCGGCACCACGCTCGCCGACGTCGTCAGAGCCGTCACCGATGCCGACCGGGGGATCGCCGTGGCCGTCAACGGTGAAGTGGTGCCGCGCGGCGGCTGGCCGGCCGAGCAGCTGTGCGACGGCGACCGGGTCGAAGTGCTGATCGCGGCGCAGGGCGGGTGAGCCGGATGTCGTTCACCGTCGCCGGGCACAGCTTCGAGTCCCGGCTGATCCTCGGCACCGGCGGTGCCGCCAACCTGCGCGTCCTGGAGCAGGCGATCACCGCCAGCGGCACCGGTCTGGTGACCGTCGCGTTGCGCCGGGTCGACAGCGCCGCCACCATGCACGGTGGCCTGCTCGATCTGCTGGAACGCTGCGGCGTACGGCTGCTGCCCAACACCGCCGGCTGCTACACCGCGACCGAGGCGGTGAAGGTGGCCCACCTGGCCCGCGAGGCGTTCGCCACCGACTGGGTCAAGCTGGAGGTCATCGGCGACGAACGGACCCTGCTGCCGGACGGCGTCGAGCTGATGCGCGCCGCCGAGCAGCTGGTCGACGACGGGTTCACCGTACTGCCGTACACCACCGACGACCCGGTGCTGGCCCGCCGACTCGCCGACGCCGGCTGCGCGGCGGTGATGCCGGCCGGCGCGCCGATCGGCTCCGGTCTGGGCATCCTCAACCCGCATCACATCCGGCTGATCCGGCAGTCGGTCGATGTGCCGGTGATCCTGGACGCCGGGGTCGGTACCGCCTCCGACGCGGCGCTGGCGATGGAACTGGGCTGCGACGCGGTGCTGCTGGCCAGCGCGGTCACCCGGGCCGCCGACCCGGTCGCGATGGCCACCGCCATGCGGTACGCGATCGAGGCGGGCCGGCTGGCGGCCCGCGCCGGCCGGATCGCGAAGCGGTTCCACGGCCTGGCGTCCACCCCGGACGAAGGGCGGCCCGAACTGTGAACGGTCTGCTGCTGCTCACCGACCGCCGGCAGGCGGCCCGACCGTTGCCCGAAGTGATCGATGCCGTGGTGTCCGGCGGTGTCCGGCAGGTCGTACTGCGGGAACGTGACCTGCCCCGGGCCGAGCGTGTCGCGTTGGCCGATCGGCTGCGGGCGCTGCTCGACCCGGTCGGCGGCACCCTGATCGTCGCCGGTCCGGACCCGCTCGGCGGCGACGCGGTGCACCTGAGCGCCGCCGGGCCGTACCCGCCGCCGCCGCTCGGCCTGGTCGGCAGGTCCTGCCACGACGAGGCCGAACTCGGTCGACTGAGCACTGAGGACTATGTGACGGTGTCGCCGGTGTTCGAGACCCCGTCCAAGCCCGGGTACGGGCCGGCGTTGGGTGCCGCCGGGCTGGCCCGACTGGTGCGCGCCGCCGGTCGACCGGTGTTCGCCCTCGCCGGGGTGAGTACCGCCGAGCAGGTCGCGGCCTGCCGGGCGGCCGGGGCCGCCGGGGTCGCGGTGATGGGCGCGGTGATGCGGTCCGCCGACCCGGCGGCGGTGGCCCACGACCTGGTCACGGCGTCCTCGTCGGTGCAGGTGGCGGTGTCGTCGGCCGAGGTGGCCGCCCGATGACCGGGGAGACAGGCACCCCGGTGGTCGCGTTGACGATCGCCGGATCCGACTCCGGCGGCGGCGCCGGCATCCAGGCCGACCTGAAGGTTTTCGCCGCGCTCGGCGTCCACGGCACCAGTGCGATCACCGCGGTGACCGCACAGAACACCACCGGTGTCACCAGCGTCCATCAGCTGCCGGCGGCCCAGGTGGTGGCGCAGATCGACGCGGTCCGCACCGACCTGACGGTCCGTGCGGTCAAGACCGGCATGCTCGGTACGGCCCGGATCGCCGGGGCGGTCGCCGCGCTGGCCCGCGCCGGTGAACTGCCGAATCTGGTCGTCGACCCGGTGCTGGTCTCCACCAGCGGACACCGGCTCGGGGCGGTCGGCGTGGTCGAGCGGCTGCTGCCGTACGCGCTGGTGGCCACGCCCAACCGGGCGGAGGCGTCGGCGCTGGTCGGCTGGCCGGTCCGTACCGCCGAGGAGATGGCGCGGGCGGCGGCCGAGCTCGTCGCCGGCGGACCACGGTTCGTGGTGGTCACCGGCGGCGATCCGGAAGGCACGTCGACTGACGGGGCTGTGGTCGACGGGGCTGCGGTCGACGGGGCTGCGGTCGACGTGGTGGCGTCGGCCGGCGGCGGTTGGCAACTGTCCGGCGCTCGGCTGGACACCCGTAACACGCACGGCACCGGGTGCAGCTTCGCGGCGGCGGTCGCCGCCCGGCTGGCGCTCGGCGACGACGTACCGGCCGCGTTGGTCTTCGCCAAGAGGTACGTGGCGCGGGCGCTGGCCGGAGCCCGGCACTGGCGGCTGGGCGCCGGACACGGCCCGATCGACCACTTCGGCTGGTCCGCGTCATCGTCCGCCACCTGAGCCGGCACCTACCTGAGCCGGCACCTACCTGAATCGACAGCTACCTCAAGCCCGGCAACTACTCGAAGGAGGCCAGCCGATGCAGGCTCGGCGCAAGGTGTACGTCGAAGGATCGCGACCGGACATCCAGGTGCCGTTCGCCGAGGTCACCCTGGCCGGCGACAACCCGCCGGTTCGGCTCTACGACACGTCCGGTCCGGGTTCGGACCCGGACGTCGGGCTGGCTCCGCTGCGCGGCCGGTGGATCGCCGAACGCGGCGACGTCGCCCCGGCACGCGGTGCCGGCACCCCGCTGGCCGGTGCCGATGGACGCCGGCCCACGCAACTGGCGTACGCCCGTGCCGGGACCGTCACCCCGGAGATGGAGTTCGTCGCGGTGCGCGAGAACCTTCCGGTCGAGGTGGTACGGGACGAGATCGCCGCCGGACGTGCGGTGCTGCCGGCGAACGTCAACCATCCCGAGTCGGAGCCGATGATCATCGGTAGCCGGTTCCTGGTGAAGGTCAACGCCAACATCGGCACCTCGGCGGTCTCGTCGTCGATCGCCGAGGAGGTGGAGAAGATGACCTGGGCGACCCGGTGGGGTGCCGACACCGTGATGGACCTGTCCACCGGCAAGCGGATCCACGAGACCCGCGAGGCGATCGTTCGTAACTCGGCGGTGCCGATCGGCACGGTCCCGATCTACCAGGCGTTGGAGAAGGTCGGCGGTGATCCGGTCAAGCTGAGCTGGGACGTGTTCCGGGACACCGTGATCGAGCAGGCCGAGCAGGGCGTCGACTACATGACGGTGCACGCCGGGGTGCTGCTGCCGTACGTGCCGTTGGCGGTGGACCGGGTGACCGGGATCGTCTCCCGGGGCGGCTCGATCATGGCCGCCTGGTGCCTGGCGCACCACGAGGAGAACTTCCTCTACACCAACTTCGCCGAGCTGTGCCAGATCCTGGCCCGCTACGACGTGACCTTCTCCCTCGGGGACGGGCTGCGGCCCGGGTCGATCGCCGACGCCAACGACGCCGCCCAGTTCGCCGAGTTGCGGACGTTGGGCGAGCTGACCAGCGTCGCCTGGGAGCACGACGTGCAGGTGATGATCGAAGGCCCCGGTCACGTGCCGATGCACAAGATCAAGGAGAACGTGGACCTGCAGCAGGAGCTGTGCCACCAGGCGCCGTTCTACACGCTGGGCCCGCTGACCACCGATATCGCGCCGGCGTACGACCACATCACGTCGGCGATCGGGGCGGCGATGATCGGCATGTTCGGCACCGCGATGCTCTGCTACGTCACGCCGAAGGAGCACCTGGGTCTGCCGGACCGCGACGACGTGAAGGCCGGCGTGATCGCGTACAAGATCGCCGCGCACGCGGCCGACCTGGCCAAGGGCCACCCGGGGGCGCAGGCCTGGGACGACGCGCTGTCCAAGGCCCGGTTCGAGTTCCGCTGGGAGGACCAGTTCAACCTGTCGCTGGACCCGGAGACGGCCCGGTCCTACCACGACGCCACGTTGCCGGCGGAGCCGGCGAAGACCGCGCACTTCTGCTCGATGTGCGGACCAAAGTTCTGCTCGATGAAGATAACGCAGGATTTGAAAGACTACGCGGAGCAGGGCATGCGTGGTAAATCAGACGAATTCGTCGCCTCCGGGGGCAAGGTCTACTTGCCGTTGGCCTGATCCGTCCGGCGCCTCGGCCGGGCCAGCTCGCTGACCCACTCGACATGTTCGGCGTCGTCCTCGGTCAGCGGTGCCGGTTCGGTTGGCTTGCGCAGCCGGGTTCGCCAGGGGCGCGGGCGCTGGACCTTGCCGGCGGTCGTTGGTGACGGGTCGCCGGTTGACTGTGGCGTACCGCCGGCTGGTGCTGGTGCTGGTGTCGACCGGCGGCCGGTCTCGGCTGGTTCCGGGGCCGGCCGAGGCGGGGTGACCGGCGTGCCGCTCGGGCCGCTGGTGTCGACCGGAACCGGAGTGACCCGAGGTGCGATCGACACCGGTTTCGGCGGCGGCAGGCTGCCCGGATGAGCCTGCTCCGGGGCGGGCGCGGCCGGTCGGCTCACGGTCGCGGGGGTGGCGGCGGTGATGGCGGTGATGGCGGAATCGACGGTGGCGGCAGTCGTGGCAGTCGTGGCAGTCGTGGCGGCGGCATCGGCCGTCGCGTCGACGGTCTCGACGTTCTCGGTGCCGGTCTCGTCGTGGACCGGCGGCCGTTCCGATCCGCCGGGCGCCGTGTTCGAGGGTGTGCGGGCCGGGACATCTGCGGTCAGCTGTGTGGGCGCCTGGACCGGGGTCGCCTGGTCAGAAGAGTTCTTCATCGTCCAGAGTGGCCAACGGAAGGCGGTGGTGGCGATCGAGCCGACGGCACCGACCGCCACGGCGAGCAACGCTGCCCAGTACGGGTCGGACTGGTAGCGCGCGCCCTGCCCGCCAGCGACCAGATAGGCGGCGGCGAGGACCGCCGGACCGGCCATGCCCGCGACCGCCCCGGCGAAGACCGGCTGCGCCAGCCACCGGGCGAGCGCGCTGACCGCCACCGCGATCAGCAGAGCCAGCACCGGCAACAGGACCATCGCCTGTCGACCGGCGCCGTCCGGGTCCAGCCCCGCTGGTGCGAGTACGCCCAACCTGACGTCGGCCGTCGGTTGGTACATGCCGACAGCTGGCGCCACCGACAGCAACGCCAGCAACCAGAGCACACCCGTGAACGTGACGATGCTCCACCGGATCACCGGATGGACGAGCGCGATCATCGCCGCGACCGCGCCGATGCCGGCCCCGATGCCGGCCGCCAACCCGACGAGCGCAGTGCCGTCACCGGAGCCGACGACAGCCGTACGGGCCGGCAGAACCGTCAACGGCACGACGACGGCCGCCGCTCCCGCCGCCGCCATCAGGGCGAACGCGATCGATCGCGGCACCGTGGGCCGAGGACGGGACCGCTGCCGCCGATCCGCGTAGCGGTGGGCCGCCGCGGCGCCCGTGACCGCCGCGATGATCGCGAACCAGGCCACCCAGGTGAGCTGCGCCGGCCAATGCCCGGCGGCAGGGCCGGTGAAGGTACGGCTCAGCCGTACCAGGTCGAGTCCGAACCCTAAGCCGAGTTGGACCGCCCCGACGAAGGCCGCCGCACCGAACGCGACGAACAGTGCCTTGAGCCCGCTCCGGATCGCCATGCCGGGAGGTTACGGCGAGCCGGTGAGGCTGTCGACCGCAGAGCACCGTCGGTCGACCGCAGGCCACCGCCGGTACGGCGGCGGTCGGTCAACCGAGCTGCGGTAGCACCTCGGCGCCGACCAGCTCCAGGTGGTCGAGATCCGTCAGGTCGATGAACCGCAGATGGACCCGGGTGGCGCCGATCGCGGCGAATTCGCCGATCCGGTCGACCAACTGCGCCGGCGAGCCGACCACCGGGTCCTCGGGCGGCAGCGCGCTCTTCTCGTGCAGCGGCGCGGCCCGGCGCCGCGCCTCGGCGTCGGAGCGACCGATCGCGATGACGATGCCGGCGGAGAACGTGAGCGGAGCCCGGTCCTGTTCGGTCCGTCCGAACCGCAGACAGGCCTCGGTCACCCGCTCGTAGGCCGTTGCCGTCTGGGCCACCGAGGTGAACGGCATGTTGAACTCGTCGGCGTAGGTGGCGGCCAGCTCCGGAGTACGTTTCGGCCCCCGGCCACCGATGATGATCGGCGGCCCGGGCTGCTGGACCGGCTTGGGCAGCGCCGGGGCGTCGACCAACTGGTAGTGGTCGCCGTAGTGGGTGAACCGCTCACCGACCGGGGTACGCCACAGTCCGGTGATCACCTCGAGCTG
The DNA here is from genome assembly GCF_029626025.1 of Solwaraspora sp. WMMD406. Lineage (NCBI taxonomy): Bacteria > Bacillati > Actinomycetota > Actinomycetes > Micromonosporales > Micromonosporaceae > Solwaraspora > Solwaraspora sp. WMMD406. The sequence goes on from NZ_JARUBF010000001.1 coordinate 1,373,819, forward strand.
TTCGGCGAGCCGGTCGAAACGCTCACCGACCGGCGGGAACGGCAGCCCGTACGAGGTGTGTTCCCGCTGGTACCAGCCAGCGCCGATGCCGAGGTCGACCCGACCGTCGCTCATCTGGTCGACCTGCGCGACCATGACGGCCAGTGGACCGGGCAGCCGGAACGTCGCCGAGGTGACCAACGTGCCGAGCCGGATCCGCGACGTCTCACGCGCCAGCGCCGCCAGCGTCAGCCATGCGTCGGTGGGACCGGGCAGAGCCAGGTCCTCACCCATCGACTGGTAGTGGTCGGCGCGCAGGTAACCCTCGAATCCGGTCTCCTCGGCGAGCCGGGCCAGCCGGAGCTGGTCGTCGTAGCTCGCGCCGCGATGCGGCTCGGTGAATACGCTGACCCGCACGTCAGTGCCCTCCGATCCCGGCCGGTGCCGGTGCGACCCGGTGCCGGGCACCGAGTCCTGCGTCGTGTTCCATCAGCACCTCGTGCAGGTCGGCGCTGCAGCGGGCGACCTGTTCGGTGTGGGCGTTGCGGCCCAGGCTGCGCGGCCTCGGGATGTCGATCGGCACGATCTTGCGGATACGTCCCGGTCGTGGGCTGAGTACCACCACCCGGTCGGCGAGCAGGATCGCCTCGTCGATCGAGTGGGTCACGAAGACGATGGTGGCCGAGCGTTCCATGTGGATCCGCTGGAGTTCGACGGAGAGTTCCTCGCGGGTGAGGGCGTCGAGCGCGGAGAACGGCTCGTCCATCAGCATGACCCGGGGTTCGGCGATCAGTGACCGGCACAGCGAGACTCGCTGCTGCATGCCACCGGAGAGCTCGTGTGGCAGCCGCTTCTCGAAGCCACCGAGGCCGACCATCTCCAGCAGCTCCAGGGCCTTGGCCCGGTGCCGACCTCGCCGCCAGCCGAAGATCTCGACCGGCAGCAGGACGTTGTCCAGCACCGAACGCCAGGGCAGCAGCGCCGGGCGTTGAAACAGCATCGCGATGTCGCGTCGCGCCCGGACCACCTGCTCACCGCCGACGACGACCGAGCCGTCGGTGGCCGGCAGCAGTCCGGCCACCAGCCGCAGCAGGGTGGACTTGCCGCAGCCTGACCGGCCCACGACGGCGACGAACTCGCCCTCGGCGACCGTGAGATCGATGCCTCGCAACGCTTCCACGGTGCCCGAGCGTCCAGTGAAGGTCCTACTGACCCCGGTGAGCTGGATCATGCGGCTGGTTACTTTCTGTGCCTGGTATCCATCCTGAGTCGATCAACAGCCGGCACAGAGTATCCGGATCGTGCCCGGCACGCATCACCCAACAGGTAAACACTTTTGTTTACGTTCCGATACGCGCGGTGCCCGCCTGTCGCATTGGTGCGGTTTCCCTCGTACGCTGTTGCCCGCGAAGTTCCCGACGCGATCGCGGCGTTCGGTCCGGCCCCCACGGGCCAGACGCCGCACCGGACCAACTACCCCCTCCGGTTGGCACGGCGACCTGCGGGTTTGTCGAGCGACCTCCGGTTGGAAAGGACACAACGTTCATGACAAGGCTCACCCGTACGATCGCTGTCTCGGCTCTAGCGGCAGCGCTCGCGGTCACTGCCGGCTGTAGTTCCGACGATGGTGACCAGGCCGCCGCCAGCGGCGGCGAGGCATTGAAGAAGGTGACATACCTCACGTCTTTCGGTAACTTCGGCCGGGACTCCTACGCCTGGGTCGCCAAGGACAAGGGCTTCTTCGAGGAAGCCGGCTTCGACGTCGACATCAAGCCGGGCGCCGGTACCGGCGACAACATCAAGACCATCGTCGGTGGCCAGGCGGAGTTCACGCCGATCGACCTGACCGGTGGCCTGCTGCAGTTCGGCAACGGTGAAGCCAAGGACTTCGTGGTCGTCGCCGGCATCCAGCAGCGGACCATGGCGGCGATCATCGCGCTCGAAGGCAACGGCATCACCACCCCGAAGGACCTCGAGGGCAAGAAGCTCGCCGACGCCCCGGGCTCGGTCGTCCGTAACCTGTTCCCGACCTACGCGTCGCTCGCCGGCATCGACGAGACCAAGGTGGAGTGGGTCAACGGCGCCCCGCAGACCCTGATGGGCACCCTGGCATCCGGATCGGTGGACGGTATCGGCCAGTTCGTGGTCGGCAAGCCCACCGTCGAGACGGTCGCCCAGGGCAAGACCGCTGTCGTCCTGCCGTACAGCGACATCATGACGGACCTGTACGGCAACGTCCTGATCACCTCGACGAGGATCGCCGAGGAGGACCCCGAGATGGTCAAGCGGTTCAGCGCCGCGCTGCTGAAGGGCCTCGAGTACAGCATCGCCAACCCGCAGGAGGCCGGCGAGATCCTGGCGAAGAACGTGGACGAGGCCAACCCGGCCGCCGCCGCCGCCGAGCTCGACCTGATGGCCGCGTTCGTCAAGTCGACCAGCTCCGGCGTACCGGTCGGCGCGTTGGACAGCCAGCGGATCGCGCGCAGCATCGCGATCCTGCAGGGCGCCGGGGCGATCCCGCCCGGCCTGGAGCCCGAGCAGGTCGTCAACTTCGACCTGGCACCGAACGCCGCGTCCTGACGGACGGGAAGGTGGGCCGACCGCACAGGCGGTCGGCCCACCTTCCGCGCGGTACCCGGCAATCGGGCCGGGCTAGCTTTCTGCTTCGCCGACCACAGCCGACCCGAATCAACGGCAGGGGACGGAGTGGCGCCAATCGGTCTCACGCAGTCACACAGACGTCACTTCCACCAGCCCGGCGGTAGGCCCGGCCGGCGTGGTTTGTCACCGGGAAGGCAACGCCACGTTAGCACATTTGTTCGCACGCCGGATGTCCCGGTGCGCGGGTCATAGACGTCGATCCGCCTCGATGGCTGATCGACGTCCCTGCCCTGCTCCGCAGGAGTCCGTTTCCTCCCGGCCTGAGGCCGGAGAATCCACGGAAGGCATCTGATGACCGTACTCAAACCGGCCCAGGCCCCGCCGCTGCGCGGGTTCAGACCGAGGGTGCGCCTCGGTGGCTCCCGCGCTGGCGTGGTGCTGCTGCCGTTGCTCGGCATGGTGGTCGTGGTCACCGGGTGGTGGCTGGCGACAAGCGTGTTCGAGCTGATCCACCCGGTGGTGCTGCCGCCCCCGCAGGACGTGTACACCGCGTTCCAGCCGCGGGTCGTGCGGCTGTTGGAGCACACTCTGGTGACCACCACCTCGACCGTCGTGGGGTTCGTGCTCTCCAGCGTCGCCGGTATCCTGATGGGACTGGTGCTGGCCGGCTCGCAAGTGGTCGAGCGGATGTTCTCCCCGCTGCTCGTGGCGGTCAACGCCGTACCGAAGATCGTGATCGCGCCCCTGCTCGTGGTCGCCCTGGGGTGGGGCCAGCGGCCGATCCTCACCATGGTCTTCCTGCTCTGCTTCTTTCCGATCGTGCTCTCCACGGTGACCGGCCTGACCTCCACTCCGGCCGATCTGGCGGAACTGGCCAGATCGCTGGACGCGTCCCGCTGGCAGGCGTTCCGCAAGGTCCGGTTGCCGGCCGCGTTGCCGCAGATCTTCGTCGGACTGAAGGTCGCCATGCCGCTGGCGGCGACCGGCGCGGTGCTCGGCGAGTTCTTCGCCTCCGACAAGGACGGTCTGGGCTTTTTCATCGTGCAGACCAGCGGTATGGGCAACACCGCCGCCACCTGGGCGGCGGTCGTCCTGGTCGCCGCGATGAGCATCCTGCTCTACTTCGGTGTCGTCCTCGTCGAACGGCTCTTTCTGCCCTGGGTCCGGGAGACCACCTCGGCTCGCTGAGGAGTCGAGGGAGCCTCACCGGCGAGACGCCGGTACGGGAATCAAGAGACACGTAGGGCCGGGTCCGTGACGGACCCGGCCCTATCGTCGATCGTCGCGCCTGGTCAGCTTGCCAGCCGCCAGCGTCCACCCCGGGACACCAGCATGGTCAGCGCCTGCGGCATCAACCCGGAGTGGTTGTCCGGCGTCATCCGGATCGGTCCGGACAGTCCGTCGAACTGGGTGGTCTCCAGGACGTCCCGGATGTCCTCCCGACTCACCGAGTTGTCCTCGCCGGTGGCGCTGGCCACCGCGTCGGCGATCAGTTGAACCGCGTCGGCGGCGAACGACGAGAATCCGTAGTAGCTGCCGAACCGGGCGGTGTAGTCGCGGAACCACTGCTTGCGGGCGGCCTTGGCCGGAGTGGTGGCGATGACGTCGTCGATCACCATCGTCTGGGTGAAGACCAGGTTGACTCCTTCGGTGCCGCCTGCCGCCCCACCGGTCAGGAACAGGTCCCCGGCGGCGGCCGCGTCGAAGAAGATCGGACCTGGATAGTCGAGCTGGGCGGCGCTGTCCGCCGCCAGGGCCGCTTGCTCCGCGGACGTCCAGATCAGCAGGGCACCCGGCTCGTCTTCCTCCGCCAGAGCGGCGACCGCCTGGCTCACGTCGGTGTCGGTGGTCCGGACCTGTTCCGTACCGACCAGATCGATGCCGATCTTGTCGAGTTCCGCGGACATGATCCGCAGTCCGTCCTGGCCGTATTCGTCGTCGGTGTGCAACAGGCTCGCCTCGTCGATGTCGAGGCGGCGCAACTCGCTGGCGATGGTGGCGGCACTGTCGGTGGCGTTCGGGCCGAGCTTGAACATGTACCGGCGTTCCGCCACCGGCGCGGCCACGGCGGTGGCCGGAGCGAGGGAGATGGTGGGCACGCGCTTGTCGTTGATGGTGCGGGCGGCGCCGACCGCGCAGTCGCTGCAACTGCCCATGATGATCGCCGTGACCTGCGAGTCGCTGGTGAAGTCGCCGATGTTACGTAGGGACTCACTGGGGTCGGAGCGGTTGTCCCGTACGTCGAGTCGTACGGTGCGCCCGCCCAGCAGGCCCGATTCGTTGATCTGCTCAACTTTGAGTTCGAGCGCCCGCTGGTAGCCCTTGCCGACTGCGGCCGCCGCGCCGGACAGTTCGAGGTCGGCGGCGATGACGATGTCGCCGCCCGCCGCGGTGTCGTCGGCGAACTGGCAGCCGGCAAGCATCGGCACCAGCAAAGTAGACGCCAGGGCGGTGAGCAGGGCGGAACGGGTGGGCCTCAAGTCATTCCTCCAGGTACGCGGCAGGTGCGGGCCGGCCGTTTCGGGGGCGGACACGTTCGCCGACGTCCTCAATAGAAGTCTTGCCGGCGGCATGCCGTACGGTGTGCGCGGAACCTGCGAACGTGGGAAACCTTGCCAATGGCCGTCGCTCTGGTCAAGCGCGCCGGTCAGCTGGTAGTTCGGGACAGCTGTCCCATATGTTGGCAACGAGGACTGGTTGCGAGCGTTAACTTTGCCGATACAAACATCTGTGGAACTTCCATCCGCCCTGATCAGGGCGGTGTCATGAAGATATCGTCCGGTAGCTCTAGGGTAGATCCGGGTCGTCCGACCGATTTCTGCCCGGCTGAGGCTTCCCAACTGGGTCTACTTCTGGTGAAATCGCGGCCGTGCCGCATGCGGCGCTGGCCGTTGCAGCAGGCATCGGCCGGCAGTCCGCGGGTGGAGATAACGACGGAGGCGATGTCGTGAGGACCGGACCGACGACCCTGCCCGACAACGGACCGCGCAAGCGCCGCGCGCCGCTGCGCTGGGTACCTCGGCTGAGGGATGCCCGGATCAGGTCCAAGTTGGCGCTCATCCTGGTCGTCCCCTTGGCCGCCGTGGCCGCCCTGGCGACGGTACGTCTGGTCGACGTCGGCCAGGGCGCGCTCGAAGCCCGGCTGGTGAGTTCCCTGGCGGCGCTCTCGACCGACGTCTCGGCGTTGGCTCAGGACGTCCACAAGGAGCGGATGGCCGCGCTGACGTTGCTGGCCTCCGACGACGCCGCCGCGGAAAGCTACAACGCCCGGGTCCGGCGTACCGACGAGAGCATCGCCGCGTACGCTGCCGAGCGCGCCGCCGTGGGCGAGGTGCCGACAGCCGTCGAGCGCCAGCTCATCGACATCGACGACCACCTCGGTACGTTGAACGCGACCCGCCAGGAGGTGCTGGACCGCCGCCAGATGCCGGTGCCGGAAGCGGTGCTGCGCTACGGGGTCATCCTGTCCGACCTGGCCTCCTACGGCGAGATCCTCGGTCAGGTCTCGGGTGAGGGCGAGGTGCCGGACAGCCTGCGGGCGGTCTCCGCGTTCGCCCGGGCCAAGGCGGCCACCGCCGAAGAGGAAGCCATCGTCTTCGCCGCGCTCTCCGCCGGGCAGCTCGACGAGGAACAGTTCTCCTCCTACCTCGCCACGCTCACCAGCCAGCAGGAAGCGCTGCTGTCGTTCTCGCTGACCGCCTCCCCGTGGGAGCAGGACCTGGTCAACACCAGCGTCACCGGTGACGCGGTCTTCCTGGCCGACCGGGTGGCCACCGAGATCACCAGGTCGGTCGGCCAACGGGCCACCCTCGGCCCGGACGAGGCGGCCCGCGCGGTCGGCGCGGTCAACGATCTGATGCGGTGGGCGGAGATCCAGCTGGAGTCCCAGCTGCTCGACCGGGCCTCCCAGGTCAGCACCGACGTCACCCGGCAGGCGATGACCGAGTCGGCCCTGGTGCTGATCGCGCTGGTGCTGGCCATCGCGCTCGCGGTCGTGCTGGCCCGGTCCTTGAACAGCTCGCTGCGGCGGCTGCGGGAAGGCGCCATGGCGGTGGCCAACCGGGACCTGCCCGAGGCGGTCGCCAAGCTGCGGGACATCAACGATCTCAACGACCGGGGTCCCGAGGAGATCGTCCGGAACCTGCGTGATCCGATCCGGCTACCCAACCGCGACGAGGTCGGCCAGGTCGGCCAGGCCTTCAACGTGGTGCACCGGGAAGCGGTCCGGATCGCGGCCGAGCAGGCCGCGCTACGGGCGAGCGTCTCGGCGATGTTCCTCTCGCTGGCCCGACGGAGTCAGACGCTGGTCGACCGGATGATCGGCGAGCTCGACATGATCGAGCGCGGCGAGGAGGACCCCAAGCGACTCGCCCAGCTGTTCCAGCTGGACCACCTGGCCACCCGGATGCGCCGCAACGACGAGAACCTGCTGGTCCTCGCCGGCGCCGACTCCAGCGCCCCGCGCCGCGAGGACGCGCTGCTGGTCGACGCGCTGCGGGCCGCGCAGTCCGAGGTCGAGCTCTACAACCGGATCGAGTTCGGCACCGTCGACACCGACATCCTCATCTCCGCGCACGCGGTCAACGACGTGGTACGGCTCGTCGCCGAGCTGCTCGACAACGCCACCCGGTTCTCCCCACCGACCACCACCGTGGTCGCGGACGCCCGGCGGCTGCGTGACTACGTGCTGATCCAGGTCGAGGACCGTGGACTCGGACTCTCCGAGGAGCAGTTCGACAACCTGAACCGCCGACTCGCCGCGCCTTCCACGATGGACGTGTCGGCGTTCCGGCTGATGGGGCTCGCGGTGGTGAGCCGACTCGCCGGCCGGTACGGCATCCGGGTCGAACTGCGCCCGAACGTCGAAGGCGGCACGGTCGCCCAGGTCACCCTGCCCAGCAGCATCCTGGTGCTGCCGCAGCGCAGTCGCGAACCGGTGATGAGCCGGGGACGGCTGTCATCGGCGGAGCCGGTGTCCGCCGCACCGACCTCGGGCGGCAGCTGGTCGCCGGTTTCCGCGCCGCCGACGTCGCCGGCCCTGCCGGGGCGGACCGCGACCCTCACCGACCAGTGGCAGAACGCCCGATCGTCGCAGTGGAACGCGGTGGCCGGAGCGAACACGGCCGCCTTCTCGGTGACCGCCGGCGCCGCCGGACCGCTGTCCAACGCGCCGACGTCCGGGGCCCTGTCCAACGCGCCGACGTCCGGAGCGTTGTTCAACGCGCCGACGTCCGGGCCGGCGGCGGGTTCGATCTCGCCGCGTACCGCAGGTCCGGTGCCCGGGCCGATGGCCGGACCGGCACCACCGGTGATGAGCCCGGCGATGTTGGCTTCGCCGGCTCCCGCGCCGGCACCCCCGGCACCCCCCGCCCCGACGGCCCCCGCCGCAGCCGGGCCGGATCTGGCGGCGAGTGTCGGCACTCCGACCGTGGCGTACCCGACGGTGCGCCCCTCCACGTTGCGCGGATACGCCGACCAGGGAGTCATCCCGGCCACCGCGCATCCGATGTCGCCGGTGGTGCGACCGGCAGCCCAGCTTCCACAAGGACCGGTCGCCGGTGCGACCGGCGTCGGGGCACGCCCCGACGAGCCCGCCGAGATGCCGCCGATCTTCCGGGAGATGGAGGCGGTCTGGTTCCGGGCCCACGGACAGGCCGAGACGAGCACCTTCCAGCGACCGGCCGGGGGGTACGGGCCGAACACCGGTGGTGCCGCCAATGGCGTACCGCTGTCTGGTGACTCAGCCGCGACGCTCGGCGCACCGTCCGCGACCGCCCCCACCCGGCCACCACTGCCGGCACGCAACCCGGGGCAGTCGGCACCACCACCGGCGGCGTACTCTGCTCCGGTGCAGCCGAACGCCGCACCACATTCCGCCGCCGCGCCGGCCGACGTACCGTCCACTCCGGCCCCCAGCAGTCTGGGGGCGGCGGGTGCCATTCCACGGCAACGCACCGGAGGGACGGACACCTGGCGTACCGCTGCTGACGAAGGGTGGGCGCGGGCCAGCCAGGCGGCCGAGCCGGAGGTGGCCGGCACCACCCGGTCCGGCTTGCCGAAGCGCCGTCCACAAGCGCAGCTCGTGCCGGGCGGTGTCGAGTCCAAGCCCAGCCGGTCGACGGCCCGGCGTACCCCGGACGAGGTCCGTGGCCTGCTGTCGGCATATCACCGTGGCGTACAACGTGGCCGGACCGTCGGCACGGAGCAGTACGGCGCCACTTCAACCAAGGAGACCAGCGAATGAACAGGCCAGCAGCTATTCAGGACATGGGTTGGCTGCTCAGCAACTTCGCCGACAGCGTCGCCGGCATCGCGCACGTGGTGGCTGTCTCGGCTGACGGGCTGTTGCTTGCCTCCTCCCGTGATCTGCCTGCGGATCGTGCCGACCAGCTGGCCGCCATCACATCCGGTGTGGTGAGTCTGACTGACGGCGCAGCCAGGATGTTCAGCGCCGGTGGCGTACTGCAGACTGTGATCGAGATGGACAGTGGGTACCTCTTCCTGATGTCTATCAGCGACGGGTCGTCCATGGCGGTTCTCGCCGCGCGTAGCTGCGACGTGGGCCAGGTCGGGTACGAGATGGCGCTGCTGGTGGAGCGGGTCGGTGCCGCCCTGGTCCCGCTGCCCCGCGAGGCCGTGGGCAGGGCCTGATCCGCCGCTGAAGTTCCGCCACACGAAAGACCGTCGACGGTGACGTGCCAGTCAACTCCCGAGGAGGTGACCGCTGAATGGGACAACCACGAGAAGACCCGCGCGGAGCGCTGGTCAGACCTTATGCGGTCACCCGGGGCCGCACCGAACCACGCCAGCACATCGCGCTGGAGGCGGTCCTGGTGGCATCCGCCGCAGCGGTCACCGAGTCCCGATTCGCCGGGCACGACAAGCATCGAATCGCCACGATCTGTGACAACCGTGCCCAGTCCTTGGCGGAGATCGCCGCGTACACCCGGCTGCCGCTGGGTGTCGCGCGGGTCCTCGTCGCCGACATGGTCGCCGACGGTCTGCTGACGTTGCACAGCGCCGCTCCGGTAGAGGCGTACGAGGAGCGGATGGAACTTCTTGAGAGGGTACTAAGTGGACTTCGCAGGCTATGACCGCGCTGGCGTACGCCAGAACAAGGGGATCACCTCCGCGAAGATCGTCATCGCGGGTGGTTTCGGGGTCGGCAAGACCACCCTGGTCGGGGCGGTCTCGGAGATCACGCCACTGACGACAGAGGCGTTGATGACCTCGGCCGGCGTGGGCATCGACGACCCGTCGAAGGTGCCGGGCAAGGAGACCACGACGGTCGCGATGGACTTCGGCCGGATCACCATGGCCGACGACCTGATTCTCTACCTGTTCGGCACCCCCGGCCAGACCCGGTTCTGGTTCATGTGGGACGAGATCATCCGGGGTGCGGTAGGTGCGGCCGTGCTGGTCGACACCCGCCGGATCGCCGACGCGTTCGCCCCGCTGGACTACTTCGAGAACCGTCAGTTGCCGTACCTCGTCGCTCTGAACTGCTTTGACGGGGCGCCGCGCTACGACGTCGAGGAGGTACGGGAGGCGCTCGCCATCGCTCCGCACGTACCGCTGGTGATGTGCGACGCGCGGGACCGCGACTCGACCAAGGGCGTCCTGGTGACCGTCGTCGAGCACGCGATGGCGACGCTTCGGGCCGAGCACGGACGCGGCTACCCGGCACCGGTCGGCTGATCTCCGGTGCCGGTCGGCTGACACCCGGTACCGGGTGTCAGCCGACGAACGGCAGTCGAGCCAGCCCGGATCGTGATCCGGGCCGGCTCAGTCGTGATCCGGGCCGGCTCAGTCGACCGGGAGCCGGTAGCCGCGCTTGACCACGGTCTGGATGACACCCGGCGTGCCGAGCCCGGCTCGCAACCGGGCCACCGCCATCTCCACCGCGTGCTCGTCGGCACCGCGCGGCAACGTACGTAGCAGCGCGGCGCGGGACAGCACCCGGCCCGGGGTCTGCGCCAGCGCCCGCAGCACGGCCATCGGTGCCGGTGCCAGCGGACGGAGTTCGCCGTCGACCAGGGCGGCGTGACCGCGCAGGGTGAGCAGGTGCCCGCCGACCTTCAGGTTGACCGCCCGCCGGGGAAGTTCGTCGACGAGGGTGCGGACCAGGGCACCCAGCCGGGCCCGGGCCGGTGCGACCACCGGCACGCCGTGCCGGCGCAGCGGTGCCGCGGTGACCGGTCCGACGCAGGCGGCCAGTACGTCGGCGCGTAACGCGTCCAGGACGGCCTCGCCGTTGGTGCCGGCGGCCCGCAGCAGAGCGCCGACCGCCTGCGCGGAGGTGAAGGTGACCGCGTCGACCAGCCGTCCGGTGACCAGGTCGACGAGCCGGTGCAGCGGGGCCGGGTCGGCCGGTGGTGCCCACCGGTAGACCGGCACCTCGATCACGGTGGCGCCGGCCGCCTCCAACGCCGCGGTGCACTCCGACTGCCGGTCGCCGTGCAACTGCATGGCGACGACCTGACCGGCCACGCCACGCTCCCGCAGGTGGTCGACGACTTCGTCGCAGCTTTCCGAGGCAGGGGACCATTCGTCGTGCAGTCCGGCGGCGCGGATCGCGCCCCGGGCCTTCGGCCCCCGGGCCACGATGTAGGCGCCACCCAGCACCGCCCGCAAGGGCTCGGCCAACCCCCAGCCTTCGGCGGCTTCCAGCCAGCCGCGCATGCCGATTCCGGTGTTGGCGACCAGGACGTCCGGCGGATCGTCCAAGCAGGCCCGGGTCGCGGCGCGTAGTTCGGTGTCGTCGGCCAGCGGCACGATCCGCAGCGCCGGGGCGAGTACGACCCGTGCGCCGCGCCGTTCCAGCAGCGCCGCGAGTTCGTCGCGTCGCCGGTCGGCGGTGACACCGATGGTGAACCCGGACAACTCGCCCGACATCAGTGATCCCGCCGTCGGCCGAGCACTTCGATCAACCCGTCGCGGCAGCGCACCTGGTAGGTCGGCACGGCGACGTCCGGCAGGTCGAGGCATTGCCCGGTACGCAGGTCGTAGACCTGCTTGTGCAGTGGGGAGGCGACGGTCGGCGCGTCGCCCCGGGTACCGACGATCCCCCGGGACAGTACGTAGGCACCGGTGACCGGATCCTGGTTGCCCACGGCGTAGAGCGTCCCGTCGTAGGTCCGGAAGATCGCCACCTGTTCGCCGTCGACCAGGGCGGCCACGCCGCGTTCCGGCTCCACCCGGCTGTACGGGCACACCGGTGTCCACCGGCCGGCGACGTTGACGGTCTGCACGCTCATCGGCGTACCTCCAGGGTGGTCGGGAGGCCGAGCACGACGGGCCGGCGTTCGCCCGCGGCCGGCACTGGCTGGCCCCGCTCGACCTCGAAACTGATCGACGGGTCCGGGGTGTCCGGCGCGTTGACGAAGGAGGTGAAGCGGCGCAGCCGCTCCGGGTCGTCGATGGTGTCGCGCCACTCGTCGGAGTAGGACTCGACGTGGCGGGCCATCGCCTCGTCCAGTTCGGCGACCAGCCCGAGCGAGTCGTCGATGATCACCGATCGCAGGTGGTCCAGGCCGCCGTCCATCGCGTCGATCCAGGCGGCGGTGCGTTCCAGCCGGTCGGCGGTACGGATGTAGAACATCAGGAAGCGGTCGACGACGCGGACCAGTTCCTCGGTGGACAGGTCACTGGCGAACAGGTCGGCGTGTCGGGGGCGGAAGCCGCCGTTGCCGCCGACGTAGAGGTTCCAGCCGAGGTCGGTGGCGATGATGCCGAAGTCCTTGCTGCGGGCCTCGGCGCACTCGCGGGCGCAGCCGGAGACCGCCGACTTGATCTTGTGTGGGGCGCGGAGGCCCCGGTAGCGCAGCTCCAGGGCGACGGCCAGGCCGACCGAGTCCTGTACGCCGTAGCGGCACCAGGTAGAGCCGACACAGGACTTCACCGTGCGCAGCGCCTTGCCGTACGCGTGCCCGGATTCGAAGCCGGCGTCGACCAGCCGGCGCCAGATCTTGGGTAGCTGCTCCACCCGGGCGCCGAACAGGTCGATCCGCTGCCCGCCGGTGATCTTGGTGTAGAGGTTGAAGTCGCGGGCCACCTCGCCTATGACGATCAGCTTCTCCGGGGTGATCTCCCCGCCGGGAATCCGGGGGACGACCGAGTAGGTGCCGTCGCGTTGGATGTTGGCCAGGAAGTGGTCGTTGGTGTCCTGCAGGGCGGCCTGTTCGCCGTCGAGCACGTAGCCGTTGCCCAGCGACGCGAGGATCGAGGCGACCGCCGGCTTGCAGATGTCGCAGCCCCGACCCCGGCCGTGTTCGGCGACCAGCTGGGAGAAGGTGCGGATGCGCCGGACCCGGACGAGGTCGAACAGCTCCTGACGGCTGTGGTCGAAGTGTTCGCAGAGCGCGGTGGACTGGGCCACCCCGGCGACGGAGAGCAGCTGCTTGAGCATCGGTACGCAGGACCCGCAGCTGGTGCCGGCCCGGGTGCAGGCCTTGATGCCCGCGACGTCGGTGCAGCCGTCGCCGATCGCACCGAGGATCTGGTCCTTGGTGACCGCGTTGCAGGAGCAGACCTGAGCGCTGCCCGGCAGCGCGTCGATGCCGGCCCCGCCGGCCCCGTCGGAGCCGGCCGGGGCGAGCAGCGCCAGCGGCGGGCCGGGCAGTGGTCCGCCGACGCTGGCCCGCAACGTCGGGTACGCGGTGGCGTCGCCGACCAGCACTCCACCGAGCAGGGTCCGCGCGTCGTCGGAGAGGACCAGTTTGGCGTAGACCCGGGTCGCCGGGTCGGTGAACGTGACGTCCAGGCAGTCGGCCGTGGTGCCGTGCGCGTCACCGAACGAGGCGACGTCCACACCGAGCAGCTTGAGCTTGGTGGAGGTGTCCGCGCCGGGGAAGCTCGCCGTGCCGCCGAGCAGCCGGTCGGCGACCACCTCGGCCATCGCGTAGCCGGGGGCGACGAGTCCGTAGCAGCGGCCTGGTTCGCCGGCCACGCTGACCGCGGCGCATTCGCCGACCGCCCAGACGTGCGGGTCGCTGGTCTGACAGTGGGCGTCGACCGCCACGCCGCCGCGTTCGCCGACGGCCAGCCCGGCGGCGCGGGCCAGGTCGTCGCGGGGCCGGATGCCGGCGGCGACCACCACCAGGTCGGTGTCCAGTTCGGTGCCGTCGGTGAGGGCGACGCCGCGTGGCGTGCCATCGGGGCCGGTCCGGATCGCCGACGTCGCGGTTCCCAGATGTACGTGGACGCCGAGGTCTTCGACGTAGCGGCGCAACATCGACCCGCCGGCCTCGTCGACCTGCACCGGCATCAGCCGGGGGGCGAATTCCACCACGTGGGTACGCAGGCCCAGCAGGCGCAGCGCGTTGGCCGCCTCCAGGCCGAGCAGGCCGCCGCCGATCACCGTACCGACCCGTCGGCCCGCCGTCGGGTCGGTGGCGAACTCGCGGATCGCGACCAGGTCGTCGAGCGTGCGGTAGACGAAGACGCCGTCTCGCAGACCGCCGGCCGGCGCACCGCCGCTCCCGGTTCGTCGGGAGCCGGAGTCGGCGTCGGCGTCGGAACTGGCGTCGGCGTCGGCGGGGCGGTGCGCGCCGTCGATCGGCGGTACGAACGCGTACGAACCGGTGGCCAGGACCAGGGCGTCGTAGCCGTACTCGCCGTGGTCGGTGCGGACCACCCGCCGGTCCCGGTCGATGTGCCGGGCCGGTTCGCCCAGCCGCAGCTCGACCGCGTCGTCCGGGGTGTGCAGGCTGAGCTCGTCGGCGCCGACCCCGTCGAAGAAGGCCGACAACCGGACCCGGTCGTACGCCGGGCGGGTCTCCTCGGCCAGCACGGTGACGTGCCAGCGGCCCTCGGTGTCCCGGGAACGCACCGCCTCGACCAGCCGCTGTCCCACCATGCCGTTGCCGATGACGATCAACCGCTTCACGCCGGTACCTCCGCACCAGGGTTCGCACTGGATGACTGGTCGACGTTCCTGTCGTACCGCCCGGCCTGGTGCGGGCAGTGCCTGGCCGCCCGGTGCGGGCAGTGCCTGGCCACGGCCCGGGTGGTGCGGTCCCGGCCCCGTCCGATGGTCGCCTCCACACTGCCTGGCATGTGCGAAGCGTGCCGCTGGGCGATTTCGCCGTGAGGTCTCGATTGTTTCGAGCCTGCTAAGTGCCCCTCACACGGAGCCCGGCCAGAGGGTTGGTTGCCCGCCGGGGCGGTAGGCGGGGACGGGAGGTGAGGCGTACCCGCGTTTTGACCGTCCCGTCGGTCACGGGTATCGTTGCCTGCTGTTGTGTGACAGCCGCAGCGGCGTTCCCTCGCCGGGTTCGTCACCCAGCCGTGGCGTCCGCCGCAGGGGGCCTCCGCAGGGTGGCAGGCCAGCCAGGGTATGCTTGTCGTTCGCGCGCGCGTTCCTCTACGGGTTGCCCGGTCATCGGGTCGTCCTGCGGCCCGCGCGTCACCCGACGACCGACGCGCGACCCCAGACCGACGACGAGACAAGGTAGACCTGTGCGTACGTACAGCCCGAAGCCGGGTGAGATCGAGCGTCAGTGGCACGTGATCGATGCTTCTGACGTCGTGCTGGGCCGCCTGGCCACCCACGCCGCCACGCTGCTGCGCGGCAAGCACAAGCCCACGTTCGCGCCGCATGTCGACACCGGTGACTTCGTCATCGTCGTCAACGCCGGCAAGGTGGCGTTGACCGGCAACAAGCGGCACACCAAGGTCGCCTACCGGCACTCCGGCTACCCCGGCGGGCTCAAGCAGGTCGGCTACGACGAGCTGCTGTCCAAGCGCCCCGAGCGGGCGATCGAGCTGGCCGTCAAGGGCATGCTGCCGCACAACAAGCTCGGCAACAAGCTGATTCGCAAGCTCAAGGTTTACGCGGGCGCCGAGCACCCGCACGGCGCGCAGCAGCCGGTGCCGTTCGAGATCAAGCAGATCGCGCAGTGAGCGCGGGCGAAGGAAACAGCATGACCGACACCACCGAGGCCGACCCGGTCGCCGTCGCTGACACCGAGACCGAGACCGAGGTGGCCGCTGAGCCGGCCGTCGAGGTGACCAGCGTCGCGGCACCCGCGCCCGTCGTGCGTACGCCACGCGGTGAGCGCCCGATCCAGACCGTCGGGCGGCGCAAGGAAGCCATCGTCCGGGTCCGGATCGTCCCCGGCTCTGGCAAGATCACCTGTAACGGTCGGGAGCTCGAGGAGTACTTCCCGAGCAAGGTGCACCAGCAGCTGATCCGCGAGCCGTTGGCCACCGCCGAGAAGGCCGAGGCCTTCGACGTGGTCGCCAACCTGCGCGGCGGCGGCATCACCGGCCAGGCCGGGGCGCTGCGGCTGGGGATCGCCCGCGCGCTGTGCGCCAACGACATCGACGACCGTCCGGCGCTCAAGAAGGCCGGCTTCCTGACCCGTGACGCTCGGGTCAAGGAGAGCAAGAAGTACGGCCTCAAGAAGGCCCGTAAGGCTCCGCAGTACTCCAAGCGTTAATTCGTGCACGGCTGAACGGACGGCCGGGGTGCTCCCTGTACGGGGGGTTTCCCGGCCGTCCGTCCATTTTTGTCCAGATAAGTTAACGTGTTCGCCGATCGGCAGTATCTTCATCGGTTGCCGGACCAGCCCCGGTCGGGTACCGCACGGACCCGGTGAGCCCGTGGGCCGACACGGGGCAGACTGAGGTCGGTAGGCGCGAGAACCGGAGGGTGACAGCTATGGCGCGGTTGTTCGGCACCGATGGCGTACGCGGGCGGGCCAACGCGGATCTCACCCCCGAGCTGGCGCTGGCGGTCGCGGTCGCCGCCGCGCACACCCTGGCCGAACACGACCCCAGTCATCAGCCGATGGCCGTCGTCGGCCGAGATCCCCGGGCCAGCGGCGAGATGCTGGAGGCGGCCGTCGTCGCCGGGCTGACCAGCGCCGGCGCGAACGTGCTCCGGGTCGGAGTGCTGCCCACCCCCGGCGTCGCTTTCCTGGTGGGCGAGACCAAGGCCGACTTCGGGGTGATGCTGTCCGCCTCGCACAATCCGATGCCGGACAACGGCATCAAGCTCTTCGCCGCCGGCGGCCACAAGCTGCCCGACGACATGGAGATGAAGATCGAAGCCGCGATCCAGTCCGCGATCGAAGCTGACGGATCGATCGGGCGGCGACGTCCCACCGGTGCCGGTGTCGGCCGGGTGCACGACCTGCTCGACGGGGCCGAACACTACATCGGGCACCTGGTCAGCACGGTCGGTCATCGGTTGGACGGGCTGAAGGTGGTGGTCGACTGCGCCAACGGCGCGGCCGCCGAGGTCGGCCCGGTCGCCTACCGGGAGGCCGGTGCCGAGGTCATCGCGATCAACGCCGAGCCGGACGGACTCAACATCAACGACGGTTGCGGCTCGACCCACCTGGACGTGGTCCGCGCGGCGGTGCTGGAACACCGCGCCGACCTGGGTATCGCCCACGACGGCGACGCCGACCGCTGCCTGGCGGTCACCGCCGACGGCACCGAGGTCGACGGCGACGAGATCATGGCGATCCTCGCGCTCGGCATGCGCGAGGCCGGCACCCTGACCGGAAACACCCTGGTCGCGACGGTGATGAGCAACCTCGGTCTGCGCCTGGCGATGTCCCGGGAAGGCATCACGCTGGTCGAGACCAAGGTCGGCGACCGGTACGTCCTGGAGGAGCTGCGCGCCTCCGGGCTGGCCCTGGGCGGGGAGCAGAGCGGACACATCGTGATGCCCGCGTACGCCACCACCGGCGACGGCATCCTCACCGGCCTGCACCTGATGTCCCGAATGGCCGCCACCGGGGCCTCGCTGGCCGAGCTGGCCGCGACCATCACCAAGCTCCCGCAGGTGTTGATCAACGTGCCGGTCGGGGACCGGACCGTCGGCGCGGGAGCCCCGGCCGTCCGCGCGGCGGCCGAACAGGCCGAGGCGGAGCTCGACGGCACCGGACGCGTCCTGCTGCGGCCCTCGGGCACCGAGCCGCTGGTCCGGGTGATGGTCGAGGCGGCGACCGTGGAGATCGCCCGGTCGGTCGCCGAACGGATCGCCGACACCGTACGCGCCGCCAGCCCCGCCTGATCGCGGTCAGCTTCCTGTCTGCCCGTCGGCCGTCGGCGTCGGCCCGGTTCGTGTTCGCCTACTCCTGCGGGCCGGCGTCCGGTGTCGACAGCGGCCGTACCCGGGCCAGGTTGGTGGAGAAGGTCCCCTCCGGGCTGATCAGGAACAGCTCGTCGTCGGTGCACCGGTATCCGACCGGCTGCGAGGTGAACTCGGCGACGGTCTCGCGCTGGAGTTCGTCGCCCCGGAAGAGGCGGATGACCGCGTCGACTCTGGTGTACGACTCGATCAGTATCGCGTCTTCCGCGTGGTAGCTGCCGGTGGCCTCTGGTCGAAGGTGACCCGCCAGGTACCCACCAGGTACCCACCCAGGCAGGGGTCGACGCCAGGGGGATACGCGGAATCGGTCGACGCGCCCGACGGCTCCGGTGACGGGTCCGCCGAGCTGTCCGGGTCGCCGGTCGGCAGCAACGGAACGAGCGCCCCGGCGAGGGCGAGCAGCCCGACCAGCGCGCCGCCCAGCAGCGCGGTCGCCGCCGCCGGCATCCGGCTGGACCCGCCCACAGGAACATCGCCGACAGGTCGGCGGCGGAGATCCCCGCCGCGGTCAGCGCCCGTTCGACGGTGACGACGGTACGTGCGACGACCGGCGCGGCGAGCTCGTCGAGTTCCTCGCGACCGAGTGGTACGTCGACGTCGAGCAGCGACAGGTGGATCGTCGTCATCGAGGTCCGCGACAGCATCTCCTTCACGGCCTTGACGTTGCGCCACAACTGCTGGCGGGCGCGGCGGTCGCCGACCGATCCGGGCCGGTCGAGCCGCTCCCACAGCGCCGGGGATCCGGCGGCCCGCAGATGCCGCACGATCGCCGCGTCGATGGTGCCGGCCCCGAAGTCGTAGACCACCACTCGTCCGCCGTCGGGGACCAGGTCGCCGGCGATGTGCGCGAGATGGTGCGCGGCGGCGACCGGTTCGTCCAGCAGCCTGGTCCCGGGCGGCGCGGCGTCGGCCAGCACCGCGCGCCGGACCGGCACCCAACCGGCGGGGCAGGTGAGCGTCACCTCCAGATCGTCGGCACCGTCGGCCACCACCGACCGGGCGGCCAGCAGCACCCGGTCGATGACCGCCCGGTACAGCCGGGTGACCGGGATCTCGGTGTCGGCGAGCAGGACCGTGCCGTCGTTGACGCGAAGCTTCGGGTGCGGTTCGAAGGCCGCAGGCGTCGACATCGCCATGTGCAGCGCGTCCTCGCCGGTGAGCAACCGCCCGGTGAGATCGAGACAGACCGCCGACGGCAGCAGTGGAGACCCGTCGAACAGCAGCGGTCGCGGCTCCCGTCCGGCGGGGGCGATCACCGCGACCGTGGACGAGGTCCCGAAGTCGATGCCCGGTCGGGTACGACGGTCAGTGCGGACGCAGCGTGGCCAACCGCCGGGTGGCCTCAGCCAGGACCTCGGGGCGCTTGCAGAAAGCGAAGCGCACCAGCAGCCGGCCGGCGTCGGGGTCGTCGTAGAAGACCTGCGTCGGTACGGCCACCACCCCGCACCGTTCCGGCAGCGACCGGCAGAACTCCAGCCCGTCGGTGCCGCCCAGTGACGTGATGTCGGCGGTGGCGAAGTAGGTGCCCTCCGGTACCAGCACCCGGAATCCGGCCGCCGACAGCCCGGCGACCAGTTGGTCGCGCTGGGCCTGCATGCTGTCGCGCAATCCGGTGAAGTAGCTGTCCGGCAGGTCGAGCGCCACCGCGACGGCCGGCTGCAGCGGTGCGCCGTTGACGAAGGTGAGGAACTGTTTGACCTGGGTGGTGGCGGCCACCAGGGAGGGCGGACCGCTGGCCCAGCCGATCTTCCACCCCGTACAGGAGAAGGTCTTGCCGGCGGACGAGATGCGCAACGTCCGCTCGCGCATTCCGGGCAGCGCGGCCAGCGGGACGTGCGGGGAGTCGGCGTCGGTGAAGACCAGGTGCTCGTACACCTCGTCGGTGACCGCCCAGACGTCGTGCCGCTGGCAGAGTTCGGCGATCATGGTCAGCTCGGCGACGGTGAAGACCTTGCCGGTCGGGTTGTGTGGCGAGTTGAGCAGCACCAGCCGGGTACGCGGGCCGAAGGCGGCCCGCAACGCCGCTGGGTCGAAGGCGTATCGGCCGTCGCCGTCGGGCCGCAGGGTGACCGGCCGGCGGACCGCGCCGGCGAGCGCGATGGACGCGGCGTACGAGTCGTAGTAGGGCTCAAAGCAGATCACCTCGTCGCCCGGCTCGCACAGGGCGAGGATCGCGGCGGTGACCGCCTCGGTCGCCCCGGCGGTGATCAGGATTTCGGACTCCGGATCGTAGTCGAGCCCCCAGAACCGGCGTTGGTGTCCGGCTATGGCCGTCCGCAGGGCGGGTATGCCCCGCCCGGGTGGGTACTGGTTGTGCCCGTCGCGCACGGCGTCGGCGGCGGCGGCGAGCATCGCTCTCGGTCCGTCGGTGTCCGGGAAGCCCTGGCCGAGGTTGACCGCCCCGGTGCGTACCGCAAGTGCGGACATTTCGGCGAAGATCGTCGTCCCGAACGGGCGCATGCGACGGACCAGGGCGTTGACGTCGGCGGGTGCGTCAGGGGAGGTGACCACCTGGCAACTCTATGCGGTCCATCGAAGCCGGTGACGGCACCCGCGCTTGGTCCGGTCTTAGGTGAATTGAGGGAAAACTGATCAGGGATGGTGCTTGATCCTAGGGGTTATGCGCACCATGGATGAGCGATCGTGGGCTAAGCTACGGGTCATGTGTGGAATCGTGGGGTACGTCGGCGCGCGACCGGCGTTGGGCATCGTGCTGGACGGGCTCCGGCGACTCGAATACCGGGGCTACGACTCGGCCGGGGTCGCCATCGTCTGCGACGACGAGCTACGGACCGAAAAGCGGGCCGGCAAACTCGCCAACCTGGAAAAGGCGCTCGGCGACGAGCGGTTCGGCTCCACCCGCGCGGTCGACCAGGCCGCCGCCAGTCCGCCCGCGATCGGCATCGGTGACGGGACCGCCGGCATCGGCCACACCCGCTGGGCCACCCACGGCGGCCCGACCGACCGCAACGCCCACCCCCACCTGTCCCGCGACGGACGGGTGGCGATCATCCACAACGGCATCATCGAGAACTTCGCCAAACTCGTCGCCGAACTGGAGGCCGACGGCGTCGAGTTCGTCAGCGACACCGACACCGAATGCGTCGCCCACCTGCTCGCCGCCGCCCTGGCCGACCTGCGCGACGCCGGTGAACCCGACGGTCCGCAGCTGCTCGCCGCCGCCATGCGCCGGGTCTGCCAGCGCCTCGAAGGCGCCTTCACCCTGCTCGCCGTCGACGCCGGCATCCCCGGCGCGGTCGTCGGGGCACGACGCAACTCGCCGCTGGTCGTCGGACGCGGACCCGGCGAGCACTACCTGGCCAGCGACGTCTCCGCGTTCATCGAACACACCCGCGACGCCGTCGAACTCGGCCAGGACCAGGTCGTCCTGATCACCGCCGACAGCATCGAGATCACCGACTTCTCCGGCGCTCCCGCCCTCGGGCGCGACTTCCACATCGACTGGGATGCCTCCGCCGCCGAAAAGAGCGGCTACGACTACTTCATGCTCAAGGAGATCGCCGAGCAGCCGCAGGCGGTCGCCGACACGCTGCTCGGCCGGCTCACCGAGTCCGGCGAGATCATGCTGGACGAGGTCCGCCTCACCGACCAGGACCTGCGCGACGTCGACAAGGTCTTCATCGTCGCCTGCGGTACGGCGTACCACTCCGGCATGGTCGCCAAGTACGCCATCGAGCACTGGACCCGGATCCCCTGCGAAGTCGAACTGGCCAGCGAGTTCCGCTACCGCGACCCGGTACTGGACCGATCCACCCTGGTGGTCGCCATCTCCCAGTCCGGCGAGACGATGGACACCCTGATGGCGCTGCGTCACGCCAAGGAGCAGAAGGCCCGGGTGCTGGCCATCTGCAACACCAACGGCTCCACCATCCCCCGTGAGTCCGACGCCGTGCTCTACACCCACGGCGGCCCGGAGATCGCCGTCGCCTCCACCAAGGCGTTCCTCACCCAACTCGTCGCCTGCTACCTGATCGGGCTGCACCTGGCCCAGGTCCGGGGCATCAAGTACGCCGACGAGGTGGCCGCGGTGGTCAGCCAGCTGCAGGAGATGCCGGACAAGCTCCGGCGGGTGCTCGACGCGATGGAGCCGGTCCGCGAACTCGCCCGCGACCTGTCCACCGCCAACCAGGTGCTGTTCATCGGTCGCCACGTCGGCTACCCGGTGGCCCTCGAAGGCGCGCTCAAACTCAAGGAACTCGCCTACATGCACGCCGAGGGCTTCGCCGCCGGCGAACTCAAACACGGCCCGATCGCCCTGATCGACCTGGGCACCCCGGTGGTCTGCGTGGTGCCCTCCCCGGCCGGCCGGGGCATGCTGCACGACAAGGTCGTGTCCAACATCCAGGAGGTCCGCGCCCGAGGCGCCCGTACCGTCGTGATCGCCGAGGAAGGTGACCTCGCCGTCGCGCCGTACGCGGACGACCTGATCTACGTACCCCGTACGCCGACGCTGCTCGCCCCGCTGCTGACCACCGTGCCGCTGCAGGTGCTGGCCTGTGAGATCGCCGCCGCCCGGGGCCACGACGTCGACCAGCCGCGCAACCTGGCCAAGTCGGTCACCGTCGAGTGACCACCTCGTCCTGGTGGCCCGCGCCGAGCACGATGCGGGCCATCGCGTCCAACGCCGGATTGCCGTCGTTCCAGTAGCCCAGATGCCCGGCCGGGTCACCGGCGAACACCCGCGCCCCGAAACCAGGATCGTTGGGGTCGTGACCGAACCACAGCCGGTCGTCCGACCACCAACCGGGCACCGCCGCGTGCCGGATCACGTCGTTGGTCGCGGTCGTCGCCCAGACCTGCCCGGCCGGCATCGCCAGCTCGTCCACATGATCCACCCCGACCCCGGGTGAACCGACGAAGACCAGATTGTCGACCGGCATCCCGGGAGCCCGGGCGGCGGTGCCGACCACCAGCGAACCGTAACTGTGCCCCAACACGGTCAACTCGGCCGCGTCGTCGTGCCCGGTGGCGCGCAGGCCCTGCTGGAACCGGAGCAGGTCGTCGGCGGCGCGCTCGGCCGGCCCGGCGCTCGCCGCCTCGTCGACGAACGCCGGGGCCGCGTAGTCGAGCCACAACACCGCGGCGGTCAGCTCCGTCGGTGCCAGCTCCTGGCACCGACCGAGTACCCGTTCGGTGCGATCCAGCTCCCCGGCCACCCGGTCCAGTCCGCTACCCATCCCCGGCACGTAGGTCAGCACGTTGTCGGCCTGATCGGGATCACCCAGGGCGAGGACCACCCGGCCGGTCGACCGGGGACCGTCCCCGGTCCAGGCGGCACCGCCCGCCACGTCCAGCAGGTACGCCCGGGGACCGGACTCGGCGGCCAACCGGTCGGTGACCCGGTCCAACCCGGCCAGCAGCCGGTCGATCCGCCGCAACTCGGGCACCGAATCCCACGGCACTGTCTCCCGGGCCAGCAGCCGGTCGCGTTCGGCCAGCAACAGCTCGCGTTCCCGCGCCAACACCGACCGGTTGGCCTGGTCGCGGGCGGCGGCCGGGATCCCGTCGAGCCCACCCAGCCAGCCCGGGTCGTGCCGGATCAACCAGCGCCGGGCGGCGTCGTCGAGCGCCAGCCACCAGTCCCGCACCGCCGCCGGATCGGCCCCGGCCGCCGGCCGGGTCGGCGGCGGACGCTCCGGCCAACC
Organism: Solwaraspora sp. WMMD406; assembly: GCF_029626025.1. Taxonomy (NCBI): domain Bacteria; kingdom Bacillati; phylum Actinomycetota; class Actinomycetes; order Micromonosporales; family Micromonosporaceae; genus Solwaraspora; species Solwaraspora sp. WMMD406. The sequence goes on from NZ_JARUBF010000001.1 coordinate 1,397,171, forward strand.
CTGGTCGGCGGCGGTGGCGACCGCGTCGAGCCGGCTCGCCGCGTCGGCGTCGGCGGTGGCCGCCAAGGCGAGCGCGGTGCCGATCCCGTCGGCCACCCGACGCGCCGCCGCCAGCGTCGGACCGTCCGGACGGGTACGGGCCGGATCGGCCCACACCCGCCCGTCCCGATCGATCGACAGGCCCAGCCGATCAGCGGTGTCGACCCAGCCGGCGAGCACCGACTTGGCCCGGGCCAGCCGCTCGGCGTACCCGCTGAGGATCTGATCCAGCACGCAGGGGACAGCGGCGGCGACGACGGCGACCCGGTCCCGCAGCCCGGCGAGGTGCCGATCGGCGGTGCGCGCCGCCAGCCCCGTCCAGCCGGGCCGCAACCCGCCGGCGGCGTCGTCGAGACCGGCCAGCCGCCGGGCGAGCATCTGCTCCTGCCGCCGCCAGGCCAGGGCCGCCCGACGCCAGGCCGGCGGATCGGCGGCCCACAACTGCCGGTAGGTGATCACCGGGTCAGCCGGCGTTCGGCCCGGTCGTCGGCGTCCCGGTAGCCGTCGACGGCCTGCTCGACGGCCCGGCCGGTCGCCGCCACGTCGGTGCCGATCTGGCAGAGCCGGCGATGCACGGCGGTCTCGACCTCGGCGAGCAGACCGGCCGCCGCCCATCCGGTGGCGATCACCGTCAGTTCCGGGTCGCCGGCCAGACCGTACGCCAGTCGGTGGCCCAGCTCGGTGAGCCGCCGCGCACCGGCGCGCAGCACCGCCGGGCGTACCTCGATCAGTTCGTCCTCACCCGCTGGCTCACGCACGAGCGCCTCCCCGTATGCCGCGCGGCCGACGGCACCCGAACCGTCGGCGGTCGCGTCGACCGTACGGCCGCGATCGACCCGCGCGGGCGGCCTGTGGACAGCCGACCCGGAACAGGGCCCGCCACTGTCCACACCCGTTGCGTGGGCGGCCGACAGCGGTTAGCCTGCGCCGCCGTGGCCGGCGGCCGGTAGGGTGACGATCGTGATTCCGGTGTGGCGGGTGGCCGACGTACGCAACGCGGAGAAGGCCCTGATGGCGACGGTGCCGCCGGGCACGCTGATGCAGCGGGCCGCCGCCGGCCTGGCCCGCCGGTGCGCGTTGCTGCTCGCCGAGCGGGGCGGCGTCTACGGTGCCCGGGTGCTGCTGCTGGTCGGCTCCGGCGACAACGGCGGAGACGCGCTGTACGCCGGCGCCCGGCTGGCCCGGCGCGGTGCCCGGGTGAGCGCCCTGTTGCTGCGGCCGCAGCGGGTCCACGCCGACGGCCTGACCGCCCTGCTGGCAGCCGGTGGGCGTACCACCGACGACCCAGGCACGCCCTCGGACCTGGTCGTCGACGGCATCACCGGGATCGGCGGCAGCGGCGGACTACGCGAGCCGGCGGCGAGCGCCGTCGCCAGCGCGGTACGGTCCGGTGCCCCGCTGGTCGCCGTCGACGTACCGAGCGGGGTGACGGTGGACACCGGCGGACTGCCCGAACCGGTCGGCGGCGGCAACGGTACGACGACCGTCGTGTCGGCCGACGTGACGGTCACCTTCGGCTGCCTCAAACCGGCCTTGCTGGTCGGCCCGGCGGCAACGTACGCCGGCCAGGTGGACCTCGTCGACATCGGGCTGACGCCCTGGCTGCGGGGCGACCCCGCGTTCCAGGTGCCGGACCGGGCGGACGTGGCCCGCTGGTGGCCCCGGCCCGGACCGGCGGCGGAGAAGTACAACCGTGGGGTGGTCGGCGTCGCGACCGGATCGGCCACCTACCCGGGTGCGGCGGTCCTCTCCGTCGGGGGCGCGCTCGCCGGGCCCACCGGCTTGGTCCGCTACGCGGGCGGTGCCGCCGAACAGGTGCTGGCGCACCACCCGTCGGTGATCGCCACCGGCCGGGTGGCCGACGCGGGCCGGGTACAGGCCTGGGTGTGCGGCTCCGGACTCGGCGGTGGTGCGGCCGCCGCCGCCGAACTGCGGGCGGTGCTGGCCGCCCCGGTCCCGGTCGTGCTCGACGCCGACGCGTTGACCATGATCGTCGACGGAACCTGGTCCGATCTGCTCCGCGACCGCCGGGCACCGACCGTGGTGACCCCGCACGACCGCGAGTTCGCCCGACTCGCCGGGCAGGCGCCGGGCGACGACCGGGTCGGTGCCGCGTTGCGGCTCGCCGCCTGGATGCAGGCCACCGTGCTACTCAAAGGCGACCGTACGGTGGTCGCCCACCCGGACGGCCGGGCCTTCGTCAACACCACCGGCAGCCCGGCGCTGGCCACCGGCGGCACCGGCGACGTCCTCGCCGGCTTGCTCGGGTCGCTGCTGGCCGCCGGTTTGCCCCCCGAACGCGCCGCGCTCGCCGCCGCGTACGCGCACGGCCTGGCCGGGCGGGCCGCCAGCCGGCGCGGTCCGGTCACCGCCGTCGACGTGGCGGCCGCACTACGTCGAGTGGTCGCCGACCTGACCAGCGGGGAACCTGCCCGATCAGGTGACTGATCAGTAGGCTGGAGCCCATGTGGCAGGCGGAGGTGCGGATCGACCTGGAGGCGATCCGGGAAAACGTGACCCGACTGCGGGCCGGCACCAGTGCTGAGCTGATGGCCGTGGTCAAGGGCGACGGGTACGGGCACGGCATGCTCGCGGCCGCCCGGGCGGCCATCGACGCCGGTGCCGACTGGCTCGGGGTCTGCACCCTCGGCGAGGCGCTGGAGCTGCGCCGGGCCGGGCTCACCACACCGGTGCTCGCCTGGCTGCTGGCACCGGGTCTGCCGTTGCACGAGGCGGTCGCCGCCGACGTCGACCTCGGCGTGGGCAGCCAGGGGCTGTTGGCCGAGGCGGTGAGCGCGGCGCGGCACGCCGGCCGGCCGGCCCGACTCCACCTCAAGATCGACACCGGGTTGTCCCGGGGCGGCGCCACCGGCGACGACTGGCCCGACCTGGTCGAGGCGGCGGCCAAGGCGCTATCCGATGGCATCGTGGACATCGTCGGCGTCTGGAGCCACTTCGTCTTCGCCGACGCACCCGGGCACGCCACCATCGACCGCCAGCTCGCCGCGTACCGTGACGGGCTGGCCGTGGCCGAACGGCTGGGCGTGCGGCCACGCTACCGGCACCTGGCCAACTCGGCGGCCACCCTGACCCGGCCCGACACCCACTTCGACCTGGTCCGGCCCGGGATCGCGGTCTACGGGCTCTCCCCGGTGCCCGGAGAGCGCTTCGGACTGCGGCCGGCGATGACGGCGCAGGCCCGGGTGATGCTCACCAAACGCGTCCCGGCCGGCCAGGGCGTCTCGTACGGGCACACCTACCACACCGAGCGGGAGAGCACCCTGGCCGTCGTGCCGCTCGGCTACGCCGACGGCGTGCCTCGGCACGCCTCCAACACCGCACCGGTCCTGCTGGCCGGCCGGCGCCGCCGGATCGCCGGCCGGGTCTGCATGGACCAGATCGTGCTCGACTGCGCCGACGACCCGGTCGCCGCCGGTGACGTCGCGATCCTCTTCGGCGACGGCACCCGGGGCGAGCCGACCGCCGACGACTGGGCCGAGGCGGTGGGCACCATCAACTACGAGATCGTGACCCGGTTCGGCAGCCCACGAGTCCCCCGCGTCTACTCGGGGACCCGGCCATGACGCAGCGACGGGCGACAGCGCAGAAGGCGGCCCGTACCGCCGGGATCCTGGGCGCGGCCGTCGGTATCGCGGCCGCTGGCGTGACCGCCTCGATCGCCGCCGAACGCGCCCTCGTGCGCAAACTCAAACGGGACAGCGACGACCCGTACGCCGACGAACCGTTCGGGGAGTTGCCGTACGACGAGACGTGTCTGATCACCACCGCCGACGGCACCGACATCTACGTGGAGATCGTCGAACCGACCGTCGGCCTGGACCTCGACGCCGACGCCGACGCCGACGCCGACGCCGACGCTGACGCCGGCCCGCCCGCCGAACCGACGATCGTCTTCGTGCACGGCTACTGCCTGGACATGGGGACCTTCCACTTCCAGCGCAGCGAGCTGACCCGCCGGGGCGAACACCGGATGGTCTTCTACGACCAGCCCGGACACGGCCGATCCGGCCGGCTCGAATCCGGCGACTACGAGATCGACGCGCTCGGCGACACCCTGCGCCAAGTGATCGACGAGGTCGCCCCGGACGGTCCGTTGGTCCTCGTCGGACACTCGATGGGTGGGATGACCATCATGGCGCTCGCCGAGCGACACCCCCGGATGTTCCACGAGCGGGTCGTCGGCACCGTGCTGATGGCGACGTCGGGCGGGCTCGTCGACGTGGCCAAGCTGGGCGTACCGACGATCCTCAGCCGCGCCGGATCGCCACTGTTGATGCTGGTCAACAACGCGACCCGGTTGACCGGGGGAGTGATCGACCGGGCCCGGGTGGCGTCGTCGGACCTGTCGTGGCTGCTGACCCGACGCTACGGGTTCGGCACCGCCCGGCCGAGCCCGGCGCTGGTCAGCTACGTGGAGCGGATGAACTCGCGGACCTCGGCGGAAACCGTGACCCGCTACGTCCGCACCCTGCTGGCCCACTCCCGTTACCCGGCACTCGCCGTCTTGGCGCACACCCCGACGTTGGTGCTGGTCGGCGACAAGGACATCATCACCCCGGTGGCCCACTCCGAGGAGATCATGCGCCGGCTGCCGGACGCCGACTACGTCAAGGTGGTCGACAGCGGGCACGTGGTAATGCTGGAACACGCCGACGCCGTCAACGCCGCGCTGCTCGCGTTCCTTGCGAAAATTCGATCATGACGATCCGGGTACGCCTGACCGAGTTGGCACACACACACGAGTTCGGCCGCCGGCTCGGCGGGCTGCTGCGCCCTGGTGACCTGGTGGTGCTGGCCGGACCACTGGGTGCCGGAAAGACCGCCCTGGTGCAGGGAATCGGCGCCGGCCTCGGGGTACGTGGCGACATCACGTCGCCGACCTTCGTGATCGCCCGGGTGCATCCGCCGGATCCGGCGCGCGGCGGGAAGCTCACCCTCGTCCACGCCGACGCGTACCGGCTCGGGGCCGCCGCCGACCCGCGTGCCGAGATCGACGATCTCGACCTGGACGCCGACGTCGACGAGTCGGTCACCGTGGTCGAGTGGGGTGAGGGGATGGTCGAACAGCTCGCCGACGCGCACCTGCTGGTCCGGATGCACCGGGCCGAGGACGACGAGTCCCGGGTGGCGGAACTACGCGCCACCGGAGCGGACTGGGTGGCCCGACTCGCCACCCTGGACGGTGCTGTCGTACCGGGCCCGTAGGGTGCGAGCGCACCCCCGTACCGATCCTCACGGCACCCCCCCCGTGCCGGTCCTCATGGAAGGCGTCACCCCGATGCTCGATCTGCCGGAGCTTCTGCCACCAGCCTGGGCGGCGGAGCTCGCCCCGCACCTCGACGCCGCCCGCACTGCCGCCCTGGGTGAGTTCGTCGCCCGGGAGTACGCGACCCAAAGCGTCTTCCCACCCCAGGAGGACCTGTTCACCGCCTACCGGCTCTGCCCGCCGGACCAGTGCCGGGTGCTGATCCTCGGCCAGGATCCGTACCACCGGGTCGGTCAGGCCCACGGGCTCAGCTTCAGCGTGCGGGACGGGGTGTCGATCCCGCCGTCACTGCGTAACGTCTTCAAGGAGCTCAGCGCCGACGTCGACGTGCCGATGCCGCGCAGCGGCGATCTGACCGGCTGGGCGGCGCAGGGCGTACTGCTGCTCAACGCGGTCCTGACCGTGCGGCAAGGCAAGCCCAACTCGCACGCCGGAGCGGGGTGGGAGGAGTTCACCGACGCCACGATCCGCGCGCTCGACGCCCGTGACCAGCGGATCGTCTTCCTGCTCTGGGGTGGCTACGCCCGCCGCAAGCGTGAGCTGATCGGCAACCCGTCGCACGTGGTGCTGGAGGCCGGCCATCCCAGCCCGATGAACCCGCGCGGGTTCCTCGGCTCCCTCCCGTTCAGCGCGACCAACAAGGCGCTCGCCGACGCCGGGCTGCCGACCATCGACTGGAGCCGCACCGGCGGTCAGCACGATTCGGGGCAGTGACGGCCCGGGTCAATCCGTCGCGGGGTGACCGTCGCCCCGGGCCCCTCGTAGCTGGCGATAGCGGCGCAGCAGGTCAGCGGTGTGTGGGTCGGCGATCTCCACCTCGGTCAGCGGCACGACCGGATACGTCTCGCCGTCGTGGCGGATCTCGATCCGCTCCGGCACCTCGTCGGACATCCGGGCGTGGATCTCGCCGGCCATCGTCCGCCAGCGGTGCGCTCCGGGCTCACGAGGATCGACGGGGAGGTGCCCGTACTCCTGCCACTTGTCGTACCACCGGCGGGCGTACATCCGGGTCAGCCAGTCGGTGACGGCGGCGGCCTCGGACCAGAGCAGGACCACGTGCACCCCGGGCGCCGGCACCGGTACCCCGTGCAGCAACGCGGCCGTCGGACCGTCGAAGACGTAGCTGATCCCGGTGGCGCGTTGCCGGAACCGGGCGACGTCGGTGTCGCCGAGCCGATCGGCGAACGGACGGGTGCCGGCACCGGCGAGGAGCCGATCGACGTGGGCGTCGAGGTCCTCCACCCCGATCGTGAGCTGGCGGTCCATGGCCGCGAACAGCCGTTCGACCAGCGCCAGGCTCGGCGTCTGCACACCCCGCTCGATCCTGGCCAGGCTCGCCTGACCGACACCGGCACGGCTCGCCAGCGCACGCTGGGTGAGCAGGCGGGACTCTCGTTCCTGGCGCAGCGTGGCACCGAGAAGTGCGGCAAGTCGTCCGTCGGTCATCTGCGGATGATCCAGTCGCCGCCGGTCGGCGTCCACGTGTCTGACGTGGATTCGACTCGAATCGCTTGTCCCGGACCGGGACACGGTGTTTCGGCCCGGGACACGGTAGTGCGTTTGCGGTTGATCCCGCAGGGGGATCATGATCCCCCTGCGGGATCAACGCGAAATCGATTATGGGTTCCCGGGGTGGGTGGCCGGCACCGGACGGCGCGCTGTGGGCACCGGCGCGACGGTCGCCGGAGGTGCCCGGTTAGGGTGCATACCGTGCTGGTATTGGTGCTGGACTCGTCGACGCCCGCCGTGACCGTGGCGCTGGCCGAGGTCACGGCCGACGAGGTGCGGCCGCTGGCAGCACGGTGCACCGTCGACGCCCGGGCACACGGGGAACTGCTCGCCCCGCAGATCACCGCGGTCCTGGCCGAGGCCGGTGCGGCACCGGCCGACCTGGCCGGGTTGGTCGCCGGACTTGGCCCTGGGCCGTTCACCGGCCTGCGGGCCGGCCTGGTCACCGCTGCCAGCATCGCCCACGCCCTCGGGATCCCGGCGTACGGGGTCAACTCGCTCGACGCACTCGGCCGTGACGCGGCTGGTCCGGGCACGGCCGGTCGTGCCGCAGTGGCCTCCGGCACGTTGTCGGGCCGGACGCTGGTGGCCACCGACGCGCGGCGGCGGGAGATCTACTGGGCGGTCTACTCGGACGGAGTACGGGTCACCGGGCCGGCCGTGGACACCCCGGCAGCGGTGGCGGCGGCCCTGCCCGGCCTCGGTGTCACGGTGGCGGTCGGTGACGGAGCGCTACGCTACGCCGACCAGCTCGGGGTCCCCGTACTGCCCGAGCCACGCTTTCCCGCCGCGTCACGGCTGGCTGAACTCGCCGCCGACCGGGTCCGCGCGGGGGCGCCCACCGAGCCGCTGACCCCGTGCTATCTGCGCCGACCCGACGCGGTCGCGGCGACGACCCGCAAACCGGTGCTCACGTGACCACCACCATCACCCGGTTCCGGTGGTGGCACATCGACCAGGTGCTCCCGATCGAGGCGGACCTGTTCGGTGCCGAGCGCTGGTCGGCCGAGATGTTCTGGAACGAGCTGGCCAACGGCCACCACTACCTCGCCGCACTCGACGCGGCCGGTGACGTGGTCGGTTACGCCGGACTGACCGTCGCCGGCGCACCCGGCGCACCGGACGAGGCGTGGGTGCAGAACATCGCCGTCCGGCGGGACGTCCAACGGCACGGTCTCGGCCGTACGCTGCTCGGCCGGCTGCTGGACGAGGCGGCCCGGCAGGGGGCCCGGCGGACCATGCTCGAAGTCGCGGTCGACAACGCCGGCGCGCAGCGGCTCTACGCGGCGTACGGGTTCGAACCGGTCGCCGTACGGCGCGGCTACTACCAACCCAGCAACACCGATGCTCTGGTGATGATGCGAGATGGCTGACGAACCCCTGGTCCTCGGGATCGAGACCTCCTGCGACGAGACCGGAGTCGGCATCGTCCGTGGGCACACGCTGCTCGCCGACGCGCTCGCCTCCAGCGTCGACGAGCACGCCCGGTTCGGCGGGGTGGTGCCCGAGGTGGCGAGCCGGGCCCATCTGGAAGCGATCGTGCCGACCATGCGGCGGGCCCTCGACGACGCCGGCGTGACGTTGGCCGACATCGACGCTATCGCGGTGACCGCCGGGCCGGGCTTGGCCGGTGCGCTCCTCGTCGGGGTCGCCGCGGCCAAGGGGTACGCGGTCGCCGCCGAGAAACCGATCTACGGGGTCAACCATCTCGCGGCGCACGTCGCGGTCGACACCCTCGAACACGGGCCGCTGCCGGAACCGGCGATCGCCCTGCTGGTCTCCGGCGGGCATTCGTCGTTGCTGCTGGTCGACGACCTGACCGCCGGGGTCACCCCGCTCGGCGCGACCATCGACGACGCGGCCGGGGAGGCGTTCGACAAGGTGGCCCGGCTGCTCGGTCTGCCGTTCCCCGGTGGTCCGCCGATCGACCGGTCGGCCCGCGAGGGTGATCCGGCCGCCATCGCCTTCCCGCGCGGGCTGACCGCGCCGAAGGACCTCGCCGCGCACCGCTTCGACTTTTCGTTTTCGGGTCTGAAGACCGCCGTCGCCCGCTGGGTCGAGGCCCGGCAGCGGGCCGGCGAACCGGTGCCGGTCGCGGACGTGGCCGCGTCCTTCCAGGAGGCGGTCTGCGACGTACTGACCGCCAAGGCAGTCGACGCCTGCCGGGACCGGGGCATCGAGACCCTGGTCATCGGTGGTGGGGTGGCCGCGAACTCGCGGTTGCGCGCGCTGGCCGAGCAGCGGTGCGCACGCTATGGCATCCAGGTACGGGTGCCTCGGCCCAAACTGTGTACCGACAACGGCGCGATGGTCGCCGCGCTCGGCTCGCACCTGGTCGCGGCCGGGGTACCGGCGAGCGCCCTCGACCTGCCGGCCGACTCCGCGCTGCCGCTGACCGTGGTGAGCGTGTAATGTCCGGCGACGTGATCGTGCGGATGTGGGAAGCGAAGGCCGAACCGTCCCGACTCGCCGAGCTGCTCACCTGGGTGTGCGACACCGCGCTGCCCGAGATCGAGCACAGTCCGCTGCATGTGGCCAGTGAGGTGTTTTCGTCCACCGACGACCGGCTGGTCGTGGTGTCGAAGTGGCGCAGCAGTCCGGCCTCCCTGCCGGAACCGCCGCTGCGCCTGGTCACCCGGCCGCCGCACAGTTGGGACTTCACCCAGGTCGACCGCTGAGCCTCCGCCCGGACCGGGATCTCGACCCGGACCGGAAATTCGGTGGCTCGCCTATCGGGCGACGGCCTAGTCTCGCTGAGTCATGCGCCCGTTACCCGAACCCGACCCCGGAGTGCCCGACCCACGGTCGCCCGGGCGGTACCTGCTGTGGCTGGTCGGCAAGGTCGGGCCGGCCCTGACGGCGGCCGCGCTGCTGTCGGTGGTGTGGACGGTGAGTCAGGCGTTGATGCCGGCGGTGGTCGGGGTGGCCATTGACAGTGGACTCGCCGACCGGGACGCCGCCGCCCTGCGGAACTGGGGACTGGTCCTGCTCGGTCTGGGGCTGCTCCAGGCCACCGCCGGAGTCGTCCTGCACCGGTTCGCGGTGTTCGTCTGGCTGTCCACGGCCTACCGGACCACGCAGATCACCGTACGGCAGGCCAACCGGCTCGGCGCAGCCCTGCCGAAACGGCTGGCCACCGGCGAGGTGGTGAGCATCGGCACCGCCGACATCAGCAACCTCGGCAGCGCCATCGAGATCGTCAGCCGGGCAAGTGGCGCGCTCGTCGCGATCGTGGTGATCACCGCGATCCTGCTGGCCACATCGGTGCCGCTCGGGCTCGTGGTGCTGGTCGGCGTACCGCTGCTGATGGCGGTGGTGGGCGGCCTGGTCCGGCCGCTGCACCGCCACCAGCAGGTGTACCGCGACCAGCAGGCCATTCTGGCGACGCTCGCGAACGACATCGTCACCGGGTTGCGAATCGTACGGGGGGTGGGCGGCGAGCGGGTCCTCGCGACGCGCTACCGGACCGAATCGCAGGAGCTGCGCCGACGCGGGGTCCGGGTCGCCGGGGTCGAATCCCTGCTCGAAGCCGCCCAGCTGCTGCTGCCCGGCATGTTCCTGGTCCTGGTGACCTGGCTGGGGGCCCGGTTCACGCTGTCCGGTGAGATCACCGTCGGCCAGCTGGTGGCCTTCTACGGATACACCGCGTTCCTGGTCGGCCCGATCCGGACGCTCAGCGAGTTCATCACCACCGAGACCACCGGGTACGTCGCGGCCCGCCGGGTCGTCGGCCTGCTCGCCTTGGCACCCGAGCTGACCGACCCGCCCGCGCCGAAACCGGTGCCCCGGCTGCCCGGCGTGCTCTTCGACGCGGTTTCCGGGTTGCGGGTGGCCCCGGGCCGGCTGACGGCTGTCGCGGCCAGCGACCCGGCGGCGGCGACCGCGCTGGCCGACCGGCTCGGGCGCTACGTCGACGCCGAGGTCACCCTGGCCGGCGTACCGCTGCGGGAGCTGGCGCTCGGCGCGGTCCGGGAGCGGATCCTGGTGGCCGACAACGACGCCCGGCTGTTCACCGGCCGGCTCCGCGACGAGCTGGACATCGTCGGCGGCGCGGCCGATGACGAGCTGACCTCGGCCCTGGTCGCGGCGAGCGCCACCGACATCGTGGCGGCGCTGCCCGACGGGCTCGACGCCCGGGTCGCCGAGCGGGGCCGGGAGTTCTCCGGCGGCCAACAGCAGCGGCTGCGGCTGGTCCGGGCGTTGCTGGCCGACCCGCCGTTCCTGGTCCTGGTCGAGCCGACCAGCGCGGTGGACGCCCACACCGAGGCCCGGATCGCCGGGCGACTGCGGGCCGCCCGGTCCGGTCGCACCACCGTCGTGTGCAGCACCAGCCCGCTGCTGCTGGACCAGGCCGATCAGGTGGCGTTCCTGTACGACGGCAAGGTGGTCGCCGAAGGCACCCACCGGGCGTTGCTGGAGCGCGAGCCACAGTACGCGGCGCTGGTCACCCGGGGTGGTGACCAGCCGTGACCACGCTTCCGGTGGCCGGGCCGGCGCAGGTCCGCCGATACACCCGTACGGTGATCCGCCGGCATCCCCGGATGCTCGCCACCGCGATCGCCCTGCACGCGGCGGCGGCGGTCGCCGGGCTGGCCGCACCGCGACTGCTCGGCGGCCTGGTCGAGGCGTTGTCCGCCGGCACCGTCGCCGCGACGGTGGACCGTACCGCGTTGGCCATCGCGGGGTTCCTGATCCTGCAGTCGGTGTTGGCCCGCTACGCGCACGTCGCCTCGTCCCGACTCGGCGAGCGGGTGCTCGCCACGCTGCGGGAGGAGTTCGTCGAGCGGGTGCTGGCCATCCCGCTGGCCACGGTGGAGCGGGCCGGCACCGGCGACCTGCTGACCCGTACCTCGCGGGACGTGTCGGCACTGTCGCGGACGGTGCGGTTCGCGGTCCCGGAGACGCTGATCGCGCTCAGTACGGCGACCTTCATCGTCGGCGCGCTGATCGTGCTCGGCCCGCTGATCGCGGTGCCCTGCCTGATCGTGGTCCCGGTGCTGTGGGCCGGCACCCGGTGGTACCTGCGGCGGGCACCCGAGGCCTACTTGCGGGAGAGCGCCGCCTACGCGGACATCACCGACGGGTTGGCGGAGACCGTCGAGGGGGCGCGGACCGTGGAGGCGTTGCGGCAGCAGGACCGCCGCCGGCTGCGGACCGACGCCGACATCCGCCACCAGTACGCCACCGAGCGTCACACCTTGTGGTTGCGGACCGTCTGGTTCCCGATCATCGAGATCGGGTACGTGGTGCCGGTCGTCGCCACCCTGGTGATCGGTGGCTGGTTCTATCTGCGCGGCTGGGTCAGCCTCGGCCAGGTCACCGCCGCCGTCATCTACGTGCAGATGCTCAGCGGACCGCTGGACCGGCTGCTCAACTGGCTCGACGAGCTGCAGATCGGCGGCGCGTCGCTGGCCCGGCTGCTCGGGGTCGCGCAGGACGACGGACCGTCGCCCGCGCCGACGGCCGCCGGGCAGTCCGGGTCGGCGGAGCCGGCCGCCGGGTCGACTGAGCCGACGACTCGATCGGCGGAACCGGTGGCCGCCCGGGATGTGCGGTTCAGCTACGTCGACGGGCACGAAGTGCTGCGCGGGGTGACCCTGGTGCCGCGTCCGGGCGAGCGGATCGCCATCGTCGGACCGTCCGGCGCCGGCAAGTCCACTCTCGGCCGGCTGATCGCCGGTGTGCTGCGGCCCACCGCCGGGGCGGTCACCGTCGGCGGGATGCCGCTGGCCGACCTCGGTCCCGACCAGCTGCGGTCTCGGGTCGCCCTGGTCACCCAGGAACATCATGTGTTCATCGGTACGGTCCGGGACAACGTGGCGTTGGTCCGGCCGGACGCCACCGACGATCAGGTACGGGCTGCCCTGGCGGCGGTCGACGCCCTGGACTGGGCGACCGAGTTGCCGGCGGGGCTGGCCACCGTGGTCGGTGCGGGTGGGCATCCGCTGTCGGCGGCGCAGGCGCAGCAGCTGGCGCTGGCCCGGCTCGTGTTGGCCGATCCGCAGACGTTGGTGCTGGACGAGGCGACCTCGCTGATCGATCCGCGTACCGCCCGGCAGTTGGAGCGGTCGCTGGCCGCGGTGCTGCACGGGCGGACGGTGATCGCGATCGCCCACCGGCTGTTCTCCGCCCACGACGCCGACCGGATCGCGGTCGTGGAGGACGGTCTGATCAGCGAGCTGGGTTCGCACGACGAGCTGGTCGCCGCCGGTGGCTCGTACGCCGCGCTGTGGCGGTCCTGGCACGGTGCGGACGTCACCACCGCTGCGGCCACCACCACCGGCCCGCGCGGCTGACCGCTGCGCGGCTGGCCAGTGTGGGGCTGACCAGTGTGCGGCTAACCGGTGGTGGCGTCGAGGGGGTCGGCGAGCAGCCGTTCGAAGGCGAGTTCGGCGGCGCCGATCAGCGCCGCGTCGTCGCCGAGCTTCGGCGTCCGCAGCCGGACGTGTTCCCGGCAGGCCGGCAGCGCGTTGGAGTTGAGCCGGCTGCGGACGTGTGCGGCCGCCGCCAGGTAGACGTCGCGCAGCGTTCCGCCGAAGATCACCGTCTCCGGGTTGAAGATGTTGACCAGGTTGGCGACGCCGAAGCCGAGCCAGTCGCCGACCTGGCGGATGGCGAGTTGCGCGCTGCTGTCGCCCCGGTCGGCGGCGTCGACGACGGCCAGCACCGCCTCCCGGCCGACCGCCCCGGTCCGCCCGGCGGCCCGTACCAGGGCGTGTTCGCCGATCTCGGTTTCCCAGCAGCCACGGGATCCGCACAGGCAGGGCCGGCCACCGGGGTGCACCACCATGTGGCCGACCTCCCCGCCGTACCCGCCGTGGCCGGTGACCCGGCGTCCGCCGGCGATGATGCCGGCCCCGACGCCGACGTCGCCGTACAGGTAGACGACGTTGTCGCAGGCGACCGCCGCGCCCCGGGCGTGTTCGGCCAGCGCGCACAGGTCCGACACGTTGCCGACCAGCACGCCCCGGTCGTTGCCGAACGCTTCGGTCAACGTCGGCCCGAGCGCCTCGGCCAGCGCCGGGCCGAGCGGTTCGTCGACCCAGCCCATCGTCGGCCCGAGCCGGACCATGCCGTCGTCGCGGCGGACCATCCCGCAGACCGCGACCGCGCTGCCGACCAGGACCGACCCGGCCGGTACGGCCTGGTGCAGTTCCTTGACGAACCCGGCGAGCGGGCCGACCGACTCGGCGGCCAGGGTGCCTCTGGGCCGGTCGGCGGTCCGCTGGTCGAGGATCCGGCCGCCCAACCCGACCCGGGCCGCCCGCAGCTGGTCGACCTCGATGCTCAGCGCGTACGCGTACACCCGCTGTGACTCGGGCCGGACGACCAGCGATGGTCGTCCGGCCCGCCCGGTTTCCCGCCCGCCGCCTTCGCTGACCAGGCCGGCGGCGGCCAGGTCGGCGGTGAGTGCGCCGATGGTGCTGCGGTTGAGGCCGAGGGCGGTGGTCAGTTCCGCCCGGGAGGTGGCGCCGTGCAGGTGTACGTGGCGGAGGAGCGCACCGAGGTTCTGCCGGCGGATCTCGTCCTGGCTGGGCCCTGCCCGCATCGGTCCGTCGTCTCCGGGGTCAACGGGATCCGGTGGCGGCCCGGCGGCGCGACAGCGCGTCGACGCTGGCTGCCAGCAGCAGTACCAGTCCGGTGAACACGAACTTCACCCCGGAGCTGACGTTCATCAGCGCCATGCCGTTTTCGATGACGGCGACCACGGCACCGCCGAGGACCGCGTCGAGGACCCGGCCTTTGCCGCCGAAGAGGCTGGTGCCGCCGATCACCGCCGCGCCGACGGCGAACAGCAGCACGTTGCTGCCGCCGGTGTTGGCGTCGACCGAGTTGCTCCGGCTGGCGGCGACGATGCCGCCGACGGCAGCCATCGAGGAGCAGATCATGAACGCGGAGATCCGGATCCGGTCGACGTTGATGCCGGCCCGGCGGGCCGCCTCGCGGTTGCCGCCGACGGCGTAGATGTGCCGGCCGTAGGCGGTGCGCCGGAGCACGAACGTCCAGAAGATCAGCAGTACGACGATGATCGGCACCACGATCGGCACCCCGCGCAGTGAGGTGAGCAGCGGGTTGACGCTGCGTTCCTGGTTGAGGATGTAGACGGCGGCGCCGGCGACCGCGATCAGTACGCCGATCCGGGCCAGCACGACCACCATCGGGTCGGTGACCAGGCCCTTGGCGGAGCGGCTGCGGTAGCGCAGCAGCTGGATCAGCGCGAACCCGGCCACGCCGACGCCGAAGATCGCCCAGCCGACGAGCGGTGGGACGTTACGGTTGACGATCGCGATCAGGACGTCGTCGCGCAGCGAGATGTTCGTCCCGCCTTTGATCAGCAGCAGCACGAGGCCCTGGAAGGCGAGGAACGCGGCGAGGGTGACCACGAACGACGGGATGCCGACCTTGGCAACGAGGATGCCGAGTGTGGTGCCGATCAGGGTGCCGGTGGCGATCGCCGCGAGAACGGCCACGTACCAGGGCAGTCCCATCTCGGTGGAGACGACCGCCAGGATCGCGGCGCAGACGCCGCTGGCGAAGCCGGCGGACAGGTCGATCTCGCCGAGCAGCAGGACGAAGATCAGTCCCATCGCGATCAGGATGACCGCGCCGCCTTGGATGAACAGGTTGGCGAAGTTGCCGGCGGTGAAGAAGTTGGGCCGCACGATCGAGAAGACGGTGCAGAGCACGACGAGGCCGAGGATGGCCGGCAGCGCGCCGAGGTCGCCGCCGCGGACCCGTGAGAAGTAGTTGCGCAGGTGTTCGCCGACGCCGGAGGACGCGGCCGGGGCGGCGGGCCGCTGGGCTGTCGTGGTGGCGGTGCTCATCGGTCGGCTCCCGGTCCGGTGGTGGCGGTGTACTCGGCGCCGTTGTCGGCGGGCAGGCCGAGCTGACCGCTGCGACCGGCGGTGATCAGTTCCACGATCTGTGCGTGGGTGATCTCGGTGCTGCGTACCTGGGCGACCATCTGGCCGAGGTACAGCGCGGCGATCCGGTCGGATACGGCGAAGACGTCGTTCATGTTGTGCGAGATCAGCACGACGGCGAGGCCGTTGTCGGCGAGCCGGCGGACCAGTTCCAGCACCTGGGCGGTCTGCGCGACGCCGAGCGCGGCGGTGGGCTCGTCGAGGATGACGACCTTGCTGTTCCAGAGCACCGCCTTGGCGATGGCGACGGTCTGGCGTTGGCCACCGGAGAGGCTGGCGACGAGTTGGCGCAGCGACTTGACGGTTCGTACGGACAGACCGGCGAGGGTGTCGGCGGCCATCTGTTCCATGGTGGTCTCGTCGAGCACGAGCCCGGAGCGCTTTTCGCGGCCCAGGAACATGTTCTGCACGATGTCGAGGTTGTCGCAGAGCGCGAGGTCCTGGTAGACGACCTCGATGCCGTGCGACGCGGCGTCACGCGGGTTGTGGATGTGCACCCGGTGGCCGTTGACCAGGACTTCGCCACCGTCGATCGGGTGGATGCCGCTGATGCATTTGACCAGGGTGGATTTGCCGGCACCGTTGTCGCCGACGAGCGCGGTGACCTCGCCGGGATGGACGTCGAAGTCGACGTCGCGCAGCACCTGGACGGGACCGAAGTTCTTGTTGATCCCGCGCAGTTGCAGCAGAGGGGTCGCGGACACGGGTGGGTCTCCTTCGTCGGGGGTGTCCGTCCAGGCGGTGCCGCTGCCACGGGTGCCACCTGGTGGGTCGGACCTGCCAGGTGGCACCCGTGGTCGGCAGCCGGTCGGGCCGGCGCGCCGGGATCAGCTGATGCCGGCCTCGGCGCAGAGCGTGGCGTACTCGTCGACGCAGAGTTCCTCGGCGGTCACGTACCCGTCGTCCACGACGTCCTTCACGTTGTCCTGGTAGATGGCCTGCGGAGCGAGCAGGACCGCCGGCACCTCACGGTTGGTCTCGGTGTCGACGACGGTCTGCGAGGTCTCCTTGCGCTCGCCGTTGGCCAGCCCGATCGCCAGGTCGGCGGCGGCCTGCGCCTCGGCCTTGATCGCCTTGTAGACGGTCATGCACTGGTCGCCGGCGAGGATGTTCTGCAGGCCCTGCGGCGTGGCGTCCTGCCCGGTGACCGGGACCTGGCCGTTGAGCTGGTTGCGCTTGAGTACCGAGATCGCCGCGTTGCCTAGGCCGTCGTTGGCGGCCAGCACGCCGTCGATCTCGCCGCCGGTCTGGGTCAGCATCTGCTCGAAGATGGTGGCGGCCTGGGTGTTGTCCCAGTCCGGCACCCATTGGTCCGGGCCCTTGGTGTATTCGCCGGACTCGTACAGCGGGTCGAGCACGCCGTCGTAGCCGGCTTTGAACAGGGTGGCGTTGTTGTCGGTCTGCGAGCCGTTGAGGGTGGCGATCGTCGGGTTCTGCACGCCGGCGTCGGTCAGGCACTTGACCAGGCCTTCGCCCTGCAGGGTGCCGACGGCTTCGTTGTCGAAGCTGACGTAGTACTCGGCGGAGCCGCCGAGGGTGAGCCGGTCGTAGTCGATGGTGGAGACGCCCTGCTGCTTGGCCTTGTCGAGGACGGCCTTGCCGGTGCCGGAGTCGAGATTGACGATCATGAGGACGGTGACCCCGTCGGTGATCATCTGGTCGGCGATCGTCTGGAACTGGGCCTTGTCGCCCTGAGCGTTCTGGATGACGTGATCGACGTTGGCGGCCTCGAACGCTTCCTCCAGGAAGCGCCGGTCAGCGGTCTCCCACCGGTCGGAGGAGGCGCTGTCCGGCAGGATCACGCCGATCTTGGGCGTGGGCGCGCTGGTGTCGGTGCCGGTGTCATCGCCGCAGGCGGTCAGGCCACCGGCGAGCAGTACGCCGACGGCTGCGGTGCTGAGGATCCCTTTGCGCATCGCACGGGTCCTTTCAGGGGTGATGTTCGCGTTCAAGGGGCTTTGGACTATCAGGTGCGGTTCGGGGCGTTTCTGCTGCGTCACTGTGCGTTTCGGTGGTGACGGGCTCCGGAACCCGTCGGGCGACGGCGTCGACCAGGGTCATCGGCCGCTCTTCGTACTTTTGTTGTGTCCGGCAACGTATTAGGAGTGTGGCGTCCAGCACAAGACCGTAGAGCTCACCAGTTTTGTTGCCAGCGATAACAATTCGGCAACGTGGCAGACATCTGCCCGTCGCCCGCCTGCCAGCCGACCAGAGATCGGCAGCGGATCCACCGCGTCTACGGTCAGTGGCCGGAGATCGGGGCCGATCGGGCACCGGTCAGCGCGACGAGGTCGCCGGGAGCCAGGCTCAGCTGCAGTCCCCGCCGGCCGGCCGAGACGTAGATCTCGGCGAGGGCTTCGGCCGAGGAATCCAGCACCGTCGGCAGGAGCTTGCGCTGCCCGAGCGGACTGATCCCGCCCCGGACGTACCCGGTGGTCCGTTCGGCCACGGACCGGTCGGCCAGCAGAGCGCGCTTGCCACCGAGCGCCGCGGCGAGCGCCTTGAGGTCCAGCTCCCCGGTGACCGGCACGATGCCGACCGCCAGCGCTCCGTCGACCTGCGCGACGAGCGTCTTGAATACCCGGTCCGCGTCGACCCCGAGTGCGGCGGCCACCGCCGCGCCGTAGTCCGGCGTGTCCGGCGACACCTGGTACGGATGCAGGCGGAAGGCGATCCGTCGTTTGGTCAGCAGTGCCGTCGCCGGGGTAGCCGTGCCTGCCATGGCGTCGGACTCTACCGGCCCGTTGGCTCGTGCGTCCCGTCGATGTCCGGTGGGGAGAGGTCCGCCGGGCGGGCGAGGATGGCGGTGGGCGCACCGTCGATCCGGGTGAGCACCAGCGTGGCCGCGTCACCGCCGCCGGACCCCGGCCGAATCCGCAGGTCCCGACGGAGCTGGGCCGGGTCCAGCGCCGAACCGCGTTTGAGGATCTCCAGCCGCGTGACGCCCCGCTCGCGCAGCAGCGCCCGGAGCCGCTTCAACGAAAACGGCAGGACGTCGGTGATCTCCAGACAGCGGCCGTACGGGGTCGGTACCGCGGTGTCGGCGTAGACGTAGGCGATCGAGGCGTCGGCGAGGGCCCCGTCGACCGTCGCGGCGAACGCGGCGACCAGGTGGGCCCGGATCACACTGCCGTCCGGGTCGTACAGGTAGCGGCTCCCGTCCTGCTGGTGGCCGTGCACCGGCCGGACCGGCACCGGTTCCGTACCGTCGCCGGTCAGCTCGACCGCCGCGCGGCCGGTGCGCAACAGGGTGGCCCGGCGAGCGACCTGCGCCAGCGGCCCGCACCACAGCGCGGCCTCGACCAGGTCTCGGTCGACGCTGACCCATTCGGCCTCGGCACCGGCGGGAATCAGGGCGTGGTCGACGCCGGGCGCCACCTTCACCACCGTTCGGGGCACCCGCTCGACCAGCGCCTGGACGAAATCCCACGGCGGGGAGTAGCTCTTCGGGTCGAACGTTCGCCGACCGGTGGCCGAGCGTCGGGCCGGGTCGCAGAAGACCGCGTCGTGGCCGGCGACGTCGACGGTGGTCGCGTCGGCGCAGACGACCGTCACCCGGTCGGCGACTCCGGCGGCCCGCGCGTTGGCCGCCGCCAGCGCGGCGGTGCCGGGGTCGGCGTCCACCGCGTACACGCGGATGCCGGCGCGGGCGGCGGCGAGGGTGTCCGCGCCGAGACCGCAACCGAGGTCGGCGAGGGTGCGCACGCCGGCAGCGCGCAACCTGGCGGCCCGCCGGTTCGCGACCACCGCCCGGGTGGCCTGCTCCAGGCCGGCTCGGGTGAAGAACATCCGGGCGGCGTCGGGTCCGAACTTGCCGACCGCGCGGCGCCGCAGGTCGGCCTGGGTCAACGCGGCGGCGGCGAGGTCCGCGCCGATCCCGGTGGCGCGCAGGGCGGCGGCCGCCGCGAGCGGGTCGGCGCCGGCCGGCCCGGCGGTG
Source organism: Solwaraspora sp. WMMD406 (assembly GCF_029626025.1). Taxonomy (NCBI): domain Bacteria; kingdom Bacillati; phylum Actinomycetota; class Actinomycetes; order Micromonosporales; family Micromonosporaceae; genus Solwaraspora; species Solwaraspora sp. WMMD406. Next base: position 1,416,867 of record NZ_JARUBF010000001.1, read on the forward strand.
ATCTCCGCCGCGCTGACCAGGGCGGCTTCGCCGTCCGGGGTACGCAGGGCGGCCAGTTGGTCCGGGTGCACCGCGACATTGTCCACGCTCGGCCATCCGGCTAGCACTCCGTACGGTCGACTGCTAATCTGCGATTAGCACTCTCGGACCGAGGGTGCCAGCCCGCCGGCCCACGCCGGAGGGCGAAACGCCAGGCGGACCGGCACCCGCGACGACGGACCCGCCCGGTGGCATGAGGCAGATTGACGCCGGTTGCTCCGTGTGACCGGCACCAAAACCAGATACCCCAGGAGGGTATGCCCGTGACTACCGCGACCAAGGTTGCGATCAAGCCGCTCGAGGACCGGATCCTGGTCCAGGCGAACGAGGCTGAGACCACCACGGCGTCGGGCATCGTGATCCCCGACACCGCCAAGGAGAAGCCGCAGGAGGGCACCGTCCTCGCTGTCGGCCCGGGCCGCGTCGACGACAAGGGCAACCGGATCCCGGTTGACGTCAACGTCGGCGACACGGTCATCTACTCGAAGTACGGCGGCACCGAGGTCAAGTACGCCGGCGAGGAGTACCTGGTGCTCTCCGCCCGCGACGTCCTCGCCGTCATCGAGAAGTGACCTATTGCCAGTCCTGAACGCCCCGGGGCCCCACACGGGGCCCCGGGGCGTCGACCGTTGGCCGCCGTTCGGCGCACCCGCCGACCGGCCGACGGATAGTGCCTGAAGGGAATGTCATGGCGAAGATCCTGAGTTTCTCGGATGACGCCCGGCACCTCTTGGAGCACGGCGTCAACACGCTCGCGGACACGGTCAAGGTCACCCTCGGCCCGCGCGGGCGCAACGTCGTGCTGGACAAGAAGTTCGGCGCCCCGACGATCACCAACGATGGTGTCACCATCGCCAAGGAGATCGAACTCACCAACCCGTACGAGAACCTCGGTGCGCAGCTGGTCAAGGAGGTGGCGACGAAGACCAACGACGTCGCCGGCGACGGGACCACCACCGCCACCGTGCTCGCCCAGGCGATGGTCCGTGAAGGTCTGCGCAACGTGACCGCCGGGTCCAACCCGACCGGGCTCAAGCGCGGCATCGACGCGGCCGTCGAGAAGGTCTCCGACGCGCTGCTGGACAAGGCGACCGAGGTCGCCGACAGGGCATCGATCGCCCAGGTGGCGACCATCTCCGCGCAGGACGCCACGATCGGCGATCTGATCGCCGATGCGATGGAGCAGGTCGGCCGCGACGGTGTGATCACCGTCGAAGAGGGCTCCACCCTCGCCACCGAACTGGACGTCACCGAGGGTCTGCAGTTCGACAAGGGCTTCATCTCCCCGCACTTCGTCACCGACGCCGAAGCGCAGGAAGCTGTCCTCGAGGACGCGTACATCCTGATCACCACCCAGAAGATCTCCTCGATCGAGGAGCTGCTGCCGCTGCTCGAAAAGGTCGTCCAGGCGAGCAAGCCGCTGCTGATCGTCGCCGAGGACGTCGAAGGCCAGGCACTGTCCACCCTGGTGGTCAACGCCGTCCGCAAGACCGTCAAGATCTGCGCGGTCAAGGCACCAGGCTTCGGCGACCGCCGCAAGGCGATGCTGCAGGACATGGCGATCCTGACCGGCGCCGAGCTGATCGCCCCGGAGCTGGGCTACAAGCTCGACGCGGTCGGCCTCGAATCGCTGGGCAGCGCCCGGCGGATCGTGGTCGACAAGGACACCACCACGGTCGTCGACGGCGGTGGCCGCGACGCCGAGGTCGCCGACCGGGTCGGCCAGATCCGCAAGGAGATCGAGGCGTCCGACTCGGACTGGGACCGGGAGAAGCTCGCCGAACGGCTGGCCAAGCTCTCCGGCGGTATCGCGGTGATCAAGGCCGGGGCCGCCACCGAGGTCGAGATGAAGGAGCGCAAGCACCGCATCGAAGACGCCATCTCGGCGACCAAGGCGGCGGTCGAGGAAGGCACCGTCCCCGGTGGCGGCGCCGCCCTCAGCCAGATCGCCGCGGTACTCGACGACGACCTGGGCTTCACCGGCGACGAAAAGGTCGGCGTGTCGATCGTGCGCAAGGCGCTGCACGAGCCGCTGCGGTGGATCGCGCAGAACGCCGGACAGGACGGCTACGTCGTGGTCGGCAAGGTCCGTGAGGCGGACTGGGGCTTCGGCCTCAACGCCGCCACCGACACCTACGTCGACCTGGCGGCCGCCGGCATCGTCGACCCGGTCAAGGTGACCCGCAACGCGGTCATCAACGCCGCGTCGATCGCCGGACTGCTGCTCACCACGGAAAGCCTCGTGGTGGAGAAGCCGGAGAAGCCGCAACCGGCCGCCGGCGGACACGGACACGGACACGACCACGGGCACGGGCACCAGCACGGCCCCGGGTTCTGACCCGCACCTGCTCCATCCGCTCCACCCGCTTCACCTGTTCCACCTGAATCCGCGTGATCAGGTCATCTGGGCGGCCCGCCGCCCGGTCCTGATCACGCGGATTCACGCGTCTCGTCGACCCACCTGATCCGACGTATCGTCGGGCGATGACGCAGCAGGCGACATCGCCGATCCGCCAGCCATCCGTCAGCCGTACGCCGGGGTGGCTCGCCGCCCTCGCCGGGGTGGCCGCCGCAGCCGTCGCGCTCGGGATCGCCGAGGTGATCGCGGTCTTCACCGGTGCCCGGTCCGCACCGCTGGTCGCGGTCGGCGGGGTCGTCGTCGACACCGTTCCCGAGCCGCTCAAACAGTTCGCCATCGCCCTGTTCGGGGTGCACGACAAGACCGCGCTGCTGATCGGCACCGCCGTACTGCTGGCGGGATTCGCCGCCGTCATCGGCGTGGCGGCGGCCCGACGGCCGATCGTCGGCGACCTCGGCATCGCCGTGTTCGGTCTGATCGGCGCAGTCGCGGCCGTGACAAGGCCGCAGTTGGGCGTGGCGGCGGTGCTACCGGCGCTGCTCGGCTCGCTTGCCGCGGCGATGCTGCTCCGTGCGCTGGTGACAGGTCCGCTGCGGCCCACCGGCGCGGCCGAGCCGGTTTCGCCGGCCGCAGCAGACCCGGTGACCATGCCCGGGGTCGGGGCGGCCGACCGGCGGCGGTTTCTGTCCGCCGTCGGGGTCAGCGTCGGCGCCGCCGCGCTGGCCGGTGCCAGTGGGCGCTGGGCGGCGCAACGCCGTAGCGTGGTCACCGCCCGCGCCGCCGTCATGCTGCCGGCCGCCACCGACGTCGCCGTACCCCTGCCGTCCGGTGTGGACCCACAGGTGCCGGGTCTGAGTCGGTACGTCACCGCCAACAGCGACTTCTACCGGATCGACACCGCGTTGGTGGTGCCCCGGATCGACCCGGATCAGTGGCAACTGCGGATCCACGGCCGGGTGGCCACCGAGATCACCGTCAGCTACGCCGACCTGCTCGGGATGGATCTGGTCGAGCGGTACGTCACCCTGGCCTGCGTGTCGAACGAGGTCGGCGGGGACCTGATCGGCAACGCCCGCTGGCTCGGCGTACCGGTGCGGGAACTGCTCACCGCCGCCGGCCCGCTGCCCGGCGCCGACCAGGTGGTCGGCCGGTCGGCCGACGGCTGGACCTGCGGTACGCCGACCGAGGCGCTGCTCGACGGGCGCGACGCGCTGCTCGCGGTCGGGATGAACGGCGAACCGCTGCCGGTCGAGCACGGGTTCCCGGTCCGCATGGTGATGCCCGGCCTGTACGGCTACGTGTCGGCCTGCAAGTGGATCACCGAGCTGGAGCTGACCAGCTTTGCCGACTTCGACGCCTACTGGGTGCCGCGTGGCTGGTCGGCGCAGGGGCCGATCAAGACCCAGTCGCGGATCGACACGCCGCGCCAGCGGGCCGAGTTGGCCGCCGGCACGGTGCCGGTGGCCGGCGTCGCTTGGGCACAGCACCGGGGGATCAGCGCTGTCGAGGTACGGGTGGACGACGGCCCCTGGCAGTCGGCGACGCTTGCCCCGGCGGTTTCGGACGACACCTGGGTGCAGTGGGTGTGGCAGTGGCCGGCCACGCCGGGCGAGCACGTCCTGACGGTCCGGGCGACCGACGCGACCGGCGAGACGCAGCCGGAGCAGCGGCAGTCGGTCGCCCCGGACGGGGCGACCGGCTGGCATACGATCCGGGTCACCGTGGCCTGATCACCTGGCTGGCGCTTGCTCTGGCTGACTCTGCCGCGAGTGGGTCGCTGGATGTCCCGCCGCTGGCGGGCGGGTGCGTCAGGCGGCTGAGCTGTCCCGGCGTTGGTCCGGCACGGTCGACTTGTGCGGCCGGCCGAGGCGGCGCTCCAAACGGTCGACGTCGACCCGGTAGCGGCGGCGGTCGGCCAGATCCTCCCAGCCGACGGCGAGCAGCCGGAGTCGTTCGGACTCGCTGAAGCCGCCCCACACCCCGTACGGCTCGCGGACCGACAGCGCGTGTGCCGCGCATTCAGGGCGTACCGGGCAGGTACGGCAGACGGCCTTCGCGCCGGACTCCCGGCGGCTGCGCGACGATCCGCGTTCGCCGTCGGGGTGGAAGAACTGCGCGCTGTCGCGGCCACGGCAGGCCCCGAGCATCTGCCATTCCCACAGGTCGACGATAGGTCCGGGCAGCCTGCGTACGTCCGACATCTTCCACCCCTCCTTCCGCGCGGCACCCGCGCGGCACCATCGGGTCCTTGCGCGCGGCACCATCGGGCCGGGCAGCCGGCCGCGCGTGCGCCAGTCCTTCGTGAACACCCCGATACCCCCGAGGCGATCGGCTCAATCGTGTCGACGGCAACCTGCGCCGGACATGGCATCGTCGACGCGGCCGACTGACCTGAACTTTCATCTTTTTTCGCGCCAAAGCACCCGAGTGAGCTGGCTAGCCGTGATCTCCTGCTGTCTGGGAGAGGGGAGTCACAGTGCGCAAGGTCCTCGTGTGTGTCCGAACGGTCGACGCGGCCCAGAACATCAACGCCGCCGCCGCTCGACTCGGTCTCTCCGCTGGCATTCGGACCGCGGTCTCCGAACCCGAGGTGATGCTGCGGCTGTCCGAACGGCCGGCGGAGATCGTGCTCGCCGACACGGCTCTGGCCAGGCCGGACAGCGCCAGCTTCACCCGTCGGGTGCTGGCGCGTTCGCCCGGCAGCGTCGTCGTGCTGTTCGGCGCCGAGGATCCGCAGGTCGCGTCGGCGGCGATGGCGGCCGGCGCACGAGGCCTCATCCGTGGGGCGGACGACCTGGTCAGCGTGGTCGCCAAGACGCTACTGCTGCTCGCGGCCCCGGGCCGGGCACAACCGGTGATGCCGGCCGCACCGGCGGTGCTGGCCGAGCATGCCGCCGGCGGGTCGACGTCGCAGGCGACGGCGGGCGGCACCGGGTCGACGCCGGTCCAGGCCGCCACTGGTACGGCGGGACCAGCCGCACCGGTGGCGGCGACGATCGGTGCCACCACCGGCACCCGGCCCGCCGCGCATCCGGCGGACGCGGGCGGCCAGACGGTGGTGCCCAATCAACGCGACGACGCCGCACCGGCGACCGCCACCCAGACCGCACCGGTGGCGGAGTCCGACGGTGCCGCGCCGGCCGCCGGCGCAGCTGCCACCCCACCTGCTGCCGGCCCAGCTGCTGCCGAGCCGGCCGGCGGCGCGGTCCAGTCCGGCGGCCCGGTATCCGTCGGTGGCCCGGTGCTGTCCGGTGGTCCGACCTCGGCGCTACGGCGGATCGGCCTCACCGAACGGGAGCTGCAGGTCCTGCGAGGCATGGCGGAAGGCAGGAGCAACGGCGAGATCGGTCGTGAACTGTTCGTCTCCGAAGACACGGTGAAGACCCACGCCCGACGGCTCTTCCGCAAGCTGGGCGCCCGCGACCGGGCACACGCGGTGGCGACGGGATTCCGTACCGGCCTGGTCGCCTGACCGTACGGCCTGGTCGTATGGCCTCACCGTACGGCTTGGTCGCCGAAATCGGCGCGGAGCCGACGCCCGTGGGGAGCGCGCGGGCGGTCAGTGCTGGTGGTCCGGGTCCTCGGACTCCTCGTGCAGGGTGTCGTGCACCCCGTCGGCGTAACCCCGGGCGTACTCCCAGGTCACGTAATGGTCCGGATCCGGGTTGAAGGCCGGCTCGTGCACCCGCGGGCGACCGGAGCTGAGCAGGTGCCGCAGGTTGCCCCGGAGCAGATCCCAGTCGAAGTAGTGCGGTTCGCGGCAGTCCTCGCACTCGATCACCAGACCACGGATGCCGACCGCACCCAGCAACGCCTGGTAGACCTCCAGGTCCGCCAGGTCCTCGATCACGTCCTGCCGCTCGGCTGCGGTCAACGTGTCGGGCTCCGCGTCGTCGGTGATGTCGTCCAGCCCGGCCGCCGGATCGGCGGGGTCGCCGCTGAACGGATCGATCGGCTCCTCGTGCACCCCTCCACCGTAGTCCCATCGGCCCGTGCCGCGCCTGCCTGGTCGCCCCGTGGGTACGATGAACCATCGCACCGCACGACGGGGCGAGCCGGTCAACCGCCACCCGCGCCGGACCACCACCGCCTCCGGTGATCGGGATCAGCCGCCGCCGGTGCCAGGCGAAGCCCGTCCGACCAGCTCAGGGGAACAAGTCGTGGAAAACTCGCCAGCCGAGCACACCGTGCACACCGTCACCGACGACGCCGCCTTCGGCGGTCCCGTGCCCGTCCCCGCCGCGTTCGGTGGTCACGTGCCCGAAATGCCGACCGGGTCCGCCCGGGCGGTGCCGCTCGGTCTGACCTTCGACGACGTGCTGCTGCAGCCCGCCGAGTCGGACGTGATCCCGAGCCGGGTCAACACGGTGACGTCGATGACCCGCAACGTACGGCTGTCCGTACCGCTGCTGTCCAGCGCGATGGACACGGTGACCGAGGCCCGGATGGCGATCGCGATGGCCCGCCAGGGCGGCATCGGCGTCCTGCACCGCAACCTTTCCGCCGAGGACCAGGCGCTCCAGGTCGACCTGGTGAAACGCTCCGAGGCCGGCATGATCACCAACCCGGTGACCTGCGGCCCGGATGACACCTTGCGGCACGTCGACGCGCTCTGCGGCCGGTTCCGCATCTCCGGCGTACCGGTGGTCGACGCCCAGGGCGCCCTGGTCGGCATCGTCACCAACCGCGACATGCGCTTCGAAACCGATGAGAATCGCCCGGTACGCGAGATCATGACCCGGATGCCGCTGGTCACCGCCCCGGTCGGGGTGGCCAAGGCGGACGCCCTGACGCTGCTGCGCCAGCACAAGGTCGAGAAGCTGCCGCTGGTCGACGACACCGGCCGGCTGCGCGGGCTGATCACCGTCAAGGACTTCACCAAGAGCGAGCAGTACCCGGACGCCACCAAGGACGACGCCGGCCGGCTGCGGGTGGCCGCCGCGATCGGCGTCGGCGACGACGCGTACAAGCGGGCCCGGGGACTGGTCGACGCCGGCGTGGACGTGCTGATCGTCGACACCGCCCACGGCCACCAGCGGGCCGTGCTGGACATGGTGCGCGCCCTCAAGGCCGACACCACGGTCGACGTCGTCGGCGGCAACGTGGCCACCTACACCGGTGCCCGCGCGCTGGTCGACGCCGGAGCCGACGCGGTCAAGGTCGGCGTCGGGCCGGGCGCGATCTGCACCACCCGGGTGGTCGCCGGAGTCGGCGTACCGCAGATCACCGCGATCATGGAAGCGGTCCGCGCCTGCCAGCCGGCCGGGGTGCCGGTCATCGCCGACGGCGGCATCCAATACTCGGGCGACATCGCCAAGGCGCTGGTCGCCGGCGCGCACACGGTGATGCTGGGCAGCCTGCTCGCCGGCTGCGAGGAAAGCCCCGGCGAACTGATCTTCATCAACGGCAAGCAGTTCAAGTCGTACCGGGGGATGGGGTCGCTGGGCGCGATGCAGTCGCGCGGCCAGGCCCGCTCCTACTCCAAGGACCGCTACTTCCAGCAGGACGTGCTCAACGACGAGAAGCTGGTCCCGGAGGGTGTCGAAGGTCAGGTGCCGTACCGTGGACCGCTGTCCACCGTCGTGCACCAGCTGATCGGCGGGGTCCGGCTGGCCATGGGGTACGTCGGTGCCGAAGGCATCGACGACCTGCACCAGCGCGGCCAGCTGATCCGGATCACGGCGGCCGGCCTCAAGGAGAGCCACCCGCACGACATCCAGATGACCGTCGAAGCCCCCAACTACCACACCCGCTGACCTTCGCGGTCCGAGCGGTCCGAGCCGGCCGGCGGCTGCGTGCCGCCGGCCCGTCCACAACTGGAGTGACACCATGCGTGACGTGGTCGAGATCGGGCTGGGCAAGACCGCGCAGCGCGGCTACCACCTGGACGACATCGCCATCGTGCCGAGCCGGCGCACCCGGGACGTCGACGACGTCTCCACCGCCTGGCAGCTCGACGCCTACCAGTTCAAGATCCCGTGCGTGGCGCACCCGTCGGACGCGACGATGAGCCCGGCCAGCGCCGCGAAGCTCAGCGAGCTGGGCGGACTCGGGGTGCTCAACGTCGAAGGGCTCTGGACCCGCTACGAGGATCCGAGCAAGGTCCTCGCCGAGCTTGCCGGCATGGACGACGACGAGCCGGCCACCAAACGGCTGCAGGAGGCGTACGCCGAGCCGATCCGCCCCGAACTGATCGCCGAACGGGTCCGGCAGATGCGTGACGGCGGCGGCACTGTCGCGGTCCGGGTCTCACCGCAGCACACCCTGGCGTTGGCCCCGGTGATCCTCGACGCCGGCGTGGACATCCTGGTCATCCAGGGCACCATCGTGTCGGCCGAGCACGTCTCCACCACCGACGAGCCGCTGAATCTCAAGGAGTTCATCGCCGACCTGGACCTGCCGGTAGTGGTCGGCGGCTGCACCGACTACAAGACGGCGCTGCACCTGATGCGTACCGGCGCGGCCGGCGTGATCGTCGGCATCGGCGCCGACGAGTGGTCGACCACCGACTCGGTGCTCGGCATCCGGGTGCCGATGGCGACCGCGATCGCCGACGCCGCCGCCGCCCGCCGTGACTACCTGGACGAGACCGGCGGCCGGTACGTGCACCTGATCGCCGACGGCGACCTGCAGACCTCCGGCGACATCGCCAAGGCGCTGGGCTGCGGTGCCGACGCGGTGATGCTCGGCGAGCCGCTGTCGCTGTGCGCCGAGGCCCCGGCGACCGGGGCCTGGTGGCATTCGGTGGCCAGCCACCCGAAGCTGCCGCGCGGCGCGTACGGGGTGGCCGGCGAGTCGCTGGGCGACATGGAGCAGCTGCTGTTCGGCCCGGCCGACGAGCCGGACGGGCAGCTCAACCTGTTCGGCGGGCTGCGCCGGGCGATGGCCAAGTGCGGCTACCGCGACCTCAAGGAGTTCCAGCGCGTGGGGCTGGTCCTGGACCGGTGACACCCAGCCGTAGCCGTAGCCGTAGCCGCAGCCGTAGCCGTACGTCGGTCGTCGCCGCGACGGTGGCGGTGGTGCTCGCCGCCGGTGCCGCCAGCGCCGGCTGTGGCGTACTGCCGGTGCTGCTCGACCGGGCGTCGCAGCCGGCGGGCGACTTCGAGCCCGGCGCGGTCGGGATCGGCGACCCCTACTTCCCGTCGTACGGCAACGGCGGCTACGACGTCGCCGGCTACGAGTTGGCGTTGCGCTACGACCCGGCGACCCGCCAGCTCGACGGCACCGCCACGATCACCGCGACCGCGACCATGGACCTGTCCCGGTTCAACCTGGACCTGGCCGGCCTGGACGTCGCGGACGTCGACGTCGACGGCCGGCCGGCGCAGCACCGCCGCGACGACGACGAACTGGTCGTCACCCCGGCCGCCGGGCTGCCCGACGGGTCGGCGTTCACCGTCGTCGTCGCGTACGGCGGCGAGCCGGAGCCGCTGATCAGCCGCGACTTCGGTGAGGGTGGTTTTCAGGTCACCGACGACGGGGCGATCGCGCTCGGCCAGCCCGAGTCGGCCAGCACCTGGTTCCCGGTCAACGATCACCCGGCGGACAAGGCGACCTTCGACCTGGAGATCACCGTGCCGGACGGGCTGGCGGCGGTCAGCGTCGGCGCGCCGGGGGAGACGACCAGCGCCGACGGCTGGACCACCTGGCGCTGGTCGGAGTCGACCCCGCTGGCCAGCTACCTGACCACCCTCGTGATCGGCGACTACCGGGTGGAGACCAGCACCCACGCCGGTCGGCCGATGGTGATCGCCGTCGACGCCGACCTGCCCGAGGGCGGCGCGGCCGAGCAGGCGATGGCCCGGACCGGGGAGATCGCCGACTACCTGGAGACGGTTTTCGGGCCGTACCCGGTGGACGCGTACGGCGGGATCGTGGTCCGTGACGACCGGATCCGCTACGCCCTGGAGACCCAGTCCCGGCCGGTGTACGGCGACGTGTTCTTCGACCGTGGCCCGGAGACGTGGGTGGTGGCGCACGAGTTGGGCCACCAGTGGTTCGGCAACAGTGTGTCGCTGCTGCAGTGGCGGGACATGTGGCTCAACGAGGGCTTCGCGACGTACGCCGAATGGTTGTGGTCGGAGCACGACGGCGCGGCCACCGCCGACGAGATGTTCGACCGGGAGTACGAGCGCACCGACTGGACGAACCCGGCGGGTGATCCCGGTCCGGCGGGGATCTTCAGCCAGGCGGTCTACAAGCGGGGCGGGATGACGGTGCACGCGCTGCGGCGCACGGTCGGCGACGACGCGTTCTTCCGGTTGCTGCGGACCTGGGCGGCGGAGTACCGGGGCGGCAACGCCACCACCGAGCAGTTCGTCACGGTCGCCGAGCGGGTCACCGGACAGCCACTGCGGGAGTTCTTCGACGAGTGGCTGTACGGCGACACCGCCCCGGCGAAACCCTGATCGTCTTCTTATCGCTGGGTCGGCTGGCCGGTGCTCAGTCCGGGTCCGAGGCCAGGTCGTCCTCCTCGTCGTGGTAGTCCTGCATCAGCCGGGCCGGCGGCAGGTGCGACTCCGGGTCCGACGGGCGCGGGCCTTCCGGGCCGTCGGGTCCGACCCGGACGAAGGTCTCGACCCGGGTCACCCGGCAGCGGACCCCTTCGACCTCGAAATCGTCGGTACGGGGCGGCCGGTGCTCCTCGCGGGCCCGCTGGTACGCGGCCCGGAACTCGTCCAGCGAGGTGTCCTCGTCCAGGCGGATGTCGGGCATCACGAACGATCCGGCGTCCCGGGCACCCTGCGGGGTGGCGTACGTGGTGGCCGACCTGGGCCGCCAACTGCCGTCGACCAGCTTGCCGACGGTGAAGCCGACGGGCAGCAGCACCACGTTCGGGTGGGTGTCCATCGCCCGGCGGGAGTCGGCGTGCACGTCGGCGGCGACGGTCGCCGGATGGTAGGCCGACGAGATCAGCTCCACCCGGAGCAGTCCGCCGGTGAGCCCGGTGCTGGCGGCCGGGTCGATCACGACGTCGTCCAGGTGGGAGAAGTACTGTTCCGCTTCACCCGGCGGGTACGGGTCGGGGTCGGTGGGCCGGGGCGGCTCCGGCCCGTCAGGTCCCATCCGGATGAACGTCTGGGCGCGGATGATCCGGTATCGGTAGCCGTCGACGGTGAGTTCGTCGAGGGCCTCCCAGTCGAGCAGTTCGTAGATTTTCTCGTATTCGGCGCGGCGGGCGGCGTTTTCGGGGGTCGACGGTGTTTCGCTGTGCAGCCGGCGGAAGTGCGAGGCGAGGCTGTCGCGAGCATCCTGTGGGCTGTCGCCGTTGAGCCGGATGATCCGCCATCGGCCGTCGATTTCCTGGGCGCAGCCGAACACCGGGGCACCCCACATGATGGTCGGATAGGCGGCGGCCCGCTGCCGGGCGTCGTCTTCGGAGACCAGCGATACGGGGTGGTCCGGCTGTTCGACCTTGATCAACAGGTGACTGGGCACCTTGCTAGCGTCAAAGGGCATGTGCGCATTGTGATCCCATGGTGGCTGAGATCGCAGCCCCGCCACGTCCACAGTCGCCCCACAGTTTCGCGGTGGCTCCCCAGTTCTCTCCAAATTTCCACCGGCCACCCCCACTGGAGCTCCGATCGCCATGATCATTCGACGGAAATTCGGACGACACGCCGTTGGCGTCCTAGTTGATCAATTGTCATGTCGACTGTCGTTTGGGCAGTCGGTAGAGTCCACGGCGCTGGACGAAGATCTCGCGCCGTTCGGCGGCAAATCCGCGTTCGTCGATGACGTAGCCGGTGAGCCAAACCCAACCGTGGTACGTCGGTTTCTGGTCGACAGAGATGACGCGGAACGTGAGCCGTCGGTCGCCGGCGAACTGGACGCTGGCGTGCGCGCCGATCAGCAGTACGTCACCGGGCTTCGGTTCGGGTGTGCGCAGGAGCTGGTTATTCACGGGGCGGTGCGTCGCGGCGTGGTCGTTCGACGCCGTCGGCTCCTCGTTCGGTCGGCCAGGTGGTGAGCCCGCACTGGGGGCACCACCTGGACTTCACCGGGAACGAGAACAGTCCGGCGCAGAAGCCGAGCAGGGCCACGCCGATGAGCGCTCCGATCTCCATCGTCGACACCATCTCTCACGTTCGGTTGGGTAGTGGGGCCGACCAGAGTCCGGACAGGTGCAGCACGGTACGCAGCCGTCGGGCCTTGGCCGGGTCGTGGCGGTCGAGGATCGTCAACGCCCGCAGGAACGGCCGGCATGGTGTGGCCCGGCCACACGTACGGCAGACGCGCAGCCGGGTCGGCAGGTGCGCCCGTACGTCTTCCCGGGCCACACGTGCCGCGTCGCCGGTCACGCCGGCACCTGGGCACGGAACTGTTGCGACTGCCAGTCACGCAGCGCCTGCTTGATCCGTACGTTCTCGTCTGAGGTGGCGGCCAGGTCGGCGCGCAGCGCGGCCAGCTCGTCGGCGACCAGGTACAGGTAGGCGCGAACCTCGCCGGGGTCGCAGCCGCGCCGGGCGCGGTCCGGGAAGTAGCGGTCGCGGACCTGGACCGGGCTGATCGACAGCCGTGCCGCCGAGCCGGTGTTGTAGTGGGCACCAGCGTTGGGGCTGCGCCACGTCGGCGGACGACGTGACCCGGCCGCCGCCGCTGCCGCGTTGTTGCGGCTGTGGTGGCCGATCTCGGCGAGTAGCCGCCGGTGCCGTCGGCTCCGCACAGGGGTACGGAAGACGTCGAGAAGTCTGCGCATGGGAGAGCCGCCCTTTCTGAGGTCACGGGTCGCGTTACATCGGCAAGGGGTGTGACGTGACCGGGCGGGCATTGCCGTGACCCACCCGGTCACCTGGGATTTCAGCGAAAGAAGCGAGAAACGATCACGTCACGCGCCGTTTCCTGCGATCGACAGCCAGCCGGTTGATCAACTGTCCACCATCGACCCGTTGCCTACGGTGGCATCAAAATGGTGATCTTGCAACTCCCGCTAGTTCAGATTTTCTCTGATCTGGGACTCGCCAATCGACGCAAGATGCTGCACACTGTCCCCTGTGGCAGGAATCCCAAGCGTTCAGCGCCGTCGACTCGCTTCGGAGCTTCGCGCACTTCGCGAATCCGCCGATCTGACGATCGACCAGGTGGCGCAGCAAGTGACGATCGGCAAGTCGACGCTGTCGCGCGTCGAGAACGCCCAGGTCTCAGTGACGCCGCGCAACGTCGCGAAGCTGCTGCGGCTTTACGGAGTAGCCGATGATGACGCCGCCGGGCTCATCCAGCTCGCCCACGACGCCCAGCAGTACAGCTGGTGGAACGACTACTCGAATGCCATGTCAGACGGGCTGGCCGGGTACGTTGCCTTCGAGGACGAGGCGACCCAGCTTCGCGCCTACGATGTCCAACTCGTCAACGGGCTGCTCCAGACCGCCGAGTACACCCGCGCACTCCTACAAGCTGAGTTCCCGGAAGGTCCACCAGAGAAGATCGAGGAGCGGGTCGAGATCCGCCTCGCCCGGCAAAGGATCCTGGATCGGTCGAAGCCACCCAGGCTGTGGTTCGTTCTGGACGAAGCGGTACTGCATCGGCCGGTGGGCGGCCCGCAGGTAATGGCGGCGCAACTCGGGCACTTGATCACCACGGCTCAGCGGCCGTCGGTGACCGTTCAGGTGTTGCCGTTCCGGCAGGGTGCGCACATGGGCATGGGCGTGTCCTTCGCGCTGCTCGACTTCGGCGACCATCCGACGGTGGTCTACCAAGAAAATCTGAGTGGCGCTCTCTACCTGGACAAGGACTACCATGTAGACACGCACGGGCTGGCGTTTGACCACCTCCGTGCGACCGCCCTCTCGCCCGCTGACACGCTGGCCTTCCTGCGAATGAGGGCGGAGGTGATGCTGGCGCAGGGAGCAAGGGAGAGCCCGAATGACGACCACCCCTCGTGGCCTGGACCAGGCGACCTGGCGTAAAAGCACTCGTAGCAACGCGCAGGGCATGTGTGTCGAGGTCGCCACCAACGTCCCCGCGACAGTGCTTGTTCGCGACAGCAAGGACCCGGCGGGTCCGGCCCTCAGCTTCGCCCCCCACGGCTGGGCCGCCTTCGTCACCACTCTCAAGACCCACAGCCACCCCTGACCATCGGCGGTCGTCATGACCGCCTCCAGTGAAGGATGCGCGATGAGTAGTGAGCAGACGCTGCAGTGGCGTAAGTCCAGCCGGAGCAGCAACGGTGGAGACACCTGCGTCGAGGTGGCCGACAACATCCCCGGCCGGGTGTACGTCCGGGACACCAAGGACCGCGACGGCGGGACCCTGACCTTCGAGCCAACCGCGTGGTCAGCGTTCGTCGAACTGGCCAAGTCTCGCTAAGCCAATCATCAGCGCCAGCGACCCCACGCCGAGCGTGGCGCGGGGTCGCTGGGGCAGTGCGGCTGCCGGCAGCAGAGCCTGCCGGTCTCCAGTCAGACGGCGTCGGGGGCTGCCTCGTCTGCCTGGGGTGACCTGGGCGACGGCGGTTTCGGGCGCTGACTGGCGGCAATTTCCTTCAGCTCAGCCAAGGTGGCTGCTGCTGCATCGCGATCTGTGGTGAACGCCTGCGGCTCAGCGGCTACGAGTTCGTCGAAGTAGCGCACACCTTCAGCGACAGCATCAAAGATCTGCTCCTGCGCCTCTCCAAGGAGATGCGCTATATACCCGATGCTCCACAGGGACCTGGCGAGGTCGGGTAGGTAGGCGTCGCGGTTAGTGGTGGCGAGTTCCCGGTAAAGGGTGAGGGCTTCTTGGCTGGTGGTGAGCGCTTCGGTGCGTTGTCCGGCTTCGGCCAGCCGGAGGGCGTGGTTGTTGAGTGACACGGCGAGGCCCGGTAGGTGGGTGTCGCGGTTGGTGGTGGCGAGTTCCCGGTCGAGGGTGAGGGCTTCTTGGCTGGTGGTGAGTGCTTCGGTGCGTTGTCCGGCTTCGGCCAGCCGGAGGGCGTGGTTGTTGAGTGACATGGCGAGGTGGGGTAGGTGGGCGTCGCGGTTGGTGGCGGTGAGTTCCCGGTAGAGGTTGACGGCTTCTTGGCTGGTGGTGAGTGCTTCGGTGCGTTGTCCGGCTTCGGCCAGCCGGAGGGCGTGGTTGTTGAGTGACATGGCGAGGTGGGGTAGGTGGGCGTCGCGGTTGGTGGCGGTGAGTTCCCGGCGCAGGTTGACGGCTTCTTGGCTGGCGGTGAGTGCTTCGGTGCGTTGTCCGGCTTCGGCCAGCCGGATGGCGTGGTTGTTGAGTGACATGGCGAGGTGGGGTAGGTGGGCGTCGCGGTTGGTGGCGGTGAGTTCCCGGTAGAGGTTGACGGCTTCTTGGCTGGTGGTGAGTGCTTCGGCCCGTCGTCCGACCTCGGCCAACAGGTCGGCGTGGTTGTTGAGTGACATGGCGAGGTGGGGTAGGTGGGCGTCGCGGTTGGTGGCGGTGAGTTCCCGGCGCAGGTTGACGGCTTCTTCGCTGGTGGTGAGTGCTTCGGTGCGTCGTCCGGCTTCGGCCAGCCAGAGGGCGTGGTTGTTGACCGACCCGGCGAGGTCGGGTAGGTGGGTGTCGCGGTCGGTGGCGGCGAGTTCCCGGTAGAGGTTGACGGCTTCTTCGCCGGCGGTGAGGGCTTCGGCCCGTCGTCCGACCTCGGCCAGCCGAACACTGTGTACGGTCAGTAGCGATGCCCGATCGCTGGACTCGATCGTTGCCGCTGCGCCACGCAGGGCTTGAGTGGTCAACGCCAGCGCGACCCGGCCGAACTCGATCGACGGGTACGGCACCCGAAGCTCTATCCGCCTGATCCAGTCAGCGTCGAGCTCAGCCGTTCCGAGCAGAATCGCCAGGCGGGGGGCGAGCACACCGGGGAACTGGAGGCCGACCTGGAGCACCGCCTCGGTCATCACCGGCACGTCAGCGGCCAGCGCCACGTCGATCATCTGCGCGGCATCGGACTGGTGGGCATGGGCGCGACTCAGGACCGTCAGTGCCCGTACCGCCTGATTGACAGCCAGACCGCGCACGATCGCGGCGCGTTCGGACGGGGAGCTTTCGCGGAGCACCGCGACCGCGAGGTCCTCCGCGAGCAGATCCGGCTGCAACGTCCCCAACCCACCACCCGTCGCCGCCGACGGGTACAGCGCGAACAACCAGCTCACATAGCTGTCCACCAGCTCCGGTGGCGCCTCACCTAGCCCCGGCACCCGGCGGACCAGATCCACCGCCTGCGCACGGTCGTCCGCGCCCAGCAGCGCCGCCACGGCGACCAGCCGCCGCAACACCGCGTCGGTAGCCGGTTCACCCACCCCCGGCAGCCCGTCGCGGCGAGCCCGGTGCCGCCAATACCGGGCCTCATGGCCCAGCACCTCGCCCAGCACGTCGTACCGGTCGTCACCACGCGGCCCGCCCAACACCGCCAGCAGCGCCTGCGCGTGCAACCGCAACACCGGAACATCCGGACCCGCCTCCGCCACCGCGACCTCACCCGGATGGTGGCGACCCAGCCGACCAGCGAACGCCGTCACCGCGTCCGTCACCATCTGCTGCGGACTGTGGCCCTCGATCTCGGCCGGGACCTCCAGCACGTTCGCCGACACCGTCAGCGCGTCCACCAGATGTGCCTGCGGCGGGTACGCCGCCGACAACGACGACCACCACAACCCGACCGACCGGGCCAGCAACAACACTCGTACGCCACCAGCCCGTTGTGCGGCGCACATCAGGTGCGCCAACTTCGCCGGATCGCGGGTCTCGGCATAGTCGACTGTCAACAGCACCCTGCCCGGTCGGTCGCCCGCCTCAAGCCGCTCGGCGACCGTCTCCTCTCGGTCAGGGGCCACCGGCCACCACTGCCAACCCGTCGACCGGCGGGCGAAGTGCTGCGCCAACCGGGTCTTGCCCACCCCACCCGCACCCACGAGCAGCCGGACCGCGCTCGCACCCGGATCCGCGCACCACCTGTCCAGCGCCGTCAGCAGCCACCCACGACCGACGAACCCGACCACCGCTGCCTGCGGATGCAGCAGCCACGCCACCGACTCCGGCAACTCCGCCACCAGCGCCCCGCCGACTACCCGATTCCGCTGTTCCCGCCGCTCCCGCCCCTGCCGAACCCGGTCCAGCACCGACGGCGCGAACGCGCCTGCGACGGCCGCCGCTACGCCAGCGACCACCGTCCAGGCTGGCTTGTCATCCGCGACCAGCGCCCACACGGCTGCCGTCGCGACCACTGCGGGAACCAGCACCACCCACCAGTACCTCTGGACCCATCGCCAGCACGCTCGGAGCACTCCCGCACAATACTGAAAGTGATCAAACCGCCACATGGCCGATCATCCCAAGGTGGCAGCCATACGTTCAGCTGGCCGATGAGCGCGAAAGTCGGTCTCCCGAGTCACTGCACGCTGTCGAGTTGAGGGCTGGCGTACGTAATTTTCGCGGATAACGTACGTGAGCCCTCAACTCGACGCGGCCCGCCATCTCGGGAAGGGCTCGACGCGGTGGAGTGGTGGCGTTCCGGCCTCTCCCGATCTGCTGCGAGTAGCGCGAGATCGGATGATTGACCTTGGCGGTTCCGCGACCGACCGCGACGAGGATCGGCGATATGTCACTTTATGTCGGTTTGGGTGTGCCGGGTGCGCACGCCTTTCGGGCCGCAACGCCAGCCGAGGTGGACAGCGCCTCGGTGCGTGCGCCACAATTGTGGCCATGACTACCGAACCGCTGCGCGGCGTCCGTGACCACCTCTCAGAGTACGTCGACCGGGTCGAACGTGAGCATGAGCGGATCGTGCTTACCCGCAACGGCCGCGCCGCAGCAGTATTGATCAGCCCGGAGGACCTGGCCCAACTGGAGGAGACCATCGACGTGCTGCGGGATCCGCAGGCCCTGGCTGACATCCGCGAGGCCGACGCCGCGTACGCCCGCGGTGACGTAGTCCGGGGTGCCGAGGCGGTGCGTGAGCTGCGCAGGTGAACGAGTATGAACTGGTCGTAACCCCACCCGCGCGACGCGCGCTCGCGAAGACCCTGCCCGAGTCGGTCGCGGCCGCAGCAATCGAATTCCTGACCAACACCTTGGTGCACAACCCGCATCGAGTGGGGAAACCGCTGCAGTTCGAATTAGCGGGCGTTTGGGCTGCACGTCGCGGGACCTACCGCGTGCTCTACCGAATCAACGAGAACGCACGCGAGGTCGTCGTGCTGCGCATAGAACACCGGCGGGACGCCTACCGCCCTATGTAAGGTGAAAATCACCCTGGAGCTTGCCGGGCACGTCCGGCACGATCGGTGCGTGAGTGTTCCGTACCGCCAGATCCGGGCCGCGTTCGACGAGCAGACCGTCACCGTCTACCAGGCGTACGCGCCGGAGATCGCCGCCCCGGCGGTGGCCGCCGGTCGGTTCGTGCCACCGTTCAAGCGCGAGCGGATGACCTGGATCAAGCCGTCGTTCCTCTGGATGATGTACCGCAGCGGCTGGGCGTCCAAGCCCGGCCAGGAGCGGGTGCTGGCGGTCAGGATCCTCCGCAGTGGATTCGAGGCGGCGCTCGCTCAGGCGTGCCTCAGCCACTACGACCGCGACCTGTATCCGGACCAGGCCGCCTGGGCGCGGCTCGTGCAGACCAGCCAGGTCAGGGTCCAGTGGGACCCGGAGCGGTCACCGTCGCTCGGCCCGCTGCCGTACCGGTCGCTGCAGGTCGGCCTGTCCGGCCAGGTCGTCGACCGGTACGTCGACGAATGGATCGTCGGCATCAGCGACGTGACCGACCAGGCGCATGCGATCCGGGACCAGCTCGCCGCCGCCGACGGGCCCGTCCCACCCGGCCTGTCGCCCGTTGAGCGGCCGTACCCGCTGCCCGCCGCGATCGGGGCGACCATCGGCGTCACCTCGTGATGTCGCGTGGTCACCGATTCAGTGCATCGGTGGCCATCACGCCCACCCGGCGGGGTCAGGCCGCCCCGTACCACCGTCGCCACGTCGGCCCCGGCCAGACAGGGCTGTCGGTCAACCGAGGGCTGACAGGCTAGTTTGCTGGGATGAGTCTCCTCGATGAGGTCGCGGTCCGGGACGGTTGGCGATGCTGGGTGTGCGATGAGCCGGTCGACGCCGACAAGCCGGTGAACGATCCGCGTGGTCTCAGCATCGACAGCCGTACCGCCGACAAGAAGGCCAAGGTCGTCGAGCGACTCGCGCATCGGGCCTGCAATACCCGCAAGGGCGCGGTCAAGGTGGTCATCGCCTGGCCGGACCGGCTGCGGGTGGTGGAGCCCGCGCCGCTGATCGCCGTCGCCGAGCGGCTCGAACGCAAAGGTGGCCGGGAACTGGTTGCCCGCTGCCCGAGCAGGAAGGATGCCCAAGAGGCGGCGGACTGGCTGGTCGACCGGTTCTCCCGGCTGGTGCCTGGCCTGCCGGTGACCGCGAGCGTCGACGCGGGCGGTGGACAGTACCTCGTCGCTCTCGCCACCGGCCGCCGCCGCTGACGGCGGCCCCGATCGTGGCCATGTGGTGGGAGTCGCGGTGACGGCTACATCTGGCGGTGAACGCCGAAAAGCAGCCAACAGCCGAGGCCACGGACAGGGCCCTACGGGTGCGCGACGTCATGCCGGCAGCCTGGGACAACGTCGAGGTGGACACCTGGACCGGCCTGACCACCGCCTACTGCCTGAGCCGCGGTGCCTCGGTCATCGTTCGTGGTCTGCGTACGGCCGCCGACCTCGGCTACGAGTACCAACTCGCTTCGATGAACGAGCGACTCGGCGTCCAGACCGTCTGGTTACCGTCCCGTCCGCAGCTGGCCGCCACATCGTCCACGGTCACCCGCGCATACCGCTCGGCACAGTCGGCCCGTTCCCGGACACCGCAGCTTCCGCCCGAGCAGCCAGGTTGATCCCATGAGGGGATCACAATCCCCTCGCGGGATCAGACAACACGAGGCTATGGCCTGCTGACGCGCGTGTCCCGAGAGCCAGCTGCCGAGCTCGGGATCCGGTGGCTGGCTCCTACGGGAGGAGGTCGAGTGCCCACAGCACCCCGAAACCGATCCCGGCGAAGGCGCCGGTCACGGCGACCAGAGCGAACGGGCCGACGATGTCGCGGATCAGGTTGCCCACCGGTGCGGGCCTCGGCAGCAGCTCGGTCTGGCCGCTCGGGACGTGTCGGCGGACGAGGACGGACTCGCTCACCCGGCCCGGGTCCCAGGCCCCGGTGTGGATGGTGCAGGTGAAGTCCGGGCCCTTCAGATGCGCGGTGAAGACGGTGTCGGAATCGGCGTTGTAGCGGCGCTCCTTGTCGGTCAGTACCGCCCGCACATCCTCCCCGAACAGCCTGAGCTGCCAGGACCGCCAAAGCATGAGTACGCCCTGCGCGGTCTGCCGGACGCCGATGAGGAAGATGAGGCTGCCGCCGACACCGATCAGCCACCGGTCGGTGCCGCCGTCTCGCGAAACCAGACGGGCCACGACGCCGGCGAGCACGACCGCAGCCAGTGCGTAGCCGACCATCCGAGGCAGGCTTCGACGCTTTCCCACGCGCCCAGCATCTCCGACAGCGTCAACCGGGTCGCCTGTGCTGGCACACCGACATCGAGGCGTCGGATGGGGAAGACTGGCGGGCATGGCTGACCCGGGCGATGCGAAAACCGCGCTGCTTCTCTACCTTCGGGGCACTCGCGAGGACCTGATCTGGAAGCTCGACGGGCTGAGCGAACGCGAAGCCAGGCTGCCCCGTACCGCGACCGGCACCAACCTGCTGGGGATCCTCAAACACTGTCTCAATGTCGAAGCCGGCTACTTCGGGCCGACCTTCGGCCGCGAGTTCCCGACGCCTGGAGAACTGGTTCCCATGGCGGCGTTCGAGGCGGACCCGCAAGCAGACTGGTACGCGCGGGAGGACGAGACGAAGGACGGGCTGATCGACCTCTATCACCGGGTCGGGACGTTCGCGGATCAGACGATCGAACAGCTACCGCTCGACGCGCCGGGCCGGGTGGCGTGGTGGCGGCCCGATGCCCAGGCCGTGACGCTGCAACGGATCATCATCCATGTGACCTGCGACCTGGCCCGCCACGCCGGTCACGCGGACATCCTGCGTGAGCAGCACGACAGCGCGATCGGCCTGCGTCGGGACAACACCAACATCCCCGACGACCACGACTGGCCGGCGTACGTCGCCAAGCTGACCACGCTGGCCGACCGTTTTGGATAGCCCGCTGGCTGACACCGCGCCGTCGATGTCGCTGGCCTGGGGCTACGGTCTGCGCCATGGACGACAACGTGGTGGCAGCGCGACGTGCCGCCAACGCCTACGTGGATCGCCTGGAGCGCCGTGACTGGCCGGGGTTGGCGGCCCTGCTCGCCGACGACGTGGTCTACGAACTGCCGCAGACCCGGGAGCGCGTTCGCGGCAAAGATGCATTTTTGCGATTCAACGTCGAATATCCCGGTGACTGGCATCTGCGGGCACGACGAGTGATCGCCGAGGGTCGGTTCGCCGCGCTGTGGCTCGACGTACGGGTCGGCCCCGACCAGCAGGACGCCTGCGTCTGGCTGGAGACCTCCGAGCACGGGCTGATCACCAAGATCATCGACTACTGGCCCGAGCCGTACGATCCGCCGCAGGGCCGGGAACACCTTGTCGAGCGGTGGTGACCAGGGGTCGGTTGGCCCAGGACGATTCAGCGGCCGTCAACGGTCGTCAACCAGCACGAACGGTCAGTTGGACGCGGACGATGTCGTCGAGGTCGATGTTCTCCTTCTTGCGTACCGAGTCCCGCAGCGGGAGGACGTAGCCACCGTCCTTGGGGAACAACGAGGTCCGCCATCGGCTCCGCCCGAGCCGTACCTCGACAGGCACCATTCCCCAGCCGTACGTGACCGCCGATGCCCACTCGCGTACCACCTCGGTGGACTCGTCCGGAATCGACACGAAGTGGTACGGCGACGGCCCACGCCACTCCCACACCACGCCCTCGAACTCCAGCACGTCACCAGGCTACGGAACTCGGCGTCCTCCTGCCGTACGTGATCATGACGTGGCCGATCGCGGCGGCTCCGGCGGCGTGGCCTTCTGCGGGTAGATCGTTTCGTGCCGGGCCAGCATGGCGACGACCTCGCGGATCTTCCGTTCGCGGGTTTCCGCCCGCTTGACGCTGTTCACCCGGTGGATGATGGCGAAGCGATTGGTGCTGGTCAGGACGTCGAACATGGCCTGGGCGTCGGGGTCGGCGGCGATCGCGGCGAGCAGATCGGCCGGCACCTGGGCTTCCGAGGGCGGCGCGTAGGCGGCCGCCCACCGTCCGTCCGCCTTGGCCGCCGCCACGACGGCGCGGCCGGCCGGCGTCATCAACCCTTGCGCCTCCAACCGGGCCACGTGGGCGACATTGCGCTGTGACCAGGAACTGCGGGGCCGGCGTGGGGTGTACCGGATCCAGGAGGTCTGCTCGTCCCGTTTGCGGGCCTGCCCGTCGATCCAGCCGAAGCACAGCGCCTCGTCGACCGCCTGCTGCCAGGTCAACGTGGTGACGGTACCGCCCTTTTGGTCAGGGCGAGCCAGACTCCGGGCGACGTGGCGTGGTTGACCGACAACCAGGCGCGCAACGCATCGGCGTCCGCGACGATCAACTCGTCCAGTTCGGCGCTTCCCATGGCCGCAGGCTAGCCGGTGTGCCACGGCTGGTGCCGGGCGGTGATGATGGCGGGATGCGGTACGACGTGGTCGTGATCGGGTCCGGGTTCGGGGGCAGTGTCGCCGCGCTGCGGCTCGCCGAGAAGGGCTACTCGGTGCTGGTGTTGGAGGCCGGCCGCCGCTTCGCCGACCACGAGCTGCCGCGTACCTCCTGGCGGGTCCGCCGGTTCCTGTGGGCACCGGCACTCGGCTGCTACGGCATCCAGCGGATCACCCTGCTGCGCCCCGCCGGCCGTCGCGTAAGCAAGAACGCAGGACAGAGCGCGGGGGAGGGCCGCAACCAGGCCGGGGTGCTGGTGCTGTCCGGGGCCGGCGTCGGCGGCGGATCGCTGGTCTACGCCAACACGATGTACGAGCCACCGGACGACTTTTACACCGACCCGCAGTGGTCCGCCATCACCGACTGGCGAGCCGAACTCGCCCCGCACTACGCCCGCGCCAAGCAGATGCTCGGCGTCGTCGACTATCCCCGTACCACCGTCGCCGACGAGGCGATGCGGGCGGTCGCCGACCGGATGGGTGTCGGCGACACGTTCCGGTCCACCCCGGTCGCCGTCCACCTCGGCCGCCCCGGTGAGCGGGTCGCCGACCCGTACTTCGGCGGGGCCGGACCGGACCGGGTCGGCTGCACGCACTGCGGGTCCTGCATGACCGGCTGCCGGGTCGGCGCCAAGAACTCCCTGCCCAAGAACTACCTGTGGTTCGCCGAACGGGCCGGAGCGCGGGTCCGCCCGCTGACCACGGTCGTCGGGCTGCGGCCGGGTCCGGGCGGTGCCGGCTATCTGATCGAGGTACGCCGTACCGGTGCCTGGGTCGGCGGCCGGGAGACGATCGCCGCCGACCAGGTGGTGCTCGCCGCCGGGGCGCTCGGCACCCAACGGCTGCTGCACGCCGCCCGCGCCACCGGCGCGCTACCCCGGATCTCCGGCCGGATCGGGGCGCTGACCCGGACCAACTCGGAGGCGATCCTCGGCGCGTCGGTGCCCCGCCGGGCCGCCCGCCGCCGGCGGCTCGACGTCACCGACGGGGTGGCGATCACCAGTTCGTTCCACCCGGAGCCGGGCACCCACGTCGAGCCGGTGCGGTACGGCCACGGCTCGAACCTGATGGGTCTGCTGCAGACGGCGCTGGTGGCCGGCGGGCCACGCCGGGTCCGCCGCTGGCTGGCCGTGTTGGTCGGCCGGCCCCGCGAGACGGTCCGGCTGCTGTCGGTACGGGACTGGTCGCGGCGCACCATCGTGGCGCTGGTGATGCAGTCGGTCGACAACTCGCTGACCACGTACCACCGGCGCGGGCGGCTGGTCGCCGGCCACGGGCACGGCGAGCCGAACCCGAGCTGGATCCCGGCCGGTCACCGGGCGGTACGGCTGCTCGCCGACGAGATCGGCGGCATTGCGGGCGGCGCGGTCACCGAGCCGTTCGACGTGCCGATGACCGCGCACATCCTGGGCGGGGCGGTGATCGGGGCGACCGCTGCGGAGGGCGTCGTCGACCCGTACCACCGGGTCTTTGGTTGTCCGGGCCTGCACGTGGTCGACGGTGCTGCGGTGCCGGCGAACCTGGGGGTGAACCCGTCGCTGACCATCGTCGCGCTCGCCGAGCGGGCGATGGCCCACTGGCCGGCCAAGGGCGAGCCGGACCGCCGCCCGCCGGCGGGGCCGGTCAGCTGACCATCGACCGAACGTCGCCACCTGAACCATCGTCAGGACGGTCGGACGACGGTCGGTAGGCTCCGGGGCATGAGCACGCCGCGCCCGGTCCTGGTGGTGGACTTCGGAGCCCAGTACGCCCAGCTGATCGCCCGCCGGGTACGCGAGGCCAAGGTCTATTCGGAGATCGTCCCGCACGACATGCCGGTGGCCGAGATGCTGGCCATGCAACCGGCCGCGATCATCCTGTCCGGCGGCCCGGCCTCCGTGTACGCCGACGGTGCCCCGCAGATCGACCCGAAGCTGTTCGACGGTGGGGTGCCGGTTTTCGGCATCTGCTACGGCTTCCAGGCGATGGCGCTGGCGCTCGGCGGCACGGTCGCGCACACCGGCAGCCGGGAGTACGGCGGCACGCCGCTGGCCGCCCGCCCCGACGCCGGGGTGCTGCTGCGGGAGCTGCCGACCGAGCTCCCGGTGTGGATGAGTCACGGTGACTGCGTGACCGCCGCGCCGGCGGGTTTCGTGGTGACCGCCGGGTCGGCCGGGGCGCCGGTCGCCGCGTTCGAGGACGTCGCCGGCCGGCGGGCCGGGGTGCAGTTCCATCCGGAGGTGGCGCACACCGCGCACGGGCAGCTGATGCTGACCCGGTTCCTGTACGACATCGCCGGCATCGAGCCGATCTGGACGCCGCAGAACATCATCGACGAGCAGGTGGCCCGGATCCGCGAGCAGGTCGGTGACAAGGAGGTCATCTGCGGGCTGTCCGGCGGGGTCGACTCGGCGGTGGCCGCCGCGCTGGTGCACCGGGCCGTCGGCGACCAGCTGACCTGCGTCTTCGTCGATCACGGGCTGCTGCGGGCCGGTGAGGCCGAGCAGGTCGAGTCGGACTACGTGGCCGCCACCGGGATCAAGCTGAAGGTGGTCGACGCCGCCGACCGGTTCCTCGGCGCGCTGGCCGGCGTCACCGACCCCGAGCAGAAGCGCAAGATCATCGGCCGGGAGTTCATCCGGGTCTTTGAGGCGGCGGCCCGCGAGGTGGCCGCCGCCGGCGACGTCGAGTTCCTGGTGCAGGGCACCCTCTACCCGGACGTGGTGGAGTCCGGTGGCGGCACCGGCACCGCCAACATCAAGTCGCACCACAACGTCGGCGGGCTGCCCGAGGACCTGCAGTTCGCCCTGGTCGAGCCGCTGCGCACGCTGTTCAAGGACGAGGTACGGGCGCTCGGCCTGCAACTCGGCCTGCCGGAGGCGATGGTCTGGCGGCACCCGTTCCCCGGCCCCGGCCTGGCGATCCGGATCATCGGCGCGGTCGACCGGCAGCGCCTCGACCTGCTGCGCGCCGCCGATCTGATCGCCCGTGAGGAGCTGACCGCAGCTGGGCTGGACCGCGACGTCTGGCAGTTTCCGGTGGTCCTGCTCGCCGACGTGCGCAGCGTCGGGGTGCAGGGCGACGGCCGCACGTACGGCCACCCGGTGGTGCTGCGCCCGGTGTCCAGTGAGGACGCGATGACCGCCGACTGGTCGCGGCTGCCGTACGAGGTGATCGGCCGGATCTCCACCCGGATCACCAACGAGGTGCCCGAGGTGAACCGGGTGGTGCTGGACGTGACCAGCAAGCCACCGGGCACCATCGAGTGGGAGTGACCTGTCCGGTCAGTCGGTGGTGGGATGGGTGGTCGACGGCGTGGTGCCGGGCCAGGCGGGGGCGGTCGGTGGCTCCTCCGGCATCAGGAACCAGATCACCGGGTAGGTGAGCGCGGCCAGACCGCCGGTCAGCACGGTCACCACCGCGAAGATCACCCGTACCAGGGTGGGGTCGGTGTCGAAGTAGCGGCCGAGACCGCTGGCGACTCCGGCGATCATGCGGTCCGTGGTGGGTCGCCGGAGCTGCTTGTACGGGGTGTGAGCTGCGGAGCCAGAGTGTGTCGTCATGTCTCCAACGGTCCGCGCCCCAGCGGTCGGCGACCTCGGTGACCGCCCGGATCAATACCCTGATCCGTCCCGGATTGCGGCTCTAGGTAGTCAGGTGGTTACCTAGAATACTGTCGCCAATCTGACACTTTTCCGCGACGATCGTCCGTAGGGGGGCAGAATTCGGACTCGTGACCCCCGCCCTGGAGCCGCTGCGCAGGATCGCGGCATACGCTGTCTGTGTCGACTCGGAGGACCGGTTTCTCCTGGTCCGAGCCTCTCCGCGCTCCGGTACGCCCGGGGTGTGGTCGCTGCCCGGTGGGGCCGTGGACCACGGGGAGGACCCCCATCACACCGTCGTCCGCGAGACCGCCGCCGAAACCGGCATTTCGGTTTCGGTCACCGGGCTGCGTGACGTTCTCGCCGACATGCGCTCGCTGCCCCGGCGCGGCATCACGCTACACACCGACCGACTGATCTACGAAGCCGCCATCCGTGGCGGCCAGATCTGCCACCGGATCAACCAACCCACCGACCTGGCCCGCTGGTGCAGCCTGGACGACGCCAAGCAGTTGCCGCTGCGCCCGTTCACCGCCAGCGCCCTCGGCCTGCCGCCGGAAAGCATCGACCTGCGGCCGGACACCGCCCCCGACTTCCCGTCGTTCCACGCCGTACCCGGGCCGGACGGGCTGCACCGGGCGCAACGGTTCGCCGCCTACGCGGTCGCCACCGACCCGGCCCGGCGGGTGCTGCTCACCCGGATCGCCCCCGGCTACCCCGGTGCCGGCCGCTGGCACCTGCCCGGCGGCGGCACCGACTACGGCGAGCAGCCCGGCACCGCGCTCATCCGGGAACTCGTCGAGGAGACCGGCCAACGAGGCCGGCTGATCCGGCTGCTCGGGGTGGCCAGCCATCGCGACGCCGCCTCGCTCGGCCCGGAGGGCTACCCGATCGACTGGCACGGCGTACGCGCGTTCTACGAGGTCGCGGTCGACCGGCCCACCCTGCCGATCGTCTCCGACATCGGCGGGTCGACGTCGGAAGCCCGCTGGTTCGCCCCCGCCGACCTGGCCGCCACGCCGTCAGCGGAGCTCACCGAGGTCACCGCCGAGGCGGTCGGCGCCGCTCAGCTTGTCTGACCCGGCGACCGGCCGCGCAGTCAGGGCTGGCCCCGGCCTTGACGCAGTGGCTGGCCGTGACGTCCCCGGCCGGGAACGGCGGATCGGGGCGTACGGCGTGTGCCGCGATGCCGCCGGCCGGCTGCTGATGGTCCGCGCCTCGGCGCGGACCGGGGTGCCGGGCTGGTGGCAGATTCCCGGCGGCGGCGTACCCGCCGGACGGATCCTGCTGACCCGGATCGCCCCCGGCTATCCGGGAGCCGGGCGGTGGCACCTGCCCGGCGGCGGCACCGACTACGGCGAGCAGCCCGCCGTCGGACTGCTGCGGGAAATCGTCGAGAGACCGGTCAGACCGGTCAGGTCGGTGACCTGCTCGACGTACGGCACCGGCACGACCCGGCGGCCCTCGGGCCGGAAGGTCACCCCGTCGACTGGCACGTGGTCCAGGTGCTCTACCGGGTGACGGTCGACCGGCCGGTGCCGTTGCGGATAACCGAGGAAGTCGGCGGGTCGACGGCGGCTGTCGCCTGGTTCTCACCCGACCAGATCCGAGCTCTGCCGCTGACCGACGTCGCTGCGGAGACCCTGCGGGACACCAGCGGGTGATCGGTCCGGTGCTTGCGTCAGCTAGCGGTGACAGCGGGACACCCTGTACCTTTCGTCCCGGCGAAAAAGGCATGATCCGGACCGATCTCTCGCCAACCTGCCTGAGCTGTGCAATGGTGTAGGCCGCATAATCGGGCGGCTGTCCGTTGGTGATGGTGCCCGACCGATGATGGAGGATCCGTGGCGAGAGCCCCGTGGCGGCGGCGGCGTACGACCGACAGCCCTCGACCGGCAGGTCGCCGGTGGGCTGGCCCTCTGCGGCGGAGCGGCACGTTCGCCCGGCAGGTCCTGCTTGTCCGGGTCGGTAGGCGGACCCGCGACGTTCACCCGCGCGGCCGCGACGGCCACCTGATCGATCCGCGCGGCCGCGACGGCCACCTCGTCGACCCGACGGCGCGATACCGGCTGGACCCGGTGACGGCGGCGGAGATCGCCGCGATCGCGCCCGTCAGCCCGGCGATCGGCCCGCCGCGACCGGCCCCGACCGCCGACGACGGCCTGACCCAGATCCGCCCGGCCACCACCGTGCCGCTGCTGCCCGGCGCCCAGACGACGGCGCGTCGGCTCCGGTTCGCGCTGGTCAACGCGACCACCCTGGCAAGCCTGACGCTCGGGCTGGCGGCGGTCTTCCTGGCCATGCAGGGCGACGTGCGCGGCGCGGCAGGCTGTCTGATCGCTTGTGTCGTCTTCGACGGACTCGACGGCGCGCTCGCCCGCCGGCTCGGCGTGGCGAGTCCGTTCGGCGCGCAAATGGACTCACTGGCCGACATGTGCTCCTTCGGCCTGGCTGCCCCGGTCGTGGTCTACGCCTCGCTGGCCGGCACCGTTTCCACACCTGCCGCAGCGGTGGCCTGCGCGTTGGTCGCCGCGTGCGCCGCGATCCGGCTCGCCCGGTTCAACGTGTCGCCGAAGGACGGCGGCTTCTTCACCGGAGTGCCGACCACCCTCGCGGCGGCGGTCCTCGCGCTCGGCGTACTCATCGGTGTACCGGTGCCCGGTGGCGTCCAGGTCGCCGGCGTCGCTCTGCTCGCCTTCGCGATGGTGTCCAGTTTTCCCTACGTCAAGCTGGCCCGACTGTTCCGGCTCCCGCCGTGGGTGTGGGTGCTGCCGGTCGTGGGCGCGTTGATCGACGTCCGGTTGACGTTCGGTGTGATCGTCCTGGCGTACCTGGCCAGCGGGCCGTTGCTGTGGCTGCACCAACGCCGGCCGGTCTGACCGCCGCCCCACCGGAGACAGACCCTTCCGATCGCCCGCGCGCGGTGACTGCCGCGCGCGGTGACTGCCGCGCGCGGCGCGATCCGACGTGTGGGCGTCAGCGCCAGCGGGCGATCACCGACGCGCCGCCGAGGACCCGGTCGCCCGACCCGACCAGTGGTTCCGCCCGGTCCGCCGGCAGGTACACGTCGGTGCGGGAACCGAATCGGATCAGACCGAACCGCTCCCCCCGGGCGAGCAGGGAGCCCACCGGGGCGCGGTGCACGATCCGGCGGGCGACCATGCCGGTACGCTGAGCGACCACGACCCGGCCGTGTGTGGTGTCGAGAACCGTGTACGCCGCGACGTTGTGCTCGGCGGCCGGCTTCATCGCGGCGGCGAAACCGCCGTCGGTGACGAAGTGGTCGACCACCCGACCAGCCACCGGGGACCGGTTGACGTGCACGTCGAGCACGGACAGGAAGACCGCGATCCGGAGGAACTCCGTCGCGCCGAGCCGTTCGTCGCGCAGCCGTTCGACCGAGAGCACCCGGCCGTCGCTGGCCGCGACCACGGCGCTGGGGTCGTCCGGGACATCGCGCTGCGGGTCGCGGAAGAACGCCGCCACCGGCACGGCGGCCAGCGCCGGCACCAGCCAGAGCTTGCTCCCGCGCCGGGTGGCCCGGGCGGCAGCGGCGAGACCGAGGGCGATCGCCGCCGCCGCGACCCCGTTGGAGTCGATGTGCATTCCCCGGGTGACCGGCATACTGGACGTCCGCATGGCCGGTCCGAGCCGGTCGGCCCGGCCGACGTGCGCCGGAGTGAACCGTAGGCGGTGGACCCGTACCGGTGGGGTGTTGCGCAGCACAAGGTCGCCGCCGACGCCGAAGAGCGCCGCCTGCCGGTCCAGCTCGGCGGCGGCACCGGCGGTGCCGCCCGGCACCGCCGGGACGGCGACCGCGAGTACGCCGCCGTCGGTGAGGTACTTGCCCAGGCCGTCCAGCAGGGTGCGGGCGTCGTCAGCGGATCCGGTCACCGGGCTGCCGATGATCACGGTGTCGGCCGGGTCGGCCGCCGGCAGCGAGTCGATCACCCGGACCCGTTCGCTGACCCAGGGTCCGTGCGCGGTGATCTCGGCCCGCAGCGCGGCGACCTGGTCGACGTCGTTGGGTACGAGGGTCAGCGTGTCGCCGGGGAGCAACGCGTCGATCGCTGCCGTGACGACTGTTGATCCGATCGTGGCGTCGACGACGAGGGCGTGTTTCTCGGCGTTGTCGCGGGCCAGTTCCGCGGTCAGCGTACGGGCGGCGCGGTCACCGAGGCGGACCGGACCGCGTGAACCGGCGGTACCCCCGGTGGGGAAGTAGGACATGTCGGGTGGGCTCCTTGCGGCGATGGCGGGACGCGAAACCAGCATAGGTGCCCCGATTGAGCGGTGCAGCGCCGTCAGTCACGGGTCTGGGCCGGCAGCGGGTCGTCGACATCCGGGCCCGTCGACCCGGACGCCGGCTCCGGGACCGCCGCCGGTGCCGGGTCGGCCGCCGCCGGTGCCGGCTCGGCAGCCGCCGCCGGTGCCGCCGACCGCCCGGAACGGAGCGCGCCGAACAAGCCGAAGGCGCCGAGCAGGATCAGGCCGGCGGCGACCACCCAGCCGACCTCGGGTAGTGCCAAATCGATGATCTGGGCCACCAGCCACCATCCGGCGGCCGCCAGGAAGAGGATTGCGACGGTCAGGGAGACGCCGTCGGTACGGTGCCGTTTCATCGAGTTACCTCCAGTTCACCGGCTTGCACGACGATCCGCAGGACCAGGTCGCCGCCCCCGGCGCCGTCCTGGCCGAGGTCCGACACCGTCCGGGCCGGTTGTTCGAATCCGTCCCACCGTTCGCCGAGCACCTCCGCCGAACCGGCCTTGATTTCGGCCTCCACCCGTACGTCGACGTCCGGCGGGAGCTGGACCCACAGCTTGCCGAACGACATGCTCGCCGTGACGTCGGCTCGTTCGCCGGTGAAGTCGACGTTGCGCAGATCCAGGAACGCGTCGCCGAACGACGACTCGTACCGGGGCGCGATCAGCTCGTAGCTGGCTGGCCGCCAGGTCACCGGGTCGTTCGCGCGGTGGTTGACCGACTCGGCGATGCTGGAGACCCCCAGCGCCGCAGCGGCCACCAGACCGAGCGCGATCAGCCAACGGGCCCGGCCGAACCATGCGCCGACCAGCAACCCGAGCGCGATGGTGGCGAGCACGGCCGCGAAGTACGCCGACGGTGGGGTCGGTGTGGCGTCGGTCAGATCGAGTACGGTGACCAGCCCCAACGCCACGAAGATCATCGAGAAGGTGGCCGCGCCCAGCCGGGACCTCTCCTTGGGCGGCCGAGGTGGCGGTGGCGTCGCCGGTAGCACCGGGGGCACCATCGGTGGCGTGGCGTACGCGGGCTGCGTCGTGCGGCCGGCGTACGGGCCGTACGGGGCGAACGGCGCCCGATAGCCAGGCTGGCCGCCAGCCGGCGGAGCCGAGGTCATCGGGGGCGTCGCCCCGGGCATCGCCGCGCCCACCGGTGCCGGCCCGGGCCAGCGCGGCGGTACGCCGGTCGACGGCGGCTGGGGGAGTCCGCCAGGTGGGAAACCACTCGGCGTCGGAGGCGTCGGCGCGGGCTGCCCCGCCGCGCCCGGTGGCGGGTAGGTACCCGGCGCGGGCCACTGACCAGGCGGGTAGCCAGGTGGCGCGGCGGTCGCGGCCGGTGCCGAGGCGTACCCCGGTCGCCAGGTCGGATAGCTAGGCCCGGCCGGACCGGACGGGACGTACTGGCCGGTGGGGTTGGTGGGGCTCGCGGGATCAGCCTGCCCGGACGGGCCGAAGGCGCCAGCGGTGCCGAACGGCGGCGAGGCGCTGTCCTGGGTGTTGTTGCTGTTGCGGTTGAGCAACAGTACGCCACCGATCAGGACCGCCGATCCGAGCAGGACCGCCCGGAATCCGTCGGTGACGATGAAGGCGAACATGACGGCGACGAGGATTCCCAGGACCAGCACGGTGACCGGGGACATGCTGGACCGGCCACGGCCGAGCATGCTCTCCACCGGGGAGGCGGTGTCGCCCTCGCTCGGGGTGGCCAGCCAGACGGCCAGGTAGACCAGAATTCCGATGCCGCCGAAGAAGCCCAGTACGGCGAGGAGGACCCGCCACAGGATCGGATCGGTGTTCGTGGCCCGGCCGATCGCCGCGCACACGCCCGCCAGGTACCGCCCGTGGCGTGGCCGGACCAGCCCGTACCGGGAGGTGAAGCCGCCTGGTGGTGGCGGTGGCGGTGGCGGATATCCCCAGCCGGCCCCCGACGGCCCCGGACCGGTGTCGGAAGCACCCGGTGCCGGCCCGTCGTCCGGTGCCGGCCCGTCGTCCGGTGCCGGCCCGTCGTCCGGTGCTGGCCCGTCGTCCGGTGCTGGCCCGTCGTCCGGTGCTGGCCCG
Organism: Solwaraspora sp. WMMD406; assembly: GCF_029626025.1. NCBI lineage: Bacteria > Bacillati > Actinomycetota > Actinomycetes > Micromonosporales > Micromonosporaceae > Solwaraspora > Solwaraspora sp. WMMD406. The sequence goes on from NZ_JARUBF010000001.1 coordinate 1,449,818, forward strand.
TCGTCCGGTGCGGATGCGTCCTGTGGTGCTGGTGCGTCTTGCGGTGCTGGTGTCTCCTGCGGTGCCGGTGTCTCCTGCGGCGCGGGTCGATCGTCGTCGGGTGCCGGCCCCTCGTCCGGCGCGGATCGTCCGGTGTCGGTGGGCCGCGGATCGCCGCTGCCGGGCGAGGGCGCACCGTCGTTGTCGGTCGGCTTCGCCGGACCCCGGGGTTCGGCCGCGTCATCGGTCATACCGTGATGGTGCTCGCCGAGCGGCCCGACCGGCGTCGGGAATCGACCCTGAACCCACCCTGAGAAACCCGGCGGCAATGTCGGGGACGTCCCCGTGGTCACCGCCTCCCACCACGTGTGACGATCGGAGCCGCTGGTGACCACACCAGGCGAGGGGGCGGTACGGAGGGAGACGGCGATCACCACCGTCATCGAGCAACCACGGCTGTACCGCAGCCGGGAGCAGCGGGTGGTGGCCGGAGTGGCCGCCGGGATCGCCCGTCACCTGCGGCTTCCGGTCGTCGGCGTCCGGGTGGCCTTCGTGGTCCTGCTCGGGTTCAGCGGCCTCGGTGTGCTGCTCTACGCCGCCTTCTGGGCGGTCGTTCCGCCGGCCACCGCCGGCCCGCCGAAACGGCGGAACCTGGCCGAGTTGCTGCCGTTCGTGGCGATCGGCCTCGGCGTACTGCTGCTGCAGGTGATGGTCTTCGGTTCCACCGGGGTGAGTGCGACCGCTGGTTGGCTGGTCGCGATCATCGCGGTCGGCGCGGGCATCATCTGGCACCAGTCGGCCCCGGAGCGGCGACGGATGTGGAGTCAGACACTGCCGCAGGTGCCCTGGCTCGGCGCGGTCGTCGAGGAGAGCGACCGCCGCGCGTTCCTGCTGCGGTTCATCGGCGGCGGGTTGCTGGTGGCGGTCGGTGTGATCGGGGTGGCGGCGGTCTACTCGCCGCGGGGCAACTTCGCGGCGGTCGTCAACGGGGTGATCTTCGCCCTGGTCGGGCTGGCCGGGGTCGGTGTGGTCACCGCCCCGGTGCTGTGGCGGACCTTCAACCAGTTGCGCGCCGAGCGGGAGGCCCGGGTCCGGGAACAGGAACGGGCCGAGCTCGCCGCGATGATCCACGACCAGGTCCTGCACACCCTCGCGCTGATCCAGCGCAACGCCGCCGACCCCAAGACGGTCCAGCGGCTGGCCCGAGGGCAGGAGCGTACCTTGCGGAACTGGCTGTACAAGCCGACGGCTTCGCCGACCGAACGGTTCGCCGCGGCGTTGGAACAGGTGGCGGCCGAGGTGGAGGACACGTTCGGGCTCAGCGTCGAGGCGGTCGTGGTCGGCGATCACGCCACCGACGAACGGGTCGGGGCGCTGGTGGCCGCGACCAGGGAGGCGTTGGTCAACGCGGCCCGGCACGCCGGAGTCGGCACCGTGTCGCTGTACGCCGAGGCCGAGCCGGAACAGTTGAGTGTCTTCGTCCGGGACCGGGGGGCGGGGTTCGACCTGAATCAAATCGAGGAGCATCGACACGGGGTGCGTGGCTCGATCATCGGCCGGATGCGCCGGCACGGCGGGCGAGCGGAGATCATCAGCGCGGTCGGCGAAGGCACCGAGGTCCGCCTCACCATGCCGCTCGACCGGCGGGCCAGGCGGGAAGCCGACAATGGTCCGGCCACAGCCGGACAGTCCGCGCGGGACAGCGGACCAGCCAGCGGTCCGTGACCAGGCGTACGGGAGAGGATGGGCGAGATGTCGGAACCGACCACGAGTCAGTCGACCGGCGGGGGGTCTGCCTCGGAGGGCGGGCGTCGGCTGCGGGTCTTCCTGGTCGACGACCACGCGATGTTCCGGGCCGGGGTACGCGCCGAGCTCGGCGCCCACGTGGACGTGATCGGTGAGGCGAGCACGGTCACCGAGGCGATCAGCAAGATCGTCGCGACCAGCCCGGACGTCGTACTGCTGGACGTGCACATGCCTGACGGCGGTGGCCGGGCGGTGCTGGACGCGGTGCTGCGTGGTTCCGGCGACCGGCCGGCGGTGCGGTTCCTGGCGTTGAGCGTGTCGGACGCGGCGGAGGACGTGATCGGTCTGATCCGGGCGGGAGCCCGTGGGTACGTGACCAAGACGATCTCCCCGGAGGACCTGGCCTCGGCGATCCACCGGGTGGCGGACGGGGACGCGGTGTTCAGCCCGCGACTGGCCGGGTTCGTGCTGGACGCGTTCGCGTCCCGACCGGACGCGCCGGTGGTGGATCCGGAGTTGGACCTGCTGACCAACCGGGAGCGTGAGGTGCTGCGGCTGCTCGCCCGTGGTTACGCGTACAAGGAGATCGCCCGAGAGTTGTTCATTTCGATCAAGACGGTCGAAACGCACGTATCCAACGTGCTGCGCAAGCTCCAGATGTCGAACCGGTACGAACTATCCAGATGGGCAGCCGATCGTCGGCTCATCTGACCGTTCGTCGGACTTGCTCGATCTCCCGGATGGTGGGAACCTGATGGCGGCCCACCGAGCTGACGCTCCTGATCGACCCGGTTCTGGAGTGACCTGCTGAGGTTGGCCGCAACCCGGGTTTTACAAACCGGCAATTGCTGTCGTATCCGACAGCCGGTCGTCTCGGGCAAGTGGTAACTCTCCGTATTAACTTGACATCCAATCGTGACGGGGGGCTCGCGGGCAACGTCACACCAGGGGTCTCCTACTCCGTGGTAACCAGGGTTGTAGAGTGGTCCGATGCCCAGGTCAGAGCGGTTTCGAGGCGAGGTCGAAGGATCTCGATCGGCGTATCGGCACCGTCCCGGCCGCGTATCGGCTTGATAACGGCACCTTCACGCAACGGGCTACCTGGTGTCACAGTGTCAGTCACCTCACAACCCCCCCGTGAGCGCCCTGAGGAGGCTCTCCCATGCGTGGGAAATCCCTAAAGGTGGCGGTCGCAGCGACCGCCATCGCTCTGTTCGCCACCGCTTGCAGTAGCGACAGCGGAGAGACCACGGAGAACGACTCCGGCGGTGATCTTCGTATCTACGCTTCGGAGCCGGCTTTCCTGCTGCCGTCCGCTGGCGACGACGAGCCGTCCATCCTGGTCATCCGCCAGCTCTACCGCGGTCTGGTGAAGTACAACGCCGAGACCGGCGAGCCCGAGAACGACCTGGCCGAGTCGATCGAGTCCGAGGACAACACGACCTGGACGATCACGCTCAAGGACGGCTACACCTTCGACAACGGAGAGCCCGTCAACGCCGACGCCTTCATCCGTAGCTGGAACTTCACCGCGTACGGGCCGAACGCCCAGAACAACGCGTACTTCATGAAGCGCATCGCCGGCATCGACGAGGTCTCTCTCGGCGAGGACCCGGACGGCGACGGCCCGCAGGAAGCTCCGGCTCCGGTCGCCGAGGAGCTGTCCGGTCTGCAGAAGGTCGACGACCTGACCTTCACCGTCGAGCTGAAGGCGCCGTTCTCCGGCTTCCCGGCGATCGTCGGCTACTCCGGCTTCTTCCCGATGGCCGAGGCCTGCGTCGCCGACACCGACGCCTGCAACGAGACGCCGATCGGCAACGGCCCGTACCAGATGGACGGTTCGTGGCAGCACGACGTCAGCATCACGCTGACCCGTAGCGAGACCTGGGCCGGCGAGGACAAGGGCGCCGCCGACACCCTCTCCTACAAGATCTACGCCGATGTGGACGCCGGCTACGCCGCCTTCCAGTCCGGCGAGCTCGACGTCATGTACACCGTCCCGCCGGCCCGGTACGCCGAAGCCAAGGCGCAGTACGGCGACCGGATGTACGAGGCCCCGGGCGACAGCTTCACCTACGTCGGATTCCCGCTGTACAACGAGAACTTCGCCGACAAGCGGGTCCGCCAGGCGTTCTCGCTCGCGCTCGACCGGCAGGGCATCATCGACGCCGTCTTCGACGGCCGGTTCACCCCGGCCGAGGGCATCGTGGCCCCGACCTTCGACGGTTACCGTCCGGGCGTCTGCGAGTACTGCACCCAGGACATCGAGCGGGCGAAGGAGCTGCTGGCCGAGGCCGGTGGCTGGCAGGGCGGTCCGTTGGAGCTCTGGGCGAACGCCGGTGCCGGTCACGACCAGTGGCTGCAGGCCGTTGGTGACCAGATCAAGGCCGCGCTCGGCATCGACTACACCCTGCGGGTCAACCTGCAGTTCCCTGAGTACCTGGCCACCGCCGACGACAAGCAGTTCACCGGTCCGTTCCGGCTCGGCTGGGGCCCGGACTACCCGGTGGTGGAGACCTACCTCCAGCCGTTGTACGGCACCGGATCGGGCAGCAACAACTCCGGCTACTCCAACCCCGAGTTCGACGCGCTGATCACCCAGGGCGACTCGGCCGAGAACCTCGAGGCGGCGATCCCCTTCTACAACCAGGCCGAAGACCTGATCGTCGAGGACCTGCCGGTCATCCCGATGTGGTTCGGCAAGGTCGCCGCGCTGTACAGCGAGAACGTCGACGAGTTCTACTGGAACAAGATCTCGGACGCCGAGTACGGCAAGATCACGCTCAACAACGCCTGATTCCGCAGGTCTGACTGATCAAGTCGTAACGCGACGTGGCGGCAGCAGGCTCCCATAAGGAGCCTGTTGCCGCCACGTTTAGCGCCGAGAGGAGACCCCCGTCATGGGGCGCTACGTCATCAGACGGTTGCTCCAGTTCATTCCCACCATGCTGGGCACCCTGTTTCTGCTTCACTACGTGACGTCGGTGGGCATCCAGTTCAGCGGTAACCCGGTCCGGGCGCTGTTCGGCGACCGGCGGCCGACCGATTCCCAGCTCGCCGCCCTGACCGAGAAGCTCGGCTACGACGACCCCTGCCTGAGTCAGCCGTTCAACCCGTGTCTGCAGCTGTTCGGCGAGCGACTGTTCGGCATGCTGCAAGGTGACTTCGGCATCGACCTGCGGCAGCGAGCGGTCACCGACATCGTCGCGACGGCCATCCCACACACCATCAAGTTGGTCCTGATCGCGATCATCTTCCAGGCGATCGTCGGGATCGCCGCCGGCACGCTGGCCGGACTGCGCAGCGGCAGCTTCTGGGACTACCTGGTGAAGATCTCCACGGTCCTCGTCATCTCGGTGCCGATCTTCGTGCTCGGCGTGATCGTGCGGGAGTACGTCGGTGTCAAGTTCGGCAACGAACTACGGGACATGGACTGGGTTCCCGAGCTGATATCGCGAGGCGTGTTCAGCGCCGGGTTCAAAGTGGAATATCCGTTCGCCAGCCTGATCATCCCTGGTCTGGTGCTCGGCGCCACCTCGCTGGCGACGACTGCCCGGCTGACCCGGACCAGCATCCTGGAGAACATCCGGGCCGACTACGTGCGGACCGCCAAAGCGAAGGGCCTGGCCAACAAGCGGGTCATCGGGGTGCACACCCTGCGAAACTCGCTGATCCCGGTGGTCACGCTGCTCGGTGTGGACATCGGCGCGCTGATGGGCGGCGCGGTCGTCACCGAACGGATCTTCAACGTACGAGGGATCGGCTCCGAGGTCGCCCAGTCGGCGACCAGCGGTGAGGCTCCGGTGGCGATCGGCATCGTCACCATGTTGGTGCTCGTCTTCCTGGTGGCCAACCTGCTCGTCGACCTGCTCTACGCGGTGCTCGACCCGAGGATCCGCTATGAGTGATCGCACCCGTCCATCCAGCACGGCCCCGCAACGGATCTGCGGTGGTCCGAGCGTAGTGAGGTGGCACCATGAGTGACCCGACCAGCGGCGTGGCGGCGTCGTCCACCGGGGAGCCCCCGACCAACGGGGAGCCCGCGACCGGCGCGCCACAGACCACGCCACCGCCGGCCGATCCGGCCAAGGCAGCCAAGCCGGAACGAAACGCCAGCCTCTGGGCCGACGCCCGGCGGCAGTTGTTGCGCAACCCGATCTTCCTCGCCGCGTCGCTCTACCTGCTCGCGGTGGGATCGATGGCCGCTGTCCCCCGGCTCTGGACCAGCCAGGATCCGGGCGACTGCAACGTGCAGCGGAGCCGGACACCACCGAGCGGCGACCACCCGTTCGGGTTCAACAACCTCGGCTGCGACTACTACGCGCACGCGATCTACGGCGCCCAGCCGTCTCTGCGGATCGCCATCTTCGCCACCCTGGGCATCGTCCTGCTCGGTGGTGCCGCCGGGCTGCTCTCGGGCTACTTCGGCGGCTGGACCGACGCGATCATCTCCCGGATCGTCGACATCTTCTTCTCGCTGCCGTTCCTGCTCGGCGCGATCGTCTTCCTCACGGTGATCAAGCAGCAGAACGTCTGGACGCTCACCGCCGTGCTGGTGGTGCTCGGCTGGACCACGATCGCTCGGATCATGCGAGGCAGCGTGCTGTCGTCGAAAGGGCTGGACTACGTCCAAGCGGCCAAGGCGATGGGTGCGAGCCACACGCGGCTGATGCTCCGGCACATCCTGCCCAACTCGGTAGCCCCGATGCTGGTCTACGCGACGATCGCGCTCGGCGCGTTCGTCTCCGCGGAAGCGACGCTGACCTACCTCGGCGTCGGCCTGCAAGCTCCGGAGGAATCCTGGGGAATCATGATCTCGCAGCACCAGGTCTACTTCCTCGAAGACCCCTGGCTGCTGATCTTCCCCTGCGGGCTGCTCGTCGGGACCGTACTGTCCTTCATCCTCATCGGCGACGCGCTACGCGACGCCCTCGACCCGAAGCTGCGGTGAGGCGAGCCATGACGACGGACAAACAGATCACCGCCACCATCGACGCCCTGCCGGGACTCGACTCGAGCGCTCCGCCGCTCGAGGTCAAGGACCTGCAGGTCGAGTTCCGCACCCGGATCGGCGTCGCGCACGCGGTCAACGGGGTCAGCTTCTCCCTGCAGCCCGGTGAAACCCTGGCCATCCTGGGCGAATCCGGTTGCGGCAAGAGCGTGACGGCCCAGGCGATCATGGGGATCATCGACTCCCCGCCCGGGTACGTCACCGGCGGCGAGATCCGCTATCGCGGTGTCGACCTGCTCAAGCTGCCGGAGTCCCAGCGCCGCAAGATCCGGGCCAACCGGATCGCGATGATCTTCCAGGACGCGCTGTCCGCACTCAACCCGGTCTTCACCGTCGGATTCCAACTGGCCGAGCTGTTCCGCAAACACCGGGGCATGTCCCGGGCGGACAGCAAGGTCCGGGCGGTGGAACTGCTCGACATGGTGAAGATCCCGGCGGCCCGGCAGCGGGTGAGCGACTTCCCGCACCAGTTCTCCGGCGGCATGCGCCAGCGGGTGATGATCGCGATGGCGCTGGCCCTCGACCCCGAGGTGCTGATCGCCGACGAGCCGACCACCGCCCTCGACGTCACGGTGCAGGCGCAGGTCATGTCCCTGCTCGCCGAGCTGCAGCGGGAACGCAACATGGGCCTGGTGCTGATCACCCACGACATGGGAGTGGTCGCCGACGTGGCGGACCGGATCTCGGTGATGTACGCCGGCCGGGTCGTCGAGGAAGCGCCGGTTCGCGACATCTACGGCTCGCCCGCGCACCCATACACCAAGGCCCTGCTGGAGTCGATTCCCCGGATCGACCTCAAAGGCCAGGAGCTGAACGTCATCCGAGGGTTGCCGCCGGCGTTGACGAACATTCCGCCGGGCTGCTCGTTCAACCCGCGCTGCCGCTACGCGCAGGACGTCTGCCGGGCCGACCCGCCGCCGCCGCGCTACCAGGTGGCGCTGACGCGCACCTCCGCCTGCCACTTCTGGAAGGAGGTCAAGGGCGATGAGTGACGTTGTCCTGGAAACGAAGGACCTGGTCAAGCATTTCCCGCTGACCCGGGGGATCCTGTTCAAGAAGCAGATCGGCGCGGTCCGCGCCGTCGACGGGATCAACATCCAACTGCGTCGTGGCGAAACCCTCGGCATCGTCGGCGAGTCCGGCTGCGGCAAGTCCACCCTGGCCAAGCTGCTGGTCGGGCTGGAGACGCCGTCCGCCGGGTCGATCGTCGTACGCGGGCAGGACATCGCCGGCCAGTCCGGTGCCGAGATGCGCCGGGCCCGACGCAACATCCAGCTGGTGATGCAGGATCCGTACACGTCGCTCAACCCCCGGATGACCGTCGGTGACCTGATCGGTGAGCCGTACGAGATCCACCCCGACGTGGCGCCCAGGGTGGACCGCCGACGCCGGGTCCAGGAACTGCTCGATCTGGTCGGTCTCAACCCGGAACACATCAACCGGTATCCCCACCAGTTCTCCGGCGGTCAGCGTCAACGGATCGGGATCGCCCGGGCACTCGCCCTCCGGCCGGAGATCATCCTCTGCGACGAGCCGGTCTCCGCGCTGGACGTGTCGATCCAGGCCCAGGTGATCAACCTGCTGGAACAACTGCAGGCCGAACTCGGCCTGTCGTACATTTTCATCGCGCACGACCTGTCCGTGGTCCGGCACATCGCCGACCGGGTAGCCGTCATGTACCTCGGCAAGATCGTCGAGATCGGCACCGAGGACGAGATCTACGAACGGCCGACCCACCCGTACACCCAGGCCTTGCTCTCCGCCGTGCCGCTGCCGGATCCGACGGTACGGGGATTGCGCGACCAGATCGTGCTGGAAGGCGACGTGCCGTCGCCGGCCGATCCGCCGTCCGGCTGCCGGTTCCGTACCCGATGCTGGAAGGCACAGGACATCTGTGCCACCGAGGAGCCGGCGCTGGTCGCCCGGGGGGCGGCGCAGCATCCGAGCGCCTGCCACTTCGCCGAGGTCAGGAACGTGGTGCGCGTCGCCGAGTAGGCGTTCCGGTGCTGGTGTGCCGATCCACGAACGGGATCGGCACACCAGCACCGGCGGCGGGCGTGGATGGATGGCCGGAACGGACGCCCGGATCGCACGACCCTGCCCGCCCGGGCCCGGTAGAGCGCGGAGGGCGGCCCCGGTCAGAGCGGGCCGCGACCGGCCCGCAGCACCAGCAGCGCCAACTGGGTGCCGTCCGCACCGAGAGCCTCCCGGTACCGGTCGACGATCTCCCGTTCCCGGGAGAGCACCAGCCGGGTGCCGCCGGAGGCGATCCGCACCGCACCCACCTGCCTCGACAACTCGGCCCGCTCCTGCCACAGCGAAATGAGCGCGTCGTCGATCTCGTTGATCCTGGCCCGCATCGCCAGGATGCGGTCGGCGGCGTCCGGCGCGTCGGTACCGGTCTGCTGACGGTTCCCGGACCGGTCGGGGTCGACCGGATCGGAACCCTCCGACGGGCGCGCCGCAGCGTCGTCCGCGGATTTCGCCACCGCGTTGGTGCTCATGTCCTGCCTCCTGGACTCTCGGATCCCTGGGTGCCGGAACCCGGACGACGAGAAGCCCCGGGCTCTGCGCGGGCCCGGGGCTTGTCGTAGGTCTGTGAATCAGGTGCGACCCACGGTGGCCGGAGACCCGGAACCGTAGGAAAAGTAAAATCGCACCCGCTGGATCACAGCCCGAGTATGCCCATCCGGCCAGCACCGGCGCAAGGATCCGGGCCATTTGCTGGGATGAGGTGTCCGGACGCAGCGGGGTATCTGGTCTTCGCGGGTCGGGTCCCGAGGCGGCTCCCGCAGCGGTTGGTCGCCCGTGTCCGGTGCCGCCGTCGGCGATGTTGTCGGGCCGTCGGCATAGACTCGCCCTGCGATGCATCCTCTCTTCGAAACCCCAGCAGCCCCGTCTGTTCCCGTGGCACCGGATTCGCCGACGGCCGGCCGGCGACACGGCGACGAGTCCGCCGCCGGCCGGTGGGACCGTGACGAGTCCGCCGTGGTGGACCCGGCCGGTGGCGGCGAGCGGTCCGACCGGTCGCTGGCCGGGGCGGCGCTGCTGACCGGTCTCAACGGGCCGCAACGGGACGCGGTCACCCACGCCGGCGGTCCGCTGCTCATCGTCGCCGGAGCGGGATCGGGCAAGACCAAGGTGCTCACCCACCGCATCGCGCACCTGCTGGCCGCCCGGCAGGTGCACCCTGGTCAGATCCTGGCCATCACGTTCACCAACAAGGCCGCCGGCGAGCTCAAGGAGCGGGTCGGCGGGCTGGTCGGCCCACGGGCCCGGATGATGTGGGTATCCACGTTCCACTCCGCCTGCGTACGGATCCTGCGCTCCGAGCACGAGCACGCCGGCCTGAAGTCGACGTTCTCCATCTACGACGCCGACGATTCGCGGCGACTGATGCAGTTGGTCGCCCGCGAGCTCGACCTGGATCCGAAACGGCATCCGGCTCGTGGCCTCGCGACCCAGGTGTCCAACCTCAAGAACGAACTGGTGGATCCGGAGGAGTTCGCCGACCGCGCCAGCGGCCCGAACGAGCGGGCGGTCGCGGAGGCGTACACGTTGTACCAACGCCGGCTGCGGGAAGCACACGCGTTGGACTTCGACGATCTGATCATGACGACCGTGCATCTGCTGCAGGCGCATCCGCACGTCGCCGGCAACTACCGGCGCCGGTTCCGGCACGTGCTGGTCGACGAATACCAGGACACCAACCACGCCCAGTACCAGTTGATCAAGGAGCTGGTGGGGGACGGTTCGGACGGGGTCGACCCCGGTGAGCTCTGCGTCGTCGGCGACGCCGACCAGTCGATCTACGCCTTCCGAGGGGCGACGATCCGCAACATCCTGGAGTTCGAACGCGACTTCGCCGACGCCCGGACCATCCTGCTGGAGCAGAACTACCGCTCCACCCAGACCATCCTCACCGCCGCCAACGCGGTGATCACCAACAACAGCGGACGCAAGCCCAAGCGGCTGTGGAGCGATCAGGGCGACGGCGAACCGATCGTCGGCTACGTCGCCGACACCGAGCACGCCGAAGCCGACTGGGTCGCCCGGCGGATCGACCGGCTCTGCGACGACACCGGGGCCCGCCCGGGGGACATGGCGGTCTTCTACCGCACCAACGCCCAGTCCCGGGTCTTCGAGGAGGTGTTCATCCGGGTCGGCCTGCCCTACAAGGTGGTCGGCGGGGTGCGCTTCTACGAACGCAAAGAAGTACGCGACGCACTGGCGTACCTGCGGGCGGTGGTCAACGACGACGACACCGTGAGCATCCGGCGGATCCTCAACACGCCACGGCGGGGGATCGGCGAGCGGGCCGAGGCGTGCGTCGAGGCACTGGCCGCCCGGGACCGGATCTCCTTCGGCGCGGCGCTGCGGCGGGCCGCCGACGCCCCCGGCATCTCCACCCGGGCGGCGAACGGGATCGCCGACTTCGTCGCGTTGCTGGACGAGACCCGCGACCGGCTCGCCACCGCCACCCCGGAGGAGGCGCTGGAGTCGGTCCTGCTGCGCTCCGGCTACCTGACCGAGTTGGAGGAGAGCCTCGACCCGCAGGACGCCGGCCGGGTGGAAAACCTCCAGGAGCTGGTCAGCGTGGCCCGCGAGTACACCGAGCGGGTCGAGGCGTCCGACGAGCCGGCCACCGTCGCCGGGTTCCTGGAGCAGGTCGCGCTGGTCGCCGACGCCGACCAGGTGCCCGAGGACGACCCCGACCATCAGGGCGTGGTCACCCTGATGACCCTGCACACGGCGAAGGGTCTGGAGTTCCCGGTGGTCTTCCTGACCGGCCTGGAAGACGGCGTGTTCCCGCACCTGCGGGCGCTCGGCGACACCCGGGAGCTGGAGGAGGAACGCAGGCTGGCCTACGTCGGGATCACCCGGGCCCGGCAGCGCCTGCACCTGTCCCGGGCGGTGACCCGGTCGGCGTGGGGGCAGCCGGCCTACAATCCGCCGTCGCGGTTCCTCGCCGAACTGCCGGCCGAGCTGGTCACCTGGGAACGGACCGAGGCCGCGTACACGTCGTGGTCCGGCACCGGCGGAGGGGTCGGCGGCCGGTCCGGCGGCGGGGACCGCACGCTCGTCGCGCGGGGTGGCGGCTTCGCCGGCGGTACGCCGAAAGCGGCCCGCCTGGCCCAGCGCCTCGGCGTGGACGCCAGCCGGCTCAGCACCGCCAGCGAGTTGCCGGCCGCCCCCAAGGTGTCGGCGGGCGACCGGGTCAACCACCAGCGGTACGGCATGGGCCGGGTGCTGGCGGTCGAGGGGCACGGGCCCGGGACCAGAGCGCAGATCGACTTCGGCGACCAGACCATGTGGCTGGTGCTGCGCCACGCGCCGATCGAGAAGCTCTGATCCCGGACGTCGACGTCACGGTGTGACGAGCCGCCGGCTCAGCAGCCGAGGTCGACCCCGCGCTCACGCATCCAGGGTGCCGGGTCGAGCTGGTTCCACAGCCCGGCGTGGACCTCGAAGTGCAGGTGCGGCCCGGTGGAGTCGCCGGTCGATCCTTCGGAGCCGATGACCTGGCCCGGCGTGACCTGATCGCCGACCGACACGGCGGTCGCCGACAGGTGCGCGTAGTGGGTCAGGATGCCGTCGCCGTGGTCGATGACCACGGAGATGCCGTACCCGGTGTAGGCCCAGCCCGCGACCTGCACCGTGCCGGCGCCGGCGGCCAGGACCTGGGTGCCGGCGGGCATGGCCAGATCGACTCCGGCGTGCAAGACCCCCCAGCGCTGGCCGTAGCAGGACGTGGTCTGGGCGCCGGGCATCGGGCTGACCCAGTCCGGCGTCGGGCTGGGCGCGGCCGGGCTCGGTGCCTCGGCCGCTGCGGCCGCGGTGTCGCTGGCTGCCGCTTCGGCCTGCTCAGCGGCCGGATCGGTCGGTTCGGCGGGCTGTTCCCCAGGCGTCGCGTCGGGGTCGTCGGCCGGTGAGGTGGCTGGTGCTTCGCCGAACCCGGTCTGCGGCGCGGAGGAGTCGCTGTCCGGGGCGGTGGTCGACCCATCCGGTGTCGTCGACCCGCCGGGGGTCGTCGCGGCCCCGCCGCCGTCTCGGGCGGAGCGGTCGGAGCGGTCGGCTCGGTCGGCGGCACCTGCTCGGTCCTGGGCGGCGCTGGTGATCCCACCGCCGGCGGGATCGGTTTCCGGTGGTCCGCCTGTCGTGGCTGTGGCCACCCCGGCGACCCCGAGCGCGAGGGCGGCGGCCGCGGCGACCGCGAGGGTACGGCCACGGCCGTGCGACCGGCGACCGAGGTCGGCCGCTGCGGGCAGTTGCCGGGCGAGTCGGCCAAGCTGACCGAGGCCGTCCCGGGCGATGGCGGGCAGCCGTCGGGCCGCCAACCGGCGCGGTCCGCCGGTGGCGCGATGACGGGCCGGCGCGGCAGGGTGACCGGGCCGGGTACGCCGAGCGGCGCCTGACTCGGCGTTCTCCGGTGACTCTGGGTGCGACACGGGGTGACCTCCGTGGTAGGTGGCACGGACCCGAAAATGGTGGTGTGCCGACCACGGACAGTGGGTACGGGGTACCGGAGGAGCGCAGAGCTACCCGCTTCGAGCGGGCGAATATGCGGTGGTGTGATGCCCGATGGGGTGATTTGGGAATGAGTTTTGCGTGATGCCAGTCACAAAAAGCAGTGTGACGCAGACCATAGTTTTGGTTGTCGGGCAGCGAAAAACCGCCCAGAGCGTACGGCTCGGGCGGCTACTTCGCGTTACTATCGGTTACGGCTCGACTACTCCACCGTAGATTGCCTCGACTTGTAGCTTGATGTCCACTCCCTTGTCGCGCAGCCACGGGATCGGGTCCTTGGGCTCGCCATTGACATGGACCTCGAGATGCAGGTGGGCACCGTACGAGTGGCCGGTGTTGCCGACGTCGCCGAGCAGGTCGCCGGCCTCGACACGCTGTCCGGCGGTGACCCGCAGCTGAGAGGCGTGGCCGTAGACCGCCTCGGTGCCGTCGTCGTGTTTGACGATGACGCAGTAGCCGTAGCCGCCGTTCCAGCCGGCGAGCGTGACCGTGCCCGAGTGGATCGAGTGGAACGCGGTGCCTTCCGGGGCGGCCAGGTCGACCCCGGCGTGCAGCTTGCCCCACCGCATCCCGTACGGGGAGGTGAAGGTGTAGCCGCGCAGTGGCAGCATCCAGACGTCCGGCGCGGCCTGCGTCATCGACGTCGCCGGGACTCGTTCGGTGTCGCGGGACGCGCGGTCGGCGTCCTCGGCACGCTCCAGCGCCTGGTCGCTCAAAGCGACGGTGCTTTCCAGGTCGGCCAGCGCGGCCGGGCTGAGGGTCTTGGCGTCCGGCATCGCGCTGGCACCGAGCGCGACGACGCCGGCACCGACCACGGCAGTGGTCATCACGGCGGCGTAGCGGCTGCGCGGTGGGGTGGGTACGCGGCGGCGACCCCGATATCTATCGGGCTCTGCTGACAAACGCTGGCGCACGCACACCCTCCGATGACGGCTGGTTTCGGGCGGTGTCGCGGGCGTTGGGGAACTTCTGGTTAACGCCCGCTGGCCGAGTCGCGGTCTGGCCGGAACCAGACGACAACCGTGGACACGGTAGCCAACCCCTAGGCTCGCCACAACCCGACTCGCGAAAGTACGTTGACGATCTGCGATCGTCCGTTGTGTATTGCCCGCTTTCGTAACCTTTTATTAGGTGGGTCGTTGGTAACGGCTAGTTACCACGCGTGATACTTATCGTGCGTTCAGCTGTCGTGGCTCACGGGTCCGATGTGGGTACCCCGCTGGTGCCATCGTTGGTTAACCTTCGTTAAGCAGTGGCGTTCGGCGGTGTGCGATCCGCTGTCCCGCCCGTCCGGGCGGCGACTGCCGGCACCGGCGACATCGATCGGTCGGCAGGGAGCGGTGGCGATGGGAACCCGAATCCGAGTGGTGGTGGCCAAGCCGGGTCTGGATGGACACGACCGGGGCGTCAAAGTGGTGGCCAGAGCGTTACGCGACGCCGGTATCGAGGTCATCTACACCGGGCTCCACCAGACTCCCGAACAGATCGTGGAGACCGCCATCCAGGAGGACGCGGACGCGATCGGGCTATCGGTCCTCTCCGGGGCCCACCTGACACTGTTCCGCCGACTGCTTGACCTGCTCCGCGAACGCGACGCCGCCGACATCGTCGTCTTCGGAGGCGGCATCATTCCCGACGACGACATCGCCGAGCTCACCCGACTCGGCGTCGCCCGGATCTTCACCCCGGGGGCGAGCACCGCCGCCATCGTCGACTGGGTTCGCCAGCACGTACCGGCTCAGGTCGGCTGACTTCGGTCGGTCGCGGTTCGTCTCCGTAGCGGTAGGGACAGAACCATCAACACCATCAACCTGCTCCGTATGCAGGACAGGGTGAGAGGCCGGACGCACCCCTCACACGTCCGGCCTCTCCATGCACGATGCCCCGCCGCCACCCCTCGACCGACAGGGCATCGGCCGTTTTCAGTGCCGGTGCCTGTCTCGCGCTCCGACATCTGACTCAACGACCCCTGTCACCGGGGGTTACGTCGCCGGCAGACCTTTTTCCGCCGGGCCGCCGCCGGATCGAGCGTGTGCATTTGCGCACACCGCACGCCCGCCCGATGGCGCCTCCGGCCCGGGTCGCTAGGCTGCGCGAATAGCCCGGTCACCGGAAGTGACCGGAACACCATCTGGAATGCACGCTGGCGGCGGCGCGACGGCGCGCCGCAGAGACGGAACGGGACGCGCAAACGTGGACCTGTACGAGTACCAGGGGCGCGAGCTGTTCGAGCGACACGGGTTGCCCGTGCTCGCCGGCGGCGTCGCCACCACCCCGGAAGAGGCCCGCGCGATCGCCGATCGCCTCGGCGGCCGTGTCGTGGTCAAGGCCCAGGTCAAGGTCGGTGGTCGCGGCAAAGCGGGCGGCGTCAAGCTGGCCGAGGACGCCGAAGAGGCGGTGACGCACGCCACCAACATCCTCGGCATGGACATCAAAGGCCACACCGTCCACAAGGTGATGCTGACCGTCACGGCGGACATCACCGAGGAGTACTACCTCTCCTACCTGCTGGACCGGGCCAACCGCACCTTCCTCTGCATCGCCAGCGTGGCTGGCGGCATGGACATCGAGCAGGTCGCCGCCGAGACACCAGACCGGGTCGCGAAGATCGCCATCGACGCCACCGTCGGGGTGGACGAGGCCAAGGCCAGTGAGATCGTGGCCGCCGCCGGGTTCCCGGCCGAGCTCGCCGACCAGATCACCGAGATCGCCGTACGGCTGTGGCAGGCCTTCGTCGCCGAGGACGCCACGCTGGTCGAGGTCAACCCGCTGGCGCGGACGACCGAGGGCCGGGTGCTCTGCCTGGACGCCAAGGTCACCCTCGACGAGAACGCCGGCTTCCGGCACCCCGACCACGAGGCCATGGTCGACCAGTCGGCGGTCGACCCGCTGGAGCAGCGGGCCAAGGAAAAGGACCTCAACTACGTCAAGCTGGACGGGTCGGTCGGCATCATCGGCAACGGCGCGGGCCTGGTCATGTCCACTCTCGACGTGGTGGCCTACGCCGGCGAGGCGCACGGCGGGGTCAAACCGGCGAACTTCCTCGACATCGGCGGTGGTGCCAGCGCGGCCGTCATGGCCAACGGCCTGGAGATCGTGCTCTCCGACCCGGACGTGCGAAGCGTGTTCGTCAACGTCTTCGGCGGGATCACCGCCTGCGACGAGGTCGCCAACGGGATCGTCCAAGCGCTCACTCTGCTCGACCAGCGTGGCGAAACGGTCACCAAGCCGCTGGTCGTCCGCCTCGACGGCAACAACGCCGAAGCCGGCCGGGCCATCCTGGACGGAGCAGCCAACCCCCTCGTGGAGCGGGTCGACACCATGGACGGAGCGGCCGAGCGGGCCGCGCAGCTGGCCGCAGCGGCGTCCGGCCGCCCGGAAGGACTGTGATCTAGAAATGGCGATCTGGCTGACCAAGGACTCCAAGGTCATCGTGCAGGGGATGACCGGATCCGAAGGCTCCAAGCACACCCGGCGGATGCTCGCCGCCGGCACCACCGTCGTCGGTGGCGTCAACCCGCGCAAGGCAGGCCAGCACGTCGAGTTCGGCGACACCCGGCTGCCCGTCTTCGCCGGTGTCGGCGAGGCGATGAAAGAGACCGGCGCGGACGTCACGGTCATCTTCGTGCCGCCGGCCTTCTGCAAGGCCGCCGTCATCGAAGCAATCGACGCGGAGATCCCCCTCGCGGTCGTGATCACCGAAGGCATCCCGGTGCACGACTCGACCGCGTTCTGGGCCCACAACGTGGCCAATGGCAACAAGACCCGCGTCATCGGCCCCAACTGCCCGGGCATCGCCTCGCCGGAAGCGTCCAACGCCGGCATCATCCCAGCCGACATCACCCCGGCCGGCCGGATCGGGCTGGTCAGCAAGAGCGGCACCCTGACCTACCAGCTGATGTACGAGCTGCGCGACATCGGCTTCTCGACCTGTGTCGGCATCGGCGGCGACCCGGTGATCGGCACCACCCACATCGACGCGCTCGCGGCTTTCCAGAACGACCCGGAGACCGACGCGATCGTCATGATCGGCGAGATCGGCGGCGACGCCGAGGAACGGGCCGCCGAGTTCATCAAAGCCAACGTCACCAAGCCGGTCGTCGGCTACATCGCCGGATTCACCGCCCCGCCCGGCAAGACCATGGGGCACGCTGGCGCGATCATCTCCGGATCCGCCGGTACGGCCGACGCCAAGCAGGCCGCGCTGGAAGCCGCCGGGGTCAAGGTCGGTCGTACGCCGAGCGAGACCGCCCGGCTGATGCGACAGGTCGTCACCAACGCTGGCTGACCGGTTTCCCACATGTGCCGGGTGGCGTGACGGGAATCCCGTCACGCCACCCGGCACCGCTGTGACCCGGTAGGAGAGCGGTCGCCCGGCCCGTCGGGCGGATCAACCGATCGGGTAGTTCCCCGACGCGTAGAGGCTTGCGCCGGCGACGATGTTGACGACGCTGAGCACGACCGCCACCCAGCCGAGAACCGGTGACTTGCCGAACCGCCGGGCGTCGCGGATGGAGAGAAACCCGAACACGACGCCGAGGATGCCGCAGCACAGTAAGCCGACGACGATGCCGAGGACCCCCCAAAGGGTGCTCCGATCGCTGCCGGCTGACGCCGCAGGCGGTGGGTACTGCGCGGTCACGGAGACCTCCGTCGAGTCACGACCACGGCCGATGACGGCCAACTACCTGGCCAAGATTACGGCTTTTCGCCCTGATTCGCGGTCTCTTCGGTCGCTGACGGGTCAGGCCACGACCATTATTGTCCGCCGTCGTCGGCACCGACGTGCAAAAGTAGGCACGATGGCAGCCCACCCCCCGGACCAGGCGCCACGATCATCCGATCGGGATGACCGTGACGGTGCCGTCCGGCCAGCGCGGGCCGCGCCGTCGCGCCGGGGCGGCCGCGCCCCGCTCGCCGTCGCCGCGACGGTCGCCGCCTGCTGGGCGGCGGTGCTCTCCTACCTGCCGGTCGCGTTCGTGATGTGGCTGATCCGGCTCGCCGAGGGCGACTCCTCGATCGGCGAGGCGGCCCGGATCGGACTCGCCGGGTGGCTGCTCGGGCACGGCGTACCACTCGACACCCCGACCGGCCCCTTCGGCCTGCCGCCGCTGATGCTCAGCCTGTTCGCCGCCTGGCGGATCGGTCGGGCCGGCGTCCACACCAGCCGTGCGATCGGCGCCCGGCACAGTGGATCGGTGGTCCGCGCCGCGACCGTGGCGGTCGCTGTCGGCCTCGTCTACGGCGGGCTCGGGTCGCTCGCGGCACTTGCCGCCGCGACCACCGTCACCCAGGTCGACCCGGTGCGTGCCGGCCTGGGCCTGGCGCTGTTCGGCGCGTTGGGTGCCCTGGTCGGAGCCGTGCAGACGACGGGCGCGTTCCATCGGCTGGCCGACCGCTGCCCGGCCGTGTTGCGCCACGGGACACGGACCGGTCTGATCGCCGCGTCGTTGGTACTTGCCGCCGGTGCCGCCGCGGCCGGCCTGTCCGTGGCGGTGAGCGGCGGGGACGCCGCCGACACGATCGGCGCCTACCGGGCCGGGGTGGCCGGTCAGGCCGGAATGACCCTGCTCAGCCTGGCGTACGCGCCGAACGTCATGGTGTGGTCCGCAGCGTACCTGCTGGGCCCGGGGTTCGCCCTCGGTGCCGACACGGCCGTACGCACCAGCGAAGTGACCCTGGGCAGCCTGCCGGCGGTGCCGCTCTTCGCGGGCCTACCGAACGGTCCGGCCGGCGGCCTCAGCGCCGCGCTCCTGGCGCTGCCGGTACTGGCCGGGATGACCGCCGGATGGGTACTGGCCCGGCGCTGGACGTCCGACGGCGGCCGGCGGCGGTCCGGGTCGACGCCGCTTCAGATGAGGACGCCGCTTCAGATGAGACAGTCGGAGGCCGGCACGCCGGTCGGCTGGACCAGCCTGCTGCTCGGCGCCGCGATCGGCGGGCCGGTCGCCGGACTGGTTCTCGGCACCGCCGCCACCGTTTCCGGCGGGCCGCTCGGCGCTGGCCGGCTGGCCGAGATCGGGCCGATCGGCTGGCAGGTCGCGCTGGTGGCCAGCCTGGTGGTGACCGTCGGGTCGGTGGTCGGCGCGGCGGCGGCCCGAGCAGTCGCCGCACCGGCGACCGGCTGACGGCCGTCACCGGCCGGGTACGTGTCCCGGACCGGATACGGACTCGGCGGTGAGCACTGTCGTGCCCACCGCCGAGCAGACCGCGACGTTCAGAAGTTCCGCAGGGCTCAGAAGTTGAGACCGCCGCCGGTCTGCAGCACCACTCCGGCGATCGCGTTGGCGATGCCGAGCACGATGCCGACCGCGCCGCAGATCAGACCGGCCATCGCCTGGCCCCGGTTGTCGGCCAGGCCCTGGTCGGCCTTGTTGCGGCCGAGGAAGCCGAGGATCACGCCGGCGATCGCGGCCGGGATGCCCAGCAACGGGCAGCACAGGGCCAGCACGATCGACGAGATGCCGACGATCATGCCGATCAGGCCGAGCATGTTGTTCTTCTGCGGCCCGGGAGCGCCGTAGCCGGGTGCGGGATAGGGCTGACCCGGTACTGGCTGCTGGGCGTACGGGTCCTGGTAGGGCTGGCCAGGCTGTTGTCCGTAGGGCTGCGGCTGACCGTACGGTTGCCCTGAGGTGGGCTGGCCGTACGCGGGCTGGCCTGAGGTGGGCTGGCCGTACGCGGGCTGGCCCGAGGTGGGCTGGCCGTACGCCGGGTCTCCGGAGACCGGTGGCGAGTACGGCTGCTGCGGCTGACCGTACGGGTCGGAGTAGGGCGATGACGTCGGATCCTGGGGCTGCTGGGGCTGCTGACCGTACGGATCCTGGCCTGGGTAGCCGGGCTGCACAGGGAACTCCTTCGCGACAGACGGCGCTCAGGCCCATCGGAGGTAGCGTTTTGCCCGAGCGACCGGCAGCGTATCTGGTCTGCACAAATCGTGTCGCTCCCGGCCGCGCCGACACGGCTGAGCACGGCGCGTCGACACGGCTGAGCACGGTGCGTCGACACGGCGCGGACCAGCCTCGTGGCGCCGGGTAGGGTGCTCGGGTGACCTCGTCCCCCGCCCGACTCGTGGTGCTGGTCTCCGGTTCCGGCACCAACCTGCAGGCACTGCTCGACGCCAGTGCGGACCCGGCGTACGGCGCCGTCGTGGTGGCCGTGGGGGCGGACCGGGACGGCATCGCCGGCCTCGACCGGGCGAAGGCGGCCGGGATACCCACCTTCGTCACGGTGGTCGCCAACCATCCGAGTCGGGCGGACTGGGACGCCGCGCTGACCGCCGAGGTCGCCGCGTACCAGCCCGATCTGGTGGTGTCGGCCGGTTTCCTCAAACTCGTCGGTGCACGGTTCCTCGCCGCCTTCGGCGATCGCTACGTCAACACCCACAACTCGCTGCTGCCGGCGTTCCCCGGCATGCACGGCCCCCGTGACGCGCTCGCCTACGGCGTCAAGCTGGCCGGCGCCACCCTCTTCTTCGTCGACGCGGGTGTCGACACCGGTCCGATCATCGCGCAGGTGGCGGTCCCGGTGGAACCGGACGACGACGAAGCGAGCCTTACCGAACGGATCAAGCAAGCCGAGCGGGCACAACTGGTCGAGTACGTCGGCCGACTGGTCCGGTCCGGTTGGACCATCTCGCACCGAAAGGTCACCATCCGATGAACGTGACGTCAGCGGATCGCCGTCCGGTGCGCCGCGCGTTGATCAGCGTCTACGACAAGACCGGCCTGGTCGAGCTGGCCACCGCTCTGCACGCCGCCGGGGTGGAGATCGTCTCCACCGGTTCCACCGCGTCGACCATCGCCGCCGTCGGGGTGCCGGTGGTCCGGGTCGAGGACGTGACCGGTTTCCCCGAGTGCCTCGACGGGCGGGTCAAGACGCTGCATCCGCGCGTGCACGCCGGCCTGCTGGCCGACCTGCGCTCCGAGGCGCACGTCACGCAGCTCGCCGACCTGGGCGTCGCCCCGTTCGATCTGCTGGTGTCCAATCTCTACCCGTTCCAGCAGACGGTCGCCTCCGGCGCGGACGTGGACGGGTGCGTCGAGCAGATCGACATCGGCGGCCCGGCGATGGTCCGGGCGGCGGCCAAGAACCACGCCAGCGTCGCGGTGGTCACCTCGGTCTCGGCGTACCCGTCGATCGAGCGGGCCCTCGCCGACGGCGGCTTCACCCTGCGGCAGCGCCGCGCCCTGGCGGCCCGAGCCTTCGCCGACATCGCCGAGTACGACGTCGCCGTCGCCGACTGGTGTGCCCGGGTGCTGGTCGCCGACGGTGCCGAGGTGGCAGACGGCCAGGTAGCCGGCGACCCCGTCGACTGGCCGGAGTTCGCCGGTACGGCGTTGCGCCGGGCCGACGTGCTGCGCTACGGCGAGAACCCGCACCAGCGGGCCGCGCTCTACGCCGACCCGGCGGCACCGACCGGGCTGGCCCAGGCCGAGCAGTTGCACGGCAAGGAGATGTCGTACAACAACTACGTCGACGCGGACGCCGCCTGGCGGGCGGCGAACGACTTCGTCGAGCCGACCGTGGCGATCATCAAGCACGCCAACCCGTGTGGCATCGCCACCGGCACCGACGTGGCGCAGGCGCACCGCAAGGCGCACGCCTGCGACCCGGTGTCGGCGTTCGGCGGGGTGATCGCGGTCAACCGACCGGTCACCGTCGAACTGGCCGGCCAGATCGCGGAGATCTTCACCGAGGTGGTGGTCGCGCCCGGATTCGAGCCCGGGGCCGTCGAGGTCCTGGCGGCCAAGAAGAACCTGCGGCTGCTGGTGGCGCCGCCGTGGCGGCCGGCTGCCGTCGAATGGCGCCAGGTGACCGGCGGCATGCTGGCGCAGACCGCCGACCGGATCGACGCCGCCGGCGACGATCCGTCGACCTGGCGGCTGGCCACCGGCGCGCCGGCCAGCGACGAGACCTTGGCCGATCTGGCGTTCGCCTGGCGGGCGGTACGCGCGGTGAAGAGCAACGCGATCCTGCTGGCCGCCGATCGCGCGACCGTCGGGGTCGGCATGGGTCAGGTCAACCGGGTCGACGCCGCGCAGCTGGCGGTCCGGCGAGCCGGGGAGCGACGCGCCGCCGAGGCGGTCGCCGCCTCGGACGCCTTCTTCCCGTTCCCGGACGGACTGCAGGTGCTGCTCGACGCCGGGGTCCGGGCGGTTGTGCAACCGGGTGGATCGCTGCGCGACGAGGAGGTCGTCGCCGCCGCTGCCGCGGCCGGGGCCACCATGTACCTGACCGGCACCCGGCACTTCTTCCACTGAGCCGGACGTGTCGGCGGTCGAGCATCGTGTCGAGGAGCGGATCGTCGGCGCGGACTGGGCGCTCGACGACCTCGCCGGCACCCACTTCGAACGCTGCGAGTTCGTCGACGTCGACCTGACCGAGGCGAACCTGCGCGACTGCGTCTTCACCAACTGCGTGCTGGGCAACGTCCGGGCCAACGCCGCCACCTTCACGCACTGCGCGCTGCTGCACTGCGTGGTCCGGCGGTCGTCGTTGTTCGACGCGACGTTCCGCGACTGCAAACTGACCGGCACCCAGTTCCTGGACTGCACGTTGCGTCCGCTGCACGTCGTCGGCGGCGACTGGGGCTGGGTGCTGCTGCGTGGCCAGGACCTGTCCGGGGTGAAGCTCGCCGGGCTGCGGCTGCGGGAGGCCGACCTGACGGAGGCCAACCTGTCCCGGGCCGACCTGTCCGGCGCGGATCTCGGCTACGCCCGGCTGACCAACGCCCGGCTGCGCCGTACCGACCTGCGCGGCGCCGACCTCGCCGGCGTCGAGTTGCGCGGGATCGACCTGACCGAGACCCGGATCGATCTCGCCCAGGCGGTGCTGGTGGCCGCCGCGTACGGGGCGGACGTGCGGCCCTGATCCGTCCGGCGTGCGGCCCGTGAGGTGCCGGCGAGGTGGCATCCGGTGACGTGAGACGATCGGTTGCGTGACGGCGACGATTCTGGACGGCAAGGCGGCAGCCGCCGCTATCAAGGACAACCTGCGAGCCCGGGTCAAGGCACTGGCCGAACAGGGCGTGGTACCGGGCCTCGGCACCGTACTGGTGGGCGACGATCCGGGCTCCCACGCGTACGTCAACGGCAAACATCGGGACTGCGCCGAGGTGGGCATCGCCTCGCTGCGCCGCGACCTGCCGGCGGACGCCACCCAGGAGCAGGTGGAGGCGGTGGTCGCGGAGCTGAACGCGGACCCGGCGTGCCACGGCTACATCGTGCAGCTGCCGATGCCTTCGCAGATCGACACCCAGCGGGTGCTGGAGCGGGTCGACCCGGACAAGGACGCCGATGGGCTGCACCCGGTCAACCTCGGTCGGCTGGTGCTCGGCTACGACGCGCCGACCGCCTGCACCCCGCGCGGCATCGTCGAACTGCTGCGCCGCAACCACATCCGGATCCGGGGCGCCGAGGTGGTGGTGATCGGCCGGGGGACCACGGTCGGTCGCCCGCTGGGACTGCTGCTCACCCGGCGCAGCGAGAACGCGACGGTGACCTTGTGCCACACCGGCACCCTCGACCTGGGTGACCACTCCCGGCGGGCGGACATCGTGATCGCGGCCGCTGGCGTGCCAGGTTTGCTCACCGCCGAGATGGTCACCCCGGGTGCCACCGTCATCGACGTGGGCATCACCCGGGTGATCGGGGAAAACGGCAAGGGCCAGTACACCGGGGACGTGGCCGCCGAGGTTGCCGAGGTGGCCGGGGCGCTGGCGCCGGTGCCGGGCGGGATCGGCCCGATGACCCGGGCGATGCTGCTCACCAACGTCGTCGAACTCGCCGAACGCGGCCTCGCCACGAGGTGACGAGCGGGAGCTGGTCGGACGGGAGCCGGTCGGACGGGAGCCGGTCGGACGGGAGCCGGTCGGACGGGAGCCGGCCTCACGCCCCCGGTCGGGCGTGAGGTGGGTCATCGGCCGCGCCCCTGGTCCGCCAACGCGTTACCTGGCTGATACGGTCCCGTCAAATTCGCCCGGTAGCAGGGAGTGAGACGACAATGGGCAAGAAGGTCACCGTCGTCGGGGCCGGCTTCTACGGCTCGACGACCGCGCAGCGCCTGGCCGAGTACGACATCTTCGACACCGTCGTGCTGACCGACATCATCGAAGGCAAGCCCGAGGGACTGGCCCTCGACCTCAACCAGTCGCGGCCGATCGAGGGGTTCGAAACCAAGGTCGTCGGTGCGACGACCGGGGTGGACGGCTCCGGCTACGAGGTGATCGCCGGCTCGGACGTCGTCATCATCACCGCTGGGCTGCCCCGCAAGCCGGGCATGAGCCGGATGGACCTGCTGGAGGTCAACGCCAAGATCGTCCGTGGTGTCGCGGAGAACGTCGCCCGGTACGCCCCGGACGCGGTGGTCATCGTGGTGTCCAACCCGCTGGACGAGATGACCGCGCTGGCGCAGATCGCCACCGGCTTCCCCCGTAACCGGGTCCTCGGCCAGGCCGGCATGCTGGACAGCGCCCGGTTCTCCCACTTCGTCGCGGAGACGCTCGCCGTACCCGTGGCGTCGGTGCGTACGCTGACCCTCGGCTCGCACGGCGACACCATGGTGCCGGTGCCGTCGCAGTGCACGGTCAACGGCAAGCCGCTGACCGAACTGCTGCCGGCCGACAAGATCGAGGAACTGGTGGTCCGGACCCGTAACGGCGGCGCCGAGGTGGTGGCGCTGCTCAAGACCGGGTCGGCGTACTACGCGCCGTCGGCGGCGGCCGCCCGGATGGCCAAGGCCGTGGCGGAGGACTCCGGCGCGGTGATGCCGGTCTGCGCCTGGGTCAGTGGTGAGTACGGCATCGACGGGGTCTACCTCGGGGTCGAGGCCGAGCTCGGGGCCGAGGGCGTACGCCGGGTGGTCACCACCGATCTGACCGACCCGGAGCTGGCCGCGTTGAAGGAGGCCGCCGAGGCGGTACGGGCCAAGCAGGCGGATGTCGCCGACCTCTGATCGGGTCCGCTGACCCGGCTAAGTGGGCGTAGTCGTTGGTCGACGGGGGCGGGTACGGCGGACGACGCCGACCCGCCCCCGACGCTGTCTGGCCGGTCCGTCGGTCGGGCAGCGGTGCTCACCGCCTGCACGCCCTGGCCGGCGATCCAGTACGCTCGTACTGCTAACACGAGTTTCCGAGAGGAGCGCCGGTCGATGGCGAAGATCAAGGTAACCAACCCGGTCGTCGAGCTCGACGGCGACGAGATGACCCGGATCATCTGGAAGCAGATCCGCGAGCAGTTGATCCTGCCCTACCTCGACGTCGACCTGCACTACTACGACCTGTCGGTCCAGTACCGCGACGAGACCGACGACCAGGTGACGGTGGACGCCGCGAACGCCATCAAGCAGCACGGCGTCGGTGTGAAGTGTGCCACCATCACCCCGGACGAGGCCCGGGTCGAGGAGTTCGGCCTCAAGAAGATGTGGCGGTCGCCGAACGGGACGATCCGGAACATCCTCGGCGGCGTCGTCTTCCGCGAGCCGATCATCATGTCGAACGTGCCCCGGCTGGTGCCGGGCTGGACCAAGCCGATCATCATCGGCCGGCACGCCCACGGCGACCAGTACAAGGCGTCCGACTTCGTGGTGCCCGGTCCCGGCACGGTGACGATCACCTACACCCCGACCGACGGCGGTGCCCCGGTCGAGATGGAGGTCGCCAAGTTCCCCGGCGGCGGCGTCGCGATGGGTATGTACAACTTCGACGAGTCGATCCGCGACTTCGCCCGCGCCTCACTGCGCTACGGCCTCGACCGGGGCTACCCGGTCTACCTGTCGACGAAGAACACCATCCTCAAGGCGTACGACGGCCGGTTCAAGGACATCTTCGCCGAGGTCTTCGAGACCGAGTTCGCCGCCGAGTTCGCCGCCGCCGGCATCACCTACGAGCACCGGCTGATCGACGACATGGTGGCCGCCGCGCTCAAGTGGGAGGGCGGCTTCGTCTGGGCTTGCAAGAACTACGACGGCGACGTGCAATCGGACACCGTCGCCCAGGGCTTCGGTTCGCTCGGCCTGATGACGTCGGTGCTGATGACCCCGGACGGCCGTACGGTCGAGGCCGAGGCGGCGCACGGGACCGTGACCCGGCACTACCGGCAGTGGCAGAAGGGCGAGAAGACCTCGACCAACCCGATCGCGTCGATCTTCGCCTGGACCCGGGGCCTCGCCCACCGGGGCAAGCTGGACGGCACCCCGGCGGTGACCGAGTTCGCCGACACCCTGGAGCAGGTCTGCGTCGCCACCGTCGAGGGCGGGCAGATGACCAAGGACCTGGCGCTGCTGATCAGCCGGGACGCCCCCTGGCTGACCACGGACGAGTTCATGTCCGCGCTCGACGAGAACCTGGCCAAGCGGCTCGGCCGCTGACCGGCCCGGGCACCGTCACCGCTTCGTTCGTCCGATCGTTGATCAGGGTGGACGTGGTGCCAGTCGCGTCCAAGGGGATCGACCGGCGGCGGTCGCCCTGAGTACCACCGACGCCGACGGACGATCTCCGGCTGTGAACCAGCAGCCTGCCGTCCCTTCCCTGCGGGGGGTCCTGTCCCGGGCCCCCCGCAACCCATGTCCGCCGCCGGGCAGGCAGGCCGGCGGCGGATGCGGGCAGCCGGTCAGACCTACAGCTCCCGCAGTCGGACGGCCGCCTGTTCCGGTCGGACGTCGTTGATGAACACACCCATCGCCGACTCCGACCCGGCCAGGAACTTCAGCTTGTCCGCCGCCCGCCGAACAGTGAACACCTGCACGTGCAGATAGCCCAGCTCCCGGTCGGCGTGCACCGGAGCCTGGTGCCAGGCGGCGATGTACGGCGTACCGAGCGGCGAGTCGAACAGCGCGTCGAAGCGCCGTAACACGTCCAGGTAGAGCGGACCGAACGCGTCGCGTTCGGCGTCGTCGAGCGCGGCGAGGTCCGGCAGTCGCCGGTGCGGTGCCAGATGCACCTCGTACGGCCAGCGGGCCGCCGCCGGCACGTACGCCGTCCAATGCTCGTTGGCCGCCACCACCCGATCCCCGGCGGCCCGCTCGGCGGCGAGGACGTCGGCGTAGAGGTTGCGTCCGCCGGTGTGTTCGGCGTGCCGGCGGGCGGCGGCCAGCAGCGCCCGGGTCCGCGGGGTGACGAACGGGTACGCGTAGATCTGCCCGTGCGGATGGTGCAGCGTGACCCCGATCTCCACGCCTCGGTTCTCGAAGCAGAACACCTGTTCCACACCGGGCAGCGTCGACAGTTCGGCGGTCCGGTCGGCCAGCGCGTCGACGACGGTCCGCACCCGGGCCGGCGGCAGGGTGGCGAACGAGGCGTCGTGCTCGGCGGTGAAGCAGACCACCTCGCAGCGTCCGACCCCGGGTCGGGCCGGAGTGTACGGCGTGACGTCGGCGTACCCGGAGCGTCCGGCCTCGTGTTCCGGGTGTCCGGCGGCGTCGGCGACCCGGTGACTCAGTGACGGAAACCGGTTCTCGAAGACCGCGACGTCGTAGTCGTACGCCGGGATCTCGCTGGACCGGCCCGGCCGCGACGGGCAGAGCGGGCACTGGTCGGCCGGTGGCAGGAAGGTGCGGGTCTGCCGGTGCGCCGCGATCGCCACCCACTCGTCGGTCAACGGGTCGTGGCGCAACTCGGAGGCGGGTGGCGGTGGTGGCAACTCCCGCAGGTCGGGTCTCTCGCGTACGGCGTCGTCACGCTCGTCGAAGTAGATGAGTTCCCGCCCGTCGGCGAGTCGTACCGTGCTGCGTTTCATGGCTGGTCAGCCCTATCGGTGTCGTTGGTCGGCGATCAGCGGGTCGATCCCGTGCTCGGCGAGGACGGTCCGGGCCGAGGCGGGCAGGCCGGCGTCGGTGACCACCACCTGCGCTTCGGACAGCTCCGCCATCGACGAGATGCCGACCGTTCCCCACTTGGTGTGGTCGGCCAGCACCACCAGCCGGGCAGCCGCCGAGATCAGCGCGCGGTTGGTGTCTGATTCCATCAGGTTGGGGGTGGTGTAGCCGGCCCGCTCGCTCATTCCGTGCACCCCGAGGAAGAGCAGATCGACGTGCAGGGTACGGATCGCGGCGACCGCCGCCGGGCCGACCAGCGCATCCGAGGGGGTACGGACCCCGCCGGTGAGGATGACCGTCTGGTCGCCGCGTCCGCCCCGGTAGAACACGTCGGCGGCCGGCACCGAGTTGGTGACGACGGTCAGTCCGGCCACGTCGACGAGCCGGCGAGCGAGTTCGACGGTCGTGGTGCCGGCCGACAGCGCCACCGCCATGCCGGGGGTGACCAGCGTGGCCGCTCGGGCGGCGATCGCCTCCTTTTCGGCGCGCTGCCGGGCCGACTTCGCCGCGAACCCGGGTTCGTCGGTCGAGCCGGAGTCGAGCAGGGTCGCTCCGCCGTGCACCTTGGCCAGCAGACCTCGGTCGGCCAACGCGTCCAGGTCGCGCCGGATCGTCATGTCCGACACGCCGAACTCGACGGCCAGGTCACTGACCCGGACTCCGCCGGTGGCCCGGACCCGGTCCAGGATCGCCGACTGCCGCTGCGGCGCGAGCATCAGTGTGCTCCGGGTGACGTGGCGGCCGGATCCGCCGGCTGCTCCGGCTGGCCCGGCTGGACGTAGCTCAGGCCGTCGACCGTTGGCACCAACCTTCGCACCATGCCCTCCGCATACTCGAACCTAATCGCACAGATCCGAACACTATCGCGCAGGCGTGGGTCAGTGGAAGACCGTACCGGTCACCAGGCGGCGTCGTTGCCGCGGCTTCTGGTCGGCCCAGACCGGCGGCCGACCCGGCCAGCGCGCCAGTTCAACGGTGAAACGCGCATAATGCGAGGAGAGATCCAGGCGGATCCGCCGACTCAGCGGCACCACCTGATGATCAGCGACCCCGCCGACGGCGGTGTGGTCACTCGCTCCCCGGGCGCGGGCTGGGATCGGCTCAGGCGGGCTGCAGCCGAGGCTCCACCCAACCGGTCTCGGTGAGGTGGTGCAACACCGCCTGCACCCCCTGCTCGATGCTCATCTCGGAGGTGTCGAGCACCAGATCCGCGTCGGTCGGCTCCTCGTACGGGTCGTCGATGCCGGTCATCCCGGTCAGTTGCCCGGCCCGCGCCTTGGCGTACAGCCCCTTGCGGTCGCGGGCCTCGCACACGTCCAACGGCGTGGCCACCCACACCAGCAGGAAGCCGGCGCCCGCCGCGACCGCCATCTCCCGAGCCGCCGCCCTGGCCTGCTCGTACGGCGCGATCGGGCAGCAGATCGCCACGCCGTGGTGCCGGCCGATCTCGGACGCGACCCACCCGATCCGGCGGACGTTGCGGTCCCGGTCGGTCTTGGAGAAGGTCAGCCCGGCGGAGAGTTCCCGGCGGACCACGTCGCCGTCGAGCAGCGTGACCGACCGGTCGCCACTTTCCCGTAGCGCGTCGGCGACACCTCGGGCGATCGTCGATTTGCCGGACCCGGAGAACCCGGTGAAGAACACCACCAACCCGCGGTGGCGGCGCGGCGGACGGGCCCGGGCCAACTCCCGGGCCACCGCCGGCGGCGTGTGCCATTCGGGCAGCGGGAAACCCCGGTCCAGCAGGTCGTCGATCTCCTCCTGGCTGAGCGCCATCCGCCGGTTACGGGGCGGGATGTCGTCGCGCCAGCGCCACTGACCGTCCCGATTGTCGTAGGCCAACTCACGCGGCACCAGCACCCGAGGTCCGCCACCGGAGAGCATCTCGCCGGTGGAGAGCAGATGGGTGACCCCGTACGCGGCGGCCACCCGGGCCCGCAGCAGCGCGTCGCGGATCTCGTCGCCCCGGCGGGTCAACGGCACCGCGACCAGCGTCGCCGGGGGCATCCGGTCGCGGGCGGCGAAGACGGCGCGGACCAGGACCTCCGGCGGCAGCGGATTGGCTCCACCGTCGGTCACCGGGATCAGGATGAGCAGGTGAGCGGCGAGGGTCCGGGCGGCGTGCGCGATCTGCGCCAGCTGTGGTCGGTGCAGCGGCCGGTCGGCGACCACCCCGAGAACCCGTCCCGGGGGCAGCAACGCCCGGACCTCGGCCGGTGTCCGGCGCAGCCGCTGGAACGGACCGTGTCCACCGTCACCGAGCCGGCGTACGGTGCCGCCGACCCCGCTGAACCCGTCCCGGCTCGGCCAGGCGTCCGTCACGTCCAGCGCGGCGACCGGCGCGCCTTCCAGATCGGCGAGGACGAGCACCCGGTGCAAAGGGTTGCCCAGGTCGAGGCCGGCGACCAGGCTGGCGGGCACCTCCAAGGTGACCGGCACCGGCCAGACCGTGCCGTCGGCCAGCCGCCCGCGCCGGCCCAGGGAGGCCAGGTCCGCCCGGGAATGGAAGCCGGTCAACGGGGCGTAGGCCCCCGACAGGATCAGCTCGAGATCGGCCAACTCGAACGGCCGCGGCGTGTACGCCGGCGCGTCCCGCAGCACGTCGTCAGGCAGCACCCAGCCGTCGGTCATCACACCCCCCAATGGATCGACTCACAGTTTCGCAGCCGTTTGCCTGTGGGTCGAGACTGGCGCGGCGAGTCGATGTCGACAGCATGATCTTCATTCGGTGTACGGCGGCACGTCGGTGACCGCCGTCCACCTGCCGTACACCCGCCGTCCACCTGCCGTCGGGCCCGGTCGATCCCCTAATGCGTCGGCCGGTCCGCGACTCAGGGGACATCCAGGGTCGAACCGGGTGCCGGGACGAGCCCGGACTTCATACGCTGACCGGGTGACTCTCATCGAGACCGAAGCGCTGACCAAGACGTACGGCGGGCGGGTGACCGCGTTGGCCGACCTGACCGTCAGCGTCGCGCCGGGGATCGTCGGCCTGGTCGGCGCCAACGGCGCCGGCAAATCGACCCTGATCAAGATCCTGCTCGGCCTGCTGGCCCCCACCAGCGGATCGGCGCGGGTACTCGGACTGGACCCGGCCACCGACGCCGACGAGGTCCGGGCCCGCGTCGGCTACATGCCGGAAAGCGACTGCCTCCCGCCCGACCTGAGCGCCGCCGAGTTCGTCACCCACCTGGGGCGGATCAGCGGCCTGCCGCGTACGGCGGCCCGCGAACGCGCCTCCGAGGCGCTGCGCCACGTCGGGCTCTACGAGGAGCGCTACCGCCAGATCGGCGGCTACTCCACCGGCATGAAGCAACGGGTCAAACTGGCCCAGGCCCTGGTGCACGACCCGGACCTGCTGCTGCTGGACGAGCCGACCAACGGCCTCGACCCGGCCGGGCGGGACGCCATGCTGGCGCTGATCCACCGC
Source organism: Solwaraspora sp. WMMD406 (assembly GCF_029626025.1). Taxonomy (NCBI): domain Bacteria; kingdom Bacillati; phylum Actinomycetota; class Actinomycetes; order Micromonosporales; family Micromonosporaceae; genus Solwaraspora; species Solwaraspora sp. WMMD406. The sequence continues at coordinate 1,481,326 of NZ_JARUBF010000001.1, forward strand.
ATCGGTACCGAGTTCGGCATCTCGGTGGTGGTCTGCTCCCACCTGCTCGGCGAAGTCGAACGGATCTGCGACTCGCTGGTCGCCATCGACGGCGGTCGGCTGCTGCGCTCGGCGCAGCTCGTGGACATGACCACCGCCAGCGATGTGCTCGCCGTCGAGGTCAGCGAGGGCACCGAGGCGCTCGCCGCCCGGCTCGCCGCCGCCGACCTGCCGGTCAGCCGGGACGGCCGGCTGCTGCTCGTCCCGATGTCGGCCGAGGCCGGCACCGACGTCTACGACCGGATCCTCACCGCCGTCGTCGAACTCGACCTGCCGCTGCACCGGCTCGACCAGCGCCGGCACCGGGTCGCCGAACTCTTCGCCACCACGGAGGACAACCGTGTCAACGTCTGACCAACTCACCGCGCCCGGACCCGGCACCGGCGCGGCACCGGCACCGGCCGGCGTCATCCACGACATCGGCTACCAGCGGTATGCCGGCGGTCGGCTCGGCCGTCGGCACGTCGTCGGCGCCCTGTACGCCCACAGCCTGCGGACCGCCTTCGGGCTGGGGCGTAGCGCCAAAGCCAAGATCTTCCCGTGGTTCATCGTCGCCGTGGTGGTGGCGGTCGCCGCCGGCCTGGTGGCCGTACGCGCCCAGCTCGGCCAGGTGATCCTTGGCTACGCCCAGTTCGCCGACGCGATGAGCTGGCTGGTGATCTTCTTCGTCGCGGTGGTCGCCCCGGAACTGGTCTCCCGCGACCTGGGCAGCGGTGTGCTGCCGCTGTACTTCTCCCGGCCACTGCGCATCGCCGACTATCCGCTGGCCAAGTTCGCCGCGCTGGCCACCGCCGTGTTCATGCTGCTCGGCGCGCCGCAACTGGTGATGTTCCTCGGTGGCGCGTTCACCACCGACACCGGCTGGTCCGGGGTGTGGAACGAAGTCACCGACCTGGCACCCGGCCTGGTGTACGCGTTGCTGTGGGCCGCCGTGTTCAGCGCCATCGGGCTGGTGGTCGCCTCGGTCACCGGCAAGCGGGCGTTTGCCGCCGGTGGCGTCGTCGCGGTCTTCCTGATGACCACCCCGATCGTCGGGGTGCTGTCGGTGCTGCCGTCGGTCACCGCCAACCAGCTCGCCGGCCTGGCCGCCCCGTCCAGCCTGGTGCAGGGGACCGGGCTGTGGCTGTTCCGCGACGCGCTGATCACCGGTCCGGACGATGTCGGCGGGATCGGCATCGGCGACTTCGGCCCGGTGTACGGCCTGGTCACCCTGGCGCTGATCGCCGGCTGCGTCGCCGTCCTACTCGCCCGCTACCGGAAGGCGGCCAGCCGATGACCACGACCACCACCACCGTGCCGGCTGCACCCGCCGGCACCGCGGCCGCCGCCGGCGGCAGCGCCGTCGAACTAACCGGGGTGTCCCGCTGGTACGGCAACGTCGTCGCCGTCAACGACATCACCATGACTCTCGGCACCGGGGTCACCGGTCTGCTCGGCCCCAACGGGGCCGGCAAGACCACGCTGCTGCACATGATGGCCGGGTTCCTCGCCCCGTCCCGGGGCACGGTCACCGTCGACGGCGAACCGACCTGGCGCAACCCCGGTGTCTACCGCAAACTCGGCCTGGTCAGCGAGCGGGAGGCCGTCCACAGCTTCCTCACCGCGTACGAGTTCGTGCTGGCCAGCGCCCGACTGCACCGGCTGGCCGACCCGGAGGCGGCGGCCCGGCGGGCGATCGAACTGGTCGAGATGACCCCGGCGCAGGACCGGCGGATCGGCACCTACTCCAAGGGCATGCGGCAGCGCACCCGGGTCGCCGCCGCCATGGTGCACGACCCGGCCGTACTGCTGCTGGACGAACCGTTCAACGGCATGGACCCGCGCCAGCGGATGCACATGATGACGTTGCTGCACTCGCTCGGCGACGCCGGCCGGACCATCCTGTTCAGCTCGCACATCCTGGAAGAGGTCGAGCAGGTCTCCGGCACCGTCCAGGTGATGGTCGCCGGTCGGCTGGCCGCCTCCGGTGACTTCCGCACCATCCGCCGGCTGATGACCAACCGGCCGCACGTGTTCGCCGTACAGTCCAGCGACGACCGGGCGTTGGCGGTGGCGCTGCTGCGGCACGACTCGGTGGCCGGCGTCGACCTGGTCAAGGGCGGCGGCATCACCGTACGGGCCGGTGACTACGGCAGCTTCACCCGTGCCCTGCCCCGGATCGCGCTCGCCGAAGGGATCCGGGTGCACCGTCTGCTGCCCTCGGACGAATCCCTGGAGAGCGTCTTCTCCTACCTCGTGGAGGCGTGACCGCCGTGAACTCGACCATCATGTGGATCACCGCGCGGGGCCTGTTCGGCCGGCGCCGGTTCCTGCTCCTGCTGCCGTTGCCGGCACTGGTGATCGCGCTCGCGGTGCTGTGCCGGTGGCTCGGCGTCGCCCCGGGCAACTGGGCGCAGCCGGTCCTGATCGCCCTCGGCCTGGCGGTGGTGCTACCCGTCGTCGCGTTGATCGTCGGCACCGGCGTGCTCGGCTCGGAGATCGACGACGGCACCATCGTGCACGTTCTCAGCAAGCCGCTACCGCGCTGGCAGATCGTGCTGCCGAAACTCGTCGTCGCGGTCGGCGTCACCGCGCTGACCGTGGCGGTGCCGCTCTACGTCGCCGGGGTGCTCGCCGAATCGGTCCGGCTCGGCCTGGCCCTGGCCGCCGCGAGCGCCCTGGGCGCGCTGGCGTACTCGGCGTTCTTCGTGGCGTTGAGCCTGGTCACCCGCCGGCCGGTACTGCTCGGTCTGGTCTACGTCCTGGTCTGGGAGGGGTTGCTGGGCAACTTCGTCTCCGGCACCCGGGTGCTGTCCGTGCAGCAGTACGTGATCACCTTCGCCGATCGGATCGCCGCCACGCCACTCTTCGACGGCCAGGTGTCGGTCACCGTTTCGGTGATCATGACGGCGGTGATCGCGGTCGCCTTCACGGCGCTCGCCATCGACCGGCTGCGCTCGTTCAGCGTGGCCGGCGAAACCAGCTGACCACCTTCGGGGGTGTGCGCCGGCCGACCAGTCTCCCCGCTGGTCGGCCGGCGCGCCGTCGTACCGGGGCGGATCGTCGTACGACGCGCCGTACGCCCGCCCCCGGCCGGGTCAGCCGGTGTTGCGCATCCCGGCGGCGATGCCGTTGACCGTGGTCAACAACGCCCGCTCCAGGGCGGTGTTGTCGCCCGGTGCCCGCCGAGCGCCCGGCGCGGTCGCCACCGTCCGGGTCGCCGCCCCCGAGTCCCGGTACTGACGCAGCAGCGCCACCTGCAGGTGGTGCAGCGGCTCCAGGTAGGTGTCGCGTACCGCCAGGGTGCGCTGCAGCACGTTGTTGTTCTGCAGCAGACTCGACGAACCGGTGATCGCCAGCACCTCGCGTACCGTCCGCTCGTACTCGTCGGAGATCTTGTCGAAGATCGGCTGCAGTGGACCCGGCACCAGCGTTTCCACATAGCGCCGCGCGATGCCCAGATCGGTCTTGGTCAGCATCATCTCGACGTTCGACAGGAACGTGCGGAAGAAGTGCCACTGGCCGTACATCTCGCCGAGCACGTCGGACAGGCCTGCCTCGCGGGCGGCGGCCAGCCCGGAACCGACGCCGAACCAGCCGGGCACGATCTGCCGCGACTGGGTCCAGCCGAACACCCACGGAATCGCCCGCAGGCCGCTCAGCCCGGCACCGGTGTTCGGCCGCTTCGCCGGCCGGGAACCAATGTTGAGCGCCCCGAGCAGTTCCGTCGGGGTGGCCGCCCAGAAGTACGCCGGCAGGTCCGGATCCTCGACCAGCGACCGGTAGCAGCCGAACGCCGCGTCGGAGACGACGTCCATCGCCGCGTCCCAGTTCTCCAGCAGCTCCAACGGCTGGCGCGGCTCGGTGTGCAGCAGCGTCGCCTGCAGCACCGCCGCGACCGTCAGCTCCAGGTTCTCCCGGGCCAGCGCGGGGATCGTGTACTTGTCGGAGATGACCTCGCCCTGCTCGGTCACCTTGATCGCGCCATCCAGGGTGCCGTACGGCTGGGCCAGGATCGCCTCGTGCGTCGGCCCGCCGCCCCGCCCGACCGTGCCGCCCCGGCCGTGGAACAACCGCAGCCGTACGCCGTGCCGGGCCGCCACGTCCCGCAGCGCCCGCTGCGCCTTGTGGATCCGCCACTGGCTGGTGGTGATGCCGGCCTCCTTGTTGGAGTCGGAGTAGCCCAGCATCACTTCCTGCACCTCGCCCCGGGCCCGGACGATCGCCCGGTACGCCGGCAGCGACAACAGTTCGTCGAGAAGTTCGCCACCGGAGTCCAGTTCGGCCGGCGTCTCCAGCAGCGGCACGAAGCCGATCCGGGCCTGGCCGGTGTGCACGTCGACCAGCCCGGCCTCGCGGGCCAGCACGGTCGCCGCCAGCACGTCGTCGCTGCCGAGCGTCATCGAGATGATGTACGACTCGACGACCTCCGGACCGAACCGCTGCTGCGCCTCCCGGATCGTGCTGAACACGTTGAACGTCTTGCGCGCCGACTCGGTCAGCGGAGTGTCGATGCTGGACAGCGGTCGGCGGCCGGTCAGCTCGTCGGCCAGCAACTTCGCCCGTTCGGGGCGGCTCAACGACAGATAGTCAGACACCTCGCCGACCCGCGCGTACATCTGCGCCAGCACCGCGTGATGCGCCTCGGCGTGTTCCCGGACGTCCATCGTCGCCAGGTGCAGGCCGAACGCCGACACCGTACGGATCGCCGAGGCGAGCTTGCCGACGGCGGTCAACTGCCCGGAGTTGCGGGCCAACGACGCCCGCATCAGCTCCAGGTCCGACAGCAGCTCGTCGGAGCCCCGGTAGTCACGGCCGGGTACGTGGGCGGTGCCCCGGTTGAGCCGCAGCCGGGTGTTGGCCAGCTTCGCCTTCACGCAGCGGGCCTTCAGCCGGTACGGCTCCTCGGCGTTGGTCCGGCGGAACCGCTGCGCCACCTCGGGCAGCGCGTCCAGGTCCTTGGCCAGACTGGCCGACAGGTCCAGGGACACCCCGCGCAGCCGGCGGGAGACGGACACCTCGTTGATCAGCGCGTCCATCGCCGCGTCGGTGGCCTGGATGCCGTGCTCGTGTTGGATCATCAGCACGTCCCGGGTGACCGCCGGAGTCACGTACGGGTTGCCGTCGCGGTCCCCGCCGATCCAGGTGCCGAAGGTCAACGGCCTTGACGTCGGTGATGTCTCCACCCCCAACTTGCGCAGCGTGTCGGCGAGGTCGTCGAGCACCTGCGGGGCGGCGTCGGCGTACAGGTCACGGAGGTAGTAGACGGCGTTGCGGGCCTCGTCGGTCGGGTCCGGGCGGTCCAGCCGCAGCTCGTCGGTCTGCCAGAGCAGGTCGAGCAGCTCGGCGAGGCGCCGGCTGCTGGCCGAGGTGTGCTCGCTGGCGCCGTACAGCACCGCCTCGGCCATCTCCAGGTCGAGTTCGTCGGCGACCGCCCGCAGTTTGGACAGGATCGACCGGCGGGCCGCCTCGGTCGGGTGGGCGGTGAACACCGGGCGTACGGCCAGCCGGCGGGCGGCGGCCGCGACCTCTTCGGCGGACACCCCTCGTTCGCCGATCAGCGTCGCCGCCTTGTCCAGCCAGCCGCCCTGGGTGGCCCGCTGCCGACGCAGGTCGCGGGCCCGGTGCACCTGTTCGGTGATGTTGGCCAGGTGGAAGTAGGTGGAGAAGGCGCGGGCCAGCTTGGTGCCGGTCGTCACATCCATCGCGCTCAGTCGGGCGGCGGCGGCTTCGGCGTCACTGCGGACCTGGGTACGGATCTCCTCGACCAGGTCGAGCAGCGGCTTGCCTTCCTGGCGGGCGAGGGTCTGTCCGAGCAGGGTGCTCAACCGGCGGATATCCGCCCGCAGCGCCGCGTCCGGCCCCTCCTGCTCCTGACTGTGGGCGGAGCCGTCGGCCTGGGCGGCGTCGGCCTGCGTGGTGTCGGGCATCGGGTTGGCGGACAGCTCAGTCACTGGTCGCTCCTCACGCGAGTACGAGGGACGGCGCTGTCCGACATCTTGGATGTTATCGGCGTTGGCACCCCGCTCGGGGAAACTGGTGAGTCTTGTCTCAACGTTCGGCGTACGGTGTCGGAATGTCCCCCTCTGCTCAACGTCAACCGTGGAAGTTGCGCGTCGGGGATCGGGTGGCCGTCCTGTCGCCCTCCGCCGGGCTGCCGGCGATTTACCCCCACGTGTACGAATTGGGGCTGCGCCGGCTGCGGGACCAGCTCGGCCTCGTGCCCGTCGAGTACCCCACGACCAGGGCTGCGCATGTTCTTCGCCATCTTGACGACGAGGTGCTGGCCACCAACCCGAAACCGTTCTTCGGCTACTCGGACAACACCAACCTGCTGCACCACCTCTACCGCCTGCACGGTCGCGGGGGCGTCGCCTTCCACGGCGGTTTCCACGGCGGCTCGGTGCTGGTGCACCTGGGTCGGCCCGGCGCAATGCACCCGCTGACCCTGGAGTCGCTGCACGCCGCGCTGTCTCGGCGAACGGGGCCTGCTCGCGGCCTTCGCGGCGTTCAAGATCAATGTGAGCGCTATTGTTGTCATCAAGCGGATTTGACAACAACCACGCTCACATTGATCTTGGCGTCAGCGGCGCTCCGCGATGGCCTCCCGGACTGACTGGATGAGTTGTCCGCTTTGCCAGATAACGTCGTCGGCGGTGAAGCGCAGCGTCAACCAGCCGGCGGCCCGAAGCGCGTTGTAGCGGCTGATGTCACGGCGGAACGTGGCGCGCTCCCGGTGATGGTCGCCTTCGTACTCGATCGCGATCCGCCACTGCGGATAGGCAAGATCCATCCGGGCGATCACCCTGCCTGCCGGCAGGCGCACCTCGTACTGCGCTGTCGGGCGGGGTAGACCGGCGTCGTGCAGCAGCAGACGTAGCCGGGACTCCATCGGCGACTCGGTTCGTGGTTCGGCGAGCGTGACGAGCTCGCGCAGTTGGGGAGCGCCGCGCGCGCCGGGGTGGGCGCCGAGGTAACTGGTGAGGGCTTCGACGCGCAGCAGGCGGCGGTGCAGCAGGGCGTCAAGCGCGGCGAGTGCGTCGGCGCGCGGCAGCAACCGACCCAAGTCGAAAGCGGTACGCACCTCGACGGTCAGCGGTACGCCGCCGAACAGCGTCGTGATGTCGGTCGGGTCGAGTGCGTAGTGGTGCACCACGACGCGGTGGTGGGGTTTCGGCCGGACAGATCGGGGCAGGGTGACGTGCACTGGGCCGCCACCACGGGGGAGCAGGTCAACGCCCCACAGGAACGCTGCGCTCAGTCCGCTGACCGCCCCGCCGACCGGCAGCTTCACCGCTACCGCCTCGCACCACATCCGGTGGTCTTCGGCGTCGAACGCCGCCGCCTGCACGTAGACGTCGGGAAGCAGCCGTCGCCAGGTGGGTCCGCGCAGCATTTGCCAGGTGGCCAGGCCGGACGCGACCGCACGACTACCGGAGAACGGGGCCGACCTCAGCTCACGCGGAATCCTGGCGGCGTAGGACATCGGCAGAGCCTGCCCGACGCCGAACGCCGACCGCAGCCCCGGTGGCCGGTTACGTCACCGATCCGACTGTTCCCGCACGAAGACACCCTCGCCCTGCCGGCCTTCGATCAGACCTTCGGCCTTGAGGATCAGCAGGGCTGTCCTAACCGAGCCGTACGACACGCCGTAGTGGTCGATGAGCCCCTGCGTCGTCGGCAGTTGATCACCAGGACGCAGCTCGCCTGCCTGGATCTGGTCCCGGATGGCGGAAGCCACGCGTTCGTACTTGGGCATGGTCATGTCGGTGGTCTCCCTGGCTCGCACCGCCAAGTAGACCACCGAAGATCGACAGCGTCTATTACGTCGACAGTGTCGACAATGTCGACGCTCTGTCGTAACCTCGGTATTGCTCTCCTTGGCTCGCAACCGGGTGGAGCGGGTTTTGTAGGCGGCCCGGGTGGAGTTGGCGCTCCAGGATCCCGGGCCTTGACCGGGAGAGGACCCCGGCCCATGAGCAATCTACCGAAGCGTGCCCATCCGCCGTGGTGCCTGCGCGGCTCGGACTGCGCCACCACGCCCGAGAGCCCAGCCTGGCACTCCTCCCGGCTCCTCCGAGTGCCCGCAGCTGAGCACTCCTGCGTCGACATCGCGGTCGGCCGCTGGCAGCTCGACTCTGCCCAGCTGTCCCAGGCGCTGGCGGGTGGCGTACTGCTGGAGTTCCGGCTCGGTGACGACGTCGACCAGTGGCCGGTCGACCGGGCGCAGGCACTTGCCCTGACCGGGATCATCCCGCGACTGCTGCGCGGCGACGCGGCAACACCACTGCGCGGCGACGGGGCAACCCCGTACCGGTGGGCCGCCTGACCTCGGCGCAGCGGGCGGGGCGGATAGGCTGGTAGGCCTGACCCCCCGCCCGGACCGGGCGCGGGGCTGTCGTCGCGTGCGCCCCCGAGCGCGCGCGTCCACACAGCAAGGCGTATCCCACCGCGAAGGTTGTGATCATGACCGCGCTCGCCGGCCTGCTCAGTGCCGCTCTCGCCGATCCCGCCCTGACCCGGGTACGGGAGCTGGCCAAGGTTGCCACGCCAGAAAAGGACGGGCTGGACGTCACCGCGCCACCGGCGCTGCGCCCGTTCACCGTCGCCGCGGTGGCCGCCGAGGCGACGGCCGGCGGCGCGGGGCGGCCGGTGCTGGCGGTCACCGCGACCAGCCGGGAGGCCGACGACCTGGCCGCCGCCCTCGGCGACCTGCTGCCGGCCGGTCAGGTGGCGGTCTTCCCCAGCTGGGAGACGCTGCCGCACGAGCGGCTGTCACCACGATCGGACACCGTCGGGCGGCGGCTCGCCGTACTACGTCGGCTGGCGCACCCCGACGCGGACACCGGCCCGACGGCCAGCGGTGACGCCACCGGGCAAGGGCTATTGCGGGTGGTCGTGGCGCCGGTCCGCTCCGTCCTGCAGCCGCAGCTCAAAGGGCTCGGCGACCTGGAACCCGTCCAGCTGGCACCGGGCCGGGCGGCCAGCCTGGAGGAGACCGTCGACCGCCTCGTCGGTATGGCGTACGCGCGGGTCGACCTGGTCACCAAGCGCGGTGAATTCGCCGTCCGTGGCGGCATCCTGGACGTGTTCCCGCCGACCGACGAGCACCCGTCCCGGGTCGAGTTCTGGGGCGACGACGTGGAGGAGATTCGTACCTTCGCCGTCGCCGACCAGCGCACCATCGAAGCCGTCGACCAGCTGTGGGCACCGCCCTGCCGCGAGTTGCTGCTCACCGATCCGGTCCGGCGGCGGGCCGCCGAGCTGACGCAGCAGCACCCCGAGCTCGGCGAGATCCTGGACAAGTTGGCCGAGGGCATCCCGGTCGAAGGCATGGAGTCCCTCGCCCCGGCTCTGCTCGACGGCACCGACAGCATGGAGCTGCTGCTGCACTGCATGCCGGCCGACACCCACGTACTGCTCTGCGACCCGGAGCGGATCCGCACCCGGGCGCACGATCTGGTCCGTACCTCGGCGGAGTTCCTCGAAGCCAGCTGGGCAGCGGCCGCCGTCGGTGGCCAAGCCCCGATCGACCTGGGCGCGGCCGCTTTCCGCACGCTGGCCGAGGTACGCGCGGTGGCCGCCACGCTCGACCAGCCGTGGTGGACCCTGTCGCCGTTCGGCCTGGCCGAGGCGGAAGCCGACGCCGCGTCTGACGTCGCGCCCTGGGAGGACGCGCCGGCTCCGGTGAGCGTGAGCCCGGACGTCGGCGACGCGGTGGCCTTGGCCGCTGTCCCGGCCCCGCTGTACCACGGCGAGACCGCGCGGGTCGTCGACGACCTGTTGCGCTGGACCGGTGACGGTTGGTCGGTGGTGCTGGTCTTCGAGGGGCACGGGCCGGCGCAGCGCTCGGTCAGCGTGCTGCGCGACGCCGGGCTCGGCGCGACCCTCACCGAGACCGTGCCGGACGCGCCGAAAGCCGGCGAGCTGATCGTCACCTGCGGCCGGGTCGGCAACGGTTTCCTCGCCGAACGGGCCCGGCTCGCCATCGTCACCGGCGCCGACATCAGCGGCGGCCGGGGCGCGTCCACCAAGGACATGCGCAAGATGCCGAGCCGCCGGCGCAACACCATCGACCCGCTGGAGCTGCGCGCCGGCGACCACGTGGTGCACGAACAGCACGGCATCGGCCGCTACGTCGAACTGGTGCAGCGCAAGGTCAACGGCGCCGACCGGGAATACCTCGTCATCGAGTACGCCCCGGCCAAACGCGGCCAGCCCGGTGACCGGCTGTTCGTGCCGACCGACCAGCTCGACCAGCTGAGCCGCTACGTCGGCGGGGAACAGCCGACGCTGCACAAGATGGGCGGCTCGGAGTGGCAGAAGGCCAAAGCGCGGGCCCGCAAGGCGGTCCGAGAGATCGCCGCCCAGCTGATCCAGCTGTACGCGGCCCGCAAGGCCGCCAAGGGGCACGCGTTCGGCCCGGACACCCCGTGGCAGCGGGAACTGGAGGACGCCTTCCCGTACACCGAGACCCCGGACCAGATAGCGGCGATCGACGAGGTCAAGGGCGACATGCAGCAGTCGACCCCGATGGACCGGCTGATCTGCGGCGACGTCGGCTACGGCAAGACCGAGATCGCGGTACGGGCGGCGTTCAAGGCGGTGCAGGACGGTAAGCAGGTGGCGGTGCTGGTGCCGACGACCCTGCTCGCCCAGCAGCACTACAACACGTTCGCCGAGCGGATGGCCCAGTTCCCGGTGCAGATCCGACAACTGTCGCGGTTCCAGACGCCGAAGGAGGCCGAGCAGACCCTTCTCGCCGCCGCCGACGGCACCGCCGACATCGTCATCGGTACCCACCGGCTGCTCGGCGCGGCCACCCGCTTCAAACAGCTGGGGCTGGTAATCGTCGACGAGGAGCAGCGGTTCGGGGTGGAGCACAAGGAGCACCTGAAGTCGCTGCGGACCTCGGTCGACGTGTTGACCATGTCGGCGACGCCGATCCCACGCACCCTGGAGATGGCGATCACCGGCATCCGGGAGATGTCGACCATCGCCACCCCGCCGGAGGAGCGCCACCCGGTGCTGACCGCCGTCGGCGCGTACGACGACAAGCAGGTCGCCGCCGCCATCCACCGCGAGTTGCTCCGCGACGGCCAGGTCTTCTACCTGCACAACCGGGTCGAGTCGATCGACAAGGCGGCGCGGCGGCTGCGCGAGCTGGTGCCGGAGGCGCGGGTCGCGGTGGCGCACGGCCAGATGGGTGAGGACGCCCTGGAGAAGGTGATGGTCGGCTTCTGGGAGAAGGAGTTCGACGTCCTGGTCTGCACCACGATCGTCGAGTCCGGCATCGACATCCCGAACGCGAACACGCTGATCGTGGAGCGGGCCGACCTGCTCGGCCTGGCCCAGCTGCACCAGATCCGGGGCCGGGTCGGCCGGGGCCGGGAGCGGGCGTACGCCTACTTCCTCTACCCGCGCGAGAAGCCGCTGACCGAGCACGCCCACGAGCGGCTGGCCACCATCGCCCAGCACACCGAGCTGGGGGCGGGCATGTACGTGGCGATGAAGGACCTGGAGATCCGGGGCGCCGGCAACCTGCTCGGCGGCGAGCAGTCCGGCCACATCGAGGGCGTCGGGTTCGACCTGTACGTGCGGATGGTCGGCGAGGCGGTGCAGCACTTCAAGGGCGAAGCACCCGACGACGCCGAGGCCGCCGAGGTGAAGGTCGACCTGCCGGTCGACGCGCATCTGCCGCACGACTACATCGGGGTGGAGCGGCTGCGTCTGGAGATGTACCGCAAGCTGGCCGGGGCCCGCGACGCCGCCGCTCTGCAGGAGATCGTCGCCGAGATGACCGACCGGTACGGCGAACCACCGGCGCAGGTCGGCAACCTGGTGGCGGTGGCCCGGTTCCGGCTGCTGGCCAAGGCGTACGGGCTGGCCGAGGTGTCGATGCAGGGGAAGCATGTCCGGTTCGCCCCGCTGGTGCTGCCCGATTCGAAGCAGCTGCGGCTCAAGCGCTACCACCCGGACGCGGTCTACAAGTCGGCCGTCGACCAGGTCAGCGTGCCCCGGCCGACGACCCGGCGGATCGGTGGGGAGCCGCTGCGTGACCAGGCGTTGCTCGACTGGTGCGCTCAGCTGCTGCGCGATCTGCTCGGCGACCCGCCGGCCAGCGCAGCCCCGGCCAGCGCAGCGTCGACGTCGACGGACGGTGCACGGGTCGGTGCGGCGGCCGGCAAGGGTGCGTGAGAGAGTGTCGTCCATGCAGCGTGTCCGTCGCCTGGCGTCGATCACCGTCATTGCCCTGGTCGGGGTCGCCGCACTGTCCGCTTGCCGGGCGCAGCCCGGGGTCGCCGCCTACGTGGGCGACCAGCAGTACACCGAGGAGCAGGTGACCAGCCTCGTCGACGAGCTCAACGAGCAGCTCGGCGCGGATGGCGCGGCTCCGGAGGGCGCCCCGCCGGCGCCGACCCGACAGCAGGTCGTCAGCGCCTTGGTGCTGGCCGACGTCTGCGCGCAGCTCGACGTGCCGGCCGGCGGTCAGCAGATTTCCCCGGAGCAGTACGCGCAGCAGTTCGGTCTGCCGGCCGATTCGGAATACGTCCAGGCGTCGGCGCAGGCGTGGACCTGCGTCTCCGGGCTGCAGGGCGGCGGCGAGCAGGTGGCGCCGACCCAGGAGGAGTTGCAGGAGCTGGTCGACCGGGGCCGCGCCGCCGGGGTCATCCCGGAGGACGTCACCGACGAGCAAGCGGCCAGCCAACTCGACGGCGATCAGCTGCGCTCCTCGCTGGCCGCCCGCGACGCGATTGCCGAAGCGGCCGCCGAGCAGGACGTGTCGGTGAACCCGCGCTACCGTCCGTTGGAGTTCCCGGTGCTCAGCTTCCAGACCGCCCAGGGCAACGTGGTCGCGGTCGGCATCCCGCTGGGTGACGGCGACTCGGGTACGGTCTCCGAACGGCAGTGACCGCGCGGATCGTCCTGCTGGTCACCTCGCCCCGGCTGCCGGCCGGGCTGCTCACGGCACAGGCGTGGGACACCGTACGCCGGTTTCCGGTGTTCGCCGGAGCGGACAGCGAGCTGACCACGGCGATCAGCGTCGCCGGCGGCACCGTGATCGTGCCTGGCCCGCAGCCTGCTTCGGCGGTGGAGCCGGTCGAGGAGACCCTGCTGGCGGCGGCCGCCGAACACGGCACCGCGGTCTGGCTGGCCGGTCCGGCCGGTGACGAGGATCTGGCCCGCCGGCTCGGGCTGCGCCTAGCCCGCGAGCCCGGCCTGGCCGAGCTGGAGCTGATGTACGGCTCCTGGGATCCGCCCGGGGCCCGGCTGCTCGACGCCGTCGAGGTGATGGACCGGCTCGCCTCACCCGGTGGGGACCCGTGGAAGCGGCAGCAGACCCACGACTCCCTGGCGCGATACCTGCTCGAGGAGAGCTACGAGGCGTACGACGCGATCGCCGCCGGTGACCTGGCGGCGCTGCGCGACGAGTTGGGTGACGTGCTGCTGCAGGTGGTGCTGCACGCCCGGCTCGCCCAGGAGCTACCCGAGGGCGAACGCTGGGACGTCGACGACGTGGCCGGCGGGCTGGTGGCGAAGATGATCCGCCGCAACCCGCACGTCTTCGCCGGTGTGCGGGTCGACGGTGTGGAAGAAGTGATTGACAACTGGGAGCAGATCAAGGCCGCCGAGCGGGCGGCGTCGGGTGCCGCCGCCGGCGCTGGCGGCGCACCGTCACCGATGGACGGGATCGTGCTCGCCCAGCCGGCGCTGTCGCTGGCCGACAAGGTGCTGCACCGGGCCGGGCGGGCCGGGGTCGACGTACCGCTGCCGGAGCCGGACGCGGCCGCGGACCCGTCGGCGCGGCTCGGCGCGCACCTGCTCGCGGTGGTCGCGCGGGCCCGGGCCGACGGTCTGGACGCCGAAGGGGCGTTACGCCGGGCCGCGCTCGCGTACGTCGACGCCGTCCGCGCCGCCACCACCAGGAGCTGACGGGTCCGCCGGGTCCGGGCGCAGCCGGATGCCGCGCAGCTCCAGGGTCAGGAACGTGACGACGCCGAAGAAGAGCGCGATGTCGGCGACGTTGCCGATGAACCAGTCGAAGTACGCGATGAAGTCCACGACGTGGCCCTGGCCGAACGACGGCTCGCGGAACAGCCGGTCCAGCAGGTGTGTGAACGCCCCGCCGAGGACCAGGCCGAGCGCCACCGCCCAGCCTCGGGAGCGGGCCCGCGTGGCGAACCAGGCGGTGACGCCGACACCGATCGCGGCGGCGATGGTGAACACCCAGGTGGTGTTCTCACCCATGGAGAACGCCGCGCCCGGGTTGTAGATCAGCTGGATGCCGAGCGCGTCGCCGATCAGCGGGGTCCGTTCGCCCCGGGCCAGGGTCGCCTCGGCCCACAGCTTGGTCAGCTGGTCGACGACGAGCACCGTGGTGGCGATGCCGAAGGCGAGCCAGGGGGCACGGCGGGTCCACCGCTGCCGCCGGTGCGAGGACGTCGGCGTGGCGGAGTCGGTCGGTTCGTGGATGGTCTCGTCGGGGCCGGCCTGCTCGCTCATGATCGGTGATTCTTCCACCGCCGTCCGGCCGCCCACAGGCCACGTCGACCGCCCCGCAAGCCCTGGTGGGAGTGCCTGCTGCCGTCGGGCGGCTGTTCCGGTTGGAAATCGACAGCACGATCCGTGCGACAGCGGCCGCGTTTGCCCAGCCGACGATGCGCAGCCTCGACGCCATCCACCTCGCCACCGCCCAGGTACTCATGAACGAGTCCGGGGCGGAGCTCGTCGCCTTCGTCACCTATGATCGGCGACTTCTCGACTGCGCAAAGGGAAGCGGGACTACCGGTGGCGAGTCCCGGCCAGAACCGACCGCGTCTTCGGCTCGCTGGCCGCTGCCGGCGGGAACCGGAAGACCCTACCTGGACGTGCTGCCCGAGGCCATTCTTGATCCGTGCCGCCTCAACGGGCAGCCCTGCGGCGTGTCGCGTCGCAGGACCGAAGTGGATCACCATGGGGCTGGTGTCGGTGGGATGACCTAGGGTCGGTGGCATGGCACCGTTCGTACCTCTGGCGGAACGCATCGTCGACGCCTTGCTGGCCGGCGACCCGGCGTTGGCCTCGTTGGCCGGTGACCATCGGGTCGACGACCGGCTGCCGGACCTGTCGGCCGACGCGGTCGCCGGCACGGCGACGATGCTGCTCGATGCCACCAACGCGCTCGCCGAGGTCGACGCCGACGCGCTGGGCGTCCAGGAGCGGGTGGATCACGCGATCCTGTCGGCGCTCGTCGACCGACAGCTGTTCGAACTGACCGAGGTCCGGGCCCGGGAGTGGAACCCGCTGGTCTACAACCCGGGGCCGCTGCTGCACAGCCTGATCGCCCGCCCGTTCGCGCCGGCCGCGCAGCGGTTGACCAGTCTGGCCGGGCGGCTCGGCGCCGTACCGGACGTGTTGGCCACCGCGCGTGCGACGCTGCGCGGCGTGCCGGCGATCCACGCCGAGACCGCCGCCGGGCAGTTCGCCGGGGCCGCCGCGCTGGTACGCGACCGGGTGCCCCTGCTGCTGGCCGAGGAACCCGGGCTACGGGGCCGGGTCGACCCGCTGGCCGCCGAAGCGACGGCCGCGTTGGACGAGTTCGCCAGCTGGCTGCGCGAAAGCCTCGACCGCGACACCGATCGTCGGGATCCGCGACTGGGCCGACGGCTGTGGGAGGCGCGGTTGTGGCACACCCTCGACACCGAGTTGACCGCCGCCGAGATCCTGGACCGGGCCTGGGCCAATCTGGAACGCCTCACCGACGAGATCCGGGCCGTGGCGGCCGAGCTGACCGGCGGGCCGGCCACCGACGAGACGGTCCGGGTCGCGCTGGACCGGCTCGGTGCCGAGCACCCGGACGACTCGTCCATCGTGGAGCTGGCGACGGTGGCGATGCGGGAGACCGTCGAGTTCGTCGCGGCCCACGATCTCGTGTCCCTGGTGGACGACAGGTGCGTGATCCAGGAGATGCCGGAGTTCGCCCGCGGCGTCGCCATCGCCTACTGTGATCCGCCCGGCATGCTCGAGCACGCCGACGTGCCGACCTTCTACTGCATCGCGCCGACGCCGTCCGACTGGTCGCCGGCGCGGGTCGAGTCGTTCTACCGGGAGTACAACGACCACATGGTCCGCGACCTGACCGTGCACGAGGCGATGCCGGGCCATTTTCTGCAGCTCGCCCACGCCCGTCGGTTCCTGGGCACCACCCGGGTCCGGGCCATCGGCCGGTCCGGGTCCTTCGTCGAAGGCTGGGCGGTGTACGCCGAGGAGCTGATGGCCGACGCCGGATTCGGCGGTCTGGCGGTACGACTACAGCAGCTCAAGATGCAGTTGCGGATGACGCTCAACGCCATCCTGGACCAGTTGGCACACTGCGCGGATCTGCCGCAGGACGAGGCGATGGCGTTGCTGACCGGACGGGGCTTCCAGGAGGAGGGCGAGGCTGCCGGCAAGTGGCGTCGCGCCCTGCTGACGTCGACTCAGCTGTCGACGTACTTCGTCGGCTACACCGAGGTCGCGCAGGTCGCCGCCGCCCGGCCGGCGGGTACGCCGGTCCGGCAGTGGCACGACGCGATGCTCGCGCACGGCTCGCCGCCGCCCCGGCACCTGCCGGCCCTACTGTCGATCTGAGGGCCGGTTCCGTTGATGTTCGATCAGCCAGCGCGAGATCGAATAGGCGGCGGGCAGTTCGGCGGGTAGGTCGTCGATGGCGAACCAGCGGGCCTCGGCGATCTCCCGTCCGTCGACCACTGGTTGGGCGTCGGGCGCGGCCCGCGCGGTGAAGCCGGCGAGCACGACTCCCGGCCCGGACATCGCCCACGGCTGGCTGCCGAAGTAGGTCACGTCGTGCACGTCGAGGCCGACTTCCTCGCCGACCTCCCGGTGGACCGCCTCCTCCAGCGACTCGCCCGCCTCGACGAAGCCGGCGACCAGGGCCCAGATGGCGGTCGGGCCGTAGGTGTGCCGGACCAGCAGCAGTTCCTCACCGCCCGGGCGTACGGGATCGCTGGTGGTCCGGGTGATCGCGGCCAGCACCGCCGGGGAGAGCTGCATGGGCACGTACAGGTCGCAGTCGGGGCAGCGCCGGGCGTGTTCGCGGGGGACGTCGTCGAGCTTTTGGCGCAGGCACCACAGAACCGATGGGTACGCCGCCAGGTGACCACCTGCAACGCCCGGCCGGCCAACGCCGCGAGTGGTTCTCCCAGTTTGCTGGCGATCGCCGGCCAGCTGTGCCAGGAGCCGAGCTGTTCGTCGACGGCGGGCAGTTCGGCCGCCCAGACCCGGCCGCCGTCGAGGGCGCCCAGCGGGATCCACTCGGTCCGCGCCGGCAGGTCGGCGACGTAGGGCAGCCATCCGTCCGGCCCGAGCAGTAACCGCCGTCCGGCGACGACCAGGCAGACGTCGGCCGGGCGGACCTGGTCGGCCGGGTCCGGTCTACCCGCGTCCGGCACGAACCGACCGGACGGAGTCGGCGGCATCGGGTGGGGCGGCGGCGTCGGCGGCATGTCGCGGCTATGCGGCACCGGGTCGTCGATCGATGGACCGGGCACCGGGGGGCAGGTCGAAGGCGGTCTCGTCGACGGTGTCACGGTATCGGCTTATCGCGATCTCGACGGCTTGTCCATCGACCACCCCGGTGAAGCTACCCAGCGCGCCTTCGGTCGTGACGCAGGCGTCGAAGCGGGACGCGGCGGCGTTGCGTACCTGACTGACCTGGACACACGTGGCGTGCCGACCGGCGATGGTGGTGTCGTTCTGGGCGACCACCGCCGTGGGGTCCAGGGCGGTGGCGTCGAGTAGTGCGATGACGACGGGTGGCGTGATCAGGCCGCCCGCGTTGACCTCGGTGAGGGTCGCCGGATCCGGCCGAGCCGACGGTGCCGGGGGATCGGTCACGGTGCAGACCGGGCGGGTGTCGGTGGCCTCGCACTCGGTCGTCGCCTCGGTGGTCACGATCACCTTGCCGCCCGGGTACACGTACGCGGTGCGCTGCGGATCCTGGGCCTGGATGATGCTGGCGCTGGCTCCACCGGCCAGTTGATACTCGGCCGAGTAGGTCAACGCGCTGGCTCCGGCCAGGCGGGCGGCGAGGTCGTTGACCAGATCGGCCGGCTGGATCGACTGGCCGGCGTCGGCGAGCGTGTCGCACCCGGCGGCCAGCGACAGCGTGCTGGCGGCCGTGGCCGCCGTCAACAGGCGGGCCAGCTTCCGGGGTGCACGCATGGTGACAGCGTGGCTGATCCGGTCGACCGGCCGCAAACTCGTTGTCATCAATGTTCGCTATTGGTGTCGAGTCGTACGCGGACGGTTTTCGGGCGTGGTGTCCCGTCTGTCGCGGAGGCCGTGCCCGCAGGGCGGTCGTCGCCCGTTACGCTTCCACCGGAACGGTCGGCCGCACCGCAGCGGCCTGCGGGAATTGTGATTACGAGGAGCGACAGAGTGGCTACCATCGAGGGGATCGTCGCCAGAGAGATTCTCGACTCGCGCGGAAATCCGACCGTCGAGGTCGAAATCGGGCTCGACGACGGTACGGTCGCGCGGGCGGCGGTGCCGTCGGGCGCCTCCACCGGTGCGTTCGAGGCGCTGGAACTGCGTGACGGCGACGCCGACCGCTACGCCGGCAAGGGCGTCGAACAGGCGGTGACCAACATCGAGGAGCGGATCGTCGATCAGCTCGTCGGTTACGAGGCCAGCGAACAGCGGCTGATCGACCAGAAGATGCTCGACGTCGACGGTACGGCGGACAAGTCGGGTCTCGGCGCCAACGCGATCCTTGGCGTTTCCCTGGCTGTCGCCAAGGCCGCCGCGAACAGCGCCGAACTGAGCCTGTTCCGCTACCTTGGTGGACCGAACGCGCATCTGCTGCCGGTTCCGATGATGAACATCCTCAACGGCGGCGCGCACGCCGACTCCAATGTCGATGTGCAGGAATTCATGATCGCGCCGATCGGTGCGCCGACCTTCCGCGAGGCGCTGCGGACCGGCGCCGAGGTCTACCACAAGCTCAAGGCGGTGCTGAAGAAGAAGGGCCTGGCCACCGGGCTGGGGGACGAGGGTGGCTTCGCGCC
This sequence comes from Solwaraspora sp. WMMD406, assembly GCF_029626025.1. Taxonomy (NCBI): domain Bacteria; kingdom Bacillati; phylum Actinomycetota; class Actinomycetes; order Micromonosporales; family Micromonosporaceae; genus Solwaraspora; species Solwaraspora sp. WMMD406. Next base: position 1,500,393 of record NZ_JARUBF010000001.1, read on the forward strand.
GGACCTGCCGACGAACGCCGCCGCGCTGGACCTGATCGCCGAAGCGGTCTCCGCCGCCGGTTACCAGCTGGGCACCGACATCGTGCTGGCGCTGGACGTCGCCGCCACCGAGTTCTACTCCGACGGATCCTACGTCTTCGAAGGCGCCAACAAGTCCGCCGACGAGATGATCGCCTACTACACCAAGCTGGTCGGTGATTATCCGATCGTGTCCATCGAGGACCCGTTGGCGGAAGACGACTGGGCCGGCTGGTCGGCGATGACCGCCGCGCTCGGCGACCGGATCCAGATCGTCGGTGACGACCTCTTCGTCACCAACCCGGAGCGGATCGCCCGGGGGATCGCCGAGCAGGCGGCCAACGCCGTCCTGGTCAAGGTGAACCAGATCGGCTCGCTCACCGAGACCTTCGACGCGGTCGAGCTGGCCCACCGCAGCGGGCTGCGCTGCATGATGAGCCACCGGTCGGGTGAGACCGAGGACACCACGATCGCCGACCTGGCGGTGGCGACCGGATGCGGGCAGATCAAGACCGGTGCCCCGGCTCGTTCCGAGCGGGTCGCCAAGTACAACCAGCTGCTTCGGATCGAGGAGGAGCTTGCCGACGCGGCGCGCTACGCCGGTGCCGGCGCGTTTCCGAGGTACCGTTCGGCGTAACGTCTCGCCGTTCACAAGGTCGCGGAGCCGTCGGCGGATCGATTCCCGTCGACGGCTCCGGTCAGGTACGCGATCGACAGTCCGGACAGGGGTGTGACGACGGTGACGCAACGGCGTACACCGAGTGGCCAGGGCCCGGCCCGGCGTCCCAGCCATCCGGGTCGGTCGGGGGCGCGTGGTCCGCTGCGGTCCGCCGGCCGGGACGCCGTCGGCCGTGGGGAGCAACGGGGGGCGCCGATCCCGTTGGACCGGACCGCTGGTGACCGCCCGACCGCCGGTCGGGCCGCCACCGGGCGTACCGCTGGACGGGGTGGAGCTGGCCGACGCGCTGGTGGCCGGACCGCCGACCCCGGCCGTCCCTCGGCCCGCCCGGCCGCCGCCCGACGGACCGCGCCCGGACCCGTCAAACGGACCTCGGCTCCGCAGCCCAACCGGTTCACCGGACGGGCGACGGTGCTGCTGGTCGTGCTGGTGGCGCTGGCGCTGGCGTACACGTACCCGGTGCGGGTCTATCTCAGTCAGCAGTCCGACATCGCCCGGATGGAGCAGGCCCAGCAGGCGCAGCGGGAACGGATCGAGGACCTGTCGGCGCAGGCGGAGCGGTGGGAAGATCCGGATTTCATTCGGATCGAAGCCAAACGCCGGTTCTACATGGTCTATCCCGGTGAGGTGCCGTTGCTGGTCTTGCACGATCCACAGGGCGCCGCTCGGGACGCTGGTGGCCAGCTCCCGGCCGGTCCAGGCGACCAGACGGCTCCCGCCGACCCGTGGTACGACACCCTCTGGTCCAGCGTCCGGGCCGCCGACGCGGAGGGGACGGCACCATGACCGCCGAACCGGCCACCGAGCGCGATCTCGCGGCGGTCGCCGCCCAGCTCGGCCGGCCGCCCCGGGGGACCCGGGCGGTGGCGCACCGGTGCCCGTGCCAGCTGCCCGACGTGGTGGAGACGGTGCCTCGGCTCGCCGACGGCACGCCGTTTCCCACCCTCTTCTACCTCACCTGTCCCCGGGCGGTCGCGGTGTGCAGCCGGCTGGAGTCCGCCGGGCTGATGCGCGAGTACGCCGAGCGACTCGCCGAGGATCCCGACCTGGCCGCCAGCTACCGGGCCGCGCACGAGGACTACCTGGCCCGCCGAAACGCGATCGGCCAGGTCCCGGAGATCGCCGGAGTGTCCGCCGGCGGGATGCCGAGGCGGGTCAAGTGCCTGCACGTCCATCTCGGCCACGCGCTCGCCGTCGGTCCGGGCGTCAACCCGATCGGCGACCAGGTACGGGAACTGGCCGGAGCGTGGTGGTCCGCCGGACCCTGTGTCGCCGTCGACGAAGCCCCGACCGACCGCGATGGCTGAGCCGCCCCTGCCGACGACAGCGAGGGCCGAGCCGGACAGCGAGGTCGTCATCCGGCGGGCGCGCACCCGTGACGTACGCGGCATCCGCCGGCTGATCGACCTCTACAGCCCCGACCGCCGGCTCCTCAGCAAGGCCACCGTCACGCTGTTCGAGGACGTCCAGGAGTTCTGGGTCGCCGAACGTACCGGCGACGGCGTGATCGTCGGCTGTGGCGCGTTGCACGTGATGTGGGAGGACCTGGCGGAGATCCGTACCGTCGCGGTCGACCCGCGGTGCCGGGGCCGCAAGATCGGTCAGCGGATCGTCGCCGAGCTGCTGACCACGGCCCGCGAACTGGGGGTGGCCCGGGTCTTCGTGCTGACCTTCGAAACGAGGTTCTTCGCCACCTTCGGGTTCGTCGAGATCGACGGGGCGCCGGTGCCGGCCCAGGTGTACGAGCAGTTGCTGCGCTCCTACGACGAAGGCGTCGCCGAGTTCCTGGGTCTGGAGCGGGTCAAGCCCAACACCCTCGGCAACACCCGCATGCTCATCCATCTCTGACCTGGCCCGGTATGGTGGCGGCGTGGCGAAGCGGGTGGCGGGGATCGACTGCGGAACCAACTCGATCCGGCTCCTGGTGGCGGACCTTGCCGCCGGCGGCGCCGGCGCGCCGGCGGCCGAGCAGTTGACGGCCGAGCCGCTGACCGACGTGGTCCGCCGGATGGAGATCGTCCGGCTGGGTGAGGGAGTCGACCAGACCCGCCGGCTCGCCCCGGCGGCCATCGAACGGACCCGGCGGGCGCTGGTCGGGTACGCCGCCGAGATCGACAGTCTCGGTGTCGACCGGGTCCGGATGTGCGCCACCTCGGCCAGCCGCGACGCCAGCAACGCCGCCGACTTCGTGGCGATGGTCGAAGCGACGCTCGGGATCACCCCCGAGGTGCTCACCGGCGACGAGGAGGCCCGACTGACCTTCGCCGGTGCCGTCGGCGGGCTGGCCGGGACGGCACGACCCCCGTACCTGGTGGTCGACATCGGAGGGGGCTCCACCGAGTTCGTCCGGGGCACCGACGGCGTCGACCAGGCGGTGTCGGTCGACATCGGCTGCGTACGGATGACCGAGCGCCACCTGACGGCGGACCCACCGACCGCCGAGCAGATCCAGGCGGCGCAGCGGGACGTCGCCGACGCGGTCGACCGGGCGCTGGCGGCGGTACGGCCGTCGGGACCGGCGGTACGGCCGTCGGGACCGGCGGATGCGGCAGGTCCATCGGATCCATCGGGACCGGTGGATTCGGCGGGTCCGACTGGTCTGGCCGGATCGGCGGCGGACGTGACCCTGGTCGGGCTGGCCGGCTCGGTCACCACCGTCGCCGGGATCGCGCTCGGGCTCGACGAGTACCGACCCGAACTGCTGCACCACGCCACGATCAGCTACGACGCGGTGGCCGAGGTGACCGCTGACCTGCTGGCCATGCCGGTCGCGCGGCGACTGGGGATACCGGTGATGCATCCCGGCCGGGCCGACGTGATCGCCGCTGGTGCCCTGGTGCTCCGGACCATCATGGAACGGGCCGGGGTGTCTTCCGTCGTGGCCAGCGAACACGACATCCTCGACGGCATCTGCCTGAGCCTGCGCTAGCCGGCCGGACCGCTGCTAGCCGGCACGCGTCAGTAGGACCGCTGCTAGCCGGCCCGCCGCAGGTCGGCGCGAGACTGTTCGCGTGGCGGGGCCTCGTCCCGCGACCACCACCAGCCGTAGCTGATGGTCTCCGGCCGGGGCAGCGTCAACTGGATCCGGGCCACCAGCGGCCCTTCGTAGGCGGTGAACTGATCCGGTGAGCTTTGGGTGAACCGGACCACGCCGGGCAGCTCCAGGCAGGCGACGTGCAGTTCGAGTCGACCATCCGGGCCGACGACCAGCACTGTGTGTTCCAGGTGTTCCAGCCCGTTGCGGTCGTTGGTGGCCTCGTAGTCGATGGTCACCGCCCGCCCGGACAGCGCCGTGGTGACCACCATCCGGGCCACGAACGGACCGATCTCGGTACCGTCGCCACGCCCACGATAGGTGCCGGAGGCGGCGGCGAGCCGGCCGAGCAGATCAGTCCCCGCACGCATGCCGGTCACCGTAGCGTCCACGCGCCAGCCGGCGGCCGGGCCTCCGATCGAGGTGACGTCCGGTGACGTCCGCACGTACGGCAGGTCACCAAGAGGCGTACGCCACCGTCCGCGCGCCTTCCCCACGCTGGTCGGGGCGTGGCAGGCTACCCGGACACGTGAGCCACTGCGCGCCAGCCAACGATGACTGACCGACAGGAGGGCACCCCATGGGTGAGATGGTGAGCTACCGCAGCAACGGCGGGACCAGTACGGGATACCTGGCCGTGCCGACACCCGACGGGGAGGACCCCACCGGCCCGGCGACGGTCACCGGCCCGCCGGTCATCGTCATCCAGGAGTGGTGGGGCCTGGTGCCGCACATCACAGCGGTCGCGGACCGGCTCGCCGAGGCCGGATTCGTCGCGCTGGCACCCGATCTCTACCACGGTGTGCAGGCGACCGAGCCGGACCAGGCCCGACGGCTGCTGATGGGGTTGGCGATGGACCAGGCCGCCAAGGACATCGCGGGCGCGGCGGAGTACCTGGTCGAGCGGGACGAATCAGCCGGGGACCGGGTCGGTACGGTCGGCTTCTGCGCCGGCGGCAGTCTGGCCCTCTGGTCGGCCACCCTCACCGACCGGATCGCGGCGACGGCCGGCTTCTACCCGGTGCTGCCGTGGGAACGGATGCGCCCGGACTGGTCGGGTTACGGCGGCAAGGCGGCGGTGATCCACTGCTCGGAGGAGGACGGTACGTCGGCGGCGGCCGGGATCCAGCAGGCGAGAGGCCACATCGAGGCAGCCAGCGGCGAGTGCGTCGTCTACGACTACCCTGGCACCAGGCACGCGTTCTTCAACGACGACCGCCCGGAGTCCTACGACGACGTGGCGTCGTCGCGGGCCTGGGCGCGGACCCTGGAGCTGTTCCGGATCCGACTCGGTTGATCGGTTGGCGAGGTGGCCGGCCACCTGAGCCCGGCCGGCTGAGCCCGGCCGGCTGAGCCCGGCCGGCTGAGCCCGCCGCGCCGACCGACGCCGACCGACGCCGACCGACGCCGGAAGGAGCCGCGGTGACCCGTACCAGAGCCGAGGTCGTGGCAGCCGCAGCGGCCGCGCCGGATCTGGCGGTGCTGGACCGGACCAGCACCGCCTGCCGGGCCTGTCCCGATCTGGTCGCTTGGCGGGAACAGGTCGCGGTGACCCGCCGCGCGGCGTTCCGGGAGCAGACCTACTGGGGCCGGCCGGTCGCCGGCTTCGGTCCGGCGGACGCCCGGATCCTGATCCTCGGTCTCGCGCCGGCCGCGCACGGCGGCAACCGCACCGGACGGGTCTTCACCGGCGACCGCTCCGGGGACGTGCTGTTCGCGGCGTTGCACCGGGCCGGGCTGGCCAACCAGCCCACCAGCGTCTCGGTCGACGACGGGCTCCGCCTGCGGGACACCCGGGTGGTGGCGGCGGTGCGCTGCGCGCCGCCGGCGAACAAGCCGACGCCGGATCAGCGGGACACCTGCGCTCCCTGGCTGCGTCGGGAGCTCACCCTGCTCAAGCCGACCCTGCGGGTCGTGGTGGCGCTGGGTGCGTTCGCTTGGGCGGCCTGGTGGCCGGCGATGGCCCAGGTGTACGGCCGACCCGCGCCCACACCTCGGCCCAGGTTCGGGCATGCGGCACACTGGTCGGGCGGCGGGCAGCTTCCCGACGTGCTGGGCTGCTACCACGTGAGCCAGCAGAACACGTTCACCGGACGGCTCACCCCCGCCATGCTCGACGCGGTGTTCACCGAGGTGCACCGCCTGATGGAGCGGGACTGACCAGGGCGTCCGACCCAGTGGAGGATTCGAGGGGCATCACGTCGGCTATGGATTTCGCGGCTCTCCGTCGGTTGTGGCCACTCGCGGCCGTCGCTGTCCTGCTCGCCCTGACCACGGTCGCGGCGGCGAACTCGACCCTGCCGGTCAGCCGGACCGACACCGGAATCGAACGGGACGTCCCCGCCCTGCCCGACTACCAGCAGCCGCAGACCGCCCCGACCTTCGTACCGCCCGCCGAGGACTTCGCCGCCGAGTCCAGCGCGACGCCGTCCTGGATCGCCATGCTCGCGGCCGGGGTGTGTGTCGCGGCGGTGCTCGTGGTCGTCGGGCTGCTGCTGTGGACACTCGTCCGTGATCTGCTCCGCCGCCGGGTCCGGCCGGCGGCGCTGGCCGCGCCGCGCCGCCGCCGCACGTCCGGTTCCGGACCGACCAGCGCTGCCGAGGTCGTGGCCGCGGTCGACGCCGGGCTGGTCGAACTCTCCGACGCCGACGCCGATCCGCGCCGGGCGGTGATCGCCTGCTGGGTACGGCTGGAGCAGGCGGCCGCCGCCGCCGGCACCCCTCGGCAGATCGGCGACACCCCCACCGACCTGGTGACCAGGCTGCTCGCCGGGCACGCGATCAGCGGCGAGGTGCTGTCGGCGTTCGCCGGGGTGTACCGCGAAGCGCGGTACGCCCGGCACCCGGTCGACGAACGGACCCGGGAACAGGCGCGCTCGGCGCTGCGGCGGCTGCGGGGCGAACTCACCGCGAGCGCCACGGCGGGAACCGCTGGCGGTGGTGGCGATGAGTGAGCGGCGGTGGCGCGGATGGGTGAGCGGTGGTGGTGGCGATGAGTGACCAGTCGACCAGCATCGACGACCTGCTCTACCACGAGGAGGAGCCGCCCGCGCGGGACAAGCCCCGGCGCGGTGGCCTGGTGTCGTGGCTCACCGCGCTGCTGATCGCTGCCGCCGGTACCGCCGTGCTCGTGTTCGGGCTGCGGATGCTCGGGCTGGCCGTACCGGTGGTGGCGGTCTTCGCCGGATGTCTCGCGCTGGTGCTGCTGCGCCGGATCCTGCGGTCCGTGACACCGCCGCCGCCGATCCGGTTGCGCCGCGTCGGCGCCGACCCGGAAGACGGCAGCTACGTGTTCACCAGCCAGGACGGCCTGCTGGAGGCGGTGCGGCGGTGGGAGCACCAGCTGCGCGGCGCGCAGCACGACGCGACCCGGTTCACCGAGACCGTGCTGCCACTGCTCGGTGAACTGGCCGACGAGCGGCTGCGCCAGCGACACGGGCTGACCCGGGCCAGTGACCCGGACCGGGCCCGCGTGATCCTCGGCGAGCACCTGTGGGACTTCCTGGACACCCGTACCCGGCGTAAACCGTCGGTCAAGGACTGCGCGATGTTCGTCGGCCAATTGGAGAGAATATGAACGACGTGGTGACGGCCCCGACGGCCGAGGTCAGCCGACTCGCGCACGCGGTGCTGGACGCGGTCGGCACCGTCCTGGTCGGCAAACGCGACGCCCTCGAACTGGTGCTGGCCGGCATCCTGGCCGGCGGGCACGTGCTGCTGGAGGATCTACCCGGCCTGGGCAAGACGCTGACCGCCCGGTCGTTCGCCCAGGCGCTCGGGTTGGACTTCCGCCGGTTGCAGTTCACCCCGGACCTGCTTCCGGCCGACGTCACCGGGTCGTTCCTCTACGACCAGCGCAGCGCCGACTTCACCTTCCGCGCCGGACCGGTCTTCACCAACCTGCTGCTCGCCGACGAGATCAACCGGACGCCGCCGAAGACCCAGGCCGCTCTGCTGGAGGCGATGCAGGAGAAGCAGGTGTCGGTGGAAGGGGTCACCTACCGGCTGGAGGTCCCGTTCCACGTGCTGGCGACAGCGAACCCGATCGAGTACGAGGGCACCTATCCGCTGCCGGAGGCGCAGCTCGACCGGTTCCTGCTGCGGGTGTCGTTCGGCTACCCCAGCCACGACGAGGAGTGGGAGGTGCTGCGTCGGCGGATCTCCCGCCGCCAGGAGGAGACCGAACTCACCGCCGTCGTCGACGCCGCCGGCCTGCGGGCCATGCAGGCCGCCCTGGAAGACGTGGTGGTGGAGGACTCGATCGGCCGCTACATCGTGGCGTTGACCGCGGCCACCCGGGAACACCCGTCCGTCCTGGTCGGCGCGTCGCCACGCGGCTCGCTGGCGCTGCTGCTGCTGGCCCGGGCCAAAGCGGTGCTCGCCGGCCGCGACTTCGTCGTGCCGGAGGACGTCAAGGACGTCGCCGCACCCGCTCTGGCGCACCGGATCACGTTGCGCCCCGAGATGTGGCTGCGCCGGGTGGACCCCTCCTTCGTCGTGGGCGAGGTGCTGGCGCAGACGCCGGCGCCGGCCAGCGGTGCGTTGCCCAGCTACGCGGGCGGGTTCGGCGGTCCGGGCCAGGCCGCCGGCGGGCGGCGTGGTGCGTCATGACGGGCACCGATCCGACGTACGGCCGGCCGAGGTGACCGCCACCGAATGGGTGCCCACCCGGGCGCTCGGCCGAGCGGTGCTGGTCACCGGGGTGCTGCTGATCGTCGGGGTGGTGCTCGGCCGGGTCGATCTGGTCGCGCTCGCCGCGCCGTTCGCTCTCGGCACGGCGTACGCGCTGCGCCGACGCCCGGCGCACGCCCCGGTCATCGACCTCGCCGCCGTCGACGCCCACCTGGTCGAGGGGGGCGAGGTGGCCGCGACGGTCGCCGTGGCCAACCCCGACGACGCCGGGTACGACCTGGTGGTGGTCCGGGCGTTGGTGTCGCAGTGGCTGCGCATCGACCAGTACGGGCTGCTGCCGTACGCCCGGATGTCCGACGACGACGCGTCGGTCGACCCGGCCGGGGCACCCCGCTACGCCGAAGCGCTCGACCGCCTCGCCACCGGTGACGGTGACCGGCGCCGCCCCAGCGGGGGAGTGCCGGACCGGCCGGTCGCCCTGGTGGTGCCGACCGGTACGGCGGCCGGTTTCGAATTGCACGGCACCGCCCGGCGATGGGGTCGCCAGCCGATCGGACCGGTGGCCGCCCGCGCCGTGGCCTGTGACGGTCTGCTGGCCTGCCGTCCGCTGGTCGCCGAGCCGGTCGGCGTGCCGGTGTATCCGGTGATCGAACCGTTCGACGCCGACGAAGCGATGCCCCGCGCGGCCGGTCTGGTCGGCGGCCACCGGTCCCGACGGCCCGGCGAAGGCGGCGAACTCGCCGGGGTACGGATCTTCGGGCCGGGCGACCGGCTCCGGCGGATCGACTGGCGGGTGTCGCTGCGGGCCCGGCAGTTGCACGTCGCCGCGACCCTGTCCGACCGCGACGCCGAAGTGGTGCTTCTGCTGGACGTGCTCACCGAGGTCGGGCACTCCGGCGGGGTGTCCGGCAGCGCCTCGGTGTTGGACACCACGGTCCGCGCCGCCGCCGCGATCGCCGAGCACTACCTGCACCGGGGCGACCGGGTGGCGATGCTGGAGTACGGGCCGTCGGCGCGGCGGCTGCGGCCGGCGACCGGCCGGCGGCAGTACCTGACCGTCCTGGAATGGCTGCTCGACGTGGCGCCGGAGCCGTCCCCGTACGAGCCCTACGACCAGGTGTTCGGCCCGCAGCTGCTCTCCTCCGACGCGTTGGTCGTGGTGCTCACCCCGTTGGTCGATCCCCGGTCGGCGGCGATGCTGGCCAGGATGGCCCGGTCGGGCCGGATCGTCGTGGCCGTGGACACGTTGCCGGGCACGGTGAGCCCGCCACCGAAACCCAGCCAGTGGACCGAGGTGGCGTCCGGGTTGTGGCGACTGGAGCGGGACAACACCATCGGCCAACTCCGTGAGCACGGGGTGCCGGTGGTCGCCTGGGCCGGCGCGGGCAGCCTCGACCAGGTGCTGCGCGACGTGGCCCGGCTGGCGTCGGCACCCAAGGCGGTGCTGCGGTGATCACCGCCGTCCGGGACCGGGTGGAAACGGTCCGTACGGTGTTCACCCGGGCCACCCTGGCCCCGGTGCTGCTGCGTGCCGCGCTCGGCGCGACCGTGCTGCTCGCCTTCGCCGTCGCGTACCCGGTGGAGGTGTTGGTCAGCCGGGTGGGTGTGGCGTTGCTGCTGGTCGCGGTGCTGCCGGCGCTGGCACCGCGCGGACACGCACCCACCCTGGCGGTCCTGGTGGGGCTGGCTGGCTGGCTGCTGGCCACCACCGGGTACGGCGTACCCGTGCAGTTGTGGCGGCTGCTCGCCGTCGGATCGCTGCTCTACCTGGCGCATGCGCTGGCGGCGTTGGTCGCGGCGGTGCCGTACGACGTCCTGCTCGCGCCGGAGGTGGTGGTCCGCTGGCTGCTGCGGACCGGCCTGGTGCTGCTCGCCTCGGCGGTGCTGGTGGTGCTGCTGCTGACCGTCGCCGGCCGGGCGGCCGGGCAGCCGTTCCTGCTCGCGGCGGTCGCCGGCCTGGCGGTCGCGGTCAGCGCCACGGCGCTGCTCACCTGGCTTGTAAAGCGCCGCTGACGCGGCCCGGGTGTCCCGTCGGGCGCCGCTGACGCGGCCCGGGTGTCCGAGCACTGGGCGTCCGGGGTTCGGGCCAGCGGCGCGTGGCGATGAGTGCGGCGACTCACACCCGCGTGCTGGGTCACATATCTGGCTTTGAACGCGACGTCAAGAGGCGGACGGGAGGAAGATGGCGATGTGAATGCGCAGCGGATCCTTGTCGTCGGTGCCGGGCACGTCGGTCTCTACGCCGCCCTGCGCCTGTCCCGCAAGATGCGTCGGGGCGAGGCGGAGGTGATCGTCGTCGACCCGCAGCCCCACATGACCTACCAGCCGTTCCTGCCGGAGGCCGCCGCCGGCAACATCTCGCCGAGGCACTCGGTGGTGCCATTGCGTCGGGAGTTGCGCCGCTGCCGGGTGATCGCCGGAGCGGTGACCCGGATCGAGCACTCCCGCAAGGTCGCCACCGTCGCGCCGATCGTCGGCCCGGTGCGCGAGATCGAGTACGACCACGTGATCGTCGCACCCGGTTCGGTGTCCCGGACCCTGCCGATTCCCGGTCTGCGGGAGCACGGCATCGGCTTCAAGACCATCGGCGAGGCCATCTACCTGCGCAACCACGTACTCGAGCGGCTCGACGTCGCGGCGGCGACGGCCGACCCGGAGGTACGCCGTACCGCGTTGACGTTCGTCTTCGTCGGCGGCGGTTACGCCGGGATCGAAGCCCTCGCCGAAATGGAGGACATGGCGCGCGACGCGCTGCGGTACTACCCCGAGCTCAAGCCGGACGACATGCGGTGGGTGCTGGTCGAAGCGACCCAACGGGTGCTGCCCGAGGTGGACCGGGACATGGGCGCCTACACCGTGCAGCAGCTGCTCAAACGGCGGATGGACATCCGCCTGGACACCCGGCTGGAGTCCTGCGTCGACGGCGTCGTGACGCTTTCCGACGGCGACAGCTTCCGCGCGGACACGATCGTCTGGACCGCCGGGGTCAAGCCGTCGCCGATGCTGGACGCGACCGACCTGCCGCGTGACGAGCGGCGCCGGATCAGCTGCCGACCGACTCTGCAGGTGACCGACGGCGATCAGGTCGTCGAGGGCGCGTGGAGCGCCGGGGACTGCGCGGCGGTGCCGGACCTGACCGGCCCGCCGGGGGCCTACTGCTCGCCCAGCGCCCAACACGCCGTACGGCAGGCGCGGACCATTGCCGACAACATCCTGGCGGTGATCCGGGGGCAGCAGCCGGTGGAGTACCGGCACAAGCACGCCGGCAGCGTGGCCAGCCTGGGACTGCACAAGGGCGTGGCGCAGGTGTACGGCATCAAGATGACCGGGCTGCCGGCCTGGTTCATGCACCGGACCTACCACATGAGCCGGATCCCGTCGCTCAACCGCAAGGTACGGGTCATCGTCGACTGGACGTTGGCGTTGTTCCTCAAGCGCGAGGTGGTGGCGCTGGGTCAGCTGCACGATCCCCGGGAGGAGTTCCTCGGCGCGACCCCGCAGCTCACCGGCGGCGCTCCGGCGTCGAACGCCGCCCAGGCCTCCACCGCTGCGGCCACCTCGGCTCCGGTGTCGAACGCGGCGGCTTCCGGTTCCACCGCCCCCGTGGCGCCGGTCAACTGACCGGCCAGATCCAGGCGTCCGCCACCCGCCGGCCCGGACCGAACAGCTCCTCGCTCGTCTGGCGCAGCTGCGCGCCGTTCGGGGTGCCGTCGACCAGCACGACGCAGTCCGCCTCCCAGCGGGCGAGGTCGCGCCGGGCGCGGCGACGTTCGTCGTCGGTGAGCTCCGGAACGTCGCCGGTCCGGGCGACCTCGGCGAGGATCTTCGACGTCGGCTGTTTGAAGGTGCCCATCGAGGCTTCCCCGCCGGGGGCGTACGGGCCGATGAAGAACCCCTCGGGCATCCCGAACGCGACCGTGGTCGACGTCGCCCAGGCCATCGGCCACGGCTCGCCGGGGGTGGCCAGTGGCACCGGGACCAGGACGCCGCCGGGCGGTACGCATTCCCGCCAGTGCCCGCCGGCGATGAACTCCGGTAGCGGGTCGCGGTCGTAGCCGGGCAGCGGTGCCGGCACCACCGGCAGCAGCGCGATCGCCATCGCGGCCGGCACCAGGACGCGTACCGGCCGGCGGCGCGACCGCAGCGCCCGGTCGATCGCGAGGACCAGGATGGTGGCGATCAGTGGGATCACCGCCAGGGCGAACCGCATCGGCAGCGCGCCGTCGACCACGGGCATCCCGTCGAGCAACGCGTACGGGCCGGCGACGCTGGTCTCGGTGCCGGCGACGACGATCCGGGGGCCGAGCGAGAGGCCCGCCATCAGCAGCGCGCCCACGGCGCTGGCTAGCACCACGGGCCGGCGGATCAGCCACCCCGCGCAGACCAGCGTGGCGACCAGCAGGGGCCAGCCGAGGAACGTGTTGTACTCGGCCGGGCCGGTGGTCAGCTCGGCGGCGCTGGGCGAGCCGGCGACGGACAGTTCCGAGATCGCCGGCCAGCTGGCCAGGTCGGCGGAGAAGTACCCCGGGTCGAAGACCCCGTCGGCGACCCCCTGCGGTCCGGCGAACTGGAACCACAGCGGGTACGCCAGCAGTACGACGCCGACGCAGACGGCGACCAGCATCCCGGCGACGAAGTTCGGCAGGATCCGCCAGGCGTACCGGGGACGGGCCGCGGCGTACGCGACCGCCATGATGATCAGCGTGACCGCTGTGAGGAAGAGCACTTCCTCACCGACGAACACCTGGAGCGCGACGACGACGCCGAGCCAGATGCCCGAGGTGACCAACTGCCGCCGGTCGCCGCGACCGGCCGGTCCGACGATCCGGCCGTCCGGTGTCGATCCGCTGGGATCTGCGGCCCGCATCATCCGGACCAGCAGCCAGATCATGATCGGGATGAGCCAGAGCGCGGTCATGTGCAGGTGGCTGTTGCTCTGCGACACCATCCCGGGGGCGAAACCGCAGAAGGCTCCGCCGACGCCGGCGGCTAGGCGGTGTGCGCCGGCGACCCGGACGAACAGGAAGTAGAACGCGATCGCGCTGGCCGCGAGGTTGCCGGCGACGAGCAACGCGAAGGTGACCGGAGCTCCGAAGACCAGGGTGACCGGGGCCATCAGGAAGCCGAGCGCGATGACCGTCGTGTTGGCCATCAGGTTCACCCCGTCGGGGGCGTTGAGCCGGTCGCTGAGCAGGCTGAAGTCGCCGAGCAGGACGCGCGCGTCGCTGGCCAGGAACCACTCGTAGAGGGTCTGGTCCTCCGGGTTGAAGGTCAGCAGCCGGTTCGCTGGATCGGGCCAGAGCTGGTGGGTCAACCAGCCCGCGACAAGCAGATAGAGCAGGCAGGTGGCGATGTCCGAGGCGTGTCGGCGCACCACGGCGGTGAGCCTCGCCGGTCGGGACGCGTCGGTGGCCCGGTCCCGCTGGGGCTGGGACGCCGGACCAGGACTGGTCTCCTGCGCCGTGGTGGCTGAGCTGGTCACGATTCGAACCCTAGTGCCGGGGGCCGGCCGGGCTGCGCCCGGCTGGTCGCGACCCGCTACCGTGACAGACTGCGGTCGCGTACGTGCGCGGTGACGTTTCCTGGTGGGGGAGCGTGACCTCGGACGTCCTGCCGATCGCCCTCAGCCCGGGTGGTGGAACGGCAGACACGGCTGCCTTAAAAGCGGCTGCCGAGAGGCGTGCGGGTTCGATTCCCGCCCCGGGCACCGAGCGGCTCCACGGCTGTACTCGGTAACCTCGATGACACCGTCTACCCTTGAGGTCACACTCATCGTGTGACAACCCCCTGAGGGAGGCTGGACAGTGAAGACATCCAACCCGGTCCTGGCCCGGCTCGGCCAGGCGGCCGAGCGGGAGCGGGCCGCCGGGTACGCCCCTGCCGGTCCCTACGGACAGCCCGGCTACGGGCAGCCATATCCGACCTCCGCCGGTTACCCGGCGGCTCCGCCGACCGTAGCACCGATGACGGTCGACGACGTGGTCGTCAAGACCGTCACCCTGCTCGGCATCACCGGCCTGTCGGCCGTGGCGGCGTGGGTACTCGTACCCGATTCGCTGCTCGGCGTGGCCTGGATCGGCGCCGCGATCGTCGGGCTCGTGCTCGGTCTGATCATTTCCTTCTCCCGGGTGGCCAATCCGGCTCTGGTGATCACCTACGCCGTCGTCGAGGGCGTCTTCGTCGGCATGGTGAGCAAGTTCTTCCAGGAGATCGCCGGATACCAGGGCATCGTCCTGCAGGCCGTGGTGGCGACCTTCGGGGTGTTCTTCCTGATGGCCGCGCTTTACAAGATGAAGGTCGTTCGCGCCACGCCGAAGTTCACCCGTGGCGTCATCGCCGCGATGGTCGGACTGTTCGCGGTGATGATGATCAACCTGGTGCTGGCGTTGTTCGGCATCGACACCGGTCTGCGTAGCGGCGGCCCGGTCGCCATCATCTTCAGCCTGATCTGCATCGTTGTCGCGTCCCTCAGCTTCGTGCTCAGCTTCCACGAGGTCGAGGAAGGGGTGCGGCTGGGTCTTCCGCAGCGCTACTCCTGGACGGCCGCGTTCGGCATCCTGGTGAGCTTGATCTGGCTCTACATCGAGATCCTGCGGCTGTTGAGCTTCTTCCAAGGGGACGACTGAGCCCGGTCGCGCCGGTGCCGACGTGCGCACCGGCGCGTCGGTGAGGACGCCTGATCCCCTCGCGGGGGCGGGCGTCCTCACCGTTTCCGGGGTGGCCCACCCTAGACTTCGCTCATGCATTCCGGGCAGCTGGACGGCCTGGTCGACCGATTGGTCCGACAGGTCGCCCATTGGGACGAGACGCGATGGGCTGTCGGCGGCGGCCAGCGCTCGGCGTTTCACACGCTGGTCCAGCGGTTGGCCGACCTCGGTGCCGTCGCGGAGGGTCAGCCCAGCCGTCCGGTGCCCCGCCTGCGCGCCACCGCGCTGCCGGATCAGTTGCGGGTGGTCGCCACGGACCTGATCTTGGCCGATCCGGATCCGGCCGCGCTGGCGGCGGCCACGGCGGCCGTCGCCGACCTGCGTACCCGGATCTGAGCGTCGGCTACCGCCGTGACGCGGCGGCGGCCGCCCCGACCACCGCCGGCAGCAGCGCGTGGGCCCAGATCCGGTAGCCGTCGGCCGAGGGATGGTATCCGTCGTAGCAGTAGGTGCCCGGGTCGGCCCGGAACACCGCTCCGGTTTCGCCGGCCAGGTCGATCACCCGGGCCCCCGCCTCGCGCGCCGCCCGCGCCTGAGCCTTGGCGATCCGGCGGCCCAACAAGCCGGTGAGCTGGCGTAGCGGGGGTGCGATCGCCGGCGTCGCGCCGAGATCCGGGCAGGTGCCGACGACCACCTCGGCTCCGGCACCGCGCAGCCGCCGTACGGCGGCTGCGAGATGGATCGCGGACTCGCCGGGGCGTCGCAACTGGGTGGCGTCGTTCGTGCCGATCAGGATGACGGCGACGTCCGGATGATCGCCGAGCAACGCGCGGGCGACCTGCGTCGCCAGGTCGGTGGAGCGGGATCCCGCGACGCCGACGCTGGACAGCGTGATCAGGCGGGGGACGCCGCCCGGAGCGCCTTCGTGTTCGGCCAGCAGCCGGGCCAGCTGCCCGCCGACGGTGTCGGTGACCTGGTCGACTCCCACGCCCAACGCGGCGGAATCCCCGAGCAGCACCAACCGCAACGGGAGGGCTTCGGCCGGGCCGATGGACGCTCGTACGGTGAGCCCGAGCTCAGGCTGTGCGTACCGGCGGTTGCGCGCGGCGAATATCTCGCTGACCAGCAGCGCCGCGCTACCTACCGTGCCAGCCACGACGGCTGCCGCGGTTACCTGCCCGACCCGGCCGGCGACGTTTCTCGGGTTCACGCGGGGTCACCTTCCGTCCGGCTGGGCTGTGGGGGCATGTCAGCTCTCCGGAGTCACGCCGGAGAGCCGTTCCTCACTCGAGGGTACGGCCGGAGTACGGTTGTCGGCTTCCCGATCGATCCCCGGCGGCCCGAACAGCCACCGTAGCGCCGTCGCCTGCCAGGAGCGGCCGGACAACCGGGGCCGACGCCGCAGCCGGGCCCAGCGCCCCGCCGGGCCCCGGTCTCGACCGCCCACCTGAGTCCCGCGTACCTCGGTGCCGGCGTGCCGGACCGCCTCCTGGGCGGCCTGCGGCAGCGTGCGGACCTTTTCCCGCCCGGCCACAGCGGTCCGGGAAGCCGTGCTCGCGCCGAGCGCGCCGAGCGCCGCTGGCAGCAGTACGGCGGCGGCCATCGCGTAGCCCTCCGCCGATGGGTGGAACCGGTCCCACGAATACAGTCGGGTGGGTTCGGCGGCGAAGCGGGGACCCAGCAGGTCGCCGAGCGAAACCGACCAGGCACCTTCCTCGACGACCGCCACGGTCTGCGCCGCCGCCAGCTGGCGACTCCATCGTCGGGCCAGCCAGCGCAGCGGGGGCTTGATGGGCTCGATCGCACCGAGATCCGGGCAGGTGCCGACGACCACTTCGGCGTCGGCCGTACGCAGTTGACGTACCGCGTCCACGAGATGGCCGACCGCGACGTCCACCGGCGTGCGGGCCGTGACGTCGTTGCCGCCGATCAGGATCACCGCGAGGTCGGGCCGAAGCTCCAACGCGGCTTCCACCTGCGGGATCAGTCCCACCGAGCGGGCACCGACGACGGCCAGTCGGTGGAGCTTGACCGGCCGGCGCAGTCGACGGGAGATCCCGTTCGCGAGCAGCGCCCCCGGAGTCTCGCGGGGCCGGTGGACGCCGTAGCCGGCGGCCGACGAATCACCCAGCACCGCCAGGACGAGTGGCTGTCCCGGCAGCCGGGCACCGTAGAGCCCGTCGCCACGCGGGGGCGGTGCCTCGGCCAGCGGAATGATCCGTCGGGCCTGCTTGGCCTGGCTGTAGAGCACGCCCGCCGCGGTCACCGCGGCCGCCGCGCCCGCTCCGGCGCCGAACGCTGCCATCCGTACGACGCGTTCCGCCACCGTGTGTTCGGTCCGGCGAGTCCCTGCGTCAACCCTGTTCATCGCGCCCCCCGACGGCGATCCGGTGCTGCCGCTGATGCTGATCCTTCGAGATTATCTCGGTTTGTCGCCCTCCGACCCGGCCCAATCGCGCTCCACGCCGCTGTTCGCTGGCCGTTCGCCCGCTGTCCGTTCGCCCGCTGTCCGTTCGCCCGCTGTCCGCACGTCCGCTGGCCGCACGTCCGCCGTACGGTCGCTCACTGTCGGATTGGCGTCGCACGCGCCCTGCGGGCCAAGCGGGCCTTGCCGGGTGCGGGCATGATTGAGGTACGGCCGCGAGGGCCCAGCATGCCCGCCCGTCGACCGGAGGCGGCGTGTTCCAGCGACCTGTGGCGAGATACCCGGGTACGGGTGACGAGGAGGTGGCCGGGATGGCCAGGACACTCAAGCGGGCGGCGGCGTTCACCGCCCTGGGACGAGCGCTCACCGCTGGTGCCCGTGGCGGCCCGTCGCTGGGGCGGCGGATCTCGGCGCTGCCGAGGATGGTCAGAGCGACCATGCGGGGGGAGTACGACGGCGGGCTGCGGTTGGCCCTGATGACCGCCGCTGTCGCCTACGTCGCCTCACCGATCGATCTGGTTCCCGAGGCGTTTCTGCTGCTGCTCGGGCTGGCCGACGACGCGTTGGTGGTGACCTGGCTGGCCGGCACCGTCCTCGCCGAAACCGAGCGATTCCTGGAGTGGGAGGCCCGGCGGGACACCGTGGTGCCGGGGCAGGTCGTCGGTTGACCTTGTGCCGGCCCGGCGGTGGGCGGGCATCGTAGGCTGATCGCGACATCCGGGACCGCCGGCCGGCTGTCGTCGGTCGACGACCTCGATGCGACGACGGCGCGTGCCTGGCGTCAGCAGAAGGGCACAACGAGGTGCGTTACCACGACAACGTCGTCGAACTCATCGGCAACACCCCGCTGGTACGGCTGCGTAACGTCACCGCCGGGATCTCCGCGACGGTGCTCGCCAAGGTCGAGTACTTCAACCCGGGCGGTTCGGTCAAGGACCGGATCGCGCTGCGGATGGTCGAGGCGGCCGAGAAGGCCGGGCTGCTCAAGCCGGGCGGCACGATCGTCGAGCCCACCAGCGGCAACACCGGGATCGGCTTGGCGCTGGTCGCTCAGCTCAAGGGCTATTCGTGTGTCTTCGTCTGCCCAGACAAGGTCAGCGAGGACAAGCAGAACGTGTTGCGCGCGTACGGTGCCCGGGTGGTGGTCTGTCCGACGGCGGTCGCTCCGGAGGATCCCCGGTCGTACTACCAGGTGTCCGACCGGCTGGCCGCGGAAATCCCCGGCGCGTGGAAGCCGGACCAGTACGCCAACCCGGCGAACACGCAGTCGCACTACGAGGACACCGGACCGGAGCTGTGGGAGCAGACCGCAGGCCGGATCACGCACTTCGTGGCCGGGGTCGGGACCGGCGGCACGGTCTCCGGGATCGGCCGTTACCTCAAGGAGGTCTCCGCCGGAGCGGTCCGGGTGATCGGCGCCGATCCGGAGGGTTCGGTCTATTCCGGCGGCTCGGGCCGGCCGTACCTGGTGGAGGGAGTGGGAGAGGATTTCTGGCCGGCGAACTACGACCGGTCCATCTGCGACGAGATCGTCGAGGTGTCCGATCAGGAGTCGTTCGCGTTGACCCGCCGGCTGGCCCGCGAGGAGGGTCTGCTGGTCGGTGGTTCCTGCGGGATGGCGGCCGCGGCGGCGTTGCGGGTCGCCCGTCAGGCGGGCCCGGACGACGTCGTGGTGGTGCTGCTGCCGGATGGTGGACGCGGCTACCTGTCCAAGATATTCAACGACGAGTGGATGGCGCGGTACGGGTTCCTGGAGTCCGAGGGGGCGGAACCGACGGTCGCCGATGTCCTCGCCGCCAAGCCGGGCGGGCTGCCGGAGATGGTGCACGTCCACCCGACCGAGACGGTCCGGGACGCGATCGACTACATGCGCGAGTACGGGATCTCGCAATTGCCGGTGCTCAAGGCGGAACCACCGGTGGTGACCGGTGAGGTAGCCGGATCGATCGCCGAGCGGGATCTGTTGGACGCGTTGTTCAGCGGCAAGGCGCAGCTGTACGACACGATCGAGCGGCACATGGGAGAGCCGTTGCCGGTGGTCGGCGGCGGCCAACCGGTCCGCGACGCGGTGGCGCTGCTGGCGCATTCGGACGCCGCCCTGGTCCTGGTGGACGGGAAGCCGCGCGGCGTGCTCACGCGTCAGGACCTGCTTGCGCATCTTGGGAACGCTTCCGGCTAATCGCACAGTCTGTCCGGTTGACGACGGGTACGGCGGGCTTCAATAGGAGTCATGGAAGTGCCGTAGCCGGGCGGTTCGCTGTCCGGCGCGGGCGACCAGAATGCTTGACCCTGCGGTGACCCCGGGCGCCCGCCAGCATCCCCGGGGTCCCGCACCATGCCCGCCCACAACCGATCAACCGGCACGCCTCCGCCGGTTGAGCGCCTTCGGCCAGGCGTTTTCCCCCGGTTTGGGGCGGGCAGTGCCGGGCGAGAGTACGGGGCTGGACGGAACCCCGCAGCAGGGTCCCGTGCTCTCGCCCGGTCGTCAGCGCAGCTGACGGCGGTAACGTAGCTGCTCGGTGGCGGCCGGGCCGATCCAGCTTTCCCGCCGGGGCCCGTCCGGGGACCAGCCGTCGCGTTCGTAGAAGCGTCGGGCCTGGGTGTTCGCGGTCAGCACCCAGAGCACCGCGTGGTCGTGGCCTTGGTCGCGCAGCGCCGTGCGGGCGTGGTGGATCAGCAGCCGACCGATGCCGGTGCGCAGACGCGCCGGATCGACGTGGATCGCGTACAGTTCGCCGAGGTGTGGGTCGCCGTCCTCGTGCGGACCCAGGTAGCTGAAGCCGACGAGGTGTCCGTCGTGTTCGGCGACGGTGAGCAGGTGGGTGTGCCGTTCGTAGGTCCACCGTTCGACCCACCATCCGGCGGTCGACTCGGCCGAGACAGCGGTGAGGGCCTCGTCGGAGACGATCCCCCGGTAGGCGTCGCGGCGGGACCGGTGGTGCAGGTAGCCGACCGGAATGACGTCGTCGAGATGGGCCGGGCGTAAGGTGACGGGCACTCGGCGAGCCTAAGGGCGTACGTACCGGTCGGTGGGGCGACCCCGGTTGATGGCCAGCCCGTTGATGGGGCGACCCCCGGGGTTCCGCGTGTGCGGACCGGCTGGACTGGACCGGCATCCCCGGGGGTCGGGTGGCTGTCGTGGTTTCGCCGCACCGCTGCCACACGGTCTCGACGAACGGAGCTGTCAAGGACAGCGGCTAGCGGGCAGCCACCTCACGAGTCCTATGGCTATACAAAGCTGGACCACCTCCTTTCCCGTGTACGGCCACGCTAGCGCCGTCGGGCTCCGACCGGCAACGGTTTTTGTCCTCGTGCTGTGGCGGGACGGCGCGCCGACCCTCGCCGGCCGCTTCGCCCGATGTCCGTAACTAATTGTAATGACTCGCTTACTTAAAGTGCTGAGCCTGGGGTGCAATTTATGTACGTCTTTGCCTGAGTCGGCTGTACGCCCCGTTGATATGGGTTGTCGAGATCCAGGGTCCCTGGCTACTTGTCCGGCCTGTCCCTCATCTGCCATCGTCATTGCCGTGCGGTGTCCGAGGTTGGCGGTTGTCGATGCCTCGAAGGGCCGCGAGGTCGGCGGGTCGTTACGCCGAGCCGGTGGAGGTCGTTCAACGCGTCCGCGCCGCCCCCGCAGCCCTGACTAATAGCTTCCGGCGCGTGGATCGTCGCACGAAAGCGACCAAGGGTTTTCAACGAGTATTCAATAGAGGTAGGCGGACAGATGATGAGCCAGACGGGTGAGACGCTGAGGAAGGCCCGGGAATCCGCCGGTATCAGTCTGGCCAGAATGGCGGTGCTCAGTCACTTCAGCAAGGGCCATCTGTCGAACGTCGAGGCGGGGCGGCGGACCGCGACACCCGACGTGGTGACCGCCTACGAACAGGTGTTGGGGGATCATATGCGGCGTCGGGGGCTGATCACCGGTCTGGCAGCCGGGGTGGTGGCACCCGCTGCCGTGTCCGAGCTGATCCACCGCGGCTTCACCGCGGCGCTCGGGGCGGGCGCGGGCGAAGAGCAATGGCGGGAACGCGCCGACAGCCTCGGCCGTGACTACATGTCCGTCGGAGCCGCCGAGTTGCAGGACCGGCTCGCCGGTGACCTGGTGGTCCTCCAGCAGCATCTCGGCACGCCGGCGATGTGGGGACTGGCCGCCCGGTTTCTCAGCGTCTACGGCAAGACCACCGGGGAGGCCAGGGAGGCCATCCGGTGGTACCGGATGGCCGCGGTCGCCGCCGACCGCAGCGACGACACCGACGTACGGGTCTGGGTACGAGGCCGAGCGGCTCTCGCACTGGGCTACGAGGGGGTCGCGCTGGGGGTCTCCGACGATCTGGCCGATCAGGCGATCGCGCTAGCCGACCGGCCGTCGCTCGGTCGGCTCAACGCGCTGATGGCCAAGGCCCATGTCGCCGGAGTACGAGGTGACCACCGGGACGCGGTAACCCACCTCGACGCCGCCCGCCGGGTGTTCGACCGTACGGGTTCCACCGAACAGATCTCCGACTTCGCGGTGCCGGAGTGGCGGATGGCCACCTTCACCAGCATGCTGCTGTCTCGACTGGGCGACCCTGGTGCGGTCGAAGCCCAGGAGTGGGCGGACCGGACGCGCCCGGCGAGTCTGCCCCGGTTCGCCACCCACATCGAGCTGCATCGCGGATTGCTGCTGGTGAAGTCGGGCGACCAGGCCGAGGGGGTACGGTACGCTCGCTCGGCGCTGGCCGGCCTGCCGGCGGCCAAGCACAGCCAGTCGTTGCGGCTGATACTGCGCGAGGTGGAGCGCGCCGCCGCCTGACCGACACAGCGCCGTGCGGTCAGCGCGTCAGCGCGGTCGGTCAGCCGACCCGGGCGACCCCCACCGGGCAGGTCATGCCGTTCGGCCCGTGGTTGCAGTATCCGCCGGGGTTCTTGTGCAGGTACTGCTGGTGGTAGTCCTCCGCGTAGTAGTACTCGCCCAGGGGACCGATCTCCGTGGTGATCCCACCCCGACCGGCGGCGGCGACCACCGGGCCGAACGCCGTACGCGACGCCGTCGCCTCAGCCAGCTGCTCGGCGTCGGTCGTGTAGATCGTCGACCGGTACTGGGTACCGACGTCGTTGCCCTGCCGCATCCCCTGGGTCGGGTCGTGATTTTCCCAGAAGACCTTCAGCAGGTCGGCATATCCGATCGTGTCCGGGTCGTACACGACCTGGACCACCTCGGCGTGGCCGGTGCCGCCGGAGCAGACCTCTTCGTAGGTCGGGTTCGGGGTCTGGCCACCGGCGTAGCCGGCGGAGGTCGAGATCACCCCGGGCAGCGTCCAGAACAGCCGCTCGGCCCCCCAGAAACAGCCCATCCCGAAGACCGCGACCCGGGCGTTCGCCGGCCACGGGCCGACCATCGGGGTGCCGAGCACCGCGTGCCGGTCCGCGACCGGGATCGGCAGATCCCGCCCTGGGAGCGCCTGACCCGGTGCGGGCAAGCTGGCCTTCATCGGTCGTAGGAACACGTCCACTCCTCTCCTTGTCACCACCGGAGACAACACCACCTGCCGTCCGGTCGTTCCCGCCGCGATTACCCCGCCGACGCCCCGCCATCCGTCGTCGGACAGGCGAGCATGGCCACGCAGCGCGATGGCCTAGCCTCGACCCATGACATACGGGTTCGAGACGGTCGCCATCCACGCCGGTCAGGAGCCGGAGGCCCGTACCGGAGCGGTGGTCCCGCCGATCTACCAGACCAGCACCTACGCCCAGGACGAGGTCGGTGCTCCCCGCGCCGGCTACGAGTACAGCAGGTCGGGCAACCCGACCCGCGACGCACTGCAGGAATGCCTCGCGGCACTCGAAGGCGGTCGGTCGGCGCTGGCCTTCGCCAGCGGCCTGGCTGCCGAGGACACCCTGCTGCGCGCCGTCTGCCGGCCGGGCGACCACGTCGTCATCCCCGACGACGCGTACGGCGGAACGTTCCGGCTCTTCTCCCGGGTCGCCGAGCGGTGGGGGATGTCCTGGACCGCCGCGCGGATCTCCGACGTCGACGCGGTCCGCGCGGCGGTCGAACCCGGCCGGACCCGGATGATCTGGGTGGAGACGCCGACCAACCCGCTGCTCGGCATCGCCGACATCGCCGCTCTCGCCGCCGTCGCCCACGACCACCGGGCGTTGCTCGTCGTCGACAACACCTTCGCCTCGCCGTACCTGCAGCAACCGATCGCGCTCGGTGCCGACGTCGTGGTCCACTCGACCACGAAGTACCTCGGCGGTCACTCCGACGTGGTCGGTGGCGCGCTGATCACCGGCGACGCCGAGCTGGGTGCCGAACTGGCCTACCACCAGAACGCGATGGGCGCGGTCAACGGACCGTTCGACGCCTGGTTGACCCTTCGGGGGATCAAGACCCTCGGCGTACGGATGGACCGGCACTGCGACAACGCCGAGCGGATCGTGGAGTTCCTCGAGCACCACCCGGCGGTCGGCCAGGTGCTCTATCCCGGACACCCGGAACACCCGGGACACGAGACGGCGGCCAAACAGATGCGCCGGTTCGGCGGGATGATCTCGTTCCGGGCCGCCGGCGGCGAGGCCGACGCGGTACGGATCTGCAACCGGGCCAGACTGTTCGTGCTCGCCGAGTCGTTGGGCGGGGTGGAGTCGCTGATCGAGCATCCTGGACGGATGACCCACGCGAGTGCCGCCGGCTCGGCTCTTGAAGTCCCCGGTGACCTTGTGCGACTGTCAGTCGGCATCGAGACCGTCGACGATCTCCTGGCCGACCTGGAGCAGGCGCTGAGCGCGAATAACGCCGCGTAGCTTCCTGGCGGTGAGGGTCACCCCGGTCCTCACCGACGCCGCGGCACGAACGCACCGCCGCGGTGCCCGCGTACCGGTTGCCTGGAGGGTGCCGTGCACGACATCGTACCGACCTGGGTCGGAACCACCGCCCGGCAGATCGCCCGCGCCGTACGACGTGGTGACGCCTCCGCGACCCAGGTGGTGGCCGACCACCTCGACCACGTCGCCCGGGTGGACCCGCTGGTGTCGGCGTTCCGGACGGTACGCGGCGGCGAGGCGATCGTCGAAGCGGAGAAGGTCGACGAGCAGGAGGACCTGGCCAACCTGCCGCTGGCCGGGGTGCCGGTGGCGGTCAAGGAGAACACCCCGGTCGCCGGGCTGCCCACCTGGCGTGGTTCGGCCGCCGCGCGGACCGAGGTCGCCGAGGACGACCATGAGGTCGTCCGGCGGTTGCGCGGCGCGGGCGCCGTGGTACTCGGCGTGACCCGGATGCCGGAGTTCGGGCTCTGGGCGACCACCGACGACCCGACCGCGGCGAGCCGTAACCCGTGGGACGTGACCCGTACCCCCGGCGGCTCCTCCGGCGGGGCGGCGGCCGCCGTCGCCAGCGGCATGGTGCCGATCGCCCACGGAAATGACGGATTCGGCTCGATCCGGATCCCGGCAGCCTGCTGCGGCCTGCTCGGGCTCAAGCCCGGCCGCGACGTGGTACCCCGCCAGCTCGGTGCCGACGACTGGTTCGGCCTTACCGAGCACGGCATCCTGGCCGGTTGCGTGGTGGACGCGGCCACCGGATTCGCGGTGCTCGCCGGCCGGCGTCCGGAGAAGCTGGTCCAGCCCGACCGGTTGCGGGTCGCGGTCTCGCTCACCGCACCGGTGGCCGGAATCCGGCTCGACGCGCCGAACCGGGACGCCGTGGCCGCGACGGCCCGCCGGCTGACCGAGGCCGGACACGACGTGGCAACGGTCGACCTGCGCTATCCGGCCGCGCTGGGCCTGCGGGGTCTGGCCACCTGGTTCGCCGCCGCCGCCGGGGACGCTGCCGTCAAGGACGCCGCCGCCGGCCGTGCCGGCGGGCGGGACCTGCAACCCCGTACCCGCCGACACGTCGCGCTGGGCCGGTGGGCGCGGCGGCGCGGGTACGTGCGGGAAGCCGACCGGGCCGGCTGGCGGGAACGGATGCTCGGGTTCTTCGCCGACCAGCGGGCCGACGTCCTGCTCACCCCGGCGTTGGCCAGTACACCGCCGGCGGCGCTCGGCTGGTCCGGTCGGTCCTGGGCGGCCAACATGCTGAGCTGCATCCGGTACGCCCCGTACGCCGCCCCGTGGAACATGGCTGGTCTGCCGGCGCTGGTGGTGCCCGCCGGCCTGCGCCCGGACGGTCTGCCGGTCGGGGTGCAGCTGGTCGGACCGCCCGGTTCGGAACTGCTGCTGCTCGCCGTGGCCGGCCAGTTGGAGCTGCTCGCGCCGTGGCCCCGGCACGCGCCGTCCTGGCCCCGGCCCGCCGCCACGGTCAGCTGAGCCGGGGCTACGGTCAGCTGAGCCGGGGTCACGGCTATCACGTAGTTCAGCGGCGATCCTGGAGTTCGGATGACGGATCTGATCGGCCTGCCCGACGTACTCGCTGCCCGGGAAGTGTTGAGCTCGGTGGTCCGGGTGACGCCGCTGGAGCCGTCGCGCCCGTTGACCGCCGCGCTGGACGGACCGGTCTGGCTCAAGTGCGAGAACCTCCAGCGCGCCGGCTCCTACAAGGTACGCGGCGCCTACCTGCGCATCTCCCGGCTGACCGCCGACCAGCGCCGCCGGGGTGTGGTGGCGGCCAGCGCCGGCAACCACGCACAGGGTGTCGCGCTCGCCGCCGGGCTGCTGGAGACCGCCGCGACGGTCTTCATGCCGGTCGGCGCCCCGCTGCCGAAGGTCACCGCCACCAAGAACTACGGCGCGCGGGTGGAGTTCGCCGGCACGACGGTCGACGAGGCGCTGGTCGCGGCCCGCGCGTTCGCCGACGACACCGGCGCGATCCTGATCCATCCGTTCGATCACCCGGACGTCATCGCCGGTCAGGGCACCGTCGCGCTGGAGATCCTCGACCAGTGTCCCGAGGTCGCCACGATCGTCACCAGCGTCGGTGGCGGTGGCCTGGTCTCCGGGATAGCGGTCGCGGCCAAAGCGATCAACCCGGCCGTACGGGTGATCGGGGTGCAGGCGGCGAGCGCGGCGGCCTACCCGGCGTCGCTGGCGGCCGGGGCGCCGGTACGGCTGGACCATTTCGTCACCATCGCTGACGGGATCGCGGTCGGCCGGCCCGGCGATTTGACCTTCGCGCACGTCGAACAGCTGGTCGACGAGATCGTCACGGTGACCGAGGAGGACATCTCCCGGGCTCTGCTGATGCTGTTGGAGCGGGGTAAGCAGGTCGTCGAGCCGGCCGGCGCGGCCGGGGTGGCCGCACTGCTGGCCGGTGTCGTGCGCCCGCAGACTCCGGTGGTGGCGGTGTTGTCCGGCGGCAACATCGACCCGCTTCTGCTGCTGCGCGTGATCGAACACGGTCTGGCCGCCGCCGGGCGGTACCTGCGGTTCACCGTCCGCTGCGGGGACAGCCCGGGTCAGTTGGCGACGTTGCTGTCGCTGATCGCCGAACGCCGAGCGAACGTGGTGGACGTCGAGCATCAGCGTCGCAATCCACGGCTGCGGTTCGGTGAGGTCGAAGTCGAGCTTTCCGTGGAGACGCGCGGGCCGGAGCATTCGGCGGCGCTGGTCGACGAGCTGCGGGGTCACGGCTACCAGGTGACGTTCGCCGCAACGGGTGCGGCCGGTGTGGCCGGGGACTAGCCGGACCGGACCGTCGCCGTCGTCGCCGTCGGCAGTTCGCTGGTGTCGCCGGTCCGGGGAGCCGGTATCGCAGCCGCCGGGGCGGTCACGCCGAACCTGAGCCCGCTGCCGGTGATCAGGAACCCGGACAACACGAAGAAGCCGTAGACCGAGATCAGCCCGATCGAGTTGTGCCGGGAAGAAACCGGTCCTCCAGCGTCGGCAGTTGACGAAGGCACGCCCAGGGCAGCGTCACGGGCGGTCCTCGCTCGCGTGGCGTCGGCGACTGTGGCACCTAGCGATGCGGAGAGAACCTGGCCAACCCGGTCCGGAGATCGGGTTTGCCTGGCGGCGGATCGCTGGCTGGATCGGCCGCAGGAGGTTGGACCCTAGCCGGCGAACGGTTCGAACTTGTCGATGGTGACCTTGATGTCGGCACCGCTGGGGGCGGTGTAGGTGACGGTCTGCCCTTGGCGGGCGCCGAGAATCGCCTTCCCGAGGGCGGATTCCGGGCTGTAGACCGTGAGGTCGGTGGTCGAGGAGATCTCTCGCGAACCGAGCAGGAACGTCTCGGTGTCCTGCGGGTCGTCGTCGAAGTGGATGGTGACGACGGTCCCCGGCGCGATCCGGTCGGCGTTGGGTGCTTCACCGACCTGCGCGGTGCGCAGGAGTTCCTGCAGATAGCGGATCCGTGCCTCTTGTTTGCCCTGCTCCTCACGAGCGGCGTGGTAGCCGCCGTTCTCGCGGAGGTCACCTTCCTCACGCCGGGCGTTGATCTCGGCGGCTATCGCCGTCCGTCCGGCGATCAGCTCGTTGAGCTCGGCCTGGAGCCGGTCGTACGCGTCCTGGGACAGCCAGGTGGCGGGCGCCTCGCGGTCGGTCGTGGACACAGACGATCTCCTTGTGGGATTGCGGGCGGACGAGGTCGAACTACAAACGTACCAGTGATGGTCACGTCCGCGACGTGGTTGAAACCTCGCCCGCCGCCGGTCCGGCCCGGGAGCCGTCGGTCACCGCGCCTCAGTCGGCCGGCCGACAGCGGGGCACTTCGCCGAGAAAAGCACGACTGTCGGTCTCCAGCCGGTATGTGGTCCTGACCAGTCGTTCGCCCGGTTGCGCCGCCACGGTGACCTCGGCCCGGCCGACCTCGGCACCGTCGCGCGAGCGGGCGCGGACCAGACACACGGCGGACCCACCCGGGGGTACGGTGACCGCGAAGTCGATCAGGATCTGCTCCTCGGTGACGTCGGTGTAGGTGATCACCTCGGGGTCGTAGGCGGGGTCGCCGTAGAGCGTGTACAGCCGGGCGGCCACTGCCGTCGCGGCCAGGACGGCGACCGTCGCGAGCAGCGCGGTCACCCACGGGCGACGGCGACGCGGCGCGCGTCGCCGGCCGTACCTGCCGGCGGGAAAGACCGGCGCGGTCGTCGAGGACGGAGGGAACACCGGCGTGGTCGGTGTGGTTGTGGCGGAAGTGTCGGTCACCGGGACGTCTCCTTGGCGCGGGACGGTCTCCATGGCGGTCGGGTCTCCGTGGCGATGGGGTCTCCGAGGCGAGGTGGTCGGTGCCGTCGGTGAGAATGGTCGTCGGGTCTCATTGTCGCAGCCGCTGATCGGATCGACATGGGCAGGTCAGGACGGGGGCGGGTCGCGGCCGGCCCGGACCGGGCAGGTGGACCGGGCCGGGCGGGTGGTGACCGGTCCGGCGATTCACGAGGGAGCATCGGGTGGTAGAGCAACTGCGTCTGATGGCGGTGCACGCGCACCCTGACGACGAGTCGAGCAAGGGCGCGGCCACGATGGCCCGGTACGTCGCCGAGGGAGCCCAAGTGCTGGTCGTCACCTGCACGGGCGGTGAACGGGGCAGCGTGTTGAACCCCAAGCTGGACCGGCCGGACGTCTGGGAGAACATCGCGGAGATCCGCCGGGCCGAGATGGACGCCGCGCGGGCGATTCTCGGCGTGGAGCAGGCGTGGCTGGGGTTCGTCGATTCCGGCCTGCCCGAGGGCGATCCGTTGCCGCCGTTGCCGGCCGGCTGTTTCGCGTTGGAGGAGGTGGACGTGGCCGCCGGACCACTGGTCCGGTTGATGCGGGAGTTCCGCCCGCACGTGGTCACCACGTACGACGAGGACGGCGGCTACCCGCATCCGGACCACATCATGTGCAACCGGGTCAGCCTGGCGGCCTTTGACGCGGCCGGTGATCCGGCCCGCTATCCCGAGCTCGGGCAGCCGTGGCAGCCGTTGAAGCTGTACTACTGCATGGGCTTCACCAAGGCCCGGATCCTCGCGCTGCACGAGGGCATGCTCGCCGCCGGTCGCGAATCGCCGTACCAGGAGTGGTTGGAGCGCTGGGATGACCGGCCGGACAAGGGTGATCGGATCACCACCCGGGTCGAGTGCGCGGAGTACTTCCCGGTCCGCGACGACGCGCTGCGGGCGCACGCCACCCAGGTCGATCCGGACGGCTTCTGGTTCCAGGTGCCGATGGAGGTGCAACGGCAGGCCTGGCCTACCGAGGACTACGAACTGGTGCGGACGTACGTCGACAGCCCGGTGCCCGAATCGGACCTTTTCGCCGGAGTACGGGAGCGGCTGGAGCGGTCCTGACCTGCTGGGCGTAGCGTGTATCTCTCACCCGGCTTCCGAGGAGCGCCGTCATGCTGAGTGCCGTCCGTGCCGCGATGGCGGACCACGCCCTGGCGATGGATACCGTCCTGGCGACGAACAACTTCGGGGACACCCGGTCGGGTGGTCTGGCGGGACCGATGGGTTTGTTCCTCATCCTCCTGCTGGCCGCCGCGACCGTGTTGCTGATCCGGAACATGAACGTTCGACTGCGTCGGCTGCCCGAGCGGTTCGACGATCAGCGTCCGGAGGACGAGACTCCGTCGGCGGCGTCTGATGTCCTTGATCTGACAGAACGCGGCGGGCGTCCCGGATCGCCTTTGTAAGCGCTTACATGTGCTTCTACCAGGGGATTTTCGGCCCGTCGGGTGCCGTCCGCCGCTAATCCGGCCCCGCAGCCCCTGTTGTCGCAATCCGCTTTGGCTTAGCCTTCCGCCGGGGACCTTCGTTCCCCCGGACGCGCGCGGAAAGGGGCGACCATGGATGGCGGAGTCGGTGCCCCGTGTCGGGTCGGACCGGCGACACCCCGATCCCACGCCCGTCCGGCGGCGGCTGCCCGCGACGCACACCGAGGCATGCCGACCGTGTCTGTCAGGATCGATCCATGACGTCGTCGCCGTCGCTGCCGCCGTCGGCTGGAGACGACGCCTCCGCGGCCCTGGACAACTCCACGGACCGCCCGGATCCGGACCAGGGTGACGCTGTCGGGTCGACCAACGACTCTGTCGGACCGACCAGCGGGGCCGTCCGGCCGACCAGCGGGGCCGCCGCTCCGGCAGTCGGCCGAGTCCTGGCCAGTGCCGACAGTGCCCCGCGCCCCGCCGGGCCATGGCGGCTGTGGGTCTTCACCGGCGCGGTCCTGGTGGCCGCGATCGTCACCGTCGTCATCGGAGGGCTCACCGCCGTCGAACCTTCGGGCTTCGAGGGCATCAGCGCCGAAGCCCGGTTCGCGATCGTGGCGCTGTTGCTCGGCGCGGCCCAGCTCGCCCGGCTCCGCCTCCGGATCGGTGCCGGCACGGTCAGCTTCACCTGGGGTGAGGCGGCGTTGATCGTCGGACTTCACCTGATCCCGGCCGGCTGGTTGCCGGCGGCCGCCGCGATCGGCGTCGGGATCGCCTGGACCCTACTGTCGATCTTCTCCGACCGGCGGACCGTCGCGGAGGTCGCCCGGGTCACCGGCTCGCTGACCGTCGCGGTAGCGGTGGCCAGCGTCGTCACCAGTACGGTGGCCGACCCGTACGGCCAACGGATCACCCCGGTCGTGGCTGTCGCCGCCATCGGTGGAGCCCTCGCCTACCTGCTGCTGACCGCCGCGCTGGCCACGGTGGCCCTCACCTTGCGGCACGAGCGGCCGTTCGGTGCCACCCTGGTCCACGCGCTGCGGACCAAACTGTTGATGTTCGTCGGCAACGTTCTGGTCGGCCTGGTCGCCGTCGCCATGATCGGTGCCGATCCGCGCTGGCTGTTGCTGTTGCCGCCGGCGCTCTGGCTGTTGCAGCAGACCTACGGACAGCGGCTGCGGGCTCAGGACGAGCAGCGCGCCTGGCAGGAGTTCGCCGAGGTCACCCGGGCGTTGAACAAACTCGACGAGTACGCGGTCGCCCAGGCGGCGGTCAACGGCGGACTGACGTTGTTCGGGGCCGAACGCGTCGAGGTGGACGTCCAGCGCGTCGACGGACGACGCTGGCGTTACGTCGGGGACGCCACCGGAGCGTGGCATCACGCGGAGATCGCGGAAGCCGTGGAACCGACACCGGAACCGGGACCGACCGCCGCCGTCACCGACGACGACAGCGGTTACGACCAGATCCTCGTCCGCCCGCTCTCGGTCGAATCGGCCGAGGTCGGCCAGCTGCGGGTTCATCTACCAGCCGCCGTCGTGCCCGGTCGTCGTGACCGGGACGCCCTCGCCGCGTTCGGTGAGACGCTCGCCGTGGCCCTGCACGACGCCGCCACCCACCGCGAACTTCGCCGACTCACCGCGTGGACGGCGCACCAGTCGATGCACGACCCGGTCACCAAGTTGCTCAACCGGCCGGCGTTGCTGGCCAAGGGGGACACCGCGCTGCATCAGCTCGGCCACGACCATCCGGTGGCGCTGCTGATGCTCGACATCAAGCGGTTCAACGAGGTCAACGACACCCTGGGCACCGCGGCCGGAGACGAACTGCTGCAGTCGGCGGCCGACCGGCTGACCGCCGGACTGCGGCCGGGTGAGCTGCTCGGCCGGCTCGGCAACGATGAGTTCGCCCTGCTGCTGACCTCGTTGACCGCATCTGACGGCGAGCCCGACACCCGGTTGTCGCCGACCGGAACGGCGATGCGGCGGGCGGGTGAGATCGCCGACACGCTGGCAGAGCCGACCGAAGTCGCCGGGGTCCGGATGTCCGTCGAGGGCGCCGTCGGGGTGGTGGTCGCCGGCGCCGGAACCGCCGACATGAACGAGCTGCTGCGCCGGGCCACCATCGCGATGAACCAGGCCAAGGAGATCGGCGGCAGCGTCGCCGGTTACGACAGTGCCAAGGACGCCGCGAGTACCGACCAACTCGCCCTGCTGGCCGAGCTGCGCACCGCCCTGGACGTCGACGACCAGCTGGAACTCGCCCTGCAGCCCGCCGTCGACCTGACCACCGGCGCGCCGACCGGGGTCGAAGCGTTGATCCGTTGGCGTCATCCCCGTCGTGGCCGGCTGACCCCGATCGACTTCGTCCGGGCCGTCGAGAGCAGCGACCTGCTCGGCCCGTTCACGCGGTACGTGGTCGACCGGGCGCTGTCCGCGGCCGCGGAATGGGCCGAGCACGGTATCGAAGTGCCGATCTCGGTCAACGTGTCCGCGCGTAGCCTGCTTGATCCGCAGCTGCCGGCCGAGATCGGTGAGCTGCTGCGCCAGCATGCCGTACCAGCGCATCGTCTGGTGCTGGAGATCACCGAGACGGTGGTGATGAGCGAGCTCGAGGTCATCGACGAGGTGCTGGCCCGGCTGCGCGAGATGGGCGTGCAGCTGGCGGTCGACGACTTCGGCACCGGCTTCTCCTCACTGGCGTTCCTGACCCGGGTCACCGTCGACGAACTCAAGGTCGACCGGTCCTTCGTGGTCCGGATGGCGGACTCACCCCGGGACGCCGCTATCGTGCGGCACACCGTCTACCTCGGCCGGGAGATGGGCCTACGGGTGGTCGCCGAAGGTGTCGAGACCGCCGAACAACGCGCGACGCTGGCCGCGCTCGGCTGCGCCGCCGCGCAGGGATACCACTTCTTCAAACCGATGCCGGCTGACAAGATCATCGCGGTGCTGCGCTCGTTGCTCGACTCCGCGCAGGCGCAGATCTACCCGCTTCGCGCGGACGGTGCCTCGTGAGCAGCTGGCTGGTGTTCGACTACGGCCAGGTGATCTCGTTGCCGCAACCGCCGGACGAGATGGCGGCGATGGCGCGACTGGCGGAGTTGCCGCTGGACACCTTCAGCGAAGGCTACTGGCGGCACCGCGACGTCTACGACTCCGGCTGCCCCACCGAGCGGTACTGGAGTCTGGTCGTCGGACGACCGTTGGCCGCCTCCGACCAGCTGGTGTCCGATCTGGTCGCCGCCGATGTCGCGAGCTGGTCCCACCTCAACCCGAGCACCCTCGACCTGCTCGACGAACTGGCCGCCGCCGGGCACCGACTCGCTCTGCTGTCCAACGCTCCCGAAGCGATCGCCACGGCCATCGACGCCGCGCCCTGGGCCGCCGGATTCACCCACCGGCTGTTCAGCTGCCGGCTGGCGCTGGCCAAACCGGACCCGGCGATCTTCCACGAACTGCTGCGTCAGCTGGCCGCGCCTCCGGACCAGGTCACCTTCGTCGACGACCGTCCGGAGAACGTCCGGGCCGCCGCCGAGGCAGGTCTGACCGCGCTGCGGTATCCGGAGGTGCCCTCGCCGACCCGGCGGTGACCGGCGGGTCGCGTTCGATCCCGGCCGCCGTACCGGACCGGCTCCGGTGGCGCCGTACCCGGACCGGGGCGTGATGTCCGCCCGGACTGGCTATGGTCGGACAGGAACGACGACATCAAGGAGTGGCCAGGGTGAACCGTCTCGGTACGGCGACCAGTCCCTATCTGCTGCAGCACGCCGACAATCCGGTGGACTGGTGGCCCTGGTGCGCGGAGGCGTTCGACGAGGCCCGTCGCCGGGACGTCCCAGTGTTGATCTCGGTCGGGTACGCGGCCTGCCACTGGTGTCACGTGATGGCACACGAGTCGTTCGAGAACACCACGGTCGGAGAACTGATCAACGACAACTTCGTGGCGATCAAAGTGGATCGGGAGGAACGGCCTGACGTGGACGCGGTCTACATGACCGCCACCCAGGCGATGACGGGTCAGGGGGGTTGGCCGATGACCGTCTTCGCCACCCCGGACGGCACCCCGTTCTTCTGCGGAACCTACTTCCCACGTCCCAACTTCGTCCGCCTGCTGCAGTCGGTCGACGCCGCCTGGCGGGACCAGCGGGAGGCGGTGCTCCGCCAAGGCGCCGCCGTGGTCAGCACCATCGGCGGGGCCCAGGCGGTCGGCGGCCCGACCGCGCCGCTGACCGCCGAGCTGCTGTCGGCGGCGGCCGGGACGTTGGCCAAGGAGTACGACTCGACGCACGGCGGCTTCGGCGGTGCGCCGAAGTTCCCACCCCACCTCGACCTGCTCTTCCTGCTCCGGCACCACCAGCGCACCGGTGACCCCGACAGCCTGGAGATCGTTCAGCACACCTGTGAGGCGATGGCCCGAGGCGGCATCTACGACCAACTCGCCGGGGGCTTCGCCCGGTACGCCGTGGACGCCACCTGGACCGTGCCGCATTTCGAGAAGATGCTGTACGACAACGCGCTGCTGCTCCGGGTGTACAGCCTGCTGTGGCGGTTGACCGGGGACCGGATGGCGGCCCGGATCGCCCGGGAGACCGTACGCTTCCTCGCCGAGGCGCTGGCCGTACCCGGCGGTGGCTTCGCCTCCGCGCTCGACGCCGACACCGACGGGGTCGAAGGTGCCACCTACGTCTGGACGCCGCAGCAGTTGATCGACGTGCTGGGGGAGTCGGACGGTCGCTGGGCGGCCGACCTCTTCGACGTCACCACCGCCGGCACCTTCGAGCACGGGACCAGCGTCCTGCGGCTGGCCCGCGACGTCGACGACGTTCCGGTCGCCGGGTTCGACCGGGTTCGCGCGGCCCTGCGCCGGTCCCGGGCCGGCCGTCCGCAACCGGCTCGCGACGACAAGGTGGTGGCGGCCTGGAACGGACTGGTGGTCACTGGTCTGGTCGAGTTCGCCACCACCGCTTTCGCGCTGGCTGACGGTGCCTCGGCTGACGGTGCCTCGGCTGACGGTGCGCTGGCTGACGGTGCCTCGACCGACGACGCGGCCGGGCGGCTGCGGGCCGACGCGGAACTCGCCGTCGAACTGGCGACCGCCGCCGGCGCCTACCTGGCCCGTACCCACCTGGTCGACGGGCGGCTGCGTCGAGTGTCCCGGGACGGGCAGGTGGGCACCCCGGCCGGCGTCCTCGACGACTACGGGTGTGTCGCGGAGGCGTTCTGCGCGCTGCATCAGCTGCGCGGTGAGGGCCGCTGGCTCGACCTGGCCGGCGAGTTGCTCGACGTGGCGCTGGCGCGGTTCGGCACCGGTGACGGCGGCTTCTACGACACCGCCGACGACGCCGAACAACTGGTCGCCCGGCCGGCCGACCCGACGGACAACGCCACCCCGTCCGGGCTGTCCGCGACCGCCGCCGCGTTGACCGCCTACGCCGCGCTGCGCGGCGCGTCCGACTACCGGGCGGCGGCGGAGCGGGCGTTGGCCACCGTCGCGCCGATCGTCGCCCGGCACCCCCGGTTCACCGGGTACGCGGCGGCGGTCGGCGAG
Source organism: Solwaraspora sp. WMMD406 (assembly GCF_029626025.1). Lineage (NCBI taxonomy): Bacteria > Bacillati > Actinomycetota > Actinomycetes > Micromonosporales > Micromonosporaceae > Solwaraspora > Solwaraspora sp. WMMD406. Next base: position 1,535,928 of record NZ_JARUBF010000001.1, read on the forward strand.
GCGCTGCTCTCCGGCCCGTACGAGATCGCGGTGGTCACGGCGGACCCGACGGTCACCGTGGACCCGTCCGCTGACCCGCTGCTGCGGGCGGCGTACCGGCACGCCCCGCCGGGCGCGGTCGTGGTCGCCGGGTTGGCCGACCAGCCGGGTGTGCCGTTGCTGGCGGACCGACCGATGCTCGGCGGGGCGTCCACCGCGTACGTCTGCCGGGGTTTCGTCTGCGACCGACCGGTCACCTCGGCACCGGACCTGATCGGGCAGCTGGGTTAGGCTGACGCCGCTATGGATACCCGTACCGGTCTGCCCGTCGTCGGCATGGTGGGCGGTGGGCAGCTCGCCCGGATGACCCACCAGGCGGCCATCGCCCTCGGCCAGTCGTTGCGCGTCCTGGCCCGCACCCCGGAGGACGGCGCCGCGCTGGTCGCCGCCGACGTCCAGTACGGCGAACACACCGACCTGGCCGCGTTGCGCACCTTCGCCAAGAGCTGCGACGTGGTGACCTTCGACCACGAGCACGTGCCCGGGGAGCACATCCGGGCGCTGGCGGCCGAAGGTGTCCGGGTCCATCCCGGTGCCGACGCGCTGCGCCACGCCCAGGACAAGGCGGTGATGCGCCAGCGGCTGACCGAGCTGGGTGTGCCGGTGCCGCGTTGGCGGCGGATCGCGGGCCGTGACGAGCTGGCGGCCTTCGGTGCCGACGTGGGTTGGCCGGTTGTCGTCAAGACCGCTCGTGGCGGCTACGACGGGCGCGGTGTCTGGGTGCTGTCGTCGCCCGACGGGTTGGCCGCCGCCGGCATCGATCCGGCGTCCGCCGGTTCGGAGCAGGGAGCCGGTGCCGGCTCGGCGCGGGGGTCCGCCGCTGGCTCGGCGTCCGCCGCCGACCCGGAGCTGATCGCCGAGGAACGGGTCCGGCTGACCCGCGAGTTGGCGGTCCAGGTGGCCCGGTCACCCTTCGGGCAGATCGCCGTCTATCCGGTGGTGCAGACCGTGCAGCGGGACGGGATCTGCGTCGAGGTGCTGGCCCCGGCCCCGCAGCTGTCGGAGGAGCTCGCGGTGCGCGCCCAGCAGTTGGCCATCGACCTGGCCACCGCGCTCGACGTGGTCGGCCTGCTGGCGGTGGAGTTGTTCGAGGTGTCGGGCGAGTTGTTGGTCAACGAATTGGCGATGCGTCCGCACAACTCCGGGCACTGGACCATCGAAGGTGCCCGTACCTCTCAGTTCGAACAGCATCTGCGGGCGGTGCTGGACTACCCGATGGGTGACACGGCGTTGACCGCGCCGGTCGTGGTGATGGCGAACGTGCTCGGCGGTCCGGCCGGCGGGATGGGCGTCGACGAACGACTGCATCACCTGTTCGCCACCGATCCGGCGGCCAGGGTCCACCTGTACGGCAAGCAGGTCCGCCCCGGTCGCAAGATCGGTCACGTCACGGTGCTCGGTGACGAGCTTTCCGAGGTACGGGCCCGGGCCGCCCGGGCCGCCCGCTGGCTGCAGGAGGGGCGATGATCGGCGTCATCATGGGTAGCGACTCGGACTGGCCGACCATGCGGGCGGCGGCCGAGGCACTCGACGAGTTCGGCGTCGATCACGAGGTACGGGTGGTGTCCGCGCACCGGACGCCACGGGCCATGCTCGACTACGCGGCCTCCGCCGCCGGCCGTGGCCTGCAGGTGATCATCGCGGGGGCGGGCGGTGCGGCGCACCTGCCCGGCATGGTGGCGTCGATGACGCCGTTGCCGGTGATCGGCGTACCGGTGCCGCTGAAGCACCTCGACGGAATGGATTCGTTGTTGTCGATCGTGCAGATGCCGGCCGGGGTGCCGGTCGCGACGGTGTCGATCGGCGGGGCCCGTAACGCCGGCCTGTTGGCGGTCCGGATCCTCGCCGCCGCCGATCCGGTGCTGCGTGCCAGGATGTCGGCGTACCAGGAGGACCTGGTCAAGCTGGTGGAAACCAAGGACGCCGCCCTGCGCGCCTCCCGGACCGGCTGAGGTCCCACGCGCTCAGTCAGCCGCGGGCCTGGGCGGCGTGCACGGCGGCTCCGCTCACCGCATGCCGCGCAGCGCGCCACGGACCCGCTCCTGGGTCTGTCGCCGCCACTCGCTGCCCGCCCCGAGCGCCAGCAGCACCAGCCCGACCGGGATGAGCATCAGCCAGGGGCCGAAGAAGGTCAACGCGTGCAGCGCGGTGATCGCACTGACCGCGGTACCGACCACCACCGGTGCCTGTTGCTGACTCATCGCGCCGATCAGCAGGGTGCCGACCCCGCCGAGCAGCAGCAGCACCTGCCGCATGCTGTTGTCGCCGCTGGCGATCACCAGGACCAGGCTCGGCAGGAACGCCGCCGCCAGCGCCGGACCGTACGCCGTCCAGCTGCTCAGGTCGGGCCGGTGCCGCAGCTCCAGCACCCCGACCAGCAGCGCGAGCGCGGCGAACGGCAGGGTGTACGCCTCGGTGAGCGCGACGTCGGCGATCCGCATCAGCATCCACCAGGCGGCGATCTCGCATCCGACGGCGATCCAGAACAGGACGCGACGTTCCATGGCCCGCCGGCCGGGTCGGGTGGCGGTGACGCCGAGCACCGCGCCCCACGCCGCCAGCAGACCGGCCAGGTGCGGGGTGGAGTCGTAGGCCAGCGCCAGCGCGAGCAGCGCGGCGGCGTAGCTGCTCCACTCGACGACGGCGGCTTCGCGTAGCGCCTCCGGACGACTGAGCCGGGGCAGTCGGGTGGCCGAGAGGATCAACGCGGCACCGACGGCGAGCACCCCGAACGCCGACCAGGTGGGCGGCAGGCCGGCGACCAGGCCGAGGGTCAGTACGAAGAGCTGCGCCATCACCGAGGCGAACAGCCAGCCCAGGATGCGGGCCGGCTGGCTGCGTCCGAAGAAGGCCGCCACCGCGCCGACCCCGACCGCGCAGCCGAGGGTGAACACCGTCAGTTCGTCGTTGGCCAGTGCCCCGGCGAGGCCGGCACCGCCGGCGGCCAGTCCGATCAGGAACAGCGCCCGTCGGGCGATCCGCAACGGTCGGTGCCGTTCGGTGTCCGGCGGGGGCGTCGTCAGCGCCAGTCCGAGCATGGCGACCGCGAAGACCAGCAACGCGGCCATCGTGCCGGCCGGCCACGGCACACCGAACGACATCGGGGTGATCAGCAGGGTGACCGCCGCGCCGGGCAGCACCACCGGTACGGTCTGGCCGGCCTGTCCGCTGTTGAATCCGGTGGCGGCCAACGCCGCCGCCACGGTCAGTAGCAGCGCGGCGAGCACGTTCGTCGCTCCGACCGCCGCGTCCGGTGGGTCCAGCAGCCCGGCGGACGGCCCCTGCCAGATGCCGGTCAGCGTCTGGTAGGGCTCGACCAGCGCGGCGACGAGCGCCGGTGCCATGGCGGCGACGGCGAGCGCGGTCGGCAGCGCGGCGGCGACCAGCGCGCCCTTGACCGGGCTCACCGTCCACCGCTGTCCCACCTCCAGCGGTCCCGGACGGCTCCACTCGCCGCCGAACATCGCCCATCGCCGGGTCGGCCGGGCCAGCTCGCGAGGTGGGGTGGTGGCGGCGCGCAGCAGCTCGGCCAACACTCCGAGCAGCGCCGCGCCGGCGGCGTACATGCCGGTGGGCAGGTCGGTGGGCAGCGACGCGAGAGCGGTCACGGTCACACCGGCGACCAGACCGACCGTCGCGTACGGAAGGTAGTGCGGAACGTGGCGGCGGACGACCGCCAGCACGGCGACACCCAACGCGGAGGCGGCCAACGCGCCGGTCAGCACGACCTGGGTGGTCCAGCCGAGGGTGGCCGCGAAGGCGGCGACCGCCCCGGGCAGCGCGAGCAGCGCGGCACCGGCGGCGGTGCCGCCGACCTTGGCCAGGTGCGCCGGCATCCAGCCCGGCTCGGCCCGTCCGGTCTCTCCCGCCGGCCCGGTCTGTCGATGACCGTCGTCGTACCGGTCGTCGCGGAACGCACCCTCGTCCGTCTCGTCGAACTCGTCGCCGAGCAGGTCGTCGGCGGATCGGTCGTCGGGGTCGCCGGTGGCGGAGTTCGTCCGATCGGTCGCCGGCCCGGATTCGCGCGCGACGACGTTCGCTATCACCCGGGCGAGTACGGCCACCACCACACAGGTCAGCACGATCACGCCGAGGGCGGCGGCGGTGGTCCACGGACGTACCAGGCTGGCCCCGACGGCGTACAGGGCGACGGCGCCGGCCACGGCGGCTCGGGCGGTCGCGGCCTGCGGGTCCTCGGCCGCGACCGCCATGATCCCGTACCCGATTGCCACCACGAGGCCCACCATGATCGGTGACCACCAGGGCAGCCCCAGCGCGGCCGGGGTGCCGACGGTGGCCAGGGCGACCAGCACCCCGGCGGCGTGGAAGGACCAGGGCCGGGGCAGCACCACAGCGGCCGCCATCGCCAGCAGCACCAGTGCGATCGGCACCTGCCACGAGTTGGCCGCGACGTCGGTGGACCAGGCGTCGAGATCGGCCTGCCACAGCTGTCCCGGAGTCGCCAATGCCTGAACGCCACCGGCGACCGCGGTGTAGCCGGCGAGCACGGCGAGGAGTCCACCGCCGACCGCCGCGCCGAGGACGGGTCCCCGGCGCCAGTGCTCGGGCATGGCCCGGACGCCGACGGCGACGACCAGGGTGAGTGCCGCTCCCGCGACGAGTTCGACGCCGGGGACCACGATCGCGCCGACCCGCGACAGCGTGGCGATCAGTCCGGCGGTCGCGGCGGCGGCGGCGTAGTCCGGGCCGTCGAGCAACCGGTCCGCGCGCCGGCCGGCGTCGATCGACGGAGCTAGGAAGATCAACACCGCGCCGAGCAGCAGCACCACGGCGACGCCGGTGTCCCAGACGGTGGCTCCGGGCGCTCCGAACGTGGCGGCGGTCACCGCCAACGCGCCCAGCCCGGTGCCGAGCGCCACCGGCATCGGAATCTGCCGCTGGGCGACCTGCGCCAGGGCGGCGTAGCCGAGCGTGCCGCAGACGGCGAGGAAGCTGGCGGCCAGGATCGGAGCCGTCGTGTCCCGTACCGCTGCGGCGGTGAGGGCGACCCCGGGGACCAGCGCGGTGACGAACGCGGCCACCCCGCCCGGGAAGGCGAGCGCGGCGCCGCCGGCCGCCCAGCCGCCGACGAAGTCGGCGGCCGGCCGTCGGCGGATCTCCGGCAAGCTGCCGGCGACCGCGAGCAGCACCCCGGCGGCGGCCAGCACCAGCAGGACGGCGGCGGTGGATCCGGGTCGGGTGAGTGCGGCACCGGCACCGACCGCACCCACAAGTCCCGCCGCGCCGACGTGCACCCGGGCCGCGCGTTCGGTGGGTGCCAGGAACCCGGCGGCGGCCACACCGATCGCCGCCAGCACCGGCAACCATGGTGCCGCGTACCAGGCCAGCCCGAACGAGGCCGGTACGGCGATCGCGGTCAACGCCACGCCCGCGACGGTCGATTCGTGGCGCCACTCGGCCGGCATCGCGATCGCGGCGGCGACGGTGACCAGCGCGGCGGCCAGCGCGAGCTGCCAGTCGGCCGGCCCGGCGAAGACGTCCAGCCGCTGCTGATATGCCGCCAGGTCGGCTTCCCAGGCCGGCAGCGCGGCCCGGACCACGGCCAGCGCCGCCCGCAACGCGCCGCCGGCGACGAGCACACCGAGCACCGCCAGCGCGGCGGCCGACGCGAGTTGCGGGCCCCGGTGCAGACGTTCCGGCAGCGCCCGTACGGCGATCCCGGTGACCGCCACGACGACGGCGATCACCAGCAGCGCGCGGCCGGGTAGTCCGACGGCCGCGATCCGGCTGGCGGCCCCGATCACCGCCAGGGTGAACACCCCGGCGGCCAGATCCGGCAGCGGCCGGTGCCGCAGGGTGAACGCCCCGACCAGGCCGACCCCGGCCGCGAGCAGGAGGACCGCACCGGCCCACAGCGCGGCGGGCACGGTGTCGGCGCGCAGTACGGCCACGATGGCGCAGACGAGCGCCACGGCGACGGCCAAGCCGTGCAAGGTCCAGATCAGGTCACGGAGCCAGAGGGTCGCCGCGCTCGGTGCCGGCGGTGCCCACCCGGGTACGGCCGATCCGCTGGCGCCGACACCGACGCCATCGGCGTCGCGGTCGGCCGCCGTGCGGGCCGCCCGACCTCCCGGGCGGCCGCCCGGCGGCTCGCCGTCGACGACCGCGTCGGTCTCCTCGGGGGCGCTCTCCGGCCGGTCGGCGCCACCGTCGGCGGGATGCGTCGGACCGCCCGGAGCGGGCGGCCGACCGGCGTCGCCGGGTCGGCCTCCCGCCCCGGGTCGACCGCCCGCCCCGGGTCGACCGACGTCACCCGGAACGGGCTGCGGGTTGGTCGACGTGGTCTGGTCGGCGGGGCGTCGCCAGGGCGTCGCCAGCCGGCCGGTGAGCCCGCCGGACGAGGTGAGCAGCCCGGCGGTGCGCGTCATCTGGGCCAGGCCGATGTCGACGGCCGCCACCGCCGTCAGCGCCAGCGCCCACCCGGTGGCACCACTGATCAGATCGGAGAAGAGCAGCGGGACGACCGGCTGCACCGCCAACGCCATGGCGTACCGGGGAAGCTTGAGCCCGGTGGTCGCGGCATAGGCACCGGCCACGCCAGCCGTGACGGCGAAGGTGAGTCCGGCGAAGACCGCGCCGCTGAGCGGGCCGGCGCGGACCGCGTCGATGGACCACAACGCGTAGCCGTCGATCGGGACCAGCACCAAGGCGACCGCCGCGATCGTCTCGGCCGTGGAGGTCAGCCCACGAGCGGCGACCAGCGGTGGCGCCGCCAGCAGCAGAAACGTCCCGACGAACAGGATGGCCAGCCGGGTCGGATCGGGTAGCGCGCTGTTCGCCACGGCGGCGAACACGACCACCGCCATCAGCGCGCCGAGGCCGAGTAGGACGTTCTGAATCTCCAGCGGGGACGCCTCGGGCCGGGACTGGTCGGCGGCCATCGCCCGGGTCGGATCATCCCCCGCCGACGCGGGCGGGTAGCCGGCCTCGTCGATGTCGGGTGAGGACTCGGCCCCGGGTTGGTCGTCGTCCGACGACGGCGGCGTCTGCCTGGGAAAACGCGGCGGAGCGGTGCCGACGCCGGCGGTCGGTGGCCGGCGTCCGGCCCGCCGACGGACCGAGACCCGAGGTGCCGGGCCACGCCGGCCCGCCGCGCCGCCGGTGGAGAGGATGTCCCGCTGGAAGATCGCCGCCTGCAGATCGCTGGCGATCTTCTTCTGCTCCTTGGCCAGCGCGACGTCACGCGCCTTCATGTCGGCGATCGAGCGTTCGATCCGCGCCAGGTCCTCGGCGAACTGCGGTTGGACCGCCCCGCACCGGGGGCAGGTCGCCGCGACCGGCACGCTTCGCCCACACGAGGTGCAGCGGTACGCCGTACTCATGGCACCTCCTCCACGCCCGGACCCGGCCCGGACCAGCACTGTGGACCACCCGTACGAAGCATGCCTAAACCAAGCAACTGTTGAACAGCCGTTACCTCTCAGTGTGCTCTAGTGAGCACATGGTTGGTAGTCCCGCCTTGCGGTGGGACGGTCCCGGTCTGAGCGGCGGGTGCCGTGCCGGGTTCACGCTTCTCGGCCACCTGCCCGCGTACGCGGGTCTTCTGGTCGGCTCCACGTGCTGCCACCGGGCCACTCCCGGCGGTGTCGTACCCGGCGGCCAGGGCGGCCAGGTTACGGGCGGCGTTGTGGTCGCGGTCGATGACCAGGCCGCAGGCCGCGCAGTGGTACTCACGCTCGGACAGGGCCAGCTTGGTTTTCGCCGTGCCGCAGCCCGAGCAGGTTTTCGAGGAGGGGTACCAGCGGTCGGCCACGAGCAGCCTGCCGCCGTTCCAGGTGGTCTTGTACGCCAGTTGCCGTCGCAGTTCGGCGAATCCCGCGTCGGCGATGTGCCGGGCCAGCCCGCGGTTGGCCAGCATCCCGGCCACATGGAGGTCTTCCGCCACGACCGTGCCGTGCTCACGGGTCAGCCGGGTGGTGAGCTTGTGCAGCCCGTCGCGGCGCAGACGAGCGACCCGGGCGTGTGCTCGTCCGAGGCGGGCGGAGGCGCGCCGCCACCGGTTCGACGGACGTCGGCCGGTGCGCCGGTCCGGGCCTTGCCGGCGCGACAGGGTCCGGCCGAGTGTCCGTAGCCGGGACCGCGCGTCGGCGAGGTGTCGCGGGTTCGGTACCAGTTCGCCGGTGGACAGCACCGCGAGATGCGTGATGCCCACGTCCACACCCACCACCGAGTCTGGTCGGGTCGGCCGCCGGACGGCGCGGTCGACCTCGACGGTGAACGCGACGTGCCAGCGTCCGCCGTGACGGCGCACGGTGGCGGACATGATCCGGGCGGTGCCGGCTTCCACCCGGCGGGCGAGTTTGCGGGTGGACTCGTGTACCTTCAGCCGGCCCAGTCGGGGCAGCACCACATGTTTACGGTCCGGCTCGACGCGGATCGCGCCGGTGGTGAACCGCACGCTGGGTGTGGTGCGGTGGCGGGATTTGAACCCGGGAAACCCGACCGGGCGGCCGGTCCGCACGCCGTTTCGGGAGTCGGCCCAGTTCTTCAGGCCACGGGCGAGCGCGTCCAAGCCGGTGTTGAACGCCTCCTTGGACACCTCCGGCCACCACGGCGCCACATCCCGCTTGGCCGCGTTCCACGCCTTCCGCAGCGCGGGCAACGACCACGACACCGCCGGGGTGAGCCGGTCGTCGGCGACACCGTACGAACGCTCGGCGGCCCGCTGGTCCATCACCGCCTTGACCCGCGCGAGGGCCCAGTTGTGCGCCACCCGCGCCGCCCCGGCGTGCCCGAGCACCGCGCGTTCCTGGCCCGGGGTGAGATCCAGGGCGAACCGGTACGCCTGAATCGTCTTCACACCGGACCGCCCGCTGCGGTGACAGCCTCGACAGCCCGGCGGACCCGGTCCGCCGCCGCCCGCCGCCCGTACAGGCGAACGCACAACGAGGTGAGGATCTCCGTCACGTCACCGACCAGGTCGTCGTCCACCCCGGCCGGGTCGACAACCAGGAGGCGCCGGCCCTGCGCGGCGAGTGCCGCCTCGACACACCCGGCGCCGAAGCGGGCGAACCGGTCCCGGTGTTCCACCACGATCGTCGAGACAGTCGGGTCTCGGAGCAGGGCCAGGAACTTCGTGCGATGTCCGTCCACCGCGGACCCCACCTCGGTCACCACCCGGGACACCGACAGCCGCTGGCCGGTCGCCCACACGGTGACCCTGGCGACCTGCCGGTCCAGGTCCGCTTCCTGGTCGGCGGACGACACCCGGGCGTACACCACGACCTGCCCGGTGTCAGTCGGGGCAGCGGCGAGTGGGTCGCCGACCATGATCAGGCGGCCGAGTCGGTACGTGGGAACGGGCAGCGTCCCGGCCGCGTACTGCCGACGAGCGGTGACGTACGCGATGCCCTGCGACGCCGCCCACTCCTTCAAGTTCACATCGAACACCATAGCAGCCCCAAGGGCACCAAAGATGCCCAGGCCTGCAGAAGACAACTGCGCCCCGGCGGCATGGAGATCAGCCAAAAAGGGCTGACCGTGGATCACATGATCCACGGTCAGCTCCGTACGGTGGGGGACCTGAGGGGGGTCAGGGGCGGCCCATGCCCCGGTACTCCCAGCCGGCCCCGGTCCACAGGGTCGAGTCGAGACAGTTGCGGCCGTCGATCACCCGGCGGCCGGCGACCAGCTCACCCAGCGCGACGGGGTCGGCGTTGCGGAAGTCGGCCCACTCGGTCAGCACACAGACCAGGTCGGCGTCGCGGACCGCGTCGGCGATCGACGACACGTACGCCAGGTCCGGCTGGGCGCGCCGGGCGTTGTCCGTACCCTCCGGGTCGAACACCCGCACGTCGGCGCCGGTCTTGGCCAGCATCGCCGCCACCGCCAACGATGGCGCGTCGCGCACGTCGTCGGAGTTCGGTTTGAACGTGGCACCCAGCACCGCCACCCGGGTCCCGGACAGGTCCGGGCCGGCCGGCCCGGACCGGCGGCCCAGCAGTTCGGCGGCCAACTGCACCACCCTCGTGCGCCGCCGCTGGTTGATCAGATCCACCTCGTGCAGGAACCGCAGCGCCTCACCGGCACCCAACTCCTGGGCGCGGGCCTGGAACGCCCGGATGTCCTTCGGCAGACAGCCGCCGCCGAAACCGACGCCGGCCTGCAGGAACCGGTTGCCGATCCGGGGGTCGTAGCCGATCGCCCGGGCCAGCTGGGTGACGTCGCCGCCGGCGACCTCGCACACCTCGGCCATCGCGTTGATGAACGAGATCTTGGTGGCCAGGAACGCGTTCGCGGCGACCTTGACCAGCTCGGCGGTGGCGAAGTCGGTGACCACCAGTGGCACTTCCCGGTCCTCGGTGGCGGCCAGGTCGAACACGCCCTTGTGCGCGGCGTACAGCATGCCGTTGGCCCATTCGCTACGCACCCCGACCACGATCCGGTTGGGGCGCAGCACGTCCTCGACGGCGAAGCCCTCCTGCAGGAACTCCGGACTCCAGGCGACCTCGACACCGAGGTCGGCGGCGGCGTGCTTGCCGACCAGCTGCTCGATCCACTCGGCGGTGCCGACCGGCACGGTCGACTTGCCCACGATCAGCGCCTTGCGGGACAGGTGCTGGGCCAGCCCGGTGACCGACGCCTCGACGTACGACAGGTCCGCGCCCATCCCGTCGGCCCGCTGCGGGGTGCCGACGCAGATGAAGTGCACGTCACCGAACTCGGCGGTGGCGGCCATGTCGGTGGTGAACCGCAGCCGCCCGGCGGCCAGGCTCCGCTTGAGCAGCTCGTCCAGACCCGGCTCGTGGAACGGCACCTCACCGGCGGACAGCTTGGCGATCTTGTCGGCGTCGACGTCGTAGCCGATCACCTCGTATCCGAGTTCGGCGAAGCAGATGGCGTACGTCGCGCCGAGGTAGCCGGTGCCGAGGAAGGTCAGCCGGGGGCGTGGGGCACCGGAGGGCGGGGTCACCGCCGCGATGGCCGGCACGGGTTGGGTGTTCGGATACGGGATGGTCACGCCTGTGTTCTCCGCTCGCGCTGGCGGCGCTGTGGTTGCGTCGCGCTCGGTGGGTCCGGTGCCGGGGACCCGACACCAATCATCGTCGTTTTCACGTTTGCGGCACACCGCTTCTCGGCGGTCCGACCCGCCAGGGGCACCGGCCGGCTCGCCCGGGAGACGATAGTCCGTGAGCCTACGCGGGGGCGACCGGCACTGGTATTACCCGCCGGTATCCTCACAATCGGTGGGTGTCCGTCGCCGCTCGGCGACGACCATCCGAGCCCGATGCGAATCGGAACTCAGGCGAGGAGGGGCGCGATGACGTCCGGGCCGACGTTCGATGTCTATCAGATACCTGAAGAGCACTCAGCGATCCGGGAGGCGGTTCGGGAGGTATGCGACGCGAAGGTCGCGCCCAATGCGGCCGAGGCGGACGAGAAGGCCGAGTTTCCGATCGCCTCTTACGACGCGTTGCGGGCGGCCGACTTCCACGCCCCGCACATCCCCGAGGAGTACGGCGGCGCGGGCGCCGACGCCCTGGCCACCGTGATCGTGATCGAGGAGGTGGCGCGGGCCTGCGCCTCGTCGTCGCTGATCCCGGCGGTCAACAAGCTGGGCACCCTGCCGGTGCTAATCGCCGGTTCGGACCAGCTCAAACAGCGTTACCTGCCGCCGGTGGCCGCCGGTGAGGCGATGTTCTCGTACTGCCTGTCGGAGCCGGACGCGGGCAGCGACGCCGCCGCGATGACGACCCGGGCGACCCGCGACGGCGACCACTGGGTGCTCAACGGGGTCAAGCGGTGGATCACCAACGCCGGCGTGTCGCAGTTCTACACGGTGTTCGCGGTCACCGAGCCGGGGGCGCGGTCGCGCGGCATCTCGGCGTTCGTGGTGGAGAAGTCCGACCCGGGGGTCAGCTTCGGCGCGCCGGAGCGCAAGCTCGGCATCAAGGGCTCGCCGACCTGCGAGGTCTACCTGGACAACGTACGGATCCCGGCCGACCGGATGATCGGCGAACCCGGCACCGGGTTCGGCACCGCGATGCGCACGCTCGACCACACCCGGGTGACCATCGCCGCGCAGGCCGTCGGCATCGCCCAGGGCGCGCTCGACGTCGCCCGGGGGTACGTGCGCGAACGCACCCAGTTCGGCAAGCCCATCGCCGACTTCCAGGGCGTCCAGTTCATGATCGCCGACATGGGCATGAAGCTGGAGGCGGCCCGGCAGATGACCTACGCCGCCGCCGGTCGATCGCAGCGCGGCGACGCCGATCTGACGTTCTTCGGAGCGGCCGCCAAGTGCTTCGCCTCGGACGTGGCGATGGAGATCACCACGGACGCCGTCCAACTGCTCGGCGGTTACGGCTACACCCGGGACTTCCCGGTCGAGCGGATGATGCGCGACGCGAAGATCACCCAGATCTACGAGGGCACCAACCAGGTGCAGCGGATCGTAATGGCCCGCCAGCTACTGGAATGCGGGCCAGTGCTCCGGCCTTCAGGCCGGGGGTGAAGGCCCGCACTGGGAGGGCCGCCACGGCCCGAGCAGTGCTCTAACCTGGCCGGTTCTGCTGCTCGATGTACTGCTTCACGATGCTCGGTGGTGTGCCGGCGACGGAGCCCGCGAAGTACGAGCCCGACCAGAGCTTGTTGGCCCGGTGGTAGTGGTCCACGAGGTCGGGGAATTCCTGCCGCAGGCGGCGCGAGGAGACGCCCTTGAGTGAGTTGACCAGGCGGGCCACGGCCACCTTTGGCGGGAACTCGACCAGCAGGTGGACGTGGTCATGGCCGCCGTTGAACTCGACCAGTTCGGCCTCGAAGTCGCGGCACACGTCCCGCATGATCTGTTCCATGCGGGTCAGGTGCCGGTCGGCGAACACCTCGTGCCGGAACTTCGTCACGAAAACGAAGGCGTTCGGGTGCGCCCGGGTGGTGTTCAACGACGGGCTGCGCGCACGCCAGACCGCCCGCGAGCAGGGTCTGCCGTACGTGTCGGACGCCGAGCTGTCGAAGCGGGCCATCACACGGGCCAAGGCGACCCCGGAGCGGGCGTGGCTGGGCGAGGTATCCGTCGTAATGTTGCAGCAGGCCCTCGCGGACCTGAACACGCAACAGGCCCTGTCCCGCACACAGCGGGGCAGCAACCGCCGTGAGAAGGCCGTCGTGAAGGTCGCCAGGGCGCACGCCCGGGTGGCCGACACCCGGCGGGACTGGCAGCACAAGCTGTCCACGACGATCATTCGCGAGAATCAAGCGGTGTACGTCGAGGATCTGTGTGTCGTCGGTCTCGGCCGCACGAGGCTGGCGGCGTCCGTCCACGACGCGGGATGGTCGTCGTACGTCGCCATGGTGGAGTACAAGGCGGCGAGGTACGGACGCACGTTCGCCCGGGTGGACCGGTGGCTCCCGTCCACCCGGATGTGCTCGGACTGCGGGCGCGTCAACGGCCGGATGGCGTTGAACGTCCGGTCGTGGGTGTGTCCGTGTGGCGGTCTCCACGACCGGGATGTCAACGCGGCGATCAACATCAAGGCCGCCGGGCAGGCGGACTTCAACGACCGTGGAGCGCGGGTGGGACCGGGACCCGTCCCGGCACCGCGCGGTGAAACGGTAACCCACCAGAACACAAGCGCGTGACACGCGCGGTGTGGCTGGAATCGCCGCCGTTTAGGCGGCGAGGATGTCAATGGCCTAGCTTCTGCGTGGCGTCGGGGTCGACCGGGGTAGCGGTCGGCGTGGCGTGCCCCGGCGGCGGGTAGGCGGCCGGCGGCGGCGGAGTGTGCCGCAACGAACTGGTGTCGGCTTCGGCGGTCAGGGCTTCGGTGTGTTGATCGTCGGCCGCCGAAGCCTGCGGGCCGTCGTCGTCGCCGCGGTCGTCGCGCGGGCTGTCGTCGGCGGCGGTCGGTGCCACGGACTGTGCCGATGTCGTGACGATGCGGGTGGTCTCGTCGGCCGGGGATGTCGCTGGCGGGGCTGCCGGGCTGGTGACGATGCGGGTGGTCTCGTCGGCCGGGGACGTCGCTGGCGGGGCTGCCGGGCTGGTGACGATGCGGGTGGTCTCGTCGGCCGGGGACGTCGCTGGCGGGGCTGCCGGTCGGCGTACGGCCACGGTCGGGTCGTCCATCCGGTGCCCCGGTGGCGTCAGCCGCATCGTCTCCAGCTCAGGCTCGCTGGCAGGGGCCGGCGCGGGGCCAGATACCGGCGGTACCGGCCGAGGCGGGGATCCGGTGGCCTGGAAGGCGATCGTCGGATCACCGCCACTGGGACCGGCTGGTGGGGCCGGCCACGTCGCGGTGGGCTGCGGCGCAGGCGGGCCGCCCGGGCCGCCGTGGGCGACCCCGGCCGGCGGATATCCAGGCTGGTGGTAGCCGGCATGGCCCGCTGCGTAGCCGCCCTGGCCAGGGCCGGGACCGCCCCAGCCGGGCGCACCTGGGCCTGGCAGCGGCGCGGTTCTGGCCACCTCCGACGCGGCCGGAGCGCCCGCGTACAGCGCCACCACCCGCGCGCCCCGCCACCGACGAGGGCTGAACACCGTCGCGAGCAGCGGTACGGCCAGCACGACGGCCAGCCCTTCGGCCGGTGCGGTGAGCACGAAGTCGGTGCCGAGAAAGCGGCGCGGCACCGTGCTGTAGAAGCCCGCGAGGTCCCAGACCGACCACGCTGACACGGCCAGCAGGGCTAAACCGGCCAACGCCGGCCCCACGGGGGAGAACCGGGGCACGACGAGCAGGGCGTAGAGCAACCCGGCGACGCCCAACGCGGCCAGTCCGACGAACAGACCGGCCGGGGGATCGACGTACCCGAGCGCCCGGGACTCCGCGTACTCCCGCAGCCCGATCCCGGCGAGGAACCAGATGACCGGCGTGAGGACCAGGGACAGGACCAACGAGCCCACGTGCCGCATCTGACCTCCTCGAAGGGTACGTGCCTGAGCACCGTACCCGTCGGAAGCAAGGTGGGCGTCGGACCAGCCCGGTTGTGATCAGCGCCGGAAAGGCCGGATCGATCGCGGATTCGGACGGGCCGGCCGCAGCCGGTCCCGACCGCTGTCGTCACCCGATCCGTCGGTGTCGGTGTCGGTGTCCGCGTCCTCGTCGGTGGCGGTGGCGGTGGCGCCGCCGGACGGCGAGGTGGAGTCGGGGGTCGTCGCCGTGAGCGTCGCGGTCGACGGGCGGCTGGACTGTGCCGGGGCCGGCCCGGACGTCGATCGGGCGGACGAACCGGTGCCGCCGGGTAGGGACCACAACGTCGGGTCGAACTCGCCGACGGGGCGGACCGGCAGCGGATCGGCGCTCGGCGTGGCCGGCGTGGTCCTGGGCTCGTCGTCGGCCCGGGGCCAGGTCCGCCAGCGTTGGCGACTCAGCGCGGCGACGCACAGCAGCACGCCGATCGTCGCCAGGGTTCCGTTCTCCACCGGGCGCAGCAGTTCGATCGGTTCACCGAGGAGCCGCCACGGCGTGCCGATGACGTCCCGGGCCCGCAGCGGCGCGATGAACATCATCACGTAGGGGGCGGCGAGCAGGAGACCGGCGACGAGCGGACCGCCAGGGGACACCCGCAGGGTGCCGAGCAGGCCGAGTATCAGACCGGCCGTGAAGAGGTACGCGGCCGGTGCGATCAGGGTCACGGTGTGATAACCGCCATCGGCCACCCAGCCGTCGATGGTGTCGATCGACGTCTTCTGGCCGACCGCGACCAGCAGCCAGCAGAGGGGTGCCACGACGAGGCCGCCGAGGAAGCTCCAGAGATGACGCATGGGCGAACCGTACCGTTTCGGGTGAGTGTTGCCCGGCTAAGCCGCGCTTCCGGTCGGGGTTTTCGATGTACGTCGACCGCTGTGCCCGTACCGCTACCCCTGCGGTACGCATTGTGTTCCCGGCACGCATCCGATCGACGGTCGGCCGACGACAATGGGGTACGACAAGGGAACCGGCGGTAGGCGAGGATGGATCACGGGTCGTCCGGCAGCGTGGCCGTGACCCGGAAGGAGTGGCAGGCGTGAGTCAGGTGTTGTGGCAGCCGCCGGTGGACGTCCGCGAACGGTCCCGGATCGGGACCTATCTGGACTGGCTGGACCGGACCCGGGGGCTGCGGTTCGTCGACTATCCGCAGGTGTGGAAGTGGTCGGTGACCGACCTGACCGGATTCTGGGGTTCCATCTGGGACTACTTCGAGGTGATCGGCCATCAGCCACCGGACCAGGTGCTGGCCGACGCGCGGATGCCGGGAGCACGCTGGTTCCCCGGTGCCCGGCTCAACTACGCCGAGCATGTGCTCCGCGCTCCGGGGCTCGACGACGACCAGCCGGTGGTGCTCGCGTACAGCCAGACCCGGCACCCGGTGACGTTGACCGTCGCTCGGCTGCGGGAACAGGTCCGCCGTACCCGGGCCGGGCTGCGCCGGCTCGGTGTCGGGCCCGGTGACCGGGTCGCCGCGTACGCGCCGAACATCCCGGAGACGTACGTCCTGATGCTGGCGACGGCCAGTCTCGGCGCGGTCTTCTCGACCTGCGCCCCCGAGTTCGGCACCCGCAGCGTCACCGATCGTTGGCAGCAGATCGCACCGACGGTGCTGGTCGCGGTCGACGGCTACCGCTACGGCGACAAGGCGGTGGACCGCCGTACCGAGGTGGCGGAGATCGCCGCCGCGTTGCCGTCGGCCCGGCACCGGATCGTGATCCCCTATTTGGCGCCGGACGCGGCGGCGCCGGACTGGGCGACGGCGAGTTGGGCCGCGCTCGCCGCCCCGACGGACGATCCGCTGACCTTCGACCCGGTGCCGTTCGACCACCCGCTGTACGTGCTCTATTCGTCCGGTACGACCGGCCTGCCGAAGCCGATCGTGCACGGTCACGGCGGCATCCTGCTGGAGCACCTGAAGATGCTCGCCCTGCACCACGACCTGGGTCCGGGGGACCGGTTCTTCTGGTTCACCACCACCGGCTGGATGATGTGGAACTACCTGGCGTCCGGGCCGGCGGTCGGCGCGGCGATCGTGCTGTTCGACGGCAATCCCGCCGTCGACGCCGCCTCTGGTGGTCCGGCCCGGGCGGATCTGGGCACGCTGTGGCGGTTGGCCGCCGACAGTCAGACCACCTATTTCGGCACCTCGGCACCGTTTCTGCTGGCCTGCCGCAAGGACGGGCTGGTGCCGCGCGAGATCGCCGACCTGTCGGCGCTGCGCGGCGTCGGCTCCACCGGTGCCCCGTTGCCGCCGGAGGGTTTCGCCTGGGTCTATCGGTCGGTCGGCGACGAGGTGCACCTCAGCTCGCTGTCCGGTGGGACGGACGTGTGTACCGGGTTCGTCGGCGGCGTACCGCTGCTGCCGGTGCGGGCCGGTGAGATCGCCTGCCGGTGTCTGGGTGCCCGGGTGGAGGCCCGCGCCGCCGACGGCCGGCCGGTGGTAGGGGAGTTGGGCGAGCTGGTGATCACCGCGCCGATGCCGAGCATGCCGGTCGGTTTCTGGAATGATCCGGACGGCATCCGCTACCGGCAGGCCTACTTCGACACCTATCCGGGCGTCTGGTGCCACGGTGACTGGATCACGATTTCCGAGCACGGCGGGTGCACGATCACCGGACGGTCCGACGCCACCCTCAACCGGGGCGGGGTACGGCTGGGCACCGCCGAGTTCTACTCGGTGGTGGAGGCGTTGCCGGAGGTGGCCGACTCGTTGGTGATCCATCTGGAGGATTCGGAGGGCGGGGCGGGAGAGTTGCTGCTGTTCGTGGCGATGGCCGACGGTGCCGAACTCGACGACCCGCTGCGCGCCCGGATCGCCGGCGCGTTGCGGACGGCGTTGTCTCCTCGACATCTGCCCGACGGCATCCATCAGGTGCCCGGCGTTCCGCGTACCTTGTCGGGCAAGAAGCTGGAGGTGCCGGTCAAGCGGATCGTGAGTGGGGTGCCAGTGGAGCGGGCGGCGGCCGCCGGAGCGCTCGCGGACCCGGCGGCGCTCGATCCGTTCGTCCGGTTCGCCGCCGCCCGGGCGAACGCCGTCCCGGAGTCGGCGTCGGGCCCGGCTCCGGCTTCCCCGGCGGCGGACCCCGCTTCCCCGGCGGCGGGTCGACGATAGTGATCCGGGTGGGTGGCAACGCTGCGTCAAGCCAGCGCGTCTCAACGTCGTGGGTGCCTACTTCCGCTTGAAGATCACCGACACTCTCGGCGTCTGGGTCGAAGGCGCGCACGCCTTCGACCCGCAGGCCAAGGTCACCCGGATCTTCTGGTATCGCCTGCCGGCGGAATGGATCGTCGACGGAGCGTTGCCTCGGGAACGCCGCGAGACGCTGGTCGACCAGCTGTACGGGCCGGGTTGGCGGGAGGGCAACCCGGACGGGTCGCGATACATCATCCTCGCCCTGCAGGAACAGGTGCTCACCGACGAGGAGGCCGACGGCAAGCCGTGGCTCAGCGACCGGGCCGGCTTCTACGTGTGCGACACCGAGGGCGACCTGCGCGAGGTGGTGCCCAGTGAGCTGTGACCGCTGCGGAGCGGGCTCGGTCGAAGGCGTCCGTCGGCTCAGATCAGGGACCGGGCGACTCGTTCCCGCTCGGCACGGCCGGCGACCTGCCGCTGGTCCAGATGCCGGCAGAGGACCACGCTGGCTTCGGCGACCAGGGGCGCCAGGAGCCAGTCCACCGGATCCGGGTAGCGATCCGTGTCGATCAGAATTCGGCTGCCGGGTAAGATCTCCAGCTCCGTGGCCCGCTGGCGAGCGCGGGTCGCCAGCTGCGCGTCGTGCGGATCTATCGCCGGGTACGGGGTGAAATGGTCGCCCTGTCCCCGTACCTCGACGACATAGTCGGCCCACCCGACGGGCAACTGCCGGATCGGGGCGGCCATCGGAGCGAGGCTGAGCAGGTAGCGCTCGCCGGCCGACCGGTGTCCGATCGCCGCCAGGTCGTCCGCCAGGTGGTCGACATGCGCGAAGACGACCTCGGCCGGCGTAGCGGTGATGGTCGTAGTCGCGGTGCCTGACCCGCCGCTGCTAGTTGCCCCGGTGCTGGTTCCGGCGGCTGCCCCGGCGGCCAGTCCGGCCGCCCGTACGGTCAGCCCGGCCGACCAGCATCCGAGCAGTACGGCTGCGGTCTGCCAGTGCGCTGGCAGCCAGACCTCGGCGACGTCGCCCCGACCGGCGCCGGCCGCGTCGACCACCAGGTTCGCGGTTTTGGCCACCCAGTTGGCGAGCGTGGTGCCGGAGAGTTCCGTACGGTCGCCGGTGGCGTCGTCGTACCAGGTGATCAGGGGGCGGGTGGGGTCGGCCGCGACGGAGACGGCGAGCAGGCCGGCGATGTTGTTGGTCATCGCCGACGAGCCTAACGCCGGCTGCGGCAGGCCGGTCGGCGACGCCGCGAAGGTGGGTGACGGAGGGTGGTTGATTGACCGCTTTCGGGGAGTTGTCAGCCCTCCCTGTCGTCACGGAAAGTACAGGCAGTCACCGTACCGTCTCGGGTAGCTGGCCGGCGGGTGACTGCTCGGGGAACGTGGCGTCTTGTCCGCGTCGCGGCGGCGGGACCCGGGCACCGGCGGCGTAGGCTTGGCGTACGTGTCGTTCCCCACAATCCTCCATCACCCCTCCAGAGGAGTTGCCCAGTGACCGCCGGTCGACCGCCCCGCGTACTCTTCGACGCCACGAGCGTGCCCGCCGACCGGGGTGGCGTTGGTCGATACGTTGACGGCCTGCTCGGTGCCCTTGGCAAGCTCATCGGCAACAGTGTCGAGTTGTCAGTCGTCGCGCTGCGTACTGATGCCGAGCGTTACACCCGGATGCTGCCCGCCGCCGACGTGGTCGCCGCCCCCGCCGCGGTGGCGCACCGGCCGGCCCGCCTGGCGTGGGAGCAGACCGGGCTTCCGCTGCTCGCTCAGCAGGTCGCCGCCGACGTGCTGCATTCGCCGTTCTACACCTGCCCGATGCGGGCGGGATGTCCGGTAACGGTAACGGTGCACGATGCGACCTTCTTCACTGAGCCAGAGCATTACGACAAGTCGCGCCGTACGTTCTTCCGCAGCGCCATCAAGACCTCGCTGCGTCGGGCCAGCCGGGTGATCGTCCCGAGCAAGGCCAGCCGAGACGAGCTGATCCGCCTGCTCAACGCCGACCCGGCCCGCATCGACGTGGCTTACCACGGCGTCGACCAGGGTGCCTTCCACGTGCCCAGCGACGAGGAGAAAGCCCGGGTCCGGGCTCGACTCGGGCTGGTCGGGACCGGATACGTCGCCTTCCTCGGGGCCAAGGAACCGCGTAAGAATGTGCCGAACCTGATCCGTGGCTGGGTCAAGGCGGTGCGGGACCGTCCCGAGCCGCCCGCCCTGGTCGTCGCCGGCGGCCAGGGTCACGACGACGACATCGACCGGGCGGTGGCGGATGTCCCGGCCCACCTGAGGCTGCTGCGTCCGGGTTATCTGCGCTACGCCGACCTGCCCGGTTTTCTCGGTGGCGCGCTGGTGGCCGCCTACCCGTCCTACGGCGAGGGGTTCGGCCTGCCGATCCTGGAGGCGATGGCCTGCGGTGCTCCGGTGCTGACCACCCCCCGGCTGTCCCTGCCCGAAGTCGGCGGTGACGCGGTCGCCTACACCAGCGAGGTGCCGGACCAGATCGCCACCGACCTGGCCGCGCTGCTCGACGACGAATCGCGTCGGCTCGCGTTGACCAAGGCGGGCGTCGACCGGGCAAAGGACTTCACCTGGGCGTCCAGTGCCGAGGTGCACGTCGCCTCGTGGAGCCGGGCGGCCGCGCTGGCCAAGGCGGTGGGATGAGCCCGGCAACGCATCGGGGTGGGTATCCCCCGTCTCGTCGGACCGCGTGCGCGGGCCGGGCATGATGTGCTGATGCTCTTCGCCGTCATCCCGGCAGGTGGCAGCGGCACCCGCCTCTGGCCGCTGTCCCGCGCCGGTAACCCTAAATTTCTGCACCCCCTCACCGGCACCGCCGCCTCGTTGCTGCAGGCGACGGTGGCCCGGCTCGCCCCCCTGACCGATCCCGAACGGATCCTGGTGGTGACCGGGGCCGCGCACGCCGCCGCGGTCGCCCGGCAACTGGCCTCGGTGCCCGAGGAGAACGTGCTCGTCGAGCCGTCGCCCCGGGACTCCTGCGCGGCGATCGCCCTCGCCGCCGCCGTCATCGCCCGGCGCGAACCGGACGCGGTGATGGGATCCTTCGCCGCCGACCATCTGATCGCCGACACCGACCGGTACGCCGACACGATCCGCGAGGCGGTCGCCGGGGCACAGGCCGGGCTGCTGATGACGGTCGGGATCACCCCGACCCGACCGGAGACCGGGTACGGGTATCTGGCCTGCGGCGAGGCGATCGGACCCGGTCCGGTCCGCCGGGTCGAACAATTCACCGAGAAGCCGGGCCTCGAACTCGCCGAGAGCTACCTCCGCTCCGGGCGGCACCTCTGGAACGCCAGCATGTTCGTCTGGCGGGTCGACGTGTTCCTCAGCGAACTCGCCCGGCAACAGCCCGAACTGCACTCCGGGCTGACCCGGATCGCAGCCAGCTGGGACACCCCGGAGCGGGACGAGATCCTCGGCGACGTCTGGCCGACGCTGCCTCGGATCTCGGTCGACTACGCGGTGATGGAAGGCGCGGCGGCGGCCGGGCGGGTCGGCACCGTACCGGGCGACTTCGGCTGGAACGACGTGGGTGACTTCCACACCCTCGGTGACGTGCTGGTGGCCGACGCCGACCGTAACGTCGTCCTCGGTGCTCCCGCCGCCGAGGAAAAGCCAGGTGTGCTGCTGCACGACAGCAGCGGGCTGGTGGTGGTGCCGCAGTCGGGCCGGCTGGTCGCCGCGCTCGGCGTCCACGACCTGATCGTCGTCGACACCCCGGACGCGGTGCTCGTCTGCCCGCGTGACCGGGCACAGGACGTCAAGCGCCTGGTCGACGAGCTGAAGGAACGCGGAGCCGACGGCTACGTGTGAGGTCCGCGTTCAGCCCGGCGGCGGGCCGGCCGCTGGTCCGGCGGCGGTCAGTGCCCAGCGGCCGGTCCGTTCATTCGGGCCCGCCGGTGTCGTGGCGCAGGATGACGACGGCGATGAGGACGAGGAGTCCGGCGGTGACTAGCCGCCGGGCACGGTATTTGGCGTATGCCCAGGTCACGCTGTTTCCAGCGTGGAGTATGGCGATGGCGAGCAAGATGATGCCGACTGCGGCGGTGGCAGAGGTGGTCATGGGCGGGCTTCCGATGTGGCTGCTGGGGGGTGGTCCGGGTCCGGGGTATGCGGCTGCGATGGGCCTACTGCTGTGGTTGGTCGGGCGCGCCGAGGAGTCCGAGGACGATGAGGGTGTCGCGGGTGGGTGTGGAGCGGTTGACGGCGTCGGCCCATCGACGGTGGGCGCAGGGGTGTGGGACGAGTCGTCCCTCGAATTGGCACTGCGCGCACATGTTGGTGTCGTCGGGGGTGTGGACCGCGAGGATGGCGTCGGCGGCGGGGGTGAGGTTCGCGGATGGGTGCATTCGGGGCACCTCAGTCGGGTGTGGTGGGGTGGGTGTGGTGGTCACGCTGCTCCGTCCTGGCTGGTGGGGTTCGGTTCGTGTCGGTTGTCGTGTGGGGTGGCCGCTGCGATGGGGCGGGGGCGGTGGCCGTATCACCGGGTTTCACGTGTGTGGCTCGTCGGCGTCGTGTGGGGATGGTGTATCGGACGGTCGGGGCGGGTCGAGCGGTCGTGGATCGGCAGGCGACGGGTGCGTGGGACAACCGGTCGTCACCGCCGTTGTCGGCCGTGGGTGCGGGGTTGGCGCCACATGGGCCATACCGGTGGTCCGTCGTCGGGCAGCCGCGGCGGGGTGGGGGTGGTGTCGTGGTAGCCGAGCCGTTGGTAGAGGCGTCGGGCGGCGTCGCTGGTGGCGACGAGGTGCACGGGGGTGCCGGCGGTGTCGCAGGTGGCGTGCCGGTGGGTGAGCAGAGCGGTGCCGACGCCTCGGTGTTGCCGGTCTGGGGTGACGCCGAGGTAAGCGAGGTAGGTGTGCGGCCGGTGTGGGGCGTGCCGGCGTAACAGGGCGGCGAGGCGGGCGAACCGTGGGGTGTGGGGGCCGGCGGCGCGGGCGAACCACGCGGAGTGGTGGGGGTCTGGGGTGTGGGCGAGGGTGTGGGGCAGCCAGATCGCGGCGCCGGTGTGGTCGTCGGTGGTGTGGACGGTGCCCGCCACGATGGCGTGGGTGAGGATCGCGGGACACAGCCGCTGGTATATGTGTCGGCGTTCGTCGGGGTCGGGGATCAGCCAGGCGGCGTCGGGGGTGCCGAGGAATGCGTCGACGAGCATCGCGGCGAGTGTGGGGATGTCGTGGCGGTCGGCGACGCGGATCGCAGTGGTGGGGGTGGTGGTCACCGGTGGATCTCCTTACGGGCGGTCGGGGTCGGATGGGTGGGTCGGGTGACGGCGTCGGCTCCCGCGCCGACGGTGGCCCACACGGCAGGCCGTGTCTGGTGGAGCACGGCCGCCCAGGCGAGGCCACATGTGATGGCGGCGGCGTAGAGGCCGGGTAGCAGCCACCGGGCCGGTGAGCCGGCGGGGGCGTTGAGGAGGTCACCGAATCCGATGAGGGTGCCGCCGAGGATGAACACCAGCAGGTTGAGCGCCGTGCCGGGGGCGAGCGCGGTCGACCAGCGGCTCTCGCCTCGCCGGTGGTGGCGGAAGTACGCGAGGACGGCGAGGCTGGTCGCGGTCATCAGGATCAGCACGCCCAGGCCACCGGTGACGGTCAGCCAGAAGAACAGATGCACGATCGGATCCAGCCCCGCCAGGGCGTAGACCACGATGATCAGGCTGGCCACGCCGGTCTGGACCAGGGAGCCGAGCTTCGGCGCCCCGGTCCGACCGTGGGCGCGACCCAAACCAGCGGGGAGGACCTGTTCGCGGCCCAACGCGAACAGGTAGCGGGCGACCAGGTTATGGAAGGCGAGCAGGGCGGCGAACAGACTCGTCACCAGCAGCAGCCGGCCGACGTCGATCACCAGGCGCGGGAGGTGGCCGTCGACCAGGGCGAACATCAACTCCGGGCCGTGCTGGACGGCCTCGTTGACGATGCGGTCGGGGCCGGCGGCGACCTGCATCGCCCACGCCGACCCCGCATACAACACGGCGGTGAGGGCGATGGCGGTGTAGGTGGCGCGGGCGACCGTACGGCGGGGGTCGCGGGTCTCCTCCGAGAGCACGGTGGTGGCCTCGACCCCGACGTAGCCGGCGATCCCGCCGACGAGGATCGCCGCCATCCCCGGCACCGCCAGCTGCGCCGGCTCCAACCCGTGCAGTGACAGCGTCCCGCCGGCCGGGTTGGTGGCCATGACAATGTCGAAGACCACCACGACGGTGATCTCCGCGATCAGCAGCACACCCAGGACTCGGCCGTTGAGGTCGACCCGCGCCAGCCCGAGAACCGCGACCGCCAGCCAGGCTCCGAGGGCCCACACCCACCACGGGACGCTGACACCGGCCACCGCCGACGCGGCGGCGGCCGCGACGACACCGAAGGCCCCGTACAGGCCGATCTGCATCAGGTTGTAGGCGACGACCGCGACGAACGCCGCCGCCACCCCGCAGGCTGGTCCGAGACCGTGCGCGATGTAGGAGTACATCGACCCGGCGTTGACGACATGGCGGCTCATGGCGACGTAGCCGACCGCGAACACCACCATCACGGTGGCGGTCGCCGCGTAGGCGACCGGCACCCCGGTCAGGCCGGTCACCGCGTACGCGGTCGGCACCGCTGACGCGACCACCGTCATCGGCGCAGCGGCGGCAAGGACGAAGAACACCACCTGCGGCACCCCGAGCCGGGACCTGGCCAGGGCGGCGGCGACACCACCCCGACGCGGACGCGGCACACCACGCGAAACAGACACAACGATCTCCTGACAAAGACAACGAGAAGGGATGCGGAGACAGGGCGGGCGTCTGGGTAGACGCCCGAACCGGGCTGGTGGTGGTCAGGTCCGGCCACCCAGCACGGCCCGGCCGACCGCCGCCGCCAGCTCGACCAGCAGCACGTCGACCTGCGCCGGCACCGGACCGACCAGCCGGTCGAGACGCTGCCGCGCCTGCGGACCACCGTCGAGGAACCGGCCCTCGACACCGACAGCGGTACACAACCGCGCCAAGGCACTGTCGAACACGTCCAGCGGCTCACCACGACGGACGTGGGTCGACAACCGGGCCCACGGCCACGCCGCCACGTTCATGTCCGCCGGCTCCCACACCGTCCTGGTCGTCATCAGCCGCCGGACCCGCACCGGCCGCACCACACCGGCATCGGCCAACCGCTGACCCACCGCCGGCACCGACACATCAGCGAGAACCTCGATCCAGACCGGAACCGGCTGACCCGGCTCAGCCGCTACCCACGCAGCGACCTGCCCCTCGAACCCGGCCACCCGCACCCCAGGCTGCGGGCAGTCCAGCCGCCCAGACGCCGTCACCACCAGCACACCCGCCGAGACCAGGTCCGCCAACACAGCGGCAGCCACCCCGAATCCGGCGATCCGCGGCGCCAGACGCAACTGACCCGACACGTCATGGTGCGCCATCAGGAAGAAATCGTCCGCCAACAGCTGACGATCAACCGGCAACGACAACACCGACCGCCAATGGGTTCCGGAGTGGTAGACGGTCATCGCGGGTGCCGTCCTGTCCACGATGCGAACGGCTGGTGCGACGCGGCTCGTCGGTCGCGCAGATCCAGGGCCGGTCGGTGGGGGTTCGGCTTGGTCGCGCAGGCTGGGGAGGCAGCGAGGGCGATCTGCAGCCCGTTAGGTGGCAACATGACTTCCCCTTCGACTGGTGCGGCGTGGTGGGCCTGCCGTGCCGGTGACGGGGGGCACCGGCACGGCAGGCTGCTTCGTGCGGGCGAGTCTCTCGTCGACGAGCAACCTCCGTGACGCTTCCGGCCACAGGCTCGGAAGGACACCTCGTCAGCTGACTTCGAGCAGACCTAGCGAGCGGCATCGGCTCCAAGTGAAAGCGGTCATCCAGCAGGTCGTACAGACATGACAGCCACAAGCGACAGTGAAGGAATAGGCGGGGTTGAGCCGGTGGGTGGGCCTCTGTCAAATCGCGAACCCGTGCGCGGCTCGGCCTGCCAGCTACGACGGGGGTAGACGTGCGCCTGTTCATGTGATGAATCACGACGCAGAGTCGCCCAGGAACTCACGGGGCGGAGTGTCGGCTGAAGGCAACCTAGGGCACAACCCAGGCAGAGTTACGCTCGGGAACTCGCCTGTATCGTTTAGCGGCTATGTCACTCTTGGCTGTTGCGGCCGGGTGACAGGGTGATCAATCCGATGGACCTGCCGATTCACCCACTGCACGTGCGATCGGTCTCGGCCTTTCGTACTGGAGCAAGATCGACCGACTGACGGATTCCCGGAGCGTACCTGCAGCTCCCCGTCCTTGACCGCCCAGCCAGCGGAGTGACAGGAAGGTGTTGAGCACGGACGACCACCACGCTCCTTTGCTGTCACGGTTCTCTGTCACATCTGGCCGACAGGTGCGCCGATCGGTTGTGCTGGATCTACCGCCTAATCCTGACGGTCTGGATCCAGATGGGATAGGTCAGGCTGAGCTGAGGCGGAGACTCGGGCAAATGTTGCGCGGGCCAAACCACATCGCGAGGAGGTTGTCAATGGAAACACTGTCCAACGTGCCGACGGATCAGACCACAGATCTGGAACCGGTCCTGGATCTGGCTGTGGTAACGATTGGGGAGTCGCCACAGTCGAACGACGAGACGCCGACCTACACCTGCACCGACGGCAAGTAACCGATCAACGCGTCTCGCGGTGGCCAGGCAGTCGGCCGGGCCACCGCGAGACGTTGAGGAGGCGGATTGTGTTTGTCATGCCGAGGATCGCGATGGTTCGGGCGCCGCTGGCACCGGTGACGGCTCGATCATCGGGGCATTCAGGCGGGGCGGTGGACCCGGTGTTGCGGGAGGCGATCGCGGTCGCTAGCCCGGATCTGGACGCTGCGATGGAGCTTTCCGACGGCGAGGACCACGCTGATGCGAGGCGTACCGCGTTGGCGGTCGCGGGCTATTCGGCGCGAATGACTTTCCGCGCGACTCCGTTCGGCCTGTTTTCCGGGGTCACCGCCGCCGGAATCGGAGGCCCTTGGGCACGTGCCCTGTGTGGCGAGGCGCACCAGACGCGAACGCTGCCAGATGGCGGATGGCTAGTCGCACTCATGGCGCGCCTGCACCGAGATCTCTCTGTTGTCTCAGGGCTGTACGTGTCGGTTAACCCAACACTGCGGAAACGGGGCGGCCGATTGGTGCTGCAGCGTTGGCACCAGCCTGACGGCCGGGCATCGTCGCAACTGCAGGAGGTGTCAATCGGCGCTGTCGGTCCAGCGGCTGACGTGTTGCACGCTGCGGATCAAGAAGTCGCTGTTGCCCGGTTGCTTGCCGAGGCTTCAGGTCCTGACTTGGATTCGGGCTTGCTTATCGTTTCAGAGCTCCTGAAGGCTGGGTTTCTGCACAGCGAGCTGACCAGGGCTGTCAATCATCGAGATTCGTTACGGGAGATCGAGGGTATACTACAAAGGGTTGCCTCGCCGATCGCGAACGAAGTCCGTGAGGTTGCGCGCCTTGCACGCGAGTATGACAAACGTTCGCTAGGTAGCGGGCTACCGGCGTTCCGGGCATTGACGCAGCAGATGCAGTTGGTGGCAGCGGCGCGACACCAGGTATGCGTCGACACGCGACTCGACGCCGAGATTCGCCTACCGCGCGCCGTCGGCGAAGAGGTGCGACATGTCGCAGGACTGTTGTGGCGACTGAGAGTATACAGTGAACATCCACTGGCTGATTTCCACCAGGATTTTGTCGACCGTTATGGGTTCGATCGGGCGGTACCCGTACTGGACGTACTTGATGAGTATCGTGGCCTCGGCCTTCCAGTAGGATACGCGGCCGGCCGGCCGCTGCAGTCGTCTCAGTCGCCGGTTCATACCGTACGCGATGGGCAAATGTTTGCACTGTGGGCTAGGACGGCAGGGCGGGGCGCGGCTCAGGTTTTCTTGGACGAGGATGTTGCTCAGGATTGGTGGGAGGGTTTTCCCCTTTCCGAGGAGTCGCCTCAGTCGTGCGATTTGTTCGCCAGGCTGGCTGCACGCGATATCTGGGCGATGGCTCGCGGCGACTTTACGTTAGTGGAGCCCTGGTTCAACGAAGCTCCTGCGACGGCGGGATTTGCCCGATTTCTGGATCTGATTCCAGAGGCGACTACGGCGCTGCAGGAGACTGTCAGGTCGGATCGCACCGGGGATGCGGGAAGCTGTTTTGCGGAGGTTCAGTTCAGCCCGCTGCAGCCGCGTCTGACCAACGTGATGCGCGCAGGTGGCAGATCGGGGCGGCAGATCTGTGTCGACCGGGCACCTATAGCGCCCGGTGACATCGCAGTGCGAGATCTGTCGGTGTTCTCTGACGGACGTCGCCTGCACGTGCAGACACAAAACGGTGAGCGCCTGGTTCCTGTCGCCGGTCATGGCCTCGGACGCAGACATGCACCCGCCGTGGCGCGGTTTCTACTCGAGATTGGGCATAGGCCGCGTCCCCACGGCTGGCAGTGGGGCAGGCCGCTACAGGAGTACGCCCCGTTTCTGCCACGAGTCTCGGCTGGCCGTAGCGTTTTGGCACCGGCGAGTTGGCTCCTGCCTGCGGCGGTGATACAGGCAGCCGGAGACGCGGCGCAATGGCAGTCAGCGCTCGATCGATGGCGGCGCGAGGCCGACCTGCCTGACCGGGTGGAGGCCGGGGCCTCCGACATGCGCGTACCAGTGGATCTGACCTCTTCGGAGGGAGTCGGCCTGCTACGCAGAGAGGTCAACCTGCATGGGGTGACCAGGGTGCGGGAGGTACTCGATGTGCCTGATGGGTGGTTGCGCGGTCCAGACGGCTACCACGTGGCGGAGATTGTCGCACCTGTCGTTCCGACCGAACCGCATACGGTCAGCGGGCGGGCGTCGCCCTCCATTGTCCGGCCGGTGCGTCCCGCCGGGTCGGGGGAACATCTGCCCGGGGCTGGGCGATGGCTCTACGCGGTGCTGCCAGTTCCACATCGCAGCCAGGACGATGTGCTCACCGTCCTGGCGAAGGACTTCGCTAGCCATCACCAGAGATGGTTCTTCGTCCGCTACCACGACCATGGCAGTCCATGTCTACGAATCAGGGTGCGAACGACGCGGGCCGGGCAGGGGACGGTGCTGGGCATGCTTGCCGACCAGGTCTGTCGGTTGCGCGAGGGTGGTCTTGCTGGTGGATTTCGGTTCGACACCTACGATCCGGAGATCGAGCGGTACGGCGGCCCTGACCTGATTACGACGGCGGAGGAGCTCTTCTGCGCCGACACCGCCGCTGTTTTAGCGGACATCAGCAGCGGGCGGAGCACCGTGGTGACAGCCGCGTTGTCAGTAGTCGGGCTCCTTCACATGCTTGCTCCGAGGGCAGAGGACCGGCGCTGGCTTTCCGGAATCAAAGGTCAGCCTGGCCACCATCGAGCACGGGTACGCGCCTTGGCCGTGTCTGGGTTGGACGAATGGCTCGGGCCGGTTGCATCGCTGTGGCGGAGACGACTCACCGTCGCCAGCCGCTATGGCAGCCAGCTCGGCCTACTGACGTCTGAGCGCCGCAACCATGTCGTCCGGAGCGTGATTCATATGCACTGCAACCGGCTGGTGGGCACTGAGCAAAGCATGGAGGCGCAAGTGCTGCGGCTGGCGCGAGACGCTATCGAGACCTGCGTGCGAACCGGGCGACCGTTGACTGCGGTGTTGGAGGGGCCGACGACATGCCAAGCCTGACGACGCTCAGCGCGCAGACCGCGCTCGCGCTCGCGGACCGCCTAACAGATCACCGCCTCAGCTTCGACGCGATCGCCGATCACCTCGGGGTTGCCACCGTCCACGCGGCCACCCTGCCCTGGAGGCCTACGGCGGCTACCTACGCCAGGAGGCGGCTTGAATCGGCAGCCCAAGCATTGCCGACGGTGGTCCCCGCTGGCGCCTGGTCCGGGCTGGGCGCACTGCTGTTCGCCCACGGCGCTCTCGCCGCCGCCACCGGCCGCCGGACCACGACATACCGGCAAGGGCTCGATCGGCTTACCCGACACGCTCGCGAGTTGGTCACCCGTTACGAGCGCCAACCTGCGGACGTCACCCAACGTGACATCGATCTGATCTCAGGGATCACCGGCGTCGGCCGGTTGCTGCTCGACTCTGGGGACTGCCTCACACAGCCGTTACGGGAGATCCTCACCTTCCTTGTCCGCGTCGTCCACAGAGTACGTGCAGATTTGGGCATGGCGCATGGCATGACGGGGCCGCTGGCGCTACTCGCACTATCCCACGCACGAGGAGTGACCGTATCGGGACAAAGCGATACCATCGCTGCGCTCGCGCGATGGCTTCGGACACACCGTCGAGACGATGGGCTCTGGCCCGCCACGGTCTTCGAATGCCCGATGGACACCAAACCGGCCGTACCGGGATGGTGTTACGGCAACGCCGGCATCAGCCGCGCGCTTACCCTCGCTGGACGGGCCCTTGCCGACCAGCAGTTGATCGACGACGGCGTCGCTGCACTCACCGTATTGGCTGAACCCGACGCGTCGATTCCGCCCTTCGCGGGGTCAACGCTCTGCCACGGACGAGCCGGTCTGCTGATGGTCGTCTGCCGTACCATGGTTGATCACCGGTCTCCTGCCCTCGATGCGTTGGCCGGCCGCCTCGCAGCGGAGATCATCGACGACCTCGCCTCTACCGACGCAGCGCCTGCTGGCCACGCCGCCGCCGAGATCCGCTCCACTCAACTACTCACCGGTACGGCCGGAATTGCGCTGGCCCTGCTGCAGTACGCATACCCGGACCAACCCGTCGCCTGGGACCGGTCGTTGCTTCTCTGCTAGCCCGGGTCGCCGTCGGCGGGTCCGCCGCAATCCGGCGAGCCGACGGGGATAGTGTGCTCTCTCGGCCACCGCACGGCGTCGCTAGCTAAGGGGTCTTAGCCATGTCCGATTCGTTCGTACATCTGCACACGCACACCGAGTACTCGATGCTCGACGGGGCGGCCCGATTGAAGGAGTTGTTCGCCGAGACGAATCGGCTCGGCATGCCCGCTTTGGCGATGACCGATCACGGATATCTGTTCGGGGCGTACGATTTCTTCAAGCAGGCGACCGGAGCCGGGGTGAAGCCGATCATCGGCTTGGAGGCATATCTGACGCCGGGGACCGATCGGCGGGACCGGACCCGGGTACGGTGGGCCGACGGCGGGGAGAACGACGTTTCCGGTGGTGGCGCCTACACCCACATGACCATGTTGGCGGCGGACGCCGACGGGCTGCGCAATCTGTTCCGGCTGGGGTCGCGGGCCAGCCTGGAGGGCTACTTCTACAAGCCCCGGGCGGATCGGGAGTTGCTGCACCAGTACGGCAAGGGGATCATCGCGACGACCGGCTGCCCCTCCGGTGAGGTCCAGACGTGGTTGCGGATCGGGAATTTCGACAAGGCGTGCGAGTCGGCGGCCGAGTTCCGCGACATCTTCGGC
Organism: Solwaraspora sp. WMMD406; assembly: GCF_029626025.1. Taxonomy (NCBI): domain Bacteria; kingdom Bacillati; phylum Actinomycetota; class Actinomycetes; order Micromonosporales; family Micromonosporaceae; genus Solwaraspora; species Solwaraspora sp. WMMD406. Next base: position 1,567,475 of record NZ_JARUBF010000001.1, read on the forward strand.
GCGGACAACTTTTATCTGGAGTTGATGGATCACGGACTCGACATCGAGACCCGGATCCGGACCGATCTGATCCGGCTCGGTAAACGGCTCAATCTGAAGCCGATCGCGACGAACGATCTGCATTACACGCACGAGCGGGACGCCGAAGCGCACGAGGTGTTGTTGTGTGTCCAGTCCGGGTCGACGATGGCGGATCCCAAGCGGTTCAAGTTCGACGCCCGCGACTTCTATCTGAAGTCACCGGCCGAGATGCGTAAACTGTGGGACGCCGAGGTGCCGGGGGCGTGTGACAACACCCTGGAGATCGCGGAGAAGATCGGCGACTATTCGGCGTTGTTCGCCTCCCGGGACCTGATGCCGCAGTTCCCGGTCCCGGCCGGCGAGACCGAGGAGTCGTTCCTGCGCGCCGAGGTGCTGCGCGGTCTGGACCGCCGGTTTCCCGGCGGGGTGCCCGAGGGGCACCGCAAACAGGCCGAGTACGAGCTCGACGTCATTCTCAAGATGGGCTTCCCGGGATACTTCCTCGTCACCGCCGACCTGGTGGCGTACGCGAAACGGGAAGGCATCCGGGTCGGCCCGGGCCGTGGCTCGGCGGCCGGCGCGCTGATCGCGTACGCACTGGGGATCACCGAACTGGATCCGATTCCGCACGGCCTGCTGTTCGAACGGTTCCTCAACCCGGACCGGGTGTCGATGCCGGACATCGACATGGACTTCGACGAGCGTCGGCGCGGCGACATGATCCGGTACGCGACCGAGCGGTACGGCGAGGAACGGGTCGCGCAGATCATCACGTACGGCACGATCAAGGCGAAGGCGGCGATCAAGGACGCGGCCCGGGTGCTCGGCTACCCGTTCGCGATGGGCGACCGGATCACCAAGGCGATGCCACCGCCGGTGATGGGCAAGGACATCCCGCTGACCGGCATCTTCGACCCGAAACACCCCCGCTACCCGGAGGCGGCCGAGTTCCGGTCGTTGTACGAGTCCGACGGCGAGGTCCGCAAGATCGTCGACACGGCCAAGGGCCTGGAAGGACTCAAGCGGCAGTGGGGCGTGCACGCCGCCGGGGTGATCCTGTCCCGCGACCCCCTGGTCGACGTGCTGCCGATCCAGAAACGGGAGCAGGACGGGGCGATCATCACCCAGTGGGACATGGGCGCCTGCGAGTCCATCGGCCTGCTGAAGATGGACTTCCTGGGCTTGCGCAACCTGACCGTGATGGACGACTGCCTGGCCGGGATCAAGGACAACCGCGGCCTGGACCTGGTCCTCGAGGAGTTGCCGCTGGACGACAAACGCGCCTACGAGCTGCTGGCCCGGGGCGACACGCTCGGCGTGTTCCAGCTCGACGGCGGGCCGATGCGGTCACTGCTGCGGTCGATGGTGCCGGACAACTTCGAGGACATCTCCGCCGTCCTGGCGCTGTACCGGCCGGGTCCGATGGGCGCCAACGCGCACAACGAGTACGCCGACCGCAAGAACAACCGTAAACCGGTGGTGCCGATCCACCCCGAACTCGCCGAACCGCTCGCCGACATCCTGGGCGACACCTACGGTCTGATCGTCTACCAGGAACAGGTCATGGCGATCGCCCAGCAGTTGGCCGGCTACACCCTGGGCGCCGCCGACCTGCTGCGCCGGGCGATGGGCAAGAAGAAGAAGGAGATCCTGGACAAGGAGTACGTCCCGTTCTCCCAGGGCATGCGGGACAACGGCTACTCCGACGAGGCGATCAAGACGCTCTGGGACATCCTGGTCCCGTTCTCCGACTACGCGTTCAACAAGGCCCACACCGCCGGCTACGGTCTGGTCTCCTACTGGACGGCCTATCTGAAGGCCAACTATCCGGCCGAGTACATGGCCGCCCTGCTGACCAGCGTCGGCGACGACAAGGACAAAGCCGCCGTCTACCTGGCCGAGTGCCGGCGGATGAAGATCAAGGTGCTGCCGCCGGACGTCAACGCCTCCGGTGCCCGGTTCACCGCCGTCGGCTCCGACATCCGGTTCGGGCTCGCCGCCGTCCGTAACGTCGGCACCAACGTCGTCGAGGCGATCGCCCGGGCCCGCAAGGCCAAGGACGCCTACACCGACTTCTACGACTTCCTCCGCAAGGTCGACGCGGTCGCCTGCAACAAACGTACCGTCGAATCGCTGATCAAAGCCGGCGCGTTCGACTCGTTGGGGCACACCCGCAAAGGGCTGTTGACCGTGCACGCCGACGCGATCGACTCGTTCATGGACCTCAAACGCAACGAGGCGGTCGGCCAGTACGACCTGTTCGGCGACGCGTTCGGCGCCGGTGGCGACGCCGGCGCGGGCGGTGGCATGGTGGTCACCCCGCCGATCCCGGACAGCGAGTGGGACAAGACCGACCTGCTCACCTTCGAACGCGAAATGCTCGGCCTCTACGTCTCCGACCACCCGCTGTTCGGGGTGGAACACATCCTCGCCAACGCCGCCGACATGTCGATCGCCGCCCTCGCCGAGGACGGCGCGGTCGCCGACGGCACCGTACTCAACCTGGCCGGCATCCTGTCCGGGGTGCAGCGCCGGATCACCAAACAGGGCCGGGCCTGGGCGTCGGCCACCCTGGAAGACCTCGGCGGCGCGGTCGAGGTGCTGTTCTTCCCAAACACCTACGAGGTCGTCGGCCAGTACATCGCCGAGGACGCCATCGTCGTGGTCAAAGGTCGCGTCGACCGCCGCGACGACCAACCCCGCCTGATGGCCATGGACCTGTCGGTCCCCGAGATCACCGCCGCCGACGAGATCAAACCGATCGTGATCACCCTGCCCCCGGCCCGCTGCACCCCACCCCTGGTCGAAGGGCTCCGCGACGTACTCACCAGCCATCCCGGCTCCGCCGAGGTCCACGTCAAACTCGTCAACGGCAGCCGCGCCACCCTGCTACGCCTCGGCCCGCACCGGGTGGCTCCCACCACCGCACTCATGGCCGACCTCAAAGCACTCCTCGGACCAAGCGCAGTATCGCAGGGTGACGAGTAGTATGGCTCCGCGTTGGTCCGGAGGGTCGATCAAACCCGGTGCGGTGGTACTGGACACGGCCGCCGACATCTGCAGTGAACTGGGCCTGTCGCTACACAGCCCGCCCGGCGGTGAGGGCCGTGGACATCGTGTGTCTACAGTCTGCGGTGATCCTCCAGAATTTCGACAAGGTTCCCGCTGGGATCCTTGACAAATAGGTACGACACTCCGGTGTTGCCGACGCGAGGGGCTACCACGACTGGTATCCCGCGTGCACTCAGCATTGTCATGGCTTCTTCCAGCGATGCCACTTGAAGCGCGAGATGCTTCCAGCCAATCCTGGGCAAGTCTGTCGAAAGTTCGCTTGCTGATTGTGGCGCGGCAATATGCTGGTGATACTTCCAGATCTCCAGGAAGGCATTGCCGAGTTTCAGGTGTGCGATTTCGAAGCCGCCGTCGGGATCGACGTATTCTAGCATTGGGCGAAATCCGAAGTGCCCGTAGAACCGAATCGATTCAGAAATGTCATCAACACTCACGGCGACGTGATGGAACCTAAACGAAGCCATGGCGACATGGTGGTGTTCGCGTACAGGAGATCCTGACGGCCGAGCCGTTACCACCTGCCTCGGCTGCTCTGGAAAATTGACTTCATCGAACAGAATCCATTCGCTGACGGCGACCTCATACATTCGGATATGTGTGTCACCGTGGGCGATAAGGTATGGATCAAGAGCGGGCCGAGCTGCCGGCCAGCGCTTGACGAACGTTTCAGCCTCGGGACCGATTCCGTGGGTAGCGAGTTCGCGGGCGACGCCGGTGAAGGTAACGCCGCGAACCTTCTGTCCCAATCCTTCTAACGGCATCGCGATGATGCTTCCCGCCACGCGTGCATCGTTGCGAATGCTGGCGCTGTGCAGCCGATCATCGCGGGAAATAAATCGAAGAATGTCGGGATCAAAATGGGCGTCGTACCACACGTTGCTTACAGACGGCCAACCGTCGGCAGCCAACGTCGCGAGTTGCATGAGCTTGCCGCAACGGACGTACTCTTCGAGCAGTTCGCGTAGGTTCGTCACTGGGCACCTCCATGCTCGATCGCAGTCACGGTGAGTTGCGGTTGTCTGAGGGAATGAAGAACCTCTCGCCATTGTCGTGCTGGCTCGCCGGATTCGGGAACAAGGCGATCGAACTCTCGCGCCCGGCGGATAACTGTAATGCCATGGTATGTGTGGTGATCCAGGATTGCGCCAGTGGCAATGCGGCATGCCTCGGCTACCTCGCCGGATTGAGCGTAGGCGCTGGCCTGCTCGAACCGGGCCAGTGCCGGCTCGGTGGTTTCGTGGAGATCATAAAGGCTGATGGCACGCTCTGCGGCTACCGACGCCATGTCAGCGTTCCTTAGTTCCACCCAGCCGCGGGCCTCGTAGAAGGCAAGCTTCTCCGGAAGAAACGAGAATATTCCTGGCTTGACGAGGTCCTTCGGTGACCGATCGAGGACGTCTCGTGCGCGTTCGATCGATCTCTGGAAAGCGTTAGCGTCGGCCAACATGGCGTGTGCTTTAGCTCGGAACGCCCACAGCCAAGCAATGGCCGGCGATGGAGAACGAGCACCGTCTAGGCGCGGGATCACGCTGGCGAGGACGGCGCGCGGGTCAGAGGTGTAGGTCGGCAGGTAGGTGTTACCGGCTAGCGCGATGTCCGCCAGGAACTGATTGCCAGCCTCTTCTGCGGCTCGGCGGGCAACGGCGTACCAGTGGGCAGCCAGAGGAAACTCCCCCTGATTGAATAGGATCTCACCGGTGATTGTCGCGAACATTGCGCCATAGATGGAAAGCTCTCGCTGGGAGCGCAGCGTCTGCTTTGTCTCCAGGAGCCTTCGCGTGTTGCGGAACTGCCAAAGTGTTTGGGCGAGCACTGTCGCAGGAGGAACCCTGACTACCTGTACCCCCAAATCTGCGGCCTCCCTGCCGATGGCCTCCAAGCGCGCGGCGCTGATAGATCCTCGATCCAGCGCTTCGTGCATACGACTAGGCTCAGACCACAACCTATCCAGAAATGCGGCCGCCATCACCGCGCCGCCCATCTGAACCACTCCACGACGATCCACTGCTGCTGCCTCCTCGTTCCCTGGCGGGTTCTCACTCGCAACCATCTGGGAGCCGTCGACTGCTTGCTCGCCAGGACTCGCCAAGGAAAAGGGCTCAGCTGCCGACACGTCGCTGTGATCGGGTGCGCGTCGCCTTGCACGCTGGAAGCGTTCGTCCCGTTGGACCTGTTGCCGGTGCTTGACGATCAAATCCTGCAACCTGTCGTACTCTGCGACAAGACTGCCCTGGCAGCCCAGTTCCTGATCGCACGTCGCCCAGAAGGCCTGAGATGCCTTTCCGGATCCCGTTTCGACGCTTGCGACAGTGCTACGGCTGTAGTTGATTTGGCGAGCCAAGTCGGACTGGCTCCACCCGGTGGCATTTCGCGCGATGGCAAGCCTGAGACCGAGACGCCGCCGTGCCTCCGCGATCTGATCCTTGGTCACCACCACAACAGTCTCCACCACCAGACCATGATGAGACCATGGTCGGCTGTCGCTTCTGTGTCGCATCTTCCTGCCGTCTGTAGGCGACAGGCCACGACCCATGGCCTTCACGGTGTCACTACCTGCCACCGCCAGGTCGATTCAAGATCGTCGGGTGCTCGTCGTCAGCCGATTGCGTGGACGAGCTGAAGGAACGCGGAGCCGACGGCTACGTGTGAGGTCCGCGCTCAACCCGGCGGTCGGCTGTCCGCCGCGTCCGCTGGGCTGTCTGCGGTGTCCGGCACGCTGGACAGCCCGAGCAGCACCTCGGTGCGGTCGGTGTCGGGCGTGTGGGACAGCGGTGCGCTGGAGATTCCCTCGACGGCCAGCGCCACCCGTAGCCGGTGCACGTCGGCGCCGAGCCGGACCAGGTCCGCCGGGCCGGCGGCCGGCGGGCGGCACCGAAGCCGATCCGGGTACGGCGACGCCTGGTCGTCGTCGGAGAGTGCCTCGGCCGGGACCAGTTCGACGCTGGTCCCGGCGGCGATCACCGGGCTGACCCGTTGGATCGCCCGCCGGAGGGCGGCCGGATCGACCCGGCCGGTGGGGGGCGCGTCCGGCTCCGTCAGGGTCGCCGCCATGACCAGGCCCGCCGTCGTCGCTTCCGCCGTACCGAGGGTGAACAGGTCCTCGCTCAGGTCGCGCAGCAGCGGCCGTACTCCAGGGCCGTCGGGTCGGGCGGGCGGAGGGCCGTCGGGTCGGGGCGACGATCCGTCCCCCGGGTCGTCGGCCAGCTGCCACGGATAGCCGCGTACCACCGCCACCGGGATCTGCTCGTTCTTGCCTTTGACCAGGTCGGCCGCGCCGGCTAGCTCGTCGACGACCGCCATCTGGGTCAATCGCAGCTCGTTGCCGTACCGGTCAATCCTGCCCCGGTAGTCGCGGACTGGCGCGATGCCGGCCGCCCCGAGCGCGACGTCGGTCAGGCCGTTGCGCCACGGCCGTCCCATCGTGTCCGAGACGATCACCGCCACGTCGATCCCGAGCCGGGACTCCAGCGCCCGCCGTAGCTCGCGGGCCGACCGGTCCGGGTCGACCGGCAACAGCACCAGTCGGGTCGGTGCCACGTTGGAGTTGTCGATCCCGGCGGCGGCCATCACGAAGCCGTGGCGGGTCCGGACGATCCGGGTGCCTCCCCGCCGGGCCACGACCGCAGCCGTTTCGGCGTCCAGCAGTTCCTCGCGGACCTTGTTGCGGGCGGACTCGTCGTCGGGCAGTTCGACCAGCCGTCCCTCGGCCTTGGACACCACCTTGCTGGTCACCACGAGGACGTCTCCGGACCGCAACCAGGGTGCCGCGTCGGCGATCAGCGCGGCCAGGTCGTCTCCGGGCACGATCTCGCCGATCCCGGTGACCGGTAGGACCTCTAGTCTCATTCACCGGCTCCGGCTCGCGTGGCGTCGGCCAGCTCGATCGCCGCGGTGACCATCGCCTCGGTGGCGGCCTCGTCCGACATCCACAACGGTACGGCCCGTACGGTCACCTCGCCGACCCGGGACGCCCCGTCCACCGGGTCGACCAGCCAGCCGTCCAGCAGACCTCCGGAACGCCGGGAGCCGTAAAGGCCGGCCACGGCCTCGGCCGTGCATGGCACGCCGAGCACCGCGAGGCAGCGGTCGGCCATTCCCCGTACGGGGGCGTCGCCGATCACCGGGGAGACGCCGACGACCGGCGCGGCACCGTCGGTCAGAGCCTCCCGGATCCCCGGTACGGCCAGCACCGGCGCGATGCTCACCACCGGATTGCTGGGCGCGATCAGCACGACGTCGGCGTCGTGCAACGCCGCCAGCACACCGGCCGCCGGCTTGGCCTCGGACGCACCCACGAACACGAACCGATGGGTCGGTAGCGCACCCCGGTAGCGGACCCACCACTCCTGGAAGTGGATGGCCCGCTGGTCGGACCGGCCATCGCCGGTCGACCCATCGCCGGTCGACCCATCGCCGGTCGACCCATCCGAGACGACGACGTGCGTCTCCAGCCGGTCGTCGGTGGCCGGAAGTAGTCGGATGCCTGGTTCCCATCGGGTACTCAGTGCTTCGGTGACCGCCGACAGCGGATAGCCGGCGTTGAGCATCGTGGTCCGGACCAGGTGGGTGGCGATGTCCCGATCGCCCAGCCCGAACCAGCTGGGTTCCGCCTGGTAGGCGGCCAGTTCCTCCTTGACGGTCCAGGTTTCGCCGACCCGTCCCCAGCCCCGCTGTGGATCGGCGCCGCCGCCGAGGGTGTACAGGACACTGTCCAGATCGGGGCAGATCCGCAGGCCGTGCAGGACGACGTCGTCGCCGACGTTGACCACCGCGGTCACCTCCGCGCCGGTACGTCGGGCGTAGGCCCGTACGCCGACCAGGAACTTCGCCCCGCCGATCCCACCGGTCAATACCACGATCCGCATACCGACATCCTTGCCCATCGGCGATTCCGTCCCGGACTCCGGTGGGTTGGTTTCGGCGTGGCTCGATCTGGGGATCCGGCGATGACGCCTGGGCCGTTACGCTCACCGCGCACACGCTCTCGCGCCACCGCCGCCCGCCACCCCAGAGGAATGGATCTGTGACGACGCAACCAGAGGCCTCATCGGCCGACCGGCCACCCGCCCGCGAGTTCACCGCGCCGTTGCGGGAGACCGCCGCGCTGGTACTGCTCGGTGCCACTGCGGTCTTCCTCTTCGCCGCCCTACTCGACCTGCTCGTTCCGTACGGATTCGGTGGTGGCGGACCTGGCTTCGCGCGCCGGTCGGCGAACAGCTTCGGCGGATTCGTCAACCTGGTGACGATCGGTTTTCCGTTCCTCGCGGTGCTGCTCGCCACCCATCTGTCGCCGGAGCTGGCGCGGGCTCGGCTGATCACTGTCGTCGCGTTGGTCGAGTACGGCGTGGCTGCGGTCTTCGGCACACTGTTCGGTCTGCTGGTGGGATTCGTCGTGCTGGTGGACGACAGCATCCGGACCGCCTTCCAGACGCTGCTCGTCCGCGCCGCGTGGCTGGCGGTGCTGGGTGTTGCCGGGCTGGCGTTGGTCAAGCTCTGGCAGGGGCGATACCACGTGGCGAAGCCCAAGCCGGCGCCGGCGCCCGGGGGATACGGTCCGCCGAGTGGGTACGGCCAGTCACCTTCCGGATACGGTCAGCCGGGTGCGTACGGTCAGCCGGGTCATCCACCGGCCGGTCAGCCGGGTGGCGGCTACCCCCAGCAGGGTGGTCATCCACAGCAGCCCGGCGGGTACGGCCAGCCCGGCGGGTACGGCCAGCCGAGCGGCTATCCGCAGCACGGTGGCTACGGCCAGTCGCCGTATCAGCCAGGACCGGGTGGCCCGGGCGGTACGTACTCCGCGCCGGCCTCCGGCCCACCGGCGTACGCCCCGTCGCCCGCGCCGGCCTCCGGCCCACCCGCCTCGGGGCGACCGCCTGCGGCGGGGCCTGTTTCCGGGCCGCCGGCTCCGGCCGGGGCAGCGGCGGACGCCGGATCAGCTGAACCCACCCAACGGCTGTCCCACGGGCCGGAGCCGGCCGACGCCGACAGCCAGCGCACCCAAATGATCAATCCGGCCAGCCAGCAGCCGTCGGCCGGCAATCCGCCGCCGCCCACCGCCGGGTGACCGCCGCCCACCGCCGGGTGACCGCCGCCGCTCGGTGAGTCGGTCCGCTCGCCGCCGCGTCGTGGGAGCGCACGGCCTACTCTGCACAGGTGGCCGACCGCACCGATACCGCTGCCGTTCACTCGGCACCGGTTGCCAACCAGCACCCGTCCGTCGCCCCGACCAGCGCGAGCATCCGCCGCGCGCTGCGCCGGGCGGCCGACGGCCGTAGCGTCGACGTCGACGAGGCGACCGCGCTGCTCGCCGCCACCGGTGCCGAATGGGACGAGCTACTGGCGGTCGCCGGGCCGATCCGGGACGCCGGCCTGCGGGACGCCGGCCGGCCCGGGGTGGTCACGTACTCGCGGAAGGTGTTCGTCCCGCTGACCCGGCTCTGCCGGGACCGTTGCCACTACTGCACCTTTGCCACGGTGCCGGGGCGGCTGCCGGCCGCCTACCTTGACCGCGACGAGGTGCTGGCTATCGCCCGTGCCGGTGCCGCCCAGGGCTGCAAGGAGGCGTTGTTCACCCTGGGTGACCGGCCGGAGGAGCGCTGGCCGGCGGCCCGGCAGTGGCTCGACGAGCGGGGCTACGAGTCGACCGTCGACTACCTTCGGGCCAGCGCGATCGCGGTGCTGGAGGAGACCGGCCTGCTGCCGCATCTCAACCCCGGCGTGCTGAGCTGGGCCGAGCTTCAACGACTCAAGCCGGTGGCCCCGAGCATGGGGATGATGTTGGAGACGACCGCGACCCGGCTGTGGTCCGAGCCGGGCGGTCCGCACTACGGCTCGCCGGACAAGGAGCCCGCCGTCCGGCTCCGGACCATCGCCGACGCCGGCCGGGTGGGGGTGCCGTTCACCACCGGGCTGCTGATCGGGATCGGCGAGACTCCCCGGGAGCGGGTGGAGTCGCTGTTCGCGATCCGTGCCGCCGCTCGGGAGTACGGACACGTCCAGGAGGTCATCCTGCAGAACTTCCGCGCCAAGCCGGACACGGCGATGCGGGGGATGCCGGACGCCGAGCTGCGTGACCTGGCCGCCACCATCGCGGTGGCCAGGATCCTGCTCGGGCCCAGGGCCCGGATCCAGGCGCCGCCGAACTTGGCGGCCGGGGAGTACGCGTTGCTGCTGCGGGCCGGTATCGACGACTGGGGCGGGGTGTCGCCGGTGACCCCGGATCACGTGAATCCAGAGCGGCCGTGGCCGCAGATCGAGGAGTTGGCCCGGCGCAGCGCCGAAGCCGGGTTCGTGCTTCGGGAGCGGTTGACCATCTATCCCGAGTATCTGCTGCGGGCGGAGAGCTGGCTCGACCCTCGGATGGCGCCCCACGTCACCGCGTTGGCCGACCCGTCGACCGGTCTCGCCGACGAGTCCGCGCGGCCGGTGGGGCGGCCGTGGCAGGAGCCGGACGAGGGGTTCACCCCGACCGGGCGGACCGACCTGCACGCGACGATCGACACGACGGGCCGGACGGCGGATCGGCGGGGCGACTTCGATCATGTCTACGGCGACTGGTCCGAGGTCGCCGACCGGCTGTCGCCGGGTGCCGGGACCGGGACAACGCCGACCGGTCAGGCGCGGCCGACATCGGACGGCGGTGGCGACGCCGACCTGCGGACCGGGCTACGCCTCGTGGCGGACGATCCGGCGGCATTGCTGGAACCTCGGCACACGGACGCGGCGCTGGCGTTGTTCGGCGCCGACGGCCCGGCGCTCGACACGCTGTGTCGGATCGCCGACCAGGTACGTGCCGATACGGTCGGTGACGACGTCACCTACGTGATCAACCGCAACATCAACTTTTCCAACGTCTGTTACGTCGGCTGCCGGTTCTGCGCGTTCGCCCAGCGCGAGCGGGACTCGGACGCGTTCCGGCTCTCCGCCGAGCAGGTCGCCGACCGCGCGGAGGAGGCCTGGCAGGCCGGGGCGACCGAGGTCTGCATGCAGGGCGGCATCGACCCGAAGCTACCGGTTACGGCGTACGCGGACCTGGTCCGGGCGGTGAAGGCACGGGTACCCGGCCTGCACGTGCACGCGTTCTCGCCGATGGAGATCGTGACGGCGGCGGCGAAGGCCGGCATGCCGGTCCGTGAGTGGCTGATCATGCTCCGGGAGGCCGGCCTGGACACCATTCCCGGCACCGCCGCGGAGATCCTCGACGACGACGTACGGTGGGTGTTGACCAAGGGCAAACTGCCGGCGGCCACCTGGGTCGAGGTGGTGACCACGGCTCACGAGGTGGGGCTGCGGTCCAGCTCGACCATGATGTACGGGCACGTAGACCATCCGGGTCAGTGGCTGGCGCACTTCCGGGTGCTGGCCGGGGTGCAGGACCGGACCGGCGGGTTCACCGAGTTCGTCGCGCTGCCGTTCGTGCACACCAACGCCCCGATCTATCTGGCCGGGATCGCCCGGCCGGGCCCCACGTGGCGGGAGAACCGGGCCGTGCACGCGATGGCCCGGCTGTTGCTGCACGGTCGGATCGACAACATCCAGTGTTCCTGGGTGAAGCTCGGTGACGAGGGTACGGTCGCGATGCTGCGCGGCGGCTGCAACGATCTCGGGGGCACCCTGATGGAGGAGACGATCTCGCGGATGGCGGGTTCGGCCAACGGTTCGGCCCGTACGGTGGAGCAGTTGACGGCGATCGCGGCGGCGGCGGGCCGGCCGGCGGTACAGCGGACCACGGCGTACCAGCGCTCGGCCCCAAGCTGACGCGGCGCGGACCTACCTACCTACCTGCCCGCGCCCTGCGGCGGGCCCGACAGCACCGGACAAAAGCCGTCGTCCGTTGATCGAACTGACTCGGCCCGCTGGCCGTATGGATAGTTGTCGGCGGTCACAGGCAACCGATGGATCTCCTCGCCGGCACAGGTCCCATCGCGACAGTGGGTCAGTGGCGCTGACCCGCCGGAAAGGTTGTCCATGAGAACCGACCAGCGGAAACGATCAAGGTTGAGGATCTCCCGCCGGCAGGTACTGACCGTCGCGGCCAGTGCTGGTGTCGGCGCGGCGGCGGTCAGCGTCACCGGTCTTTCGTCGGCTGTGGACAGCCGGCTGACCGGCTCCTCGGGCGACGAGGCGATCGTGGTGCACCTGCGGGACGTGTCGACCGGTACGTTGGACGTCTTCGTCGGAGCGTCGCGGATCGAGGTTCGCGACAAAGGGCTCGCCGCGCGTCTGCGGCGCGCCGCGCGTCGGGGCTGACCCCAGCCTACCGCGTTTCTCGGGCGCGCTCCGATCGAGCAATCGAGCACCGGGTATTTGAGCGTCGGGCATCGAGCACCGATCAACACCGAGCACCGATCACTTGAGGCTATGTGAGGTAGGTCCACCATGTCTTCGCACCGTGAATCTCCGGAGATATCCAAAGACCCGGTCGCCGACAGTACCGACGTCTACGCGTTCGTCAGTCCGGACCGGCCGGACACCGTGACGTTGATCGCCAACTATCTGCCGTTCCAGGTTCCGTCTGGTGGGCCGAACTTCTTCGAGTTCGGTGACGATGTGCTCTATGAGATCCATATCGACAACAATGGCGACGGTCATCCGGACATCACGTACCAGTTTCGTTTCCAGACGGAGATTACCAACGAGAACACTTTTCTCTACAACACTGGCCCGATCGACGCCCTGGACAGCGAGAACTGGAACCGCCGGCAGTTCTACAGCGTGACCCGCGTGGATGCTGGTGGCAGGTCGCACGTGCTGGCTCGCAAGGTCCCCTGCCCGCCCTGCAACATCGGACCGTTGTCGACCCCGGAGTACGCCGCACTGGCCAGATCCGCCACGTTCCAGCTGAAGAGCGGCGAGCGGATCTTCGCCGGGCAGCGAGCCGAGGGCTTCTTCGTCGACCTCGGGGCCATCTTCGATCTCGGCAACCTGCGTCCGTTCCAGCAACTGCACGTGGTCGGCAAGGACATCTTCAACGCCGCCGACGAGCCGGTCAACGCCACCGACCGGGTCAACGTGTCCAGCATCGCGCTGCAGATCCCGATCAGCTCCGTCGTCGGCGGCAGCAAGTACAGAGCGGACGATCACCGGTCGGTGATCGGCGTGTGGACCTCCGCCGGCCGTCAACAGGTACGGGTATTGGGAGCTGCCAAGTCGGCTGACGTCAATGTCGGTCCGATCGCTCAGGTGTCGCGCCTGGGTAATCCGCTGTTCAACGAGGTCATCGTTCCGATGGCGCAGAAGGATCTGTGGAATTCGTTGCCGCCGGCCGAGGACAAGCGGTTCGTTGGTCTGGTGGAGAAACCGGAACTGGCCCAGCTGCTGCCGGTGCTCTATCCGGATGTGTTCCCCAATCTGGCCGAGCTCAACGAGTCGGGTAAGCCGCGCGCCGATCTGGTGGCGATCCTGCTGACCGGTATCCCGGCCGGGTTGATCGACGGGTTCCAGAACAACACCGGCGACGTGCAGGCCGACATGCTGCGGTTGAACACCGCGATCCCGCCGTCGCGTCGGCCGAGCCGGTTCGGCCTGCTCGGCGGTGACCTCGCGGGATTCCCGAACGGGCGGCGGGTCACCGACGACGTCGTCACGATCTCGCTGCGCGCGATCGCGGGCCTGACGTTCCCGCTGATCGACAAGAACTTCACTCCTGACGACGCGGCGGGTGCCGTGACGCACGGGCTGAGCGCCGCCGACGTCACCGCCCCGTTCCTCAAGCACTTTCCCTATCTCGGAGTGCCGTACGACGGATTCAACAACCCGTCCTGACCTGACGGCGCGTACACCAGACGGCCATACACCAGACGGCCCATACCAGACGGCGCAGACACCAGGAGGTGGCCATGCACGAGCACAGCCTCGCCCCGTCGGAGACGGGAAGTGTCGTTCTCGACATCGGGGGCGACATGGGCGCACTGATCATCTACACCGGACAGGAGTTCCACGGTCGGGAGATCGAGATCAGCCCGGTGCCCGACTCGTACCAGGCCGACTCGGGCATCGGGCCGGACGCGCCGACCGACGCCCACGCGGTACCCCGTACCCATGCCGCCGTCCGCGAGCGGCAGGTGCACGACGGCATCTTCTACAGCGCGGTCTACACCGATCTGCGGGCCGGTCGGTACACGGTGTGGCGTTCCGACGACGTGCCGGCGGGTCAGGTGATGGTCACCGGGGGTGCGGTGACCGAGTTCGTCTGGCCGCAGCACGCCAGCGCCGGGCGGCTGATCCGGCGGACGGTGTGATTTAGGGCTAATAAGACAATTTGTCTACTGAGTCGGTACCGCATTGGCGGTACCGACTCAGTGGCATGTGTTCAGCCGTACGCGGGTGTCGGTTCGGGTGTTCGGTCACCGTGTCGGTGACCGCGACGCGCCGGTGGCGCGTTACCCGGTGGGGGTCTGAATCGATAGGGCAGGTTGCGGGCCGGATGACTGCCGCAGGTCAGTTGTTCGGTGCCGTGTGGGGGAAGCCTACTTACCAGGTTCGTCTTGACGACGCACGCATTACACGCGTGTAATTTCACTGGGGTCGCTCGGACGGGCTGCATCAAAACCGGATCGAACGGGCAAGATGGACACGCCTTCCGCGTGGGGGGTTGCGCCAGCCGGATCGGGTGGCGCGCGAAAGGAGGCACGCGTATGGATGGTCGGCTGGAGGTTGCGGACCTGCTCGGTAACGCTCCGGAATGGCAGGAACGGGCCCTGTGCTCGCAGACCGACCCGGAGGCGTTCTTTCCGGAGAAGGGGGGATCCACCCGCGAGGCGAAGCGGATCTGCTCCCGATGTGAGGTGAAATCCGAGTGCCTGGAGTACGCACTCGGTCACGACGAGCGGTTCGGCATCTGGGGCGGACTATCCGAGCGGGAACGTCGCAAGCTCAAGCGGCGGGCCGCCTGACAGCTGCGCTGGCCCGGTTCGCCGGTTCCACCCGCGAACCGGGCCTTGCCCGTCCGGTACATACCGTTGTGGACAAGTGCGCTCTAGTGAGCACGCGCGTCCACAGCCCGCAGTTACCGGCGGGCGCTCCCCGCCTGACCCGCTCAAGCGGTGCGGGGTTGACGCTTCGACGACCACAGCCAGGACAGGTCCTGGTCTTACACAGTCTCCACGTCCTTTCGACCTCGAAAGGTCCGGCTCCCGGGGCATCCCGGTACCGCTGGTGCTGACGTGTTCAACCTGCCGCCCCAGGAGCCGGACGGGTTTGGTTGTCGCCCGTCCGGCTCCTCGGACGATACCACCGAAGCAGCCTCAGGCCAGCTCGTCCGGATCGACCCCGAGCAGGTTGGCCACCTGCTCGATGATCACATCGTGGACCAGGTCGGCCAGATCTTCCCGGTCCATCGCCCGGAACTCCAGCGGACGGCGGTAGAGCACGATCCGTGGCGGCATCTCCTGCCGGCCCGGTCGACCCGGCAGGAGCCGAGCCAACGGCACCTCGCCGTCCTCCAGCACGTCCGAGTCGTACACGTTGAGATCCGGAGGCACGTCCTCGACGGCGAACTCGACCCCGGCGAGCTCCTTGGCGAATCGGCGTTCGAGCGTCTCGACCGTGTCGAGCACCAGCTCGTCGAAGACCTCGGCCTTGGTCCGCGCGAGCGGCACCGTCGCCGGCACCAGACGGCCGCGTAGGCCGCGCCCGTGCCGGTCCCGACGGCCGCGCCGCGCCCGGCGGGGCACCTGGGCGCTACCGGGGGTCGGGATGGTCACAGGAATCCTCCACTCACCAGGTCAGCGTAGTCCGGAAACCGCCGGTTCGGGCGTGCGGGATCAGGACTGCCGGCGTGTCGTGTCGGCAAGCTGGTCGCGGAGCCGGTATTAGCGATAACGTCCTGTCGTGAGGTCACCACGGCGCTGCTCCCGTAACGGCTGTCCCCGCCAGGCCGTCGCCACGTTGACCTATGTCTACAACGAGTCGACCGCTGTCGTCGGCCCACTCGCCGCTTTCGCCGAGCCGCACACGTACGACCTCTGTGAGCAGCACGCCCGCAGCCTGACCGCCCCCCGGGGTTGGGAAGTGGTCCGCCACGAAGGCGAGTTCGATCCACCGCCGCCGACCACGGACGACCTGGTCGCCTTGGCCGAAGCGGTCCGTGAGGCAGCCCGGCCGGCACCGCCGCGACCCGCCGACCCGGAGGACATCGGGTTGGACGTCAACGCGTCGACCGGCCGCCGTGGTCACCTCCGGGTGATCCCGCCGACCCCCTGACGACCCGGCCGGCCGGCTCCGCACACCAGGCCAGCGGTGTCCTGCGCGCCGGTTCCCGGCTCGCGGCCACGGCGTCCTGTCTTCCGCCCGAACCGGTCAGTGGCCGATCAGCCGGCCGATCAACGCTGCCCGCCGCGACGGCCGTCCGGTGCGTTCCTCGGCGGCGTCGGCGGCTGTCACCAGCCGGAGGCTCGCGTTGACGCCCAGCCACCGCAGCGGTTCCGGTTCCCACCGTGGCGACCGGTGCCCGACCCAGGCCAGGCTGGTCAGTTCGCTGTCCACCCCCCGGATCAGGTCGGCGAGCGTACGCCCGGCCAGGTTGGCCGCACCGACACCGTCACCCACGTAGCCGCCGGCCCAGGCGAGACCGGTCTCCCGGTCCAGACCCACCGAGGCGTGCCAGTCGCGGGCGACACCGAGCGGCCCACCCCAGGTCATGGCGACCGGGACGTCCCCGCCGAGCACCGGGAACAGGTCGCCGAGCGTACGGCGCAGCGACGCGAACACCCGGGGGTCGCGGTCGTACTCGGGTCGGATCCGGGACCGGAAATGGTACGGCGCACCCCGGCCGCCGAACGCCAACCGACCATCCGCCGTCCGCTGACCGTAAACGATCAGATGGCGGAAGTCGCTGAACGTCTCCCGCCGGGCGAGGCCGATCCGCTGCCACACGTCGTCGGCCAACGGCTGGGTGGCGATCATCAACGAATACACCGGAGCGACCGCCCGGCCGGCACCCGGCAGCGACGGGGTGTAGCCCTCGGTGGCCCGAACCACCACCGGAGCCCGTACGGTCCCGGTCGGGGTACGCGCCGATCGGGGACCGTACGCGATCACCGGAGTCCGCTCGCAGATGGTCACGCCGAGCCGTTGTGCGGCCCGGGCCAGGCCACGGACCAGCCGGGCCGGGTGGATCGCCGCGCAGTGCGGGGTGTAGGTGCCGCCGAGCACGCCGTCGGCGGCGCATCGGGCGGCGGCGTCGTCGGCGTCGAGCAGGACCAGGTCGGCGTCGGTGCCGCCGTACGCGTGGGCCTCGGCGACCGCCGCCTCGGCCCGCAGCAGCTGCGCCGGCGTACGGGCGATCGTGACGGTGCCGCCGTGGCGCCAGTGGCAGTCGATCCCCTCGGCGGCGGCGACCCGACCCACCTCGTCGACCGTGGCGTTCATCGCCCGTTGCAGGGCGATCGCGGCCACCCGGCCGTACCGGCGGGCGAGGGCGCGCGGCGAGGAGGGCAGCAGGGCGGAACACCAACCGCCGTTGCGCCCCGAGGCACCGTAGCCGGCGATCTCCTTCTCCAGCACCACGATCTGCAACGACGGGTCGGCGCGGGCCAGGTAGTACGCCGTCCACAGGCCGGTGTAGCCGGCGCCGACGATGACCACGTCGGCGATCCGGTCGCCGTCGAGCGCCGGGCGGGGCGTCAGGTCGTCATCCACGGTAGACATCCAGTGGGAGACGCGCCGGTAGTCGTCGGGTCGCCGCATCGTCCCCCCTTCCGTCGTCGCCCAGCCGCAGCCGCCCGGGTTCACCGCCGCCGCCGGGGTTTCACCGCCTGCGGTCAGGGCCCGGTTCTACAGTTGCCGCCATGCCTCGGTGAGCACCGACCGCAGGATCTGTTCGATCTCGTCGAACTGGGTCTGGCCGGCGATCAGCGGCGGGGCGAGCTGGATCACCGGGTCGCCCCGGTCGTCGGCCCGGCAGTAGAGCCCGGCGGCGAACAGCGCCCCGGAGAGGAACCCGCGCAGCAGACGCTCGGACTCGGCGTCGTCGAAGCTCTCCCGGGTTGCCTTGTCCTTGACCAACTCGATGCCGTAGAAGTAGCCGTCGCCCCGGATGTCACCGACGATCGGCAGATCGTGCAACCGTTCCAAGGTGGACCGGAACGCGCCTTCGTTGGCTTGTACGTGCCCGACCAGATCCTCGCGGGCGAAGATGTCCAGGTTGGTCAGGGCCACCGCGCAGGACACCGGATGCCCGCCGAAGGTGATCCCGTGCGCGAACGACGCGGTGCCGTCGAGGAACGGCTCGATCAGCTTGTCGGAGGCGATCATCGCGCCGAGCGGCGAGTAGCCGGAGGTGATCCCCTTGGCGGTGGTGATGATGTCCGGCTGGTAGCCGTACCGCTCGGCGCCGAAGTACGCGCCGAGCCGACCCCACGAGCAGATCACCTCGTCGGAGACGAGCAACACGTCGTAGGCGTCACAGATCTCGCGTACCCGCTCGAAGTAACCCGGCGGCGGCGGGAAACAGCCGCCAGCGTTCTGCACCGGCTCCAGGAACACGGCGGCCACCGTGTCCGGGCCCTCACGTTCGATGGCCCGGCCGATCTCCTCGGCCGCCCACCGGCCGAACGCCACCGGGTCGTCGCCGTGCTCCGGAGCCCGGAAGAAGTTGGTGTTCGGGGCCTTGATCCCGCCCGGCACCAGCGGCTCGAAGTCGGCCTTGATGCCGGGCAGCCCGGTGATCGACAGCGCCCCCATCGTGGTGCCGTGGTACGCGATGTGCCGGCTGACCACCTTGTGCTTCATCGGCTTGCCGACCCGCTTGAAGTAGGCGCGGGCCAGTTTCCACGCCGACTCGACCGCCTCCGAGCCGCCGGTGGTGAAGAAGACCCGGTTGAGGTCGCCGGGGGCCAGCGCCGCGATCCGTTCGGCCAGTTCGATCGCGGTCGGGTGGGCGTACGACCAGATCGGGAAGTACGCCAGCTCGCTGGCCTGCTTCGCGGCGGCCTCGGCCAGCTCGGTCCGCCCGTGCCCGGCGTTGACCACGAACAGTCCGGCGAGCCCGTCCAGGTAGCGGCGTCCCTCGCTGTCCCAGATGTACGCGCCCTCGCCGCGCACGATGGTCGGCACCGGGGCGTCCCGGTAGCTCGACATCCGGGTGAAGTGCATCCAGAGGTGGTCGGTCGGGTT
This sequence comes from Solwaraspora sp. WMMD406, assembly GCF_029626025.1. Classification (NCBI taxonomy): domain Bacteria; kingdom Bacillati; phylum Actinomycetota; class Actinomycetes; order Micromonosporales; family Micromonosporaceae; genus Solwaraspora; species Solwaraspora sp. WMMD406. The sequence continues at coordinate 1,586,684 of NZ_JARUBF010000001.1, forward strand.
GCCCATGTCGTGGCCCCATCGCGTCGGCAGCACCGGCGCCTGCGCAGACGCCGTCCTGACTACGGTTATCGCACAGATCCGCCGCAACCTGCAAGGTTCACGAGATCAACACTGGCGTTCGCCTACGGTTTGAGCAATCTGAGCAGGCTACAACGACGAAATCCGCATCCCGGACGTCCGGCCCAACCGGTGGTAGTCGTGGGCATTTCGCGGTCGCCCCGACCACGCTGGCTCCGGGCAACACCTTGATCGACTCGCGACGACGATCCGCTGCACCCGACTCTACTGGTCAGAATTCTGACCGGTCGCTAGGATGGCTTCATGGAGACCATCCCGATCACCGAGGCCAAGGCCCGGATCGCCGAGCTTGCTGACCGGGTTGCCCGGGAACATGACCATTTCACGATCACCCGCAACGGCCGGGCCGACGTGATGCTGATTTCGGTAGCCGAGTACGAGTCGATGCGGGAAACGCTCGATCTGCTGTCCGACGACGAAGCGCTTGCCGATCTGCGTCAGTCCCGGGACGATTTCTCCACCGGCGACACGTTCTCGATGGACGAAGTTCGCGCCGAGTTGGAACGGCGTCGCGGCCAGGCGGCCTGATGCCCTCCGGAAGCGGGCGGGCCGACGACACGAGCGGCGAGCCTCCAGGCCCGTACACGGTGATGTTCTCCCGGCAGGCGCGCCGCAACCTGCACGAGGACCTGCCGCTGGAGGTGGCGACCGCCGCAACCGAGACGATCCAACGGGCGATAGCGGTCAACCCCTATCGGGTAGGCAAGCCACTCGACGAGCCCTTTGACGGCTTCCACTCTGCCCGCCGGGGGACGTACCGAATCATCTACCGGATCAACGAGGCCAAACGGGTCGTCGAGATCCACTCGATCCGTCACCGGCGCAACGTCTAACGCTGGTAGCGCTCCGACAGGACGCGTTGGCGTCAACGATCCGGCCGGGCAGCGCGTCGGGAGGCGTGGCGTGCACCGCTGATCAGCACGAGGCGGGTGTCCGCCAGCTGGCCTGAGGCCGGGGTGAGGTCGGTCAGTCGGTGGTCGCCGGGCGTCCGGTGTTGAGGTCGACGCTGCCGCCGGCCGGGACCGGCACGAACGTCGGGCAGCCCTTGGCGGTCTCGTCGGTCAGGCAGCGCTGGAACACCTCGTACAGCACGTACGCGTCCGGGCCGAGCACCTCGACGAGCTGACGGATCTGCTTGAGCTTCTCCTCGACGGTGGCGTTCTGCTCGGTGACCGCCCGCCGCTCGGTGATCGCCACCTGCACCGCCGCCAGGCCGTCGACCAACTCCTGGCGCGGTGTCGGCTTCTGCAGGGTCAGGTTGAACTGCAGGAAGTAGGCCCGGCCGCCGGTGGTCGCCTGCACCGCCGCACCCAAATCCTCGTTGATCGCCGTCTCGAAGGCGGCCCGGGTGGCCGGGTCGTTGTAGAGCGCCAACCAGTCGTACTTCTGCGCCTCGGTGGTCATCGCCCGCTGCAGCGGATGCCCGATGTAGAAGCGCAGCATCTCCAGCCACCGGTCGGTGGTGCGCCCGTCGCCGTCCATCACCGGCTGGAACTTCAGCCCGATCTCCTCGTGGAACTCGCGCAGCATGCCGCCGTCGTCGTCGCAGGAGGTGTCCAGATGGAAGGTCAGCCCGCCGGAGACGGTCAGTTCCTGGTTGTCCTTGGAAACCACCACGAACGGCGGGGACTCGGAGTCGTCCCGGCCGGTGAAGTCGAACGTCCGCTGACCGGCCGGATAGACGTAGTACTTTTCGCCCGGCCCGTCCCAGGCGCGGTTGTTCTGGGTGACGCACTCCTGGTAGGTGGTGCTGGAGAAGGCCCCGGCGTCGTAGTGCAGCGCCACCTGGTCCGACTCGGTGCTGACCGTGGTGCACCCCGTAACGGTCAACAGCAGCAGTGCTCCGAGCCCCGCGATCACCCGTACCCGACGACGACGCATCCGCCCGCCCCGATCTGCTCGACGTGTGCCGTCAGGGTAGGCGGGGCAATCAACCCGGTTACGGGTAGACCGGGCGAAGGACCCAGACGGACCCGGCTCAGGCCGTACCCCAGGTGTAGGTCTGTTTGCGGAGCTTGAGATAGACGAACGCCTCGGTGGAGACGACCCCCTCGACCGCCCGCAGCCGCTGCAGGATCTCCAGCAGGTGGTCGTCGTTGCGGCAGACCACCTCGGTGAGCAAGTCGAACGAGCCGGCGGTGATCACTACGTAGTCGACCTCGTCGAGCTCGGCGAGCCGGTCGGCGACCGCCTCCAGGTCCCCGGAGGTCCGCAGCCCGATCATCGCCTGGCGGGGAAAACCGAGCTGGAGCGGATCGGTGACCGCGACGATCTGCATCACCCCGGCGTCGAGCAGCCGTTGCACCCGCTGACGGACCGCCGCCTCGGACAGGCCGACCGCCTTGCCGATGCTGGCGTACGGCCGCCGCCCGTCCTCCTGCAGCTGCTCGATGATCTGTTTGGCCACGTCGTCGAGGAGGACGTGGCCCGGACTGCCGCCGCTGGACTGCCGTGTGCCCATCCCAGGCTTCCCCTGTCTGCCGAATCGGTGCATTATTCCTTGCGGGCGGTACGCCGCCGAGGCGACCGGTGTTAAGAGTCCGAGTCTGGCGTATTTCGTCGCCAATGGCGAGCTCCGCAACGGAATCCCTTGTGATGCGGTCTTCTGCATGTCAGGATCGGCGTCTAATTGGTCAACTCACCACGCCGTCTTGCTTCGGGTCGGCTTCGCCGGCCCTCACCCCTTCAGGGAGCCGTCCATGCGTAGCCGCCTCCGCCCCCCGCCCTCCGCGCCGGCCGCCGCCCTGCTCTCCGCCCTCGGCGTCGGCCGTACGGTGAGCCGACGTGCCCTGGTTCGCGGTGCCGCCGTCTCCGGTGGAGCGTTGCTCGCCGGCAGCGCCCTCGCCGCCTGCGGTACCCCGGCCGCCCAGCAGACCGAGGACAGCTGCGTCAGCGAGGACCTGTCCGACAGCGAGAAGACGATCGCCTTCTCCAACTGGCCGCAGTACATCGACGTCGACGAGTCCGACGAGAGCCGCCGCCCCACCCTGGAGGCGTTCCAGCAAGCCACCGGGATCGAGGTCACCTACACCGAGGACATCAACGACAACAACGAGTTCTTCGGCAAGGTGCAGAACCAGCTGTCGTCGTGCCAGCCCACCGGCCGCGACATCATGGTGCTCACCGACTGGCTGGCCGCCCGGATGATCCGCCTCGGCTGGGTGCAGTCGCTCGACAAGGCCAACATGCCCAACGTCGTCGCCAACACACTGCCGTCGCTGAAGGCCCGCCCGTTCGACCCGGACGACTCGTACGCCGTACCGTGGCAGTCCGGGTTGACCGGGATCGCCTACAACGGCACCGTCACCGGCGAGGTCCGCACCATCGACGACCTGCTCACCCGGGCCGACCTCAAGGGCAGGGTGACCGCGTTGACCGAGATGCGCGACACGATGGGCCTGCTGCTGCAGGCCGGCGGCCACGACCCGTCCGACTTCACCGACGCCCAGTTCGACGACGCCCTGGAAAAGCTGCGCCGGGCCGTCGCCGACGGGCAGATCCGCCGATTCACCGGCAACGACTACGCCGCCGACCTGGCCCGCGGCGACGTCGCCGCCTGCATCGGCTGGTCCGGCGACGTCATCCAACTCTCCGCCGAAGACCCCAACATCGTCTTCCAGGCACCCGAATCCGGGCTGATCCTGTTCTCCGACAACATGCAGGTGCCCAACCAGGCCGCCCACAAGGCCAACGCCGAGAAGCTGATGGACCACTACTACGACCCGGCCGTCGCCGCCGAAGTCGCCGCGTACGTCAACTTCATCTGCCCGGTCGCCGGCGCCCAGGAGGCGATGGCCGCCATCGACCCGGAGCTGGCCGCCAACCCGCTGATCTTCCCCGACGAGGCGCTGCTCGGCCAGGCCAAGGTCTTCATGGCGCTGTCCGAGGAGCAGGAACGCTCGTACGAGCAGAAGTTCCAGCAGGTCATCGGGGCCTGAGGCAGACCCGGATGGCGACCGACCCGCCCGCCGGCGACCTGCGCCTGGCGAACGTGACCAAACGGTTCGGCCCGTTCACCGCCGTGGACGACCTGAGCCTGACCATCCCGCAGGGGGCGTTCTTCGCCCTGCTCGGGGCGTCCGGCTGCGGCAAGACCACCACTCTGCGGATGGTCGCCGGGCTGGAACAACCGACCAGCGGGCAGGTGCTGCTCGGCGAACACGACATCAGCCGGCTGCGCCCGTACCGCCGGCCGGTCAACACCGTGTTCCAGAGCTACGCGCTCTTCCCGCACCTGAGCATCGCCGAAAACGTCGCGTTCGGGCTGCGCCGGCGCGGCATCCGCGACGTACGCGCACAGGTCGAGCAGATGCTGGAGCTGGTCCAGCTCGGCGGCTTCGGCCCACGCCGGCCGCAGCAGCTCTCCGGCGGACAGCAGCAGCGGGTGGCCCTGGCCCGAGCGTTGATCAACCATCCGCAGGTGCTGCTGCTCGACGAACCGCTCGGCGCGCTCGACCTGAAACTGCGCCGGCAGATGCAGACCGAGCTCAAACGGATCCAGACCGAGGTCGGCATCACCTTCGTGCACGTCACCCACGACCAGGAGGAGGCCATGACGATGGCCGACACCGTCGCGGTGATGCACGCCGGCCGGATCGAGCAGCTCGGCCCACCAGCGCGGATGTACGAGTTCCCGGCGACCCCGTTCGTGGCGAACTTCCTCGGCCAGTCGAACCTGCTGGCCGGCGAAGTCACCGGCCGTTCCGGCGACGACGTGCTGGTCACCGCCTACGGCTCGCGGTTCACCGTGCCCGTCGGCCGGTCCCGGTCCGACGACGGCCCGGTCTATCTGGGGGTACGCCCGGAGAAGCTGGCCCTGGCCCGGGACGCCGACGGTGTGCCGGCCGGGGCGCTGTCGGTCGCCGGGATCGTCACCGACCTGGCCTACCTGGGGGTCAGCACGCAATACCAGGTGCGTACGGGTTGGGGCACCGAGTTGAGCGTGTTCAGCCCGAACCTCGGGTCCGGCCCCGGCGGCGACAACCAGCTGCTGCCGGTCGGCGCCGACGTGGTCGCCTACTGGCAGCCGGCGCACACTTTCCTGCTGGCCCGCGAGCCGGGTGCCGGCGACCAGACCGCCCCGCTGCTCGACGAAGCCCTCCCCGCGTCATGAGTGTCCTGGCCCATGTGGGGGGCGGTGGGGCGACCACGCCACCACCGGCGACCCGGCGGGGGCGCAGCCGGCTGTTGCCGTACCTGCTGCTGTTGCCGGGCGGGGCGTGGCTGACCCTGTTCTTCGCGGTGCCGGCGTTCCAGCTCGGCGCGACCAGCCTGTACGACCCGAACGGCTCGCTGGCCACCGGGTACGCGATGACCTGGTCGTTCGGCAACTATCCGGCGGCGCTGGAGGCGTACTGGACGCAGTTCGGCCGGGGCTTTCTCTACGCCGGCATCGCCACCGTCATCGCGGTGCTGCTCGGCTACCCCTTGGCCTACGCGATCGCGCAGAAGGCCGGCCGGTGGAAGAACCTGATGCTGGTCTGCGTCGTCGCCCCGATGTTCACCAGCTTCCTGGTCCGCACCCTGGCCTGGAAGACGATCCTGTCGGAGAACGGCTGGATGGTCGGCGTACTGCAGGATCTGCACCTGCTGGCCGACGACGGCCGGCTGCTGTTCACCCCGGTCGCGGTGGTCCTCGGGTTGACGTACAACTTCCTGCCGTTCATGGTGCTGCCGCTGTACGCGAGCCTGGAGCGCCTCGACGGCCGACTGCTGGAAGCGGCCAGTGACCTGTACGCGTCCCCGGCGCGGTCCTTCGTCCGGGTGACCCTGCCGTTGTCGGCACCCGGCCTGGTCGCCGGCACCCTGCTGACCTTCATCCCCGCCTCGGGTGACTACATCAACGCCCGGCTGCTCGGCACCCCCAACGAGTACATGATCGGCAACGTGATCGACTCGGCGTTCCTGGTCCGGTTGGACTACCCGCAGGCGGCGGCGCTGTCGTTCCTGCTGATGGCGGCGATCCTCGTGATCGTGTCGATCTACATCCGGCGGACCGGCACCGAGGAGGTGCTGTGATGGGCGCGCGCCTTGGTCGCTGGCTGGTCGACCGCTGGGTCCTCGGCGTCGGGCTGCTGGTGCTCGGCTACCTGCTCCTGCCGGTGGCGGTCGTCGCGGCGTTGTCGTTCAACCGGCCGTCCAGCCGACTGTCCTACGACTTCAACGAGTTCACCCTGGACAACTGGCGGCAGCCCTGCGCCACCAGCGAGATGTGCGACGCGGTGCTGCGCAGCGTACAGATCGGGTTCCTGGCCACCGCCGGGGCGACGATCCTCGGCACGCTGATGGCGTTCGCCCTGGTCCGGCACCGGTTCCGGGGCCGGTCGGCGGTGAACCTGCTGATCTTCCTGCCGATGGCCACCCCGGAGCTGGTGATGGGCTCGTCGCTGTTGACGCTGTTCGTGGCCGGCGCGGTGCCGCTCGGGTTCTGGACCGTGGTGATCGCCCACGTGATGTTCTGCCTGAGCTTCGTCGTGGTCACCGTGAAGGCGCGGCTGGCCGGCATGGACACCCGCCTCGAAGAGGCGGCGATGGACCTGTACGCCAACGAGTGGCAGACGTTCCGCCGGATCACCCTGCCACTGGTGCTGCCCGGCGTCGTCGCCGCCGCGCTGCTGGCGTTCTCGCTGTCGTTCGACGACTTCATCATCACCAACTTCAACTCCGGCACCACGGTCACCTTCCCGATGTACGTGTGGGGTGCCTCCCAGCGCGGTATCCCGCCGCAGGTCAACGTGATCGGCACGGCGATGTTCGCGATCGCGTTGCTGCTGGTGGTGCTCGGCGGCACGGTCGGCCGTCGGCGTCGCCGGGCCGGCGTGAGTTGATCGGGAGGTTAGCCGTGCGGATCCTGCTGATAGGTGCCGGCGGGGTGGGCTCGGCGGTGGTGTCGATCGCCGCCCGCCGGGACTTCTTCGACACGATGGTGGTCGCCGACTACGACCCGGCCCGCGCCGCCCGCGCCGTGGCCCGCCGCACCGGTGACGGCCGCTTCGTCGTCGCCTCCGTCGACGCGTCGTCGGCGGAGGCGGTCGCCGCGCTGTGCCGGAAGCACCGGATCACCCACGTGCTCAACGCCGTCGACCCACGCTTCGTCATGCCGATCTTCGAGGGCGCGTACGCGGCCGGCGCCGACTACCTGGACATGGCGATGTCGCTGTCCACGCCGCACCCGGACCGCCCGCACGACGAGTGCGGGGTCAAGCTCGGCGACGCGCAGTTCGCCGCCGCGTCCCGCTGGGAGTCCGCCGGCCGGCTCGCCCTGGTCGGCGTCGGCGTCGAACCGGGCCTGTCCGACGTGTTCGCCCGCTACGCCGCCGACCAGCTGTTTTCGTCGATCGACCAGATCGGGGTACGCGACGGCGCGAACCTGACTGTCGACGGCTACGACTTCGCCCCGTCGTTCTCGATCTGGACCACCATCGAGGAGTGCCTCAACCCGCCGGTGATCTGGGAAGCCGGGCGCGGCTGGTACACCACGGCACCGTTCAGCGAACCGGAGGTCTTCGACTTCCCGGACGGCATCGGCCCGGTCGAGTGCGTCAACGTCGAACACGAAGAGGTGCTGCTGATCCCGCGCTGGGTGCCGGCGCGGCGGGTCACCTTCAAGTACGGTCTCGGCGCCGAGTTCATGGACGTGCTCAAGACGCTGCACAAGCTGGGGCTGGACTCGACCCGTCCGGTACGGGCCGGCGCGGTCGAGGTGTCACCGCGTGACGTGGTCGCTGCCTGCCTGCCGGACCCGGCCACCCTTGGTGACCGGATGCGCGGCAAGACCTGCGCCGGCACCTGGGTGACCGGGCTGTCCCCGGCCGGCGAGCCGCGCGAGGTCTACCTCTACCACGTGGTCGACAACGAGTGGTCGATGGCCGAGTACGGCCACCAGGCGGTGGTCTGGCAGACGGCGATCAACCCGGTGGTCGCGTTGGAGTTGCTGGCCGCCGGCGTCTGGTCCGGCACCGGGGTGCTCGGCCCGGAAGCGTTGCCGGCCCAGCCGTACCTGGACCTGCTCACCGCGTACGGCTCGCCGTGGGGTCTGCGCGACAGCCTGGCCGACGCCGGCCCGCAAGCGTCGACCGCCGGACCGGCTGGTGTGTCGTGACGGGACGGTACGGGGCCATGTACGGCCCGGATCTGACCTTCCTCGGCGTACCCCGGTGTGATCTGACCGATGTGGACAGCTTCGCCGACGCGGACGTGGTGGTCGTCGGCGCGCCGTTCGACGGCGGCACCTCGCACCGCCCCGGCACCCGGTTCGGTCCGGCGGCGATCCGGCAGGCCTGCTACCTGCCGCACGACGGGTCCCGGCCGTCGCTGGCGTTGCGGGTCGACGCGCTGCGTGATCTGCGGGTGGTCGACGCCGGGGACGTGGAGATGTTCTCCGGCGACATCGAGCGGTCGTTGGGCGCGCTCGAATCCGCCGTGTACGCGGTGGCGCGTACCGGGGCGATCCCGGTAGTACTCGGCGGTGACCATTCGATCGCGTTGCCGGACGCCACCGGCGTGGCCCGGCATCTGGGCTTCGGCAACGTGTCGCTGGTGCACTTCGACGCACACGCCGACACCGGGGACGTCGAGTTCGGTTCGCTGTACGGGCACGGCCAGCCAATGCGCCGGCTGATCGAGTCCGGTGCGGTACGCGGCGACCGGTTTCTGCAGATCGGGCTGCGCGGCTACTGGCCCGGGCCGGACACCCTCGAGTGGATGGCCGGGCAGCGGATGCGCTCGTACGAGATGACCGAGATCGTGGCCCGTGGCCTGGACGAATGCCTGACCGAGGCGGGCCGGATCGCGGTGGACGGCTGCGCCGGGGTGTTCCTGTCGGTCGACGTGGACGTGGTGGATCCGGGGATGGCACCGGGCACCGGCACCCCCGAGCCGGGCGGGCTGACCAGCCGGCAACTGCTCGACGCGGTCCGGCGCTGCTGCTACGAGCTGCCGGTGGTCGGGGTCGAGGTGGTGGAGGTGTCGCCGCCGTACGACCAGGCGGAGGTGACGGCGTACCTCGGTAATCGGGTGGTGTTGGAGGCGTTGTCGGCGATCGCCCGCCGCCGCCGGGACGCCGTGACCGGCGGACCGCCGTGGGATCCGACCCAGCCGTTGCTCGACGGCCGCTGATCACCGCTGATCATCGTTGATGTGTCGGTGCACGGGTGGGACTCGGGAATCGCCCGAGTGGCTGACCCGGATCTGACCGGCTGCTGTCAGGATGACGGCGGGGCGGATCGGTGACGGTTCAGGATGATGCAGTGATCGAAGATCTGGATAGTGGGCGGTCCGTCCGTTCCGGGCGGTCCGTGTCGGCGAGCAGCCGGCGGCTGCGGCTGGTCAACATGCTGCGCTGGCCGGCCTCGCGACCGTGGCCGCGACGACGCGGTACGCGGTGGGGGATCGGGTCGACCTGGTGGTGGACCGGCGTGGTTGGGTGGCGGCGCGTCCGACTGACACAGCGTCGCCGGATCCGGTCAGCCTGGCTGTGGGTCTGGTCGGTGGGCCGCTGCTGCTTTTGCTGATCCTGCGGTGTCTGATCGTGGGGGAGCGCTGGCTGAGCCGGTCCCGTACACACGCCCGCGCTGCCGGCCCAGCCGATGACGACGTGCCGGTCAGCCCTCTAGAGCGTGCATGACGTGCTTGACCCGGGTGTAGTCCTCCAGGCTGTAGAGCGAGAGGTCCTTGCCGTGGCCGGAGTGCTTGAATCCGCCGTGCGGCATCTCGGACACGAACGGGATGTGGGTGTTGACCCAGACACAGCCGAAGTCGAGCCGGCGGGTCATCCTCATCGCCCGGCCGTGGTCGCGGGTCCACACTGACGCGGACAGGCCGTAGCGGGTGCCGTTGGCCCACCGTACGGCCTCGTCCTCGTCGGTGAACCGCTGCACGGTGATCACCGGGCCGAAGACCTCGTCCTGGATGATCTCGTCCGGCTGGCGGACCCCGGAGACGACGGTCGGGGCGTAGAAGTAGCCTCGGTCGCCGACCCGTTCACCGCCGACGTGCAGTCGGGCGTGGTCGGGCAGCCGGTCCACGAAGCCGGTCACCCGGCCCAGCTGGTTGGCGTTGTTCAACGGCCCGTACGCCACGTCCGGGTCGTCCGGCAGCCCGGTCTTCGTGGCGCGGGCCTGGTCGGCCAACGCGGCCACGAAGTCGTCGTGCACGCCGGGTGCGGCCAGCACCCGGGTCGCCGCGGTGCAGTCCTGCCCGGCGTTGAAGTAGCCGGCTCCGGCGATCGCCTCGGCGGCGGCCGCGACGTCGGCGTCGTCGAAGATCACCACCGGTGCCTTGCCGCCCAGCTCCAGGTGGGTGCGTTTGAGGTCGGGTGCGGCGGCCGCCGCCACCTCCATGCCGGCCCGGGTGGAACCGGTGATCGACACGAACTCCGGGGTGGGGTGGGACACCAGGGCGCGGCCGGTGTCCCGGTCGCCGCAGACCACGTTGAACACGCCGGGGGGCAGGAACTCGGCGGCGATCTCGGCGAGCAGCAGAGTGGACAGTGGGGTGGTGTCGGACGGCTTGAGGACGACCGTGTTGCCGGCGGCCAGCGCGGGCGCGATCTTCCAGACCGCCATCATCAGCGGATAGTTCCAGGGCGTCACCTGGGCGCAGACGCCGATCGGCTCCCGCCGGGTGTAGGAGGTGTGCCCGGCCAGGTATTCCCCGGCGGATTTGCCCTCCAGCATCCGGGCCGCGCCGGCGAAGAACCGGAACTGGTCGACGCTGGGCGGCAGCTCCTCGTCGGCGGTCAGCTGGCGCGGCTTGCCGGTGTTGCGGACCTCGGCGTCGACCAGCTCGGCGGCGCGGGCCTCGACCGCGTCGGCGATCTTGAGCAGGGCCAGTTGCCGCTGTGCCGGGGTGGTGTCCCGCCAGCCTTCGAAGGCGGTCGCGGCGGCATACATGGCCCGGTCCACGTCGCCGGTGCCGGAGGTCGGGGACTGGGCAAACACCTCGCCGGTGCACGGGTCGATCAGGTCCTGGTAGCCGCCGTCGACCGGGTCGACGTACTCGCCGTCGACGAAGTTGCGCAACGTCTGCTTGTCGGTCATCGTTCGGCGCTCCCGCACGTCGGGCCGGTCCAGGTCAGGATGAGGTATCCGCCAGCTACCCGCCATCTTGGCGACCGAAATCGCGGCAGACAAGGGGTGCGGCCACTGTTTCCGTGTGCGTGTGGCCCGGCGCGTCGCCTGGTCCAGCCTGGTCCGGCCGTGAGCGGCGGCAGGCCCGGCCTGCGATCGTCCGAGACTGAGGTACTGCTCGCAGAACGCCCACGAGGCGACGATGATCAACTGATAACTGAGCCTTGATTTGTGGTGACCTGCGTGCTCAGCTTGTCGCTGAATCAGGCGCATCATGCTAAATGGTGATCAGTCCCCCGTTTCGGGCATTACCCTTCAGTGCAATGAGGTTCGCGGCTACGTACGATATCTTGTGGGTTTCATGCCAGGCACTCGGGAAATAGGTGACCAGGCGCGATACCTGGAAGCGGCATTGAATTTCCGGAACAAAGCGCGCGTACGCCGAATTAGTGAAGTACCAGAAGGAGTTCTCGTTGTAAAACGAGACGTGGGTGGGATCCTGGAAGGCGCCGCGGCCGTCGGTGCTCGGAGTCAACGAGAGCAGGAGTCCGCCTGGGGCGAGGATGCGGTAGAGCTCGTTGAAGAGAGCGATCTTGTCAGGGACGTGTTCCAGGAAGTCGGTCGCGCGCACAACGCCGACGCTGTTGTCCGGCAGGTCGATCCGTCCGAGGTTAACGTCACATGCGATGTCGACACCAGGCCCGGCAATGCGGTCTAGGCCGAGATAGCCCTCAGGTTTGTTGTGCGCCGCCCCGAGATCGAGGGCGACCAACCCGAGCCGCCGAGACCAGGCCAACGCGTTCAGCTCGATGTTTGAATCGTAGATCTCGACGGTACGCTTCTGGATCTGCGCGTTCACGTCAGGGTGGCGCTGAGTGTTGTTAGCGTGCATACGTTGCAAATAGAGACACTCTGGAACATGGCGGAACTCGCAGACCTGGTAGAGTCGACACATCAGATCGTGGTCATCGGCTACGCCAAGCGATTCGTCATACCCGCCCACCTTTTCGTAGAGATCCCGCCGGAACGCGCGAACGTGATTCGGCGCGTACCAGATGTAGCTGACGTTGTGCGGTGTGGCAGGTAGCGAACGGCACACGAGAAGGTCCCGACCGTCGACCTGCTCCTCTCGGTAGTCCCAGCCAAACGTCGCCGCGAAGCGTGTCTCGTCGCGGCTGCCGTCCTCCCGGATCTGGGCGGTGTCGCTGTAGACGAGTCCGGCCGCAGGATCTGCCTCGAAGGCCGCATCGAGTTGCTCGAGGCAGGTGCTCGTCAGCATGTCGTCATGGTCGAGCTCGACGAGAATGTCGCCCGAAGCCTCGGCACAGGCACGAGCTTTCACCGCGCCAATACCAGACAGATGGTCGGCATTCACCAGTCGAATCCGTCGGTCAACCACCTCCGGCCGCCATCGTGCGCCCTGATTGAGGACGACGACCCACTCCCAGTCCGAGTACGTCTGCGCGAGTAGCGACTGGAGGCAATCATCCAGGAACCGCGTCCGGTTACTTCCGGTGAAGACACTGAATCGAGGTCTGCTCACCTAATCTCCCTTTCTCAGTCGTCGTCGGAGAGGTAGTGTTCGCGGTACTCCTCCGGAATGGCAGGTACCAGTTCCGGGTTGATCTCAACGGCCGCACCGAACGCACTTCTGGCGCCGGCGGTGTCTCCCTCGCTCGCGAGGAGGATGCCCAACCGGACGTACGCTGTGGAGGCGCGATTGTCGAGGGCTAGGATCTCCTTATATAGGTCGATTGCCGATCCCGCGTCGCTCGCTTCGATTGCGATTGCTTTGTTATAGATCGCTGGTTTGAATTCCGGGTCGATGGCCAGCGCCTTGTCGTAGCTTGCGATCGCGTCGTCGATCTGATCCTGCGAGTGCGCAATGTAGCCAATGTTGAACCAGGCGAACTTGTTGCCGCTGTCGCTTGCTACTGCCTGCTCAAACGATTCTTTCGCTTTTTCGAGATCGCCCGATTCCCCCTGTTCGATGCCGAGGTTGACGAGAGCCGAAGAGTCGGTCTCGATGCCGGCGGCAGCTGTCGGTCGTGGCTGCGGACTCTGTGAGTCATCAGTACAGGCGACTGCGCCCGCCAGCAGAGCGGCCCCACAGGCCAAGACTCCGATGGAGCGTACGATTTTCATGACGTGTCCTAACAGTTCTGTTGGCGTGTTTCATTGGTGATGTATTACGGGTTGTCGAGGCAAATTACGTATAGTTCGTTGCCGGTGGGTGAGATGAAGTCCACCTGCCATCCGGTCGGTGTCGAGTTGTTTGTCGCTGGGATGGGCCTGCTAACCGTTACCGGCTCGTCGCTGAAGAATCCACCGCCGGTGGCGATATCCCCACCGTCGCAAACCACGTTGTTGACTCCGCCCCCGGCACCCTCGGCTCGGATGTAGAAACTGGGAGCGATTGCGCCGCCCTGTGGGCCTTGTGGTCCGGTGTCGCCTTGTGGTCCTTGGGGGCCGAGTGCGCCTTGTGGTCCGGTGTCGCCTTGTGGTCCTTGGGGTCCGAGTGCGCCTTGTGGTCCCTGGGGGCCTTCTGCGCCGGTGTCGCCTTGTGGGCCTTGTGGTCCGGTGTCGCCTTGTGGTCCTTGGGGGCCTTCTGCGCCGGTGTCGCCTTGTGGTCCTTGGGGTCCGAGTGCGCCTTGTGGTCCCTGGGGGCCTTCTGCGCCGGGGTCGCCTTGTGGTCCTTGGGGTCCGAGTGCGCCTTGTGGTCCGGTGTCGCCTTGTGGTCCCTGGGGTCCGAGTGCGCCTTGGGGTCCGGTGTCGCCTTGTGGTCCTTGGGGTCCGAGCGCGCCTTGTGGTCCGGTGTCGCCTTGTGGTCCTTGGGGGCCTTCTGCGCCGGTGTCGCCTTGTGGTCCTTGGGGTCCGAGTGCGCCTTGTGGTCCCTGGGGGCCTTCTGCGCCGGGGTCGCCTTGTGGTCCCTGGGGTCCGAGTGCGCCTTGGGGTCCGGTGTCGCCTTGTGGTCCCTGGGGGCCTTCTGCGCCGGTGTCGCCTTGTGGTCCTTGGGGTCCGAGTGCGCCTTGTGGTCCCTGGGGGCCTTCTGCGCCGGTGTCGCCCTGTGGTCCCTGCGGTCCCTCTGGTCCGGCCTCGCCTTGTGGGCCTTGTGGCCCACGTGAACCATGCCTGTTCTCGTGCGAAGGCCCCTGCCAGCCCTGAGGGCCGATGTCTACGCCGCCGTCTCGCCGAAAATTCAACTGTCCGACCAGAGCCCAAGTCTCAATTTGCTCGCTTGGCGTTGCCGAGCCGAACTCTGATCCGCCGGACCACGGACGGTCGCTGGGCCCGGCTAGCGCTGTTCCCGCCAGACTGGCGAAAAGCAAGAGGGAGTTGAGGCCGGTTGCAGCCCTCGCGCGTACGATCCGTCGTTTCGGCGGTACCGCTTTACTCATGGTTCCCCCATCGACTGAAGGGCGCTCACATTTCTGGCCCATCACTGTGATCACGACAGTAGCCGCTAATAGGGCTTCTGAGTTGAAAATGGATAAAGATGGGCGTGAAGGTGAAATGCGAGTGGATTTCATCGCGTCCGGCAGCGTCCGACGGGGGCGGAGAGCCGCTGAGTCGAGTCGCGCAAGGTCCGGAGCGTCAGTGGAAGCGCTGGATGAAGGCGAGGGCGGTGTCGCAGACCTCGCGCCAGCCGCTGTCGATGGTCAGCGAGTGCCGCGATTGTACCTCGAACACCAAAGATTTCGCGATTGCTCGCAGCCGGATAGAGCGCAGTGTCGGTCTGGCTGACGTGGGCTGCCCTGGCCGGTCTGCCGGACGGGGCGACCGGCCAGGGCGCGCGGGTGTGGTGCGCAGACGGGTCAGCTGGTCACCCGGAAGGTCGCGTCGGCGCGCGCTTGGGCGTCGGTGATCGGGTCGAGCCGGAGTTGGTAGCCGTAGTGCCGGATGTAGCGGTCGGGGAAGTTGTACGACTGGAACGACGTCCACGACGAGTCGGCCAGTCCGGCCACCCGGCGGAAGCTGGCGTCGGCGGCGAAGACTGCGCTGCCGTCGTTGGCGGCCAGGACGAAGTCGTACGCGTAGTGGCGTAGGTAGTAGCCGGGGTAGTTGACCGACTCGAACGACACGTGGCCGGAGCGGTCGGCCAGGCCGGGTACGAGCCGGAACTGGGCGTCCTGGGCCGGGCTGACGTTGGCGTCGATCCGGACGTCAAGGTTGGCGTGCCGGACGTACCGGTCCGGGAAGTTGTAGGACTGGATGCGGTTGACCGGGACGGTGGAGCCCCAGCGACCGAGGACCCGGGACTGCTCGGCGGCGGTCAGGTTGAGGATCGACCCGTGCCGTTTGCGGTTGCCGCCCAAGGCGAAGTCGGATCGGGTCCGGAAGTTCTGGGTGCTGCCCAGGTTGGTCGAGGTGATCGGCATGTAGCCCCGGCCGGTGGCGTACTGGTCGAGCCACAACACCCATTCGTTACGGCCGTTGAACTGCGCCCACATCGGCCCTTCGACGACGTTGCCGCCGCCGGTGCCGTTGGAGATGCCCAGGTGGGCGAGGTTCCCGAGGGTCGTCCACGAGCCGAGGATCGAGTTGCTGGCCTCGATGGTGATGTGGCCGTCGGCCGACGCCCGGTAGTAGCGGTAGCCGCCTACGCTGTTCGGCACTTCGATGATCTGGGTGTCGATGATGCCCTGGCCGGTACCCCGGTCGATGTAGAGCTGCGGGGCGCTGACCGTACGGAAGTCGCTGGTGCGTACGTACCAGATGCGGTGTTTTGTCACGCCGTTGCGGGCGGAGTTGGTCGCCCAGTAGATGACGTAGTCCCCGGTGGCCGGGTTGTAGATCGCCTCGGGTGCCCAGGCGTTACCGGCTCCGGGGATCCCGCCGGCGACGTTGAGCAGTCGTGGCGCCGACCAGTTGACCAGGTCGGTCGACTCCCACACCACGATCGAGGTGCTGCCCCGGTTGGCCGCGTCGTTCCAGGAGGTACCGCTGGCAATTCGCAGGTCCGTCGCGATGATCCAGTAGCGGTCGCCGGCGGGGGATCGGACCAGGACCGGATCCCGTACGCCACGGGTGCCGACGGTGGAGACCAGGACCGGGCTGCCGTTGTTGAGGTCGGTCCAGCGCAGGCCGTCGGTGCTGTGGGCGAGGTAGATCTGTTCGCCGGTGGCCGATTCGCCGGTGAAGTGGGCCATCAGGTAGCCGGTGAACGGGTCGAGCGCGGCGGCGGGTTTCGGCGCGGCGACCGACCAGGAGGTGAACAGCAGGCAGGCGGCGGCGAGGGCGGTGCCGATCCGGGTGAGGACGGGTGACATCAGGTCTCCTGCTGGGGGTGGGGGTCAGGAGGGTCGGTCGCGCGACGGGGGTACGGATCGTCAGGGGTGTGGTGTTAGCGCTAACACATCACCGGCCGACTGGTTGCGCTGCAGTTACCGGATGAGATCGATAGTGTTAACTGTCCTGGCGGCAGCTGTCAACGCCCGGCCGGCACTTGGCCGATCGGGCGGTCCCCGGTGGGTGATCGGGTCTCCCGCTGCGAGGACACGGGCAAGTGTTCGTGCGGCAGGGTGCTGCGCGGTCTCCGGTCAAGCGGCACTGCGGCGGGGCTGTGTGGACAGACGACTCGCAGTAGGCTTCCGGGTCATGCCCAGCCCTCTGCTCTCCACCTACCGCACGGGCGAGAATCGCATCACCTCGTCGACCATGGCCGTTTTCGAGCGGATCGATCTTGCACTGGTCCAGGAACTACTTGAGAGCGCCAGTGGTATCGGCGAAGAGTTGCGATCGGTAACCTTCAGTAATCAGGTGGTCAGCGATGGCTCTGTGCCTGATGCGCGGATTTCAGCCCGATTCACCTGGTACTTCGAGACCAAAACCACTCGCGGTGCATACGCGTCGGAAGGGCATGGTCGCAAACAGGTGCGCTGCCACTCGAAGCAACTGCATGGTGATCCCGACGCCAAGCTTTTCGTGCTGACTCCAGACTCCGTCCAGCCGGCCTGGTTCGATTCTCTGGACGGCGTAGAAGAGCCGGTGCGAAACCGAATAATATGGCTGTCATTTCTCAGTCTTGCCGAGGTGATTCGTGCTTTAATTGGGGACACCGGTCGCCTGGTCGGCGAGCAGACCCGATTTCTGTTGGCGGAACTCGTGGCACTCTACGAGGCCGACGGCCTACTTTCCAGCGATGACACTGTGGTGGTTGCTGCCAAGGTGGCTTGGGGTGAGTATCAGAAATACGCTGCCTACGTCTGCCAACCGAATCGGTCGTTCAGAGAAGGGCTCACCCACTTCGGGTTCTACTTCAAATCCCACATCCAGGATCGGGTTCCGAAAATCATCGAGTGGGTGCCAAGTGTTCTTTTTGCTGAGGATGCTGCCGCTGGTTATGCGGCCTCGGGCAAAGAGGCGCTGGCAACCGTCATACGATCCATGCTGGGAGATCAGCTCCGTGTCGAAGGTGACTCACATGGTGTCATGCTTCTGAGCCCGGAGCGTGACCCCCGGACCGTCTACCTTCGCGCACCGATCGCCAACGACACGACGACTGAGGCGGGGAAGGCCTGGGCATGGACGCTCGGCCAGCGTTACACAAGCCTGAGCCGCCTCAAGAGTGGCGTCACTCTGACCTCCCAACTGTGACCGGGTCCGTTCGGCGGCGAGCGCTTCGAGGGAGTGACCTGATAGCCACGGCTTCGGTCATGTACATCGCAGCGGTGATGCCGGTTGTGCGTGAGTGTGGAGAAGCGCCGGCCCTGCGGTAGCAGGGCCGGCGCTTCGACGAGGTGTGGCAGGGGTGGGCGTCTGGGTCAGTGGTGGTGCTTGGCCAGCGCGACGAAGGAGCGCCAGGCGGACGGGGCGAAGGCCAGGGTGCCGCCGTCGCGGTCCTTGGTGTCCCGGACCAGGACGCGGTCGGCGAGGTTGTCGGCCACCTCGACGCAGTTGCTCACGCCGCCCGACCGTGTGGACTTACGCCATGAAGGGCTACTTGTGTTCATCGATCAACCTTAGAATCAAGTCGCGGCTCTGGACAGTCGACAACGAGAGCTCGTTGATGACCTCCCACGCCCACTCTAGTTCGATGATGTCGTCTGCGGTGGTCGCCATCCTGCCGCGTAGCTGATCGTCGAGGTAGGCGATCCGGCGGCCATCACTCAGAGTGGCAAGCGAGAGTGGTCCGCCAAGGCCGGGGTGCAGGCTCACGCCACGGTCCGGCACGATCCGGATGCGGATGTTCGGCTGGTGGCTGGCGTCGACCAGGTAAGCAAGCTGATCTTTGAGAACTTCTCGCGTCCCCTGATGTAGGGCGGTCTCGCCGATCAAGCACGACAGCTCGACCGGCTCATCACGGTCGAAGACCGCCGCCTGCCGGGCGAGGCGGATCCTCACCAGGTCGTCGACCCTGTTCTTGTTTGCCGGGATCGTCCCGAACAGCTCTCGCATGTACGCCTCGCGTTGCAGCAGCCCAGGGATGATCGACAAGTCCCAGCAGCGCAGGAGCATCGCGCGCCGTTCGTGTTCGGCCCACGAGCGCAGCCACGGTCGGCGGTCCTCGCGGCCGTCCTTCGACAGTTGTTGAAGCCGGTCACCGGAGTTTAGTAACTTGTCGAGAGCCTTCGCGGTGTCCTCCTTCGGCACCAGCCGGCCCGTCTCGAAGCTGGCAATCAGCGACTTCGACACGCCTACAGCTTTCGCCAACTGAGTCTGATTCATGTGCCGGGACAGCCGGAGCTGCCGGAGCTTCTTGGGTAGATCATCCATAGTTATGCCCTCCAAAGATCGAGGCTCACCCTTACGTCAACCCTTGCGATATTGCCTCAAGGAGCCGTGGGAGTCCAGGGTGGAATTGACCCCGGGAAGTTGTTCTCCCGCTCGGATCGCTTCCCGGGGTCCTCGTCGAGTCGACTGAGGGGGATTCTCTTGATCAAGAATGACGGTGGTGAAAGCGACGCGGGAAGATCATCGACACGCGGCGGCATCGGCGACGCCGCGTCTGCCCGGCCGGCGTTGCCGAGACGCGTGCCCAACCCGGCCAGCGTGGACACCGATCCGCGGTTCCGCCTGACGGCGGTGCGAGAGGACGTACGGGCGCATCTGCCGACCCGGTGGCGCATCTGCCGTACGTGTGGCCGGGCCACGCCGTGCCGGCCGTTCCTGCGGGCGTTGACGATCCTCGACCGGCATGACCCGGCCAAAGCGAGACGGCTGCGCACCGTGCTGCACCTGTCCGGACTCTGGTCGGCACCGCTGCCGGCCCGCAAGTGAGAGGGGTGTGTCGACGATGGAGATCGGAGCGCTCGTCGGAGCGGCGCTGCTCGGCTTCTGCGCCGGACTGTTCTCGTTCCGAGTGAAGTCCAGGTGGTGCCCCCAGTGCGGGCTCACCACCTGGCCGACGGAACGAGGTGCGGACGGCGTCGAACGGCCGCGCCGCGACGCACCGCCCCGTGAATAGCCGACTGCTGCGTACGCCCGAACCGAAAGCCGGCGATGTGCTGCTGATCGGCCGAGAAGCGAGCGTGCAGTTCGCCGGCGACCGACGACTCACGTTCCGCGTCATCTCGGTCGATCGGAAACCGACGTACCACGGCTGGGTGTGGCTGACCGGCTACGTCATCGACGAACGCGGATTGGCCGCCGATCGGCGGGAGATATTCGTCCAGCGACGTGGACTCTACCGGCTGCCCAAACGTACCGCGGAATTGTAATTGATCAAGGAGTATGATGGTGATCTTCGATGTGTTGCGGGACTGGTGGCTGCGCTGGCTCGACTGGCGCTCCGGCCGGTCCACGGCGTCCCGACGCCTCGAATACCTACGCCGCGAACGACTCGACCAGCAGCGACACCACCGGACCACGGCCCGGCACCGCCGACTCGACGGCAACCGGGGACGCCACTGGCGATCAGAGACCACCACCCCGCTGCCGACCCTGCGCCCGTTGATGACCTACGGCCAGCAGCTCGGTTACCGGCTGCCACCCGGCACGACCTGAGCGGCGCGTAGCCAGATGCGGTAGGACACGGAGTCACAGCTGGCCGAGATCGAGCTCAAGGAAGAAGGGCGCGGACACCTTCACGACGCCGGTGAAGATCTCGCCGTCGCGGTAGCGTCCCGTCGCTGGGTCAAGAACGTACGTGTAGACGAGAGGCGCGCCCGTGGCGGCCTGCTCGACCCGCCAGTAGAACTGAATTCCAACCCTGGCGTACTGGTCAGCCTTGACGATCCGGTCGGTCGTCTCCGACCCGGGCGAGACCACCTCGGCCACCAGCAGCACATGCTCCGGGCGAGTCGGGGTGACGTCGATGGTGTCCGCGCGATAGACCGTCACGTCCGGACGGCGGTTGTTCAGCGGCACGTCGTGAAGCCGAACGTCGAAGTCGGTGTCCGCGTTCCACTCCGGCCCGGCGGCACTGTCCAGGGCGTTCGCCAGCAGCCTTGCCAGGCGATTGTGCCGCTTGGAGGCGCTCGGGCTCACGAGGACCATCCCATCCACGATCTCGATGCCGGCGCACTGCTCTTCTGTCCACGTCGCGTACTGCTCGGCCGTGACCTGCTCATGCATCCAGGCCGGCGCGACCATCTCGACGGTCATACAGGTCTCCTGAGCTGGCGATCGGCTACCGGCTTCACGATACCGTGGCTCTGCCCGGATGGTGGGCTGGCCTAGGCTGGCGGGATGGAGCACGCCGCCGCCGACCCGACCGTACCGGTGCCGTTCTGGCTGGCCGGGGAGCCGGCGCACGGCGACACGCCGCTGGCCGTGCACCACCCGTACGGCGGACGGCTGGTCGGACAGACCAGCTATGCCACGCCCGACCAGGTCGAGCGGGCCGTCGCCGCCGCGCAGCAGCTCGCACCGGTGGCCGCCGCGCTGCCCGCGTACCGCCGGGCCGCCGCCCTCGACCACATCAGCGCCCGGCTCGCGCAGCGCGCCGACGAAATCGCCCGACTGATCACCGCCGAAAACGGCAAACCGCTGAAATGGGCGCGGGCCGAGGTGAACCGGGCCGTCTCCACGTTCCGCTGGGCCGCCGAGGAGGCCCGCCGCTTCTCCGGCGACCTGCAGCGCCTCGACACCGACCCGGCCGCCGCCGGGCGGATGGCGGTGGTCCGCCGGGTGCCGCGCGGACCGGTACTGGGCATCTCGCCGTTCAATTTTCCGCTGAACCTGGTCGCGCACAAGGTCGCCCCGGCGATCGCGGTCGGCGCGCCGATCATCCTCAAGCCGGCCCCGGCGACCCCGCTGACCGCGCTGCTGCTCGGCGAGCTGATCGCCGAGGCCACCGAGCCGGACGGACTGGATACCGGGCTGCCCGCCGGCATGGTGTCCGTACTCCCGGTGCCCAACGACCGGGCCGGCGACTTGGTCGCCGACCCGCGCCTGCCGGTGGTGTCGTTCACCGGCTCCGGCCCGGTCGGCGCGCTGATCCGCCGATCGGTCCCGGAGAAGCACGTCACCCTGGAGTTGGGCGGCAACGCGGCGGCGGTCATCTGCGAGGACTGGACCGGCGACGAGGAGCTGACCTGGGCGGCGCAGCGCATCGCCACCTTCGCCAACTATCAGGCCGGGCAGAGCTGCATCGCCGTGCAACGGGTCTACGTGCACGAATGGCTCTACGACGGCTTCCTGCCCCGGCTCGTCGACGCCGTACAACGATTGCGGGTCGGTGACCCGACCGACGAAGCCACCGACGTCGGGCCACTGATCAACGAAGACGCCGCGATCCGCGTCGAGTCCTGGGTGGACGAAGCGGTGACCGCCGGGGCCACCATCGACGTCGGTGGCCGCCGCGACGGCGCGACCTATCCGCCGACCGTACTGACCCTGGTGCCGCCCGACGCCAAGGTGCTCACCGAGGAGGTCTTCGGCCCGGTGCTCGTCGTACAGCGGGTCGAGAACGACGCGGCGGCGTTCGCGGCGGTCAACGACTCGGCGTACGGGCTGCAGGCCGGCGTCTTCACCCACAACCTGCAGACCGCGTTCACCGCGCACCGCACCCTGGCCGTCGGCGGGGTGATCGTCGGTGACGTGCCGTCGTACCGGGCCGACCAGATGCCGTACGGCGGGGTCAAAGGCAGCGGCGTCGGCCGCGAAGGTGTCCGTAGCGCGATGGACGACTACACCGACCCGCGTGTCATGGTCCTCACCGGACTCGACCTGTAGCGGCCGCCCGCAGGATCGGGGGCTCGTGGCCGCAGCGCGGTAGCCTGTCGCCCGACGGCGTCCGAGGCACGGGGGCCGGCGACGCGGGAGGCGAGGCGGCACATGGCGGTACGTCGTGGCATGACCCGACTGACGATGGTGCTGCTGTTGACCGCCGGAGTGGCGGTGGCCGCCGCGAGTCCCGCGTACGCCCAGGACGAGCAGGTACGGGTCCAGCTCGGTCTGCCCGGCAAGTTCACCGCCGGTGAGAAGGCCGGCGGGGTGACCGTCAAGGTGACCAAACGCACCGAGGGGTGCGTGTCGCTGCGGACCGCCCTGGCGATCCGACTGCCCGGCGCCACCCCGGACCTGGTGGCGGTGCAGGCCCGGATCGACGACGACTGGGTGAACGTGCCGGTGACGGACAACGGCGGCGGCCTGCTGGTCACCGACCGGACCGCACCCGAAGACGACGAGCTGTGCAAAGGCAAGAGCCGCACCACCCGATATCGGATGGCGTTCCTGGCCGGGGCGCCCGCCGGCACCGCCAACATCGTCGCCGAGGCGTACACCGCCGGCGGTGAACTGCTCGGCCGGGCGGCCGGAGCGAAGAAGGTCGGCGGCCGGCTAGTGCTGTGACCACGAACGTTCACGGTGTTGGATGACACGCCGTCGGGCCTGTCGGCCGGGTGACGTCGTGACGGCCAGGCTGTGGTGGTGGCAGATCTTGTACGTGTACGGCGGTTGAGTGACCACGAAGGTCAGCAGCTGCTGCGAATCACCCGCAGGGGAACCGGTTCCCCGATCCGACTGCGACGCGCGATGGTCGTGCTCGCCTCGGCCGGCGGGAACACCGTGCCGGCGATCGCCCGCCTGGTACAGGCCGACGAGGACACGATCCGGCAGGTCATCCACCGGTTCAACGAGATGGGCATGGCCAGCCTGGACCCTCGGTGGGCGGGTGGCCGTCCCCGCCAGATCAGTCCCGATGACGAGACGTTCATCATCGAGACGGCCACCACCCGCCCCGAGAAGCTGGGGCGGCCGTTCACCCGCTGGAGCGTGCGCAAGCTCGCCGACCACCTGAGCTCGCACGCCTCCCGTCGCGTCCAGGTGGGGCGGGAACGACTTCGGCAGATCCTGCACCGACACAAGATCACCTTCCAACGGACGAAGACGTGGAAGGAGTCCACCGACCCCGACCGGGACGCCAAGCTCGCCCGCATCGAGGAGGTGACCGCCCGGTTCCCGCACCGGGTGTTCGCTTTCGACGAGTTCGGGCCCCTGGTGATCCGTCCGCAGGCCGGCGCCGGATGGGCACCGGCCGGACACCCGCGCCGGCTACCCGCGAACTATCACAAGCTGCACGGCGTCCGACAGTTCCACGGCTGCTACTCCGTCGGCGACGACCAACTCTGGGGCGTCGTCCGACGACACAAGAGCGCCGCGAACACCCTCGCCGCCCTAAAGTCGATCCGCGCCGCCCGTCCGGACGGGGCACCGATCTACGTCATCCTGGACAACCTCTCCGCGCACAGAGGCCGCACGATCCGCGGGTGGGCGGCCCGGAACAAGGTCGAACTCTGCTTCACCCCGACCTACGCCTCCTGGGCCAACCCGATCGAGGCCCAGTTCGGGCCACTGCGCACCTTCGTCATCGCCGGGTCGAACCACCCCAACCACCCCGCCCTGACCCGGAGGCTGCAGACATACCTACGCTGGCGCAACGCCAACGCCCGTCATCCCGACGTCCTGGCCGCCCAACGCCGCGAACGAGCCCGCATACGCAGCGAACGACAACAACGCTGGGGCCAACCCACTACCCGCGCAGCCTGACACCAACACCCTGAACGTTCGTGGTCACAGCACTAGCCGGCACGTACCAGCCGGCTCCGCCGTCGCCGACCGTAGAGCCGACCGAGGAACCGACCCCGGAGCCGACCGAGGCGGCCACGGCGGTCGAGCCGACCGAGGTGCCCGCGGTCGCCGCGCCCGACCAGGACCTGCTGGCCGCCGCTGGTCAGGGCGGCAGCCAGGAGTCGGGCGGGCCGGGGGTCGGGACGCTGGCGCTGGCGGGCGGCGTCGGCATGGTCGGGGTCGGGATCGGGCTGCTGGTGCTGCTGATCCGCCGGGGACGCGGCGGCAGCGGCGGCAGCGGCGGCAGGGACGACAGCGGTGATTCCGGTGGGGACGGTGGGGACGGTGGGGCGACCATGCTGCTGCCCCGGATCCACCCGCGCTGAGTTGCGAAGAACCCGTGCTGAGCTGCGACAACAGCGGGGCGTCGGCTGCGGCGGCAGCTGACGCGGGTACGGGTGCGGTACGGCTGTGCGCGGCGACAGGATGAACATCATGCTGCCGGAGGGTGGCCCGGCCAGCCTTGACGCCGGACGCCGCCGCTAGCTCCGTTACGCTCACCGGTGTTGGCATCGGCACTGCTGAGGAGCGAGACCTTGTCTGACTTGTCCAAAATCGTCAAGGCCTACGACGTCCGTGGCACGACTCCCGACCAGCTCAACGAGGCGGTCGCCCGGGCGATCGGTACCGCCTTCGTCCAGGTGCTACGGGACAACGGCGAGAAGGCCGACAAGATCGTCATCGCCCACGACATGCGCGACTCGTCACCGCCGCTGGCCGACGCCTTCGCCGCTGGCGCCAACGCGGCCGGCGCCGAGGTGCTGCACGGCGGCCTGGCCTCCACCGACCTGCTCTACTACGCCTCCGGTGCGCTCGACCTGCCCGGTGCGATGTTCACCGCCAGCCACAACCCGGCCCAGTACAACGGCATCAAGATGTGCCGGGCCGGCGCGGCCCCGATCGGCCAGGACTCCGGCCTGACCGACATCCGGGACCGGGCGCAGGCGTTGCTGGACAGCGGCGAGACGCCGACTGGTGAGGACCGGGTCGACCGGCACGACCTGCTCGCCGACTACGCCGCCCACCTGCGGACCCTCGTCGACCTGTCGGGGATCCGGCCGCTCAAGGTGGTGGTCGACGCCGGCAACGGGATGGGCGGCTACACCGTACCGGCGGTGCTCGGCGACAGCGTCCTGCCCGCGTTGCCGCTGGACATCATTCCCATGTACTTCGAGCTGGACGGCTCCTTCCCCAACCACGAGGCCAACCCGCTCGACCCGGCCAACATCGTCGACCTGCAGCAGGCCGTCCGGGACCACGGCGCCGACCTCGGGCTCGCGTTCGACGGTGACGCCGACCGCTGCTTCGTCGTCGACGAGCGCGGCGAACCGGTCTCCCCGTCGGCGATCACCGCCCTGGTCGCCACTCGTGAGCTGGCCAAATATCCGGGTTCGACGATCATCCACAACCTGATCACCTCCAGCGCCGTACCGGAGATCGTCAGTGAGAACGGCGGCCAGCCGGTCCGGGCCCGGGTCGGTCACTCGTTCATCAAGGCCGAGATGGCCCGGACCAACGCGGTCTTCGGCGGCGAACACTCCGCGCACTACTACTTCCGGGACTTCTGGTTCGCCGACACCGGCATGCTGGCCGCGATGCACATGCTGGCCGCCCTCGGGGAGCAGGACCGGCCGCTGTCCGAGCTGGCCCACGCGTACGAACGGTACGTCGCGTCCGGCGAGATCAACTCGACGGTCGACGACCAGCAGGCCAAGCTGGCGGCGGTCACGGCCGCGTACGCCGACGCCGACACCGACGAACTCGACGGCCTGACCGTACGGTTCGCCGACGGCGCCTGGTTCAACATCCGGGCCTCCAACACCGAACCGTTGCTGCGGCTCAACGTGGAGGCACCGACCGGCGAACGGATGAGCGAGCTGCGCGACGGCGTACTCGCGCTGATCCGCGGCTAGGATTTCCGCGACGCGTCCCGTACCGCACAGGGGAAGCGTCCCTGACGAGTTGGAAGGAGCCGCTCGATGGCCCTGGATTCGCAGTTGCTGGAGATCCTCGCCTGCCCGGACACCCACCACACACCGTTGGACTACGACGCGGAGGCGGCGACGCTGACCTGCCCGCAGTGCCAGCGGATCTTCGAGGTGCGCGACGGCATTCCGGTGCTCCTGCTCGACGAGGCCCGTGGCGGCCCTTCCGAGGCCGCCTGATGTCGCTGCCGATCGACGGTCAGTCCGGGGTGCTGGGTCGGCGGCTGCCGGACGAGGCGCTGCTCGACGACGCGGACGCGCTGGCCACCGCCGACCCGGGCGGCATGCTGCGGTTCACCGCGTCGGCCGGAGCCCAGGTACGGGAGTCGGCGGCGTTGGCCGCCGAAGCCAACCTGGGGGTCCTCGCCGACGAAGGCCGCCCCCGGGCGGTGGTGATCGCCGGCATCGGCACCGCCGGCCGTACCGGTGACGTGCTGGCGACCGTGGCCGGGCCACGCTGCCCCGTACCGGTGATCGCACACCGCAGCGCCGGCGTGCCCGGCTGGGTGGGCGCGGCGGACGTGGTGATCGCGGTCAGCGCCTCGGGCCGCAGCCCGGAAGCGCTCGGCGCGGCGCAGGCCGCCGCCCGGCGCGGTGCCCGGCTGGTCGCCGTCGGCGCCCCCGACTCGCAGCTGCAGTCGGTCGCCGAGGGGGTACGGGCTCCGTTCATCCCGGTGCCGCGTCGCGCCCCGGCGCGGGCCAGCCTCTGGGCGTTGACGGTGCCGGTCCTGCTAGCCGCCCGGTCCCTTGGCCTGGTCAAGGTCAACGAGGCCGATCTGGCCGAAACCGCCGCCCGGCTGGACGCCGACGCCGAACGCTGCAAGCCGGCGGCCGAGTCGTTCGTCAACCCGGCGAAGGCGCTCGCGCTCGGCTTGGCGGGTTCGGTGCCGATCGTCTGGGGTTCGTCGCCGGTGGCGGCGGTCGCGGCCCGACGATTCGGTGACACCTTGTCGACCAACGCCCGCTACCCGGTGGTGACCGGGGCGCTCGGCGAGGCCGGCCGGGGCCGGGTGGGTCTGCTCGACGGGGTGTTCGGCGGGCTGGTCGAGTCCAGCCGCGACATCTTCGCCGACCCGGAGGACGTCGTCGAGTCGCCGACCCGGCTGCGGCTGGTGCTGCTGCGCGACGGCGGGCTCAACCCGGAGGACGACGCCGACGAGCCGCTGGCGGTGGAGGAACGGCGGGCCGACGCCGTGCAGACCCTCGCCGAGCGGCGCGGGGTGCGGTGCGACGTGATCACCGCCGAGGGCGGGTCGGCGTTGGAGCGCCTCGCCTCGTTGATCGCCGTACCCGACTACGCCTCGGTCTATCTGGCTCTGGCTCATCATCTCGACCCGATGGCGGTGCCGGCGGTCAGCGAGATGAAGGAGCTTTCCACCACCTGACCCGGTCCGAGGTATCGACGTGGAACTGCTGACCAGCCAGATCCGGGACTACGCCTGGGGATCGCGTACGGTGATCGCCGAGCTGCAGGGCCGCCGGTCCCCGACCCCGGGACCGGAGGCGGAGCTGTGGCTCGGCGCCCACCCGGGTGCCCCCTCTACTGTGGAACGCGACGGTGTGGCGGTGAGCCTGGCCGACCTGATCGGCCAGGCGCCGACCGAGTGGCTCGGCGTCGAGACCGCGCGACGGTTCGACGGGCGGCTGCCGTACCTGATGAAGGTCCTCGCGGCCGAGACGCCGCTGTCGTTGCAGGCGCACCCGGACGCCCGGCAGGCGCGTGCCGGCTACGCCGCCGAGCAGGCGGCGCGGCGGCAGCAGGTGTCTGACCAGCCGGGCAACTACGCCGATCCGAACCACAAGCCGGAACTGCTGGTGGCGCTCACGCCCTTCGACGCGCTCTGCGGGTTCCGGTCCCCGTGGCGCTCGGCCGACGTGTTCGCCGCGCTGCGGATCGACGACCTGGAACCGGTGGCGAAATCCCTGCGGTCCGGGCCGGCCGGGCTACGCGAGGCGATGGGGTCGCTGCTGAGCTGGCCGGCGGACGACCGGGCCGCGCTGATCGACGCGGCGGTGTCGGCGGCCGGCCGGCTGCCCGCCGACTTCGCGGCCGATGCCGACCTGCTGCGCCGGTTGGCGGCGCACTACCCGACCGATCCCGGGGTGCTGGTCGCGCTGCTGCTCAACAACGTGACGCTCGCCCCCGGCGAGGGGATCTGGATGCCGGCCGGCAACCTGCACGCCTACCTGCGGGGTGCCGGGGTGGAGATCATGGCGGCCAGCGACAACGTGCTCCGGGGCGGACTCACCCCCAAGCGCGTCGACGTCGCCGAGTTGCTGCGCGTGTTGCGCTTCGAGACGCTCGACGATCCGGTGGTACGCCCGGTGCCGGTCACCGACGGGGTGGTCACCTGGCCGACTCCGGCCGCCGAGTTCGTGCTGCACCGGGTCGTCCTCGACGCCGATCTGTCGCAGGTGACGTTGCCGGTCAGCGGTCCGCGACTGGTGCTCTGTACGGCGGGCGGGGTGGCGGTCGACGACGGCCGTTCGAGAGTGGCGATCCCGCCGGGTCGGGCGGCGGCCGGGCCGGCGAGCGACGCCGCGCTGCTGCTGTCCGGCGCCGGTGAGGCGTACGTCGCCTCGGTCGATCTGACCTGAGGGCGTATCCGGCTCCGGTCGAGCGTTCCTGGCGTGGGCACCGACACGCCACGAGTCGGTAATTTCCGGATTGGCTTGACAGTGCGGCTACACACTGCAAATCTACGACTACGCGGCGTCACGAAGTTGTCACGCTGATGCGCGGGGGAACCAAACCGGGGGGATGCGCGGGGCGGCTGTAGGGCGAGCGGAGCGGACGCTCGTCCCAGTCGCCCCGCGTGCTGTCTCGGCTACTGCCGCAGTCGGCTGCCCGGGCGGACCCAGGTCCAGATGCAGTAGACCAGCCAGCCCAGCGCGAGCGCGGTGGCCAACGGTCGCAGACCTACCGCGTTGAGGAAGATGATGATGGCGAGTACGACCAGCCAGGGTATGAAGGCCTTCACCACCGTGATGCTGCCACATCCGCGTCCGGATCCGCCCCGGTCGACGGTGCCGCGAAATCGGACCGGTCGGGCGTGGGCTGGGCGGGCACCGGCGCGGCGGACGTGGACAGAGTCGGCTGGGCGGACAAGGACAGAGTCGGCTGGGCCGATCGCAACGTGCTGGCCACCGGCGGACGGCGTACCCCGGTCCAGTCCGGCTGCTCGGCGGTCGGACCCAACCACGGCGGTCGCGGCCAACTCTCCCGTGGCCACTGCGGGTCATCGCGCTGCACCGGAGCGGCCGACCGGACCGGTCGCGGACGCCACTGCGTCGAAGCCGGCGACCCGGTGGCGCCCGCCGGAACGGCCGGAACGGCCGGAACTACGGGAGCGCCGAGCGCCCGCGCCGGCGTCAGGCCGACCAGCTCCGGCCAGAGCGCCGCGCTGCTCGCCCGGGCGTTAGCCAGCCGTCGCGCCGACCGGCGATGCCGTTCGGCGTGCACCGCCGCCAGGTAGGCCCAGCCGGGCACCCCGGCCGGCGGCGGAGGAGTGACCACCGCCGCCACTTCCGCCGCGAGGTCGCGGACGAGCCGGGAGCGGGCCGGTTCGGCGAACCCGTGCCCCCGGGCGAGCAGGTGCCGGACCGACAGCGCCAACTCGTCGTCGAGCCGGGTCAGGTCGAGAGTCCGCGCCCACCCGACCAGCGCCGGCGGCATGCCGGGCACCCAACCCCACGACGACGGTGCCCGCTCGTGCACCACGACCGTCCCGGCCGCCAGATCACCGAGCCGTTTGCCGTGCCCGTTGACCAGCATCGTCACCAGGCAGGCCAGCCAGGTCAGCGGCGGCATCAGCAGACCGGGCCACTCGGCGGCCACCCCGACCAGGTTGCGGGTCAACGCGTGCCGGAACCGCAACGGGCCACCGTCGGCGCGGACCACCCGCAGCCCGACCGCCAGCTTGCCCACCGTACGGCCGCCCGTCAGGGTTTCGCTGGCCACCGGGTAGCCGACCAGCACCAGCACCGTGCCGGCGGTGAGCAGCGCCCGGCCGAGGGCCTCGTCGACCTGGATCGACGTCGCCGACGACAGCACGATCGCCGTGACCGCGACCAGCAGCAGCGCGACGAGCGCCTGCACCAGCAGATCGACCAGCAGCGCGAGCGCCCGCGAACCGACCCGGGCCAGCCGTACCTCGACCTCGACGGCCTCGCCGTTGACCAGTCGGGTCACCCCGGTTTCCCGCACGTCCACCCCGCCAGTGAACACTATGCGGCGGGAGGTGGGCGTGGACCTCGACGCGTACGTGGCCGAACACGAGCCGCAGTGGCGGCGGCTGGACCAGCTTGCCCGTGGCCGGCACCTGTCCGCCGCCGAGGTGGACGAGCTGGTGAGCCTCTACCAGCGGACGTCCACTCACCTGTCGGTCGTCCGCACCCGGTCGCCCGACCCGGCGTTGGTCGCCCGGCTGTCCCGGCTGGTGCTGATCGCCCGTACCCGGGTCACCGCCGACTCCGGCGGCTCCTGGACCGGCGTGGTCAGCTTCTTCACCACCGGGTTTCCGCGTGCGGTGTATCAGGCGGCTCCCTGGTGGGGCACGGTCGCGGTGCTGTTCTGCGCGCTCACCGGCTTTCTGATGTGGTGGGTCGCCGGTCATCCGGACAGCGCCCGGCTGCTGGTCGGCGATCGGGCGGCGGCCCAACTCGCCGAATCGAGCTTCGCCGGCTACTACACCCAGTACGCGGCACCGAGCTTCGCCGTCCAGCTGTGGACCCACAACGCCTGGCTCGCCGCGCAGTGCCTGGCCGCCGGCATCCTCGTCGTACCGGTGCTCTATCTGCTCTGGGCCAACGCGCTGAACATCGGCGTCACCGGCGGGGTGATGATCTCCTACGACCGGGCGGACGTCTTCTTCGGGCTGATCACGCCGCACGGCCTGCTGGAACTGACCGGCGTGTTCGTCGCCGCCGGGGTCGGGCTGCGCGTCGGCGGAGCCTGGATCTCCCCACCGGCGCACCTGCGGCGCGGCCGGGCCGTCGCCGAGGCCGGGCTCTCCGGGGTGGTGGTCGCGCTCGGCCTGGTCGGCCTGTTCGCCGTGTCCGGGCTGATCGAGGCCTTCGTCACCCCCGCGCCGTGGCCGACCTGGGTGCGGATCGGCATCGGTGCCACCGCCTGGCTCGCCTTCCTCGGCTACGTCGTCGTCTGCGGTGCCCGCCGGCCCGGGTCGCCCGACAGGCGGCCTCGGCCCGATCGGCCTGTCACAGCCGACCGAGCGACTTGAGCCGCAGGTAGGTGTCGCTGAGCTGGCTGGCGAAGTCGGCGGCGGGCACGTCCACCACCAGCACCCCGTGCTGGGCCAGCGCGGACCGGATCCGGTCCCGTTCCGTGAGGGTCCGCCAGGCCGCCGCGGCGGCGTACGCGTCGGCCGCCGAGCGGGCCGGCGCGCTCGTCAAGGCGGTCAACACCGGATCTTGTACGGCCGCGACCACGACCTGGTGGCGGGCGGCGAGCCGGGGCAGCACCGGGAGCAGCCCTTCGCCGAGCGCGCCGGGCTCCAACGCGGTGCAGAGCACCACCAGAGCCCGTTTGCGTTCCCGGCGCAGCACCTCGCCCACCAGCAGGTCGAAGTCGGTCTCCAGGAGCGTCGGCTGCAGCGGGGCGAGCGCGTCGACCAGTCTGGGCAGCAGCTGGTGGCGGCCGGCCCCGGTCACGGTGGCGCGTACCGCCGTGTCCACCGCCAGGAGGTCGACCTGGTCGCCGGCCCGGCTGGCCAGGGTGGCGAGCAGCAGTACGGCGTCGATCGCCACGTCCAGCCTCGGCTCGTCGCCGATGCGGACGGCGGCCGTACGCCCGGTGTCCACCACGCAGACCACCCGCCGGTCCCGTTCCGGACGCCAGGTCCGCACCAGGACGTCGGCCCGGCGCGCGCTGGCCCGCCAGTCGATCGACCGTACGTCGTCGCCGACCACGTACTCCCGGAGGTTGTCGAACTCGGTGCCCTGCCCCCGGCCCCGGGTGGTCCGCATCCCGTCGACCACCCGCAGCCGGGCCACCTTTTCGGCCAGCAGCCGGCGGGAGTCGAACCGGGGCAGCACCCGGAGTATCCACTGTGGCGTCGCTGGACGCTGGCGACGTTGCCGGAACGCCAGCCCGAGGGGGCCGTACGAGCGCAGGCTGACCTCGCCGGCGGGTCGGTCCCCCCGACGGGTCGGGGTCAGCGTTGCGGGCAACTCGACCTGGTCGCCGGCAGCGACGCGGACCCGCCACACCGGACCGTCGGTGCCCTGGACGGCGACGGCGACCGGCCGCTGGCCCGGCTGCGGCCGCTGGCCCGGCTGCGGCCGCTGGCCCGGCTGCGGCTGCCGGCCCGGGTCGTGCTCTGGGCCGGGAGTGGCGCCAGCGGACGGGACCCAACTGTCGCGTACCTGGGCCCGGAGCCGGCGGGACGACCTGTTGCGCAGCGTCAGCGTGACCGTGGCGGTCGAACCCAGCCGGACCGTACGCGCGCCGTCGCGGCCCAGCGTCAGGTCACGCAACGGCACCGCCAGCACCACGTCCA
This sequence comes from Solwaraspora sp. WMMD406, assembly GCF_029626025.1. Classification (NCBI taxonomy): domain Bacteria; kingdom Bacillati; phylum Actinomycetota; class Actinomycetes; order Micromonosporales; family Micromonosporaceae; genus Solwaraspora; species Solwaraspora sp. WMMD406. The sequence goes on from NZ_JARUBF010000001.1 coordinate 1,619,348, forward strand.
GCCCGGTGAGCGCGGCGACCAGCCCGGTCACCACCAACAGACCGAGCCAGGGCGACGGCCACCAGGGCATCGTGAGACTGCCGAGGCCGAGCAGCACCGACACCCGCCAGGTCACCATCTGCACACCGTTTCGACCACGCCTGCCACCCGGATCCCGGCCCCGGTCAGCGTGGGGTGGGCACGGTGGCCAGCACCGAGTCGAGTACGCCGTCGGCGGTCGCGCCTTCCAGCTCCGCCTCGGGACGCAGCCGTACCCGGTGCCGCAGGGTGGCCCGTGCGACGGCCTTGACGTCGTCCGGCGTCAGATAGTCGCGCCCGGCTATCCAGGCCCATGCCTTCGCGGTGCTGAGCAGGGCGGTCGCCCCGCGTGGCGAGGCACCCGACGCCAGCGCCGGCGAGCTGCGGGTGGCGCGGCACAGGTCGACGACGTAGCCGAGCACTCCCTCGCTGACCCCGACCTGCCCGACCGCCCGGCGGGCCGTGTCGAGATCGGCGGCGCTGGCCACCGGCCGCACCCCGGCCGCCGCCAGGTCCCGGGGATCGAAGCCGGCGTGGTGGGCGCGCAACACACCGAGTTCCTCCTCCCGGTTCGGCAGCGGCACGGTCAGTTTGAGCAGGAAACGGTCCAGCTGCGCCTCCGGCAGCGGATAGGTTCCCTCGTACTCGATGGGATTCTGGGTCGCGGCCACGATGAACGGGCTCGGCAGCGGCCGGCGGACCCCTTCGACCGAGACCTGATGTTCCTCCATGACCTCCAGCAACGCGGACTGTGTCTTGGGCGGGGTCCGGTTGATCTCGTCGGCGAGCAGCAGATTGGTGAACACCGGACCCTCGCGGAAGGTGAAGACCGCCGTACGGGGATCGAAGATCAGCGAACCGGTGACGTCCCCGGGCATCAGGTCGGGGGTGAACTGCAACCGCTTGGCGTCCAGGTCCAACGCGGCGGCGAAGGTACGGACCAGCAGCGTCTTGGCGACCCCCGGCACGCCTTCGAGCAGTACGTGACCGCGACACAGCAGGGCGATCACCAGACCGGTCACGACGGCGTCCTGCCCGACCACCGCCTTGGCGACCTCGGTGCGTAGCCGGTGCAGGGCGGCGCGCGCCTCGTCCGCGTCGCCGGCCACGCCGCCGAGCGGGCCGACAGTCGGACCGCCGAGCGGGCCGACGGCCGAACCGACGGTCGGGCCGACAGCCGAGCCGGCTGCGGTGAAGTGGCTCACCGGTGATCTCCTTCGATCGCGGATGGTGGTCGAGGTGCCGGCGGCCCGGGGCGCTGCGGTGCCGGACGTGCACGGATCTCGGTCGGCAGCTCGGTCAACTGCCGCGCCAGACGTACCAGGTCGGCGTCGGTGGCCGGCACCGGACCGTACAACAACGCGTCGACCAGGTCCGGCTTGTCGCCCGTCCGGGCGGCGACCGACGCGACCACCTCGGCCGCGCTGGCCCGCGCAGGCAGACCGAGCACCGATGCGATCCGGTCCACCGCGACCCTCCGCAGGACCTGCGCGGTAGGCCTCCGGGCCCGGGACCGCCGGTAGAGCCGCCCCCGGCCCAGTACGGTCTCCGCCGCCGGCACCGTCACCGGCAGCGGTTCGTCGGTCGGCGCTCCGAGTCGACGGGCCCGCGACGACGCCAGCACCAGAAGCGCGAGCGCCAGCAGGACCAGCGTCGCCCAGAACCAGGGCGGGAAGGCGGCCAGCAGCAGGTCACGTTGGCGGTCCTGCGGGTCGGCCCGGTCGTCGACTCCGGGTGCCGGGTTGCCGGGTGCGCCCGGCGGCGGGTCGTCCGAGCCGTAGCCGGGAACGTCGTCCGCCGGCCCGGTCGTCGACGTCGGTCCAGGCCCAGAGCCCTCCGGCGGGCTGTCCGGTTGCGGGCCGCCCGGCCCCGACGGGGGCACGTCCGGCCCGTCGAGGTCGAGCCAGACCACCTGCGGCCGGGTCCCCAGCAGGCCGGTGGCCAGACGCGCGTTGCGGTGCTCGGCGAACCGGTCGTTGCGGAACGGATCGCTCGCGCCGACCACGACCAGCTCGGCCTGACCCCAGGTGAGCCGGGCGACGCCCCCGTCGTGGCAACGGTCGACGCGCCCGGGATCCAGTCCGGCCGGTGCCGCGTACCGCTGCCGCAGCGCCGCCGCCGGTCCCGCTGCCGCCACCTCCGGCAGCACACATCGGTCACTGCCGTCGGTCGGGTCGCTCGCGCGGGCCGCCCACCGTCGACCGGCCCGGTCGATCGGGACCGGATTGCCGCCCAACAGCCGGCGCGGCGGGTCGATCAGCAGCACCCGGGTGCCCGGCGGGGTACGGGCCAGCATCCGCAGATAGGCCGGGTGCACCAGGGTCGGCGCCGGGACGAACAGGGTCGTCGTGCCGGCACCGGAACCGGGGCCGGAGCCGGAGCCCGAGCCGGAACCGGCGGCACTCAACGCTTCGGCCGTGCGGTCCACCACCCGGACGTCGACCCCGCTGGCGCGCAGCTCGGCGGCGAGATCGCTGCCTCCGTCGGGACCGGGGTTGGTCGGGGAGAGGAAGCCGGGCCGGGTCGGGTCGGGGTGTTCGACGAGGTACGCCACCGGAGTCACCAGCAGCAGCGCGGCAGCGACCCCCAGCGGTACGGCGATCCGCGGCCACCGCCGTCGCGGCCGGGACCGGGTCACCATGCTCGCTCCTGCGGCGGGACGACCTGCTGCCGCCGTGCGGCGGCGTGCTCCTGCTGAGGCGCGGCGGTGTGGTGCTGTTGCTGAGGCGCGGCGGTGTGGTGCTGTTGCTGAGGCGCGGCGGCCGGCTCCCGCTGCCGGATGGCCAGCCGCAGATCCGCGCTGAGCGCCCGCATCCGCTCGTCGTGCGCGGGGCGCGCCGGCTGCTGCCCGTACCACAGGTCGCTGAAGATGGTCGCGGCCTCGGCCAGCGACGGCCGGGCGGCGGGGACCACCCGCGCGGCGGCGTCGGCGAGTTCGGTCACGGTCCAGCCCGGCTGGTGAGACACCATGCCCCGGTCGGCGAGCTCGCGCACCATCGCCCGGAGGCGTTCCCGAACGGCCTCGGCGTAGCGGCCGTCGGCGGCGAGCTGGTCGGCCCGTCCGATCAGGCCGGCGGCCGGCAGATCCGGTGCCGGGCCGCCAGCCGCGTCGGCCGGCCCGCCAGCCGCGTCGGCCGGCCCGCCGTCCGTCGGCCGACCCGTCCGGTCACCGGACCGGAACCCACCGCGCACCAGGCCGTGTACGCGCGCCAGACCGTGGACCAGCAGCCGCCACCAGCGACGCGGATCGAGCCACCGTCGCCAGCGGCCCGGAGCCCGCCGGTCCGCCGCCCACCAACCGGGCACCCACCGGCGGGGGCGCAGCCGGCCCAGCCACCGTCGGACCGTCCGCGACCAGCCCGCCCGTCGCCCGGCGGTCGGCAGCCAGGGCCGCAGCGGGGACGGCAAGCCCGGCCAGCGGCGTGGTAGCCAGCCGGGCCACCAGAACCAGGCGGCGGCGACCACCGTCGCGACGGTGACCACCAGGGCGGCGAGCAGCGGCAGCGGCAGCACATCGCCGACGGCGGCGACCTGCTCGGTCCACCAGCGGCTGAGCCCGGCGATCACCGGTCGACCGCCAGCAGCTCGGGGGTCAGGGTGTGTCGCGTCCGGGCCCGGATCAGCCGGATGTCCAGACCTTCCGTCCGCATCCGGGTCTCCACCTGCAGCACAGCATCCAGGCAGGCCAACGTCGGGTAGGCGATGGCGTTGACCGCCGTCCAGCCGGCCACGCTGAGCACACCGAGCCAGGGCGAGCCGGATTCGACCACGGCCAGGGCACCCAACCCGAGTCCGACGCGAATGCCGAACCACACCAGGTAGCCGAGGATCCGGATCAGCCCGGCCCGTAACCCGGAGCGGCAGGCGAGCACCGCCGAGCGGGACAGCGACTGCCAGACCGGCACCCGGTCGAGGATCAGCGCGGGCACCGCCAGTCCCAGTACGGCGTACGCGACGAACCACACCGGGCCGGCCAACGCGGCGGTGAACATGACCGTACCGGCGGCACCGGCGACCAGGACGACCGCCGGGAACCGGGCACCGCGCGGGTCGAGCAGGCCGGGGCCGGAGATCCGTCGGCCGAGCAGGGCGGCCCCGGCGGCGCGGGCGGTCAGCCCGCCGAGCAGCGAGATCAGGGTGACCTCGATCGCCGCGCCGGCGGCCAGCAACAGCCAGTAGCTGCCGAACCGGTCCCAGGTGGGCAGGTAGGCCGGCGGTACGGCTCCGGCGGCCGCCCGCAGCGGGGCGAGGATCAGCTGCTCAGACAGGGCGAACAGCAGGCCGGCGGGCAACAGCACGGTCGCGTGGCCACGGAACAGCACCACCGCGGCGTCGAGCAGCTCGCCGGTGGTGAGCGGGCGCAGCGGCAGCACGTCGGACGGGCCGGCGTGATCCACGCGGACTCCTGGTGACGAGGTGAGTGACGGTACGGCGGTGGTACCAGCGTCCCATCGTGGCACGTTGCCGCCGCGACGCCACGACAGGGCGGATGATCGTCTGAAATGTCGTAGCCGAGCGGGTACCGGACGATCAGGCCCCGGTGGCGGTCCCCCAACGGTGGGGCCGGGATGAAATATTGGTCACATGAGAGCCCGTGTGCTGGTTGTCGACGACGATCCCGCCTTGGCGGAAATGATGGGTATCGTGCTGCGCAGTGAGGGCTTCCTGCCGTCGTTCGTCGCCGATGGGGAGCGGGCGTTGGCCGCGTTCCGCGAAAACCGTCCCGACATCGTGCTGCTCGACCTGATGCTGCCTGGAATGAGCGGGATCGACGTGTGTCGGGCGATCCGCTCCGAATCCGGCATCCCGATCGTGATGCTCACGGCGAAGAGCGACACGGTCGACGTGGTCCTCGGGTTGGAGTCCGGCGCCGACGACTACGTGGTGAAGCCGTTCAAACCCAAGGAGTTGGTGGCCCGGATGCGGGCCCGGCTACGTCGCGGCGAGGACGTGGCACCGGAACTGCTCACCATCGGCCCATCCGGCAACCAGATCACCATTGACGTGCCGGCGCACACCGTGAGCCGGGACGGCGACGAGGTCAAGTTGACCCCGCTGGAGTTCGACCTGCTGGTGGCCCTGGCCCGCAAACCGCGTCAGGTCTTCACCCGTGAAGTGCTGCTGGAGCAGGTCTGGGGTTATCGGCACGCGGCCGACACCCGCCTGGTCAACGTGCACGTACAGCGGCTGCGCGCCAAGATCGAACCGGATCCGGAGCGACCCGAAATCATCCTCACCGTTCGGGGCGTGGGATACAAGGCGGGTACCGGCTAGCCTGGATCGCACTGTGGCTGCCCAGGTCCGTACCATTTCCGCCCTGCTCACCCGCACCGGAGCCGCGCTGCGCCCGGTGCGGGAGCCGCTGCTGGCCCGAGGCCGGATGCTGGTCGCGGTGAGCCGGCGGACCTGGCGTCGCTCGCTGCAGCTGCGGGTGGTCACCATCACCCTGGTCGCCTCCAGCGTGCTGGTCGGCGGGTTCGCCTACATGGTGGCGACCCAGAGCACCAACATCCTGCTAGACCGGGCCAGCGAAGACGTCCAGCGGCGGCTGACCCACGGACGCGACTACGCCGCCGAACAGATGAGCATCCATCCGCAGTACTTCGACCCACAGATCCGGGTGACCTTCGAACAGACGGTGACCAATCTGGCCGGCGGCGACCCGGACCAGTTGGGCGGGGTGGTGGTCGTGATGACGGCCACCAGCTTCCCGCTCATCCAGCCGACCACCTCGCCGGCGGTCGATGTCGCCCACATGATCAGCCCGGAACTGGCCGAACAGGTCGGATCCGGGGCGCAGGCGTCCCAGATCCGCACCGGTGACCTCGGCGAAGGCCGGCGCAAGTACCTGGTCTACGGATCACCGGTGCCGACCAAGTTTGGTCAGGTCGAGCTCTACTACCTGGCCCCGCTGACCACCCAGGACCAGGCGGCCAACCAGATCCGGGCCACCGTACTGGCGACCGGGTTGGCGCTGGTCATGCTGCTCGGTCTGCTGGCCGCCCTGGTCACCCGGCTGGTGGTCACGCCGGTGCGGGTCGCCGCCCGGACCGCCCAACGGCTCTCCGCCGGGCTACTCGACCAGCGGATGGTGGTCGACGGTGAGGACGACCTGGCCATGCTGGCGTCGTCGTTCAACCAGATGGCCACCAACCTGCAGCGGCAGATCACCCGGCTGGAGGAGATGTCCCGGCTGCAACGGCGGTTCACCTCCGACGTGTCCCACGAGCTGCGGACCCCGCTGACCACCGTACGGATGGCCGCCGACCTGCTGTTCGCCGAGCGCGAGGCGTTCGATCCCGCCGCCGCCCGCAGCGCCGAACTGTTGCAGACCGAACTCGACCGCTTCGAGAGCCTGCTGACCGACCTGCTGGAGATCAGCCGCTTCGACGCCGGCTTCGCGGTGCTCGACGCGGAGCCGACCGACCTGGTGCCGGTGGTACGGCGTGTCGTCGACCGGCTGGACGGACTGGCCGACCGGCTCGGGGTGCGGATCGACCTGCGGCTGCCGCCGACACCGGTGATCGCGGAGGTGGATCCGCGCCGCGTCGAACGAGTGCTGCGCAACCTGCTCGGCAACGCGGTCGAGCACGGTGAGGGCCGGCCCGTGGTGGTCACCCTCGGCATGGACGACTCGGCGATCGCGGTCACCGTACGGGATCACGGAATGGGTCTGCGGGCTGGTGAGGAGAAATTGGTGTTCAACCGGTTCTGGCGGGCCGATCCGTCGCGGGCCCGGCAGACCGGCGGGACCGGCCTGGGCCTGTCGATCAGCCTGGAGGACGCCAGGTTGCACGGTGGCTGGCTGGAGGCATGGGGGGAACCCGGCCAGGGCGCGCAGTTCCGGCTCACGGTGCCGGCCCGTGCCGGCGATCGGCTGGCGTCCTCGCCGCTGCGGCTGGTGCCCGATGACGTTCGGACGGCCGGCCAGAACGACGACGCTCGGACGTCGGGCCAGCCGGTCGACGGTCTCGCGACGAGCGGTGTGGCCGTGGTCGACGGCGTGGCCTCGGGCGGTGCGGCCTCGGGCGGTGCGGCCTCGGGCGGTGCGGCCTCGGGCGGTGCGGCCTCGGGCGGTGCGGCCGAGACCGGTGACCGGCCGGCGGCCGGCTCGACGCGGTCCACCGCTAGGCCCGTCGTCGTGGTGCGGCCCGTCGGGCAGCCCGCTGTGCGCATGCCGCAGCAGGCCGGGACGACGGACCGGGGTCCCGAGTCGACCGGCGCCGAGCCGGCGGGTCCCGCGCAGACCGGTGCCGGACCGGTCGACGGTGGCAGCCCGGTGGAGGTGGCCCGGTGAGCGCCAACCGTCGCCGGTGGCGCGGGGCCGTGCTGCCGGCGCTGCTCGGCGTCCTGCTGGCCGCCGGCTGCGGCATCCCCGATGACACCGACGTACGGGTGGACGGTCAGGGTCCCGCGCCCGGCCTGCCGACCGGTGGCCAAGGAGCCCAGACCCCGGCGTCGCGACTCGACGAGCGCAACAACACCGAAGCGTTCGTGCTCAACTTCCTGCAGGCACCGGCGGTCGAGGCCGAGCGCGCGGTCGAGCAGGTCCGGGACTTCGTGGCACCGCTGAACCGGGCCGACGTCAAGGATCCCAATCCCGAGGTCGTGCTGACCGTGATCCGGTTGCGGGAACGTCCCCGGATCACCCGGACCGAAGCCGGCGTGGACGAGGTGTCGATCAACGTCCAGCAGGTCGGCCAGTTACGACCGAACGGGGCGCTGGAGCCGCTTCCGGCCCAGGAGCCGGAGTTCACCGAATACACCTTCCGGGTCGGCTCCGTCGTCGGCGAATCGGGCAAGTTCATCCTGAACCCGCCGCCGGTCCTGCTGCTCAGCGAGAACGCGCTGCGGACCTTCTACTGGCAACGGACCATCTACTTCTGGGACACCAGCCAGCGGGCCCTCGTGCCCGATCTGCGATACCTGCCGGTCGCCGTACCGGTGGAGCGGCAGCGGACGGTTCTGCTCGAAGCCCTGATCAGCGGGCCGTCCAACTGGATCGCGCCAGCGGTGCAGGCGCTACCCAGTGGCACCCGGTCGGCCGGAAACGTGCCGGACACCGGTGACCGGCTCAAGGTGAGCCTGACCGCGGAAGCGACGCCCGGCAACGATCCGGATCAGCTCGACCGGCTCGCCGCCCAGCTGATGTGGTCCCTGCGGCCGGACTTCGGCAACGACTTCGAGTTGACCATCCAGGGCCAGAGTCCGAAGGTCTACCGAGGTGCCGACCTGTTGGCCATGAACAGCACCCAGGCGCTGCCGGAGACCCCCGAGCGGTTCGTCATCCACCAGGGCCAGGTCCGTCGGCTGCGCAGCTCGGCCCGCTCCGGCGAACCCATTCCGGTGCTCACCGCCGAGGTCAACCAGAACGTGGTCAGCGCCGGGTTCACCCGCGCCGGTGGCAGCACGTTCGCCGCACTGGCCGTCCAGGCCGTCGACGGCCAACGGCTGGTGATCGGGTCCGCCACCGCGGCCGGCACCCACTTCGAGCAGGGCGACCGTTCGTTCGCCTCGATCGGCCGCCCGGTGTGGCTCAAGGCGCCCGCCGACGTGGGACTGATCGTCGCCGACGGTGCCCTGTACTCGTTCGAGGTCAACTCCAGGGCGGTCACCCAGGTCGCCCTGCCGGGAATCGAGGGCGAGGTGCAGTCGGTGGGCGTGGCCCCGGACGGTCACCGGATCGCCCTGGTCGTGGCGGGCGAGCTGTACGTCGCGGCGCTCAGCCGGGGAACGCACGTCGAGGTCCTGCCGCCCCGGCGGATACCCACCTCGCTGCTGGACGTCACCCAGGTCGACTGGGTGGCCGAGACGCTGCTGGTGGCGGCCGGCACCAACCCGGACGGACGGGTCACGCTCTACGACATCACGGTCGACGGGGCGATCGAGACCAGTTCGCCCCGGGATCTCGGCGGAGCGAGCGTGACCCATCTGGCGGGTTATCCCGCCAACCCGATCAGCGGGAGTTCGGTCGGGGTCCGGATGTACGTGGCCAACGGCATTCCGTACGACCTGTTCGAGCCGAGTGAGCAGATCCGCCTGGAGGAGGTCGAGGGGATCGACCCGAGCGCCACCCCGGATCCGGTCACGGTGGTCGATTCCGCCAACGGCCTGTCCGCGCCGTTCTTCCTCTACTGACACCGACCTGGTGACGTCGTGTCGGTGCCGATCGGGACCAGCAGTGCTGGGTGACTCCTGGGCGGCACTGGCCGACCTGGTGCTGCCGGCCGATTGCGCGGGCTGCCGATCGCCGGGCGGGCGGCTGCGGTACGGGGTGTGCGAGAGCTGTGTGGCCACCGTACGGCGGCTGCGCCCGCATCCCGTACGGCCGGTTCCGGCCCCGGCCGGTCTGCCACCGTGCGTGGCCCTGGGTCCGTACGACGGGGTGCTGCGCGAGTTGCTGTTGGCGTACAAGGAAAAGGGCCGCCACCAGTTGGCCCGCCCGCTGGGCCGGTTGTTGGGGGAGGCGGTGGCGGCCGCCACTGACCCCCGGGCGCCGTTGACGCTGGTGCCGGTCCCGACGACGGCGGCGGCGGCGCGGGCCCGGCACGGCGATCATCTTGCTCGATTGACGCGGCACGCGGTCCGTCGGCTTCGTTTTCTCGGCCGCGAGGTAGGCGTCGCCCGGCCGGTGGGGGTGCGGTCCAGACCGGACTCGGCCGGCTTGGACAGCGCGTCCCGGTTGGCCGCCGCGCGGACGAGTTACCACTCCCGGCGGGTCGGGCTTGACTTCGGCGGGATTCATGATCCGCGACGGTGCGTGATCGTCGTCGACGACATCGTCACCACGGGGGCGACACTGGCCACGGTCAATCGGCTTCTCACTGCGGCGGGTACGCCCGCGTATGCCGCTGTCATGATCGCTGCGACACGCCTTCGTCACCAGAAGTAGTCGGTGACCAAGGTCCTTTATCGGGGTTTGTACCTGATGTGGGAATCCTCGCAGACCGGTCTTGCCGGAACTGGTGACGCGCCGCGATCTACGGGTTAGCGTGTGCGTATCGGGGGTATGACCGGTGGCTAAACGCCACCGCCAACGCCAAGGCGACCCGGAGGGAGGTGCGAAACCCCGCCCGACCGGTCGACGCCGAGCGATTTCACCGGCAGGCCGGTCCCGCATTTCTCGAGTGGCATTCGATTGTATGGATCGTGTCGATCGTCAGGGAGGTCACGCGTGGACATCGTGGTGAAAGGCCGTAACGTCGAGGTGCCGGATCACTACCGGGAACATGTAGCCGAGAAGCTGGCCAAGGTCGAACGGTACGACCACAAGCTGATGCGCGTAGACGTCGAGTTGTTTCACGAGCGCAACCCCCGCCAGTCGGACCACTGCCAGCGGGTGGAACTGACCTGCGTCTCCCGTGGTCCGGTGATCCGGGCGGAGGCATGCGCCAAGGACTTCTACAGTGCGCTGGACGCCGCCATCAGCAAGCTCGACACCCGGTTGCGCCGGGCCGCCGATCGCCGCCGGGTCCACCGGGGCCGGCACGCCCCGCTCTCGGTCGCCGAGGCGACCGCCGGCCTGCCGACCGCCGGCCTGGACGGCTTCGATCCGTTGCCGCCGGCCCGACCGGCGGACGAGGGCTCGGCGTCGGTGGCGGTTCTCGACCGTACGGAGCAGGATCTGGCCTACGACGAGCCGGACGACCAGCCGTGGCACATCGTGCGGGAGAAGGAGCACCCGGGCGAGCCGATGACGGTGGACGACGCGCTGTTCCAGATGGAACTGGTCGGGCACGACTTCTACCTGTTCATGGACAAGGAGTCGGGCCGGCCGAGCGTGGTTTACCGCCGCAAGGGATACGACTACGGCATCCTTTCGCTGGCCGAACCCACCACATCCACCACCAGCTGACCTGATCACGGCTCCCGCCGATCGCCGCTGGTCTCGTTCCACGTCTCGGACCAGCGGCGGTCGGCGGATCTGTCGTCAGCCGACCGGAAGGTCAGCCGGCAGGTCAGCCGGCAGCAGCGCGTACTGCAGGTCGTCGAGGCGGATGCCGTCCGGTCCGGGCAGCCGGGCACGCATGAGGCCCTCGCGGCGAAAGCCGGCCTTCTCCAGCACCCGTTGCGAGCCGAGGTTGTCGGGCAGGGTGCCGGCGATCAGCCGCTCGATCCCGGTGGCGGCGAACACCCACCGGGCGAGTAACCGGATCGCGCGCACCGGGTAGCCCCGGCGACGCCATTCGGGCAGCATCGAGTAGCCGATCATCGCCTGACCAAGCTCCGGCTCCTGGTAGTACAGCCCCAGCCGGCCGGTCGCGGTGCCGGTGGCCGCGTCGGCGATCACCAGATCGGCGCGGTCGCCCAGGAGCCACTTGCCCGGGGACAGAGCGCACCGGGACGCGATCGAGTCCCGGGTCGGGACGACCGCCGGTACGGACGTGGCGACCACGTCCGGCAGCGTCTGCAGCCGGTAGGCGAAGTCGGTGTCGTCCGCGTCGAGCGGGCGGAGCGCGACGGTGCCGTCGGTCAGCCTGCCGCCCGGCAGATCCGGCAGCGTACGCGGGGTGGGGCCGGGTGGGTCACCGGCCAGCCTGGCCCACACCAGCAGATCGTCGCGCTCCGGCGGGCGCGTCGGTTCCGGTCGCGCCCCGTCGACGGGCTGTCCGGCGGGCGTCGGCTGTGCCGCCGTACCAGCTGGTCGCGACGCCGCTCCGCGCCGGACGCCCTCGGCGCGAAAGCCGGCGGCCAGCGCCACCCGCTGGCTCGCGGCGTTGGCGCCGTCGGTGAGCAGCTCGACCCGTTCGAAGCCGTTGCCCAGCGCGTACCGGGTGGCGGCGATGGTGGCGGCGGTGGCCGCGCCCCGCCCCCGGGCCCGAGGCACCACCCAGTAGCCGACCTCGATCTGACCGCGTTCGGGTACCGGTCGGCTGAGTCCGACGCAGCCGAGGAGTTCGTCGGTGGCCGGGTCGGCGATCGCCCACGCGGCCCCGCCGCCGGCCCAGGCGGAGGTGGAGCCCTCGGTGATCCAGTGCATCGCGTGGATCTCGGTGTAGGGCTGGGGCATTCCCGGTACGAAGCGCCGCGTCAGGGGATCGTTGCAGCCGTCGGCGACGGCGGGGGCGTCGTCGGGCAGGAACATCCGCAGCCGGACGCCGCCTTCGGTGATCTCGACGGGTTCCACCGGCCTATCCTGACCCAGCTTTCGCGCAGGGCATAACGGTAATCGCCCGGTACCGAGGCCGAGATTATCCTATTTGCCGGTATCCTCGGGGTCCGGAAGCTGGCTGCGGCTGCCGTTGCGACTATTGATGCGCCTACGATGGTGGGGCACACCGTCTAGGGGAGCGTTGATCCGTGTCGATACTTGAGAAGGTCCTTCGCGCTGGCGAGGGCCGCATGTTGCGCCGGCTCAAAGCGGTCGCCGCTGCCGTCAACTCGATCGAGGACGACTACGTCGACCTCAGCGACGCGGAGCTGCGCGAGCTCACCGACCACTACCGGCAGCGGTACGCCGACGGCGAGTCGCTCGACGACCTGCTGCCGGAGGCGTTCGCGACGGCCCGGGAGGCCGCGTCGCGGGTCCTCGGTCAACGCCACTACGACGTGCAGATCATGGGTGGCGCGGCCCTGCACTTCGGCAACATCGCCGAGATGAAGACCGGTGAGGGCAAGACCCTCACCTCGGTGCTCCCCGCCTACCTCAACGCGCTGTCCGGCAAGGGTGTGCACATCGTCACGGTCAACGACTACCTGGCCGAGCGGGACGCCGCCTGGATGGGCCGGGTGCACGAGTTCCTCGGTCTCACCGTCGGGGTGATCCTGCCCAACCGGCCCTCGGCCGACCACCGGGCCGCCTACCAGGCCGACATCACCTACGGCACCAACAACGAGTTCGGCTTCGACTACCTGCGCGACAACATGGCTTGGTCCAAGGACGACCTGGTGCAGCGTGGGCACAACTTCGCCATCGTCGACGAGGTCGACTCGATCCTGATCGACGAAGCCCGTACCCCGTTGATCATCTCCGGTCCGGCGGAGCACTCCGCCCGCTGGTACGGCGAGTTCGCGGCGGTCGTCGGCCGGATGCAGCCGGGCAAGGACGGCGAGGGCGACTACGAGATCGACTACGCCAAGCGGACCGTCGCGATCACCGAACGCGGCGTGGCCAAGGTCGAGGACCGGCTCGGCATCGACAACCTGTACGAGTCGGTCAACACCCCGCTGGTCGGTTACCTCAACAACGCGATCAAGGCCAAGGAGCTCTACAAGCGGGACAAGGACTACATCGTCAACGACGGCGAGGTCCTGATCGTCGACGAGTTCACCGGCCGGATCCTGCACGGCCGCCGCTACAACGAGGGCATGCACCAGGCGATCGAGGCGAAGGAAGGCGTCGAGATCAAGCAGGAGAACCAGACGCTCGCCACGATCACCCTGCAGAACTACTTCCGGCTCTACGACAAGCTCTCCGGGATGACCGGCACCGCCCAGACCGAGGCCGGCGAGTTCAACAAGGTCTACAACGTCGGCGTCGTGTCGATCCCCACCCACCGGTCGATGATCCGACTGGACCGGGCCGACGTGATCTACAAGACCGAGAAGGCGAAGTTCAACGCCGTGGTCGAGGACATCGCCGAGCGGCACGCCATCGGCCAGCCGGTGCTGGTCGGCACGGTGTCGGTGGAGAACTCCGAGATCCTCTCCCAGCTGCTGCGCCGCCGGGGCATCCCGCACGCGGTGCTCAACGCCAAGTTCCACGCCAAGGAAGCCGAGATCATCGCCCAGGCCGGCCGTAAGGGCGCGGTCACCGTGGCCACCAACATGGCAGGTCGAGGTACGGACATCCTGCTCGGCGGCAACCCCGAATATCTGGCCGCCACCGCGCTGCGTCAGCGGGGGCTCGACCCGGTCGAGCACGCCGAGGAGTACGCCAAGGCACTCGAAGAGATTATGCCGCAGGTCAAGCAGGCGTGTGACGCGGAGGCCGACGAGGTCAGCGCGGCGGGTGGCCTCTACGTGCTCGGCACCGAGCGGCACGAGTCGCGGCGTATCGACAACCAGTTGCGCGGCCGGTCCGGCCGGCAGGGCGACCCGGGGGAGTCCCGCTTCTACCTGTCGCTGCAGGACGAGTTGATGCGACGGTTCCGGGCCGGGGCGGTCGAGGCGGTGATGGAGCGCTTCAACATCCCCGAGGACGTGCCGATCGAGTCCAAGATGGTGACCCGGCAGATCAAGAACGCCCAGGCCCAGATCGAGGGTCAGAACGCCGAGACCCGAAAGAACGTCCTCAAGTACGACGAGGTGCTCAACAAGCAGCGTCAGGTGATCTACGCCGAGCGGCTGCGGGTGCTCAACGGCGAAGACCTGCACGGCCAGGTCACCACGATGATCGACGACGTGGTCGGTGCCTACGTCGACGGTGCCACCAGTGAGGGATACGCCGAGGACTGGAATTTCGACCAGCTCTGGTCCAGCCTCAAGCTGCTCTATCCGATCGAGATCACCGTCGAGGATCTGACCGAGGAGGCCGGCGGCGAGCGCAGCGGCGTGGACGCCGACTTCCTGCGGATCCGGCTGCTGGAGGACGCGCACGCCGCGTACGAGCGCCGGGAGGAGGAACTCGGCTCCGAGGCGCTGCGGCAGTTGGAGCGGATGGTCCTGCTGCAGGTGATCGACCGCAAGTGGCGCGAGCACCTGTACGAGATGGACTACCTCCAGGAAGGCGTGGGTCTGCGGGCGTACGCGCAGCGGGACCCGCTGGTGGAATACCAGCGGGAAGGCTTCGCGATGTTCGCCACCATGATGGACGGCATCAAGGAGGAGACCGTCCGTTTCCTGTTCAACGTGGAAGTCCAGGTGCAGCAGGAGCCCGCACCGGCCGGGGCGGGGACCGGCGGCGAGCCGGGCACCCGGCTGGCGGTGCCGGACGGCAGCGCCGCGCCGGTGCAGGTCCGGGCCAAGGGCTTCGGCCCCACGCCCCGACCGCAGGGGCTCCGCTACGTCTCGCCGACGATCGACGGCGCGGCCGGTGCGGACGGCGGAGTCCAGGTGCAGCAGGCCCCGGCGCTGGGCGTC
Organism: Solwaraspora sp. WMMD406; assembly: GCF_029626025.1. Classification (NCBI taxonomy): domain Bacteria; kingdom Bacillati; phylum Actinomycetota; class Actinomycetes; order Micromonosporales; family Micromonosporaceae; genus Solwaraspora; species Solwaraspora sp. WMMD406. The sequence goes on from NZ_JARUBF010000001.1 coordinate 1,634,387, forward strand.
GGCGGCGGTCAGCAACCGGCCGGTCGGTCCGGCGGTGGATCCGGGGCGCAAGGTCGACCGGCCGCGGCCGGACGGCCGGCGGCCGGACCTCCGGTGCCGGTCGCGAACGGACGACGGCCCGCTCCGGGTCAGGCGGTGAGCAGCAACGGCCCGTCGCGTAACGCGCCGTGCCCGTGTGGATCCGGCAAGAAGTACAAGCGTTGTCACGGTGCTCCCGGAGTCGGTGGGTCTGCCTGAGAGTGCCGCCGGGCCCGTACCGGGCCCGCCGTTGAAATCGGTGAGTCCGCCGGGCGTCGGCCCGGCGGACTTCACACCACCTGTACCGCCGTGCCGAGCCAGGCTCCGGCGCGGCGTTCCAGGCGGAACGCGAAGGCCCAACTGTGGCTGGCGGTGCCCAGCACCGCCGCTGTCTCCACGACGTCGGTGACCGGTTCGCAGACCCGTAACTGCCGGACCCGGACCAGGTCGGCGGTACGGTCGCGCCCGCTGGTAGACGTCGTTCGTCGTTGGTGGGGGTTGGGCTGCTGGCCCCGGCTGGGCTGTGGACCCCGGACGGATCGCGGCCCCTGGCCGGGCTGTGGCCCTCGGCCCGGGCGGGCGCTCGACGTGATGGTCCCCGGTGGTCGGCTGATGCCCCGGGCGCGCTCCACCCCGACGGTCAACTCCGCGCAGATCAGGTGGGCCTCGGCGGGCCGGGAGAGTCGCCGGGCGTGGCCCACCGGCCGGAATCCGTTGATGATCTCCACACAGGCGGCCAGGAATCGGTGTGCCGCCCGGCGGGCCTCCGGTGACGCGCCGGCCAGCGCGTCGGGCGGCATGGGCCGACCGGTCGGCGCCGACGGGTCGCGGTGGTGGTCGACCCGGCCGGCCGGCCGGGAGCCGGACAGGTCGAGGACCAGCTGGATCCCGAGGTCGGTGCCGAACTGAGCGGACTCGTCGGTGAACGGCGGGTCGAGGGGCGGGGCGGCCCGCAGCCGGATCGGTGGCCGTCGGAGCTGGGTCGGGACAGTCATCCGTACCTCCTCCTGATGTGCCTCTGGTTTTTGATCTTGCGTTTGCCTTCGTTTGCCTTCGACAGGACTATATGAAGGCAGTGTGACACCCACCGTCAATGCCTGTGGCTGACGGTCTTCGGACAATCGATGAATCGAGAGCTGCCGGTGGCCCGGCTTCCCGGCCTACTCCGGCTCGCGCTCCACCAGCGGGTTGCTCTGCACCCACTCGGCGGTTTCGGCGTATTTGCGCTGGATGTACTCCTCCAGCTGGGCACGTTCCACCCGCCACTGACCCCGTCCGCCGATCTTGATCGCGGGCAACTCGCCACTGCGGACCATGTGGTAGACCTGCGAGTCGGATACGTTGAGTTCGGTGGCGACGTCGGACAACTGCAGGAACCTCGGCTCCACGGTGACTCCCGGCTCGTCTACGTCGGTCGGTTCAGTGTGCCATCGCGGCCCGAGCGGACCTGCCGGCGGCGTACATTGCATCAGCGACGAACATCGTGGGGGCGAGCGTGCCGAACGACCAGATCCGGGTGTACGTACCGGCCACCCTGCCGGCGGTCGCCGCCCTGCGCGACGCCGGTCAGCTCATCGCAGACACCGCGCACGCCGTCACCCCCGCGCTGCGCGAGTGGTACGTGGAAGGCGACGAGGAGGAGCTGGAGTACGTCGCCTTCACCCGCGCCGCCCAGGACGCCCTACGCCTGCTCCGGCAGGACCCCGCCGCGCCCCGTCGTCGCGTCGTCGTCTCCGTCGACCTGGCACCCGAGGCGGTCAAGCGGTCCGTCGGAGAACTCGGCTCCAGCACCGTCCAACTGGTCGGGCCGATCGCGTTCGACACGGTCGCGGCGGTCCACGTCGACGGCACCGAAGCGCTCGACGACGTGGCCGCCGCGGTGGCCGCGGTGGAAGAGGCCGTGGCCGGTGACCCGGACGCCCAGTTCATCGTGGACGGGGCCGAGGACCACGAACTGGAGTGGTACGACGTCTCCGAGGTGGAATTGCTGTTCTGACTGGCCACACCCGGCATCCCGCCCGGACCGCAACCGGACTCCCGCCGGTCACGACGGCTCAGCCCATGTGCGGATACCGGTGATCGGTCGGCGGGACGAACGTCTCCTTGATGGTGCGGGGCGAGGTCCACCGCAGCAGGTTGTGCCAGGAACCGGCCTTGTCGTTGGTGCCGCTGGCGCGGGCCCCGCCGAACGGCTGCTGGCCGACCACCGCACCGGTCGGCTTGTCGTTGACGTAGAAGTTGCCGGCGGCGTAGCGAAGCGCCTCCCCGGCCCGGTCGATAACCCGCCGATCCGTCGCGAAGACCGATCCGGTCAACGCGTACGGGGCGACCGACTCAGCCTGCGCCAGCACGTCCCAGAACTCCTCGTCGTCGAAGACCCGGACCGCCAGGATCGGCCCGAAGTACTCGGTGGTGAAGACCTCGTGCCCCGGGTCGGTGCAGAGCACCACGGTCGGCCGGACGAACCAGCCGGTGCTGTCGTCGACCGTACCGCCGACCAACACCTGACAGGCCGGGTCGTTCTTGATCCGGTCCAGCGCGGCGGCGTGCCGCGCGAACGCCCGATCGTCGATCACCGCGCCGCCGAAGTTGGCGAAGTCGGTCACGTCGCCGTAGCGCAGGGAATCGACCGTGGCGACCAACCGGTCGCGCAGCCCGCCCGACCACAACGACTTCGGCAGGTACGCGCGGGACGCCGCCGAACACTTCTGGCCCTGATACTCGAAGGCGCCCCGGACCAGCGCGGTGTGCAGCGCGTCCGGATCGGCGCTCGGGTGGGCGACGACGAAGTCCTTGCCGCCGGTCTCGCCGACCAGGCGCGGGTACGACCGGTAGCGGTCGACGTTGTTCCCGACCGTACGCCACAGGTGCTGGAACACCCGGGTGGAGCCGGTGAAGTGGATGCCGGCCAGGTCCCGGTCGGCGAGCGCCACCTCCGACACCGCCACGCCGTCGCCGGTGACCATGTTGATCACACCAGGAGGCAGCCCCGCCGCCTCGAACAGCCGCATGGTGAAATACGCCGCGAACTGCTGGGTCGGGGACGGTTTCCACACCACGGTGTTGCCCATCAACGCCGGGGCGGACGGCAGGTTGCCGGCGATCGCGGTGAAGTTGAACGGGGTGATCGCGTAGACGAAGCCTTCCAGCGGCCGGTGGTCGAACCGGTTCCAGACCCCGGGCGCGGACTCGGGCTGCTCGGCGAGCACCCGATGGCCGAAGTGCACGTTGAAGCGGAGGAAGTCGATCAGCTCGCAGGCGGCGTCAATTTCCGCCTGGTAGACGGTCTTCGACTGGCCGAGCATCGTGGCCGCGTTGAGGGTGTCCCGCCAGGGGCCGGCGAGCAGGTCGGCGGCGCGCAGGAAGACCGCGGCCCGCTCGGCGTACGGCAGGTCACGCCAGCCGGGCGCCGCCTGCTTGGCCGCCGCGACGGCCGCTTCGGCGTCGGCCGGCTCCGCGTTCGCGGTCACCCCGAGTACGTGCCGGTGTCGGTGTGGCATGACCACGTCGATCGATGCTCCGGCCGCCCTTCGCTGCCGGCCGCCGATGGTCATCGGCAGCTCGATCCGGGTGGCGGCCAGTTCGTCGAGGCGGCGACGCAACGCCGACCGTTCGGCACTGCCGGGGACGTAGTCCCGGATCGGTTCGTTGCGGGGGGTCGGGGTAACGGGCACGGCGTCCATCACAGGCTCCTGGCGTGATCTCGACAACGTCGGCGAAACCGGACCGGTCGGAGCGCCCGGTAGGGCGGCCACGGCGACCGGGTCCGGCTCCCATCGTCGCACGGCCGGCAGCCGGACAGGCCGGTCCGCGTACCCTGGTCGGGCGTGCCGGTGGCCGACCGACGCCGTACCGACGCGCACCCTGCCCGACCGACGACGAGCCCGACGTGTCCGACCGACGACGAGCCCGACGTGTCCGACCGACGACAAGGAGGCGACGGCGATGAGCAGCCAGCCTGCCGGCGGTACTCCCGTTGCCAGTCCGCGCCCCGAACCTGACACCGAACCCGCCACGGCCAAGCCCGGCGCGGAAGGCGCGGAGGGCACAGCCGGCGCGGAAGGCGCGGAGGGCACGGCCGAGTCGGAAGGCGCGGCCGAGCCGACCGTACGAGCGGCGTCGCCGGCCGGTTCCGTCGGGGGCGCGATCGTGCTCGCCGTACTCAGCTACGTGTGGTTGGGGCTGTTGGTCTTCTCGGCGTTGGCCACCCTGGGCGCTCCGGGCGACGGAGTGCTCGGAATCACCGAGACCGCGTACGGCCTGCCAGCGGTGATCTTCGCCGCGTTGATCGCGGGTGCCGGCCTGGCCCAGGCCGTACGCCGCGCGGCCGACCGCTGGCTCGGCTCGGCACCGGTCGCCCGCTTCGCCGCCATGCTCGGTTGTGGTGCGTCGACCGGGGCCGGGGCCGCTGCGGTCGTCGTGCTGGGCGACGGCCGGGGCGGGTCAGCGGTCGCGATCCTCGGATGGGTGCTGTTCACCGGAGCCACCGTGGGCGGCTCGATCGTCGGGGTCCATCGCCGCGCCGGGCTGTTGACCGGGGCGACCGTCGCCGCCGCGCTGACCGTTTCCGTGCTGACCACCGCCCGAGAGTTGCTGAAGGGGCCGCTGCTGGACCTGTTCGGTGCCGGCGACACTCCGGCTTCGGTGTTGGCCGCGCAGTCCCGCGTCACCTGGATCACTGCCCTGTTGGCCGGTGTCGCCGCCGGCGTGGTGGCGTTCGGCTACCTGCACGTGGCGCTCCGCCGCGCCCGGCAGACGTTGCTCTGGCCGGCGTATCTGCTCGCCGGTGCGGGCACTGGAATCATGCTGCTGGTCAGCGAGTTGGTGACCCGGATCGGCGGCGCGCAGCTGTTGAACCTGGCGCGGTCGTTCAGCGAGAGCGACGACGCCTTCCAGACCATGGCGAACGCGGCCCGGATCAACTCCGCGTTGGTGATCCTGTTCGCTGGCGCTTTCACGGCCCTGATCTGCCTCGGTCGGGCCCTTCCCGCCCGGACCGCAGCGGACTGAGCGGTCGGCCGAACCAACCGATCCGTTCATCTGACCGGCTCAGGGCCTTCCCGGCCCGCTCCCGGGTTCGTGCCAGGCCGCTGCCGGTCGCCGCTGCCGTCGGCTGCCGCCGCCTACCGTCACCGACGTGGGTGGGCAGGACATGCGTAAGCAGCCATTGGCCGGACGGTACCGGCTCGGCACCGAGATCGCTCGTGGCGCGATCGGGTCGGTCTGGCGTGGCGAGGACCTGAGCGACGGCAGTCAGGTGGCGGTGAAGCTGCTGCGCCCAGAAGCAGCCGAGCAGTCAGATCTGGTGGCGGGCTTCCACGCCGAGGCGACGATCCTGTCCCGGCTCGACCATCCCAACGTGATCCGACTCCGCGCGCGGGTGACGGCCGGCGATCGGCAGGCGTTGGTACTCGATCTGATCGAGGGAACGGACCTTCGGCACCGAATCCGGCGGGACGGCCCACTGCCGGCCGCCGTGGCGCTCGACGTCGCCGCGCAGGTCGCCGACGCGCTGGCCTACCTGCACGACCTGGGGATCGCGCACGGCGACGTCAAACCGGCCAACCTGCTTGTCCCGGCGGACGGCGGCCAGGTGCGTCTGATCGACTTCGGTGCAGCTCGGACCAGTGCGGACTCCGATCTGCCTCGGCCGACGTTGGCCACGCCGGAGTACGTGGCGCCAGAGGTGGTCGGCGGCGGGCGACCGGCGGGGCCGGCCGACGTCTACGCCCTGGGCATCGTGCTGTTCGAGTTGCTGTGTGGACGCAGTCCCTACCGTGGCGGGTCAGCCAGCGACGTGCTCGCCCGACACGGGCACTGTGTCCCGGTGCCGCCGCCCGGTCTTCCGCCGATGGTGTGGTCGGTGTTCGAGCGTTGTCTGGCGGTGGCCGCCGATGATCGGCCCGACGCCCGGTCGTTGGCCGCCCGGCTGCGCGGTCTGGAAGCGGCGTTGGACGGCTTCCCGGCCCTGCCGCCCCTGAGCGCCGACGCGGTGACCTGGTGGTCGCGTGGTGGCGTCGGTGGCGCTGCTGGTGCGGGCTCCGGCGCCACAGGCAGCGCGCGGGTCAGCTGGCAACCGTTGCTCGCCCACCCCGTGTCGCCAGCGGCCGGTGCGGCCGGTGCGGCCGGTCGTCTGGTCACCCTCCCCGCTGTTGGTTCGGCGTCCGGTGTCGATCTCGCGTCTGGTGCCGATCCCACGTCCGGCGTCGACTCCGCCGGGCTGGTCGGCCTCGCCGCGTCGCCGGCGACGTTCGGGACTGGACCGTTGCCGGTGTCGACCGTGCCATCGGTGCGATCGGGACCGTCGCCATCGGCCGCACCAGCCGCCGCTGTGTCCCGATCTGGATCCGGGGACCCGTCGTCGGCTGCCGCGTCCGAACCGGCCCGGTCCGGATCGTCGACAGCGGCGTCGATAGCGGCGTCGTCCTTGGCGTCGTCAGCGGCGTCGGCGGAGACACCGCTGAGGGCGGCCGATGGGCGGTCGGGGCCGCGAGTCGTGCCGCGAGTCGTGCCGCGGAGCGGGCCGCGACAGCGGTCGATGCTGCGGGCCGGCGGTGTGGCCGGCGCGGTCGCCACGCTGGCAGCGGTCGTGACAGGACTCACGTTGGCCGCCGGGCAGCCACTCGCGCCACCGGCCGGCGGTACGCCGGGCGGACGGCCTGTCGTCGGTGTGCCGCCAGCGGGATCAGCGTCACCAGCCGATGCGGTGGCGGACGGCTCACGTCCGGCGGGATCGGCACCGGACGGCTCGACGCGGTCCGACCCGGTGCCGGCCACCAGTCTGGAACCATCGCCTGGTGGTGCCTCTGATCAGGCAAATCATCCGTCCGGTCCAGAAGACTCAGCCGGATCGGCCGGGTCTCCTGTGGCCGTTTTGCCATCGACGAACGCCGAATCAGCGCGTGGCCCGGCCCTTCCGGCTCACCCGGACGGCGCTTTGGCGCCGGGGATCGGCGATCCGATCCCTCGGTGGCCGGTGTCGGATGTCGGATAGTAGGACAGTAGGGACTAGTAGAATGAAGCGGACTTCATGCTTCAAATTTCGGCAATACTCCCGCCAACTCGGGGATTCGCCCTGGTAGCGTGTCGTTTGCGTTCTTCGTGCCCGGATGGTAAATATTGATGTTCCCCACAAGACTGTCGTCCACAGACAGTGCACTTTAGAACACTGTTGGTCGCGGATCGTGCCAAATCCTGGACGTACGCGCGACAAAGTGGCAGCGTAGAGGGCATGGCGGATCTACGAATCAATCCCACTGCGGCGGCCCTCCTGGGCCTGCTCCATGAAGGACCCATGACAGGCGGCCAACTGATGGCCGCGGCCGAGCGCCGGCTCGGCGCCTACTGGTCGATGACCCGTAGCCAGGTGTACCGGGAACTGCCGGTGCTGGCCGAACAAGGACTGGTCCGGCTCGGGAAACCAGGGCCGCGGTCCAGCCAGCCGTACGCGATCACCGCAGCCGGCAAACGGGCCTTTCTCAAGTGGCTGTCCGAGGCCCCCGGGCGCGACTCGGTGCGCAACCCGATCGCGTTGCGGGTGGCGTTCGGCGAGCACCACACCGGAGACCAGCTCAAGACCGTGTACGCGGAGGCGAGCGAGCATCACACCGAGGCGCTCGCCGCAGCCCGCGAACAGGCACGCGAAGCGAAGAAGAACGGCGACACCTTCGGGGCGGCCGCTCTGGAGTTCGCCGTCGCCTACCACAAGGCGGCGCTCTCCTGGCTCAAGACGGCCCCGGTGGGCTGACCGCGAGCCAGGTCGCCGGTGGTCACGACGTATTCTTGTCGGTTGTGACCAGTGCCGACTACGCTGACCAGCTTAAAGATCTTGACGCTACGCTCCGCCGGATCGAGGCGGTCATCGACATCGATCGACTGCACCGGGACCAGGCCGAGCTGGAGGAGGCCGCATCCGCCCCTGACCTGTGGAACGACCAGACGCGGGCGCAGGAGGTCACCTCCCGGCTGTCGTACGTCAACTCCGAGATCGGCAAGCTGGCGTCGTTGCGGTCCCGGCTGGACGACGCCGCCCTGTTGCTGGAGATGGCACAGGCCGAGTCCGACGCCGGCGCGGTGGCCGAGGTCGGCACCGAGCTGGCCGGACTGCACAAGGCGATCGAGGAACTGGAGGTTCGCACGCTGCTCTCCGGGGAGTACGACTCCCGGGAGGCGCTGGTGGCCATCCGAGCCGGGGCCGGTGGTGTGGACGCGGCCGACTTCGCCGAGATGCTGATGCGGATGTATCTGCGCTGGGCGGAGCGGCACGGTTACCCCACCGAGGTATACGAAACGTCGTACGCGGAGGAGGCCGGTCTCAAATCGGCCACCTTCACGGTCAAGGCGCCGTACGCGTTCGGCACGCTCAGTGTCGAATCCGGTACCCACCGTCTCGTCCGGATCAGCCCCTTCGACAATCAGGGTCGGCGGCAGACCAGCTTCGCCGGCGTCGAGGTGCTGCCGGTGGTGGAGCAGACCGATCACATCGACATCCCGGAGAACGAGATCCGGGTCGACGTCTACCGGTCGTCCGGTCCGGGTGGGCAGAGCGTCAACACGACCGACTCCGCCGTGCGGCTCACCCACATCCCCACCGGCATCGTCGTCACCTGCCAGAACGAAAAGTCCCAGCTGCAGAACAAGGCGTCGGCGTTGCGGGTGCTGCAGGCCCGGCTGCTGGAGCGCAAACGGCAGGAGGAGCAGGCCAAGATGGCCGGGCTCAAGACCGACGCGGCGGGCTCGTGGGGCGATCAGATGCGGTCGTACGTGCTGCACCCGTACCAGATGGTGAAAGATCTTCGCACCGAGCATGAGACCGGCAATCCGGTCGCGGTCTTCGACGGCGACCTCGACGCCTTCATCGAAGCCGGCATCCGGTGGCGTAAGCAGCGCGAGCTCGAGGAAGAGGTGCGATGAGTGCCGACCTGGCCGACTGTTCGGTCCGGATCGGATACGCGAAGCTCACGCATGATTACTAATCGTGTTTGCCTCTCGTGTACTGGCTGTGACTGACGCCATCATTTCGGGTGGTGTCCGTCCGGTCCGGACGGCTGATTTCTCCGTTCTCGCTGGTGACAGCTGGTGCGAAACCTCGCGCATAACCGACATAGGAGACATCGGCCATCAGGCTGGACTTGGCGTAGCGGTTACACCGCGTAGACTCACCACCCGTGATTGCGCTCGAGCAAGTGACGAAGACGTACCCGAAGGCGTCCCGGCCCTCGCTGGACAACGTGTCGGTCGCGATCGAGAAGGGCGAGTTCGTCTTCTTCATCGGTCCCTCCGGCTCCGGCAAGTCCACGATCATCAAGCTGTTGCTGCACGAAGTGACGCCCAACAAGGGCAAGGTCATCGTGAACAGCAAGGACGTCACGACCATGCGATCCTGGAAGATCCCCAACTTCCGGCGTTCGATCGGCTGTGTCTTCCAGGACTTCCGACTGCTGCCCAACCGCACCGCGTACGAGAACGTGGCGTTCGCCCTCGAGGTGATCGGCAAGACCAAGGCGGTGGCCCGTCGGGTCGTCCCCGAGGTGCTGGAACTGGTCGGCCTCGGCGGCAAGGAACACCGCTACCCGCACGAACTCTCCGGCGGTGAGCAGCAGCGGGTGGCGGTCGCCCGGGCGTTCGTCAACCGGCCGCTGATCCTGCTGGCGGACGAGCCGACCGGAAACCTGGATCCGGACACCTCGATCGAGATCATGCGCCTGCTGGACCGGATCAACCGCACCGGCACGACGGTCGTGATGGTCACGCACGACTCCAACATCGTCAACCAGATGCGCCGCCGCGTCATCGAGATCGAAGCCGGCCGGATCGTCCGCGACCAAGCCCGCGGCGTCTACGGGTAGAGCCGACCGATCCCGGCGCGCGGGCGCGGGTCGGCTTCGGCCCGGACCCGCCCGGCGGGGTCGGGCGACAGTCGGCGTGTGGTGACCAAGAACGACTCTTTGCGGCAGATCCGGAAGGAACCCGATGCGCGCGAAATATGTCCTGTCCGAAGTGATGGTCGGGCTGTGGCGCAACGTGACCATGACCATCGCCATGATCATCACCATGGCGGTGTCGCTCACCATGCTGGGCGCGAGTGGCCTGATGTATCTCCAGGTCAACTCGATGAAGGACTTCTACTACGACCAGATCGAGGTCTCCATCTTCCTGGTCTCGGACGTCTCCGAGGAGCAGCGCAGCAGCCTGCAGAGCTCGCTGGACTCCGATCCGCTGATCTCCAACGTGACCTACGAGTCCAAGGACGAGGCGTACGCCCGCTTCCAGACCCTCTACCAGGACGCGCCGGACCTGGTCAACGCGGTCAAGCCGGAACAGCTACCGGAGTCCTTCCGGATCAAGCTCATCGATCCTGAGGAATACCAGGCGATCTTCGACAAGTACAACGGCACCGAAGGCATCGACGAGATCGTCGACCAGCGACGACTGCTGGACAAGATCTTCAACATCCTCGGCTCGGTGCAGAGCATGGCCCTGATCGCCGCTTCGATCATGGCGATCGCGGCCTTGCTGCTGGTCGGGAACACCATCCAGGTGGCCGCCTACAGCAAGCGGCGCGAGGTGGCCGTCATGAAGCTGGTGGGTGCCTCGAACTGGTTCATCCAGGCGCCGTTCGTGCTGGAGGCCGTCGTCGCCGGGCTGCTCGGTTCATTGATCGGCTTCGGCGCGCTGGTGCTCGGCAAGGTTTTCCTGCTGGACGGATCGCTGCGCGACCTCACCGAGTTGCTCACCCCGATCGAGTGGAGCAGTGTCCTGCTGATGTTTCCGGTGATGGCCGGCGTGGGTGGCCTGGTCAGCGCGATCACCGCCTGGGTGACGCTGCGCTTCTACCTGCGGGTCTGACGGTAACGCCGGGTCGCGCCGACGCGCCCACCGCACCCGAAACAGGTGCCGGTGGGCGCGCCACCGCGCGGTACCATTGCGCGGTCCTCGATCGGCACGGCAGATGGGGTACTCGTGGTGGAACACCGGGACCGGTTCGCCCGCTTCGGTGCCGAGTGTGTCGAGGCGGCGCTCGCCGCGCAGGGCCGGCGCCTCCTGGTTGTCGACCCGGCCGGGGTGGACGACGACCTGGTAGAGCACACTGAGAGGTAACGGAGGTGTGACATGCCACGGGAAAAGGGACGTAAGGTCGTCGCCTCGAATCGCAAGGCCCGGCACGACTACGCCATCACCGACGTCTACGAAGCCGGCATGGCCCTCACCGGCACCGAGGTCAAGTCCCTACGGGCCGGGCGGGCGTCGCTGGTGGACGCCTTCGCCCAGGAACGCCAGGGCGAGATCTACCTGTACGGCATGCACATCCCCGAGTACGACCAGGGCACCTGGACCAACCACGAACCCCGGCGTACCCGCAAGTTGCTGCTGCACCGCACCGAGATCGACCGACTCTTCGGCAAGCTGCGTGAGGGTGGACTGACCCTGGTGCCGCTTTCGGTGTACTTCTCCGACGGCTGGGCCAAGGTGGAGCTGGCTCTCGCCCGGGGCAAGAAGTCCTACGACAAGCGGCAGGATCTGGCCAAGCGGGACGCCGACCGGGAGATCCAACGGGCCGTCGGCCGACGCGGCAAGGGGATGGACTGACCGTGCCGGGAGCTGGGCGGCTGATCACGGTGCCGGAGGGTCGTCGTGGCTAGGCACGCGGCCGAGGGCGCTGGTTCCGATGGCGCTGGTTCCGACGGCGCGGCCGGTGTCGGCCAGGTCGGACCGGACCCGGCTTCGGCCTCGATGTGGTCGTTGGCGCGATCCGGCTGGGCTGTCGCGCTCGGAGTGGTGCTCGCGCTCGTGTTCGGTGGGACGGTGTGGGCGGCGATCTCCCGCGGCGACGCCCCGCCAGCCCAGTTGATCATCGTCGCGCCGTCCGCCTCGTTGCCAGGCCCGCCCGCCCGGATCGAGACCGAGCACGGACTCGGAGTCGGTCCGGTCACCCCCGGTCCGCAGGCGTCCGCCTCGCCCACCCCGACGCCCTCGGCATCGGTCAGCCCGTCGACGGTCCCGCCGGTGCGGCCGTCCGTACCGGCGACCACCGGCGCGGAGCCCGGCGCGGAGCCCGGCTCACCGGTGGATCCGACCAGCGCCGGGCCGCCAGCAGCCGGGCCGGAGCTGACCGCGCGGTACGTGCTCAGTAGTACCTGGGATCAGGGTTTCGTCGCCAATGTCGACGTCGTCCACCGATCCGGCGGGAACCAGACGTTCGAGGTGCGACTCAGCTATCCGGACAATGTGACCATAACGGTCACCGGCTACTGGAACGCCACGCCGACCGCGGCCGGATCGGTGCTGATCTTCGGTGGTGGACCGGTCGCTCCCGGCGGCACCATCCGGTTCGGGTTCCAAGCGGAGAAGAGCCGGCCGTCCCAGGTCGATCCGGTCGGCTGCACGGTCAACGGGCACCCCTGCGTCGGCTTCTGACCGTCGGCCGGGCGGTTCGCGACGCGGCGGGCGGTTCGCGACGCGGCGGGCGGTTCGCGACGCGCCGCCTTGGTGGTAACCGGAATGAAGCTCGGCGCTCGAGGCGTTAGGATTGGCAGACCGCGAGCCACGCGGACCGGTCGACCATCGCAGGGTGGTCGGACGATCGCCAGGTCCAACGGCCACTTGGCCGCTGTCGGGCGATCACCCGGACAGACCCACCCAGGGGGTGACTGGTTTCGACTTCGTACGTTGCGGCAGGGGAAGCGAGCCGAGGAAGCCGACGTCGTCTCGAGAATCGGTCGTCGGAAACCAATAAGCGCCAATTCCAAGCGCGCTGACTTCGCTCTCGCCGCCTGAGGCGAGTAGCAAGTCTGTCGGTCTGGGAGTGCCTTCGGCCCAGTAACCGGCATCAGCTAGAGGGCTGGCCAAGCGAACCCGGTCGCGGGGTTCGTGCGGTGAGATCAAACGCGGCTGGGCCCGTCACATCGACTCGCTCGCGTGATCGGTGGGGCCGAGTAGAGGCATAGCGAGCTGCGCTCGGAGAAGCCCTGGCAAGACGCCGAAGGACCCGGGTTCGATTCCCGGCACCTCCACTGGTGACCGCCGGCACCACCGCCCGTCGTGGCGGTGGTGCCGGTTTCACTATCTGTAACCCAAGTTGCCGGTAGAGGTGGGAACCCGGCGCCGATCCGATACGTCTGACCCGACATGCGCCGTTTCACCGCCCTGTTGGGCCTACCACTGATCCTGATCGCTGGCTGCGCCCGTACCGACGGGTCCGGTCCCGGTAGCCCCGGCAGCTCCGCCGCCCACCGCTGGGAAGCGTTCCAGCAGCGGGCCGACGAGGTGGCCGAGGCATGGCGCGGGGCACCCGGGCTGGACCAGTGGCACACCGGGTACGCGCCGCTGCAGAGCCGGACCGTGCTGCCCGGCGAACCGGGGTTCACCCCGGAAACCGAACAGGCGTTCCACGCCGGTTGGTACCAGACCGAGGTGGCACTGCCGACCGATCAGCCGCCCGCCGGCACGGTCGGCTTCCCCGACGGCACGCTCGACGTACCGCTGGTCAGCGCCGCCGACGCGTACGGCGAACTGCGCCAGAGCGATCCGCCGGAGTGCCCCGCCGATCGACCCGGACCGGACGATCGACCCGGACCGGACGCGACGCCGGCGACCAGCCCTGCGGGTAGCCCCGCGGCGAGCGCTGGCCCGGACAGCAGCGTCAGCTCCGGCGAGCTCGGCGGCTGCCAGGGACTCACCGTGACAGCGGCCACCCTCGGTACCGTCGACTTGCTGACCAGCCGGGGCACCGCCACGGTGCCGGCCTGGCTCTTCGACGTCGCCGAACTGGCCACCCCGGTCGCCCGGGTCGCGGTCGACGAGTCCGTCGCGGTCCCGGCACCCAGCCCGCGAGCACCGGAGGCGAGCGGCTTGACCGACTTCGTCGCCGCCCAGGATCTCACCGACGTCGCCGGCACCGAGCTCGGCTTCCGGCTCGGTGTCGGCGCCTGCGACAGCGACATCACTCCGTTCGTCCAGGAGTACGACGACGTCGTGGTCGTGTCCGGCAGCGTCGTCCGTACCGCTGAGGTGTGCACCGACCAACTGCTGTTCCATCCGGTACGGGTGACCCTCGACGAGCCGCTGGGCGACCGGACGGTCCTGGACGCGCTTACCGCGGCACTGCTGCGTATCGACTCGGTCGGCTGAGCCATGCCGCAGCCCTACGGTCCTGATCCCGAGGTGGGCGCCGGCGCCGCCGGACACCCACGGATCATCAGGTGGCGGTTCCCCCGACAATGGGGGAAGGTCCGCCGGTCGGCGGACCTTCCGACACCGCCGGTCTTCGAGCTGCCGGTGCCGACGCCCGGTGACGCGGTGATCCTGGCCGGCGATGACAAGACGGCCCATCGGATCCGCATGTGTCTGGAGGTCGCCGGGATCACCGCCGAGGTCGTGGTGATCCCGCAGTCAGGGCAGCTCGAAGGGGAGCGTGATCCCGTCGAGTGAGTTGGCGCAGCGGCACTCCCGCCGCGCCGGCCAGGCGGTCAGCGCGGACAACAGCAGCGTACGTAGCCGGGCGGTGTTCTCACCGAAGACCCGGAACACCTCTTCCTGGGTGACCGCCTCCCCGCCCGCCACGCCCGCGTCGTGGTCGGTGACCAGCGCGATCGACGTGTAGCAGAGCGCCAGCTCCCGGGCGAGAACCGCCTCGGGGTGACCGGTCATGTTGACCACCGCGCCGCCGATCGCGGTGAACCACCGGGATTCCGCCCGGGTGGAGAACCGGGGACCCTCGATCACGACCACCGCGCCGCCGTCGTGCGGTGCCAGTCCCTGCTCGGTCGCGGTCCGCAACAACACCGACCGACCCACCGGGCAGTACGGGTCGGCGAAGCTGACGTGCACCGCGCCCTTGTCGTAGAAGGTCTGGACCCGCCCGCTGGTCCGGTCGATCAACTGGTCGGGGACGACGAACGTACCCGGGCCCAGCTCCGGCCGCAGACCGCCGACCGCGCACGGGGCCAACACCTGTCGGACCCCGAGTGACCGCAACGCCCACATGTTGGCCCGGTAGGGGATCAGGTGCGGCGGGTGCCGGTGATCCCGGCCGTGCCGGGGCAGGAACGCCACCGTACGGCCACCGACATCGGCGATCGTGATCGCGTCCGACGGTGCCCCGTACGGAGTGTCCACCTGATGCTCCACGGCGTCGTCCAGCAACGCGTACAGCCCCGAACCGCCGATGACCGCCAGCTCTGCCTGTGCCTGCATCCGTCAGCCTCCCCAGTCGAGCGGTCGTGGCCGAAACAGCGATGCCACACCCGCACGGCTAGACCTTAACCGCGCCCTGTCGGGCAAGCTATGGTGCCAGACATGGCGTTCACTGCACCCGTGGTGACGGGCGACCCTCCGAAACCGCGGACTTCCGGACACGCGTGGCAAGGACCCGCTGGTACGGGAGGTCGTGATGCACGGTGAGGGTCAACGAATCGGGGGACGGTCGATGGCGTCGATGACCGGCCAACTGCTGGTCGCGACGCCCGCGTTGAAGGACCCCAACTTCGACCGTACGGTCGTGCTGCTCGTGGCGCACGAAGCCGGCGGGGCGCTCGGTGTGGTGCTCAACCGGGCCACCGAGGTGCCGGTCGCCGACGTGCTGGGAGCCTGGAGCGCGCTGGCCCGCGAACCGTCGGTGCTCTTCGAGGGCGGGCCGGTGCAGCCCGAGTCGGCGATCTGCCTGGCCCGGACCCGAACCGGTTCCGGTCGGGTCCGGGGCTTCCACCGGATCGCCGGTGTGCTGGGCACGATCGACCTGTCGACCGATCCCGAGCCGCTGGCCGAGTCGATCTCCGGGATCCGGGTCTTCGCCGGCTACTCGGGCTGGTCGGCCGGACAGTTGGAGGAGGAGATCAACGCCGGCTCCTGGTTCGTGCTCGATGGCCTGCCGGACGACCCGTTCATGTCCCGCCCGGAGGATCTCTGGCCGATGGTGCTGCGCCGGCAGGGGGGCATGATGTCGGCAGTGGCACACTTCCCGGCGGACGTCGCGATGAACTGACCGACCCCGCGAGATGACCGGCCGGGCCGGCGTGTGTAATATTGCCCCGGTGCCCGGGAGTTCCGGGCCGACCGGGGGCCGTGGCGCAGCTGGTAGCGCACCACACTGGCAGTGTGGGGGTCAGGGGTTCGAGTCCCCTCGGCTCCACCCCGTTTTTGTGCAGTTCAATCGGCACCAGTCATCGGCTGGTGCCGATTTTGTGATCTCGTGGTCACACTGCGCCCGTCCGCTGCGCCGTACACCGACGATTTCCGATCCCTTCCAGGGGGTCCGAGGCCTTCCGCAAGCGGTTGGGGTGTCGTGTCCGGCGGTCCGCCCGGACCAGGTGGCGAAGCCTTCTCCGGGACCAGGTCCGGCCGGACGGAGGTGACCGCAGGCGGTGCGCCCTTTCCGATGGGCGTGGCGGGTAGGAGCCGACGATGAAGGTGGACGACGGACCGGCCGCCCACCCCATCGGCGGTCACCGTCGCCGGCAGCCACCGGTCGTCGCCGCACCGCCTGCCATGGTCACAGCGGCAAACCGAGTTGTCGTGCGACAGTGAGGAAGTCGTAGTAGATCCGGCCGCTCGCGATCCGGCCGTCCCGGAACTGGTAGAGCTCGCAGCTCAGACCCTCCACCGACCGGCCGCTCGGCGGCAGCGCGTCGCCGTTGGGCAGCTCGAACGGGCCGGTCTGGGTACCCCGGTTGACAACTTCGGCGACTGCGGTGTCGCCGCGTACGACGAGCGCGGTGATCTCCGTCCGGGCGTCCGGCATCGCCCGGCGGTTGGTGCGCTGCCGGGCGAGGTACGGCTCCGGGCCGGTGGTGTGCTCCCCGGCCGCAACGTCATACGCCGCGTAGTCCTCGGTCAGTAGCTCGGCCATCGCGGTGATGTCGTCACGGTTGAATCGCGCGTACAGCTCACGCAGGGTCGCCTCGTTGCGGGCCTCGCGGTCCGGATCGGTGTCCGCCTGCGCGAGCAGGCCGATCAGAAAATCCCGCGTTTCCGCGCCGAGTGTTTTCGTTCTGGTCACGGTGTACCTCCAGGGATACCTACCGGTCGGCGGTGGCTGCGGACGGGTGCCGCGCAGCCGGTAGCGCCATCGTGGGGCCGGGCGGTTCGGGCAAACCTCTCGACGTTTGCTGATCCGTGGCCTCTCTCCAGAGCTCGTGTCAGAGGCGGTGACAGTCGTACCGGCCACCGCGTGACTCGCCTTTGCTCGCCCCTGCCCGATTCGCTGTCGCTGAGACGTCGATCGCAATCGGCGAGAGGTCGCCCGAACCGCCCGGCCGTATCCAGGAACTAGCAGCGCACATCGCGTCGCCGCCGGTCGGACACGCCAGGCTGGCCGGCCCATCCAGCTGAACAGGAAACCTCAATGACGATGATGAGAACCGTCGGGCGGGCAGCGGCCCACGGCCCCGGCGGCGCGAGCCGCATGCTCGTCGGATTCGCGGTGATCGCCGTACTGCTGGCCGCCGGATGTACGACGGACCAGCAGCAACCGCCGGAGCCGGGGCCGCCGCTGAGTCCCACTCAGGCGCAGCCCCAACGACCAATGCCGATCCCGCCGCCGACCAGCCCGGTGACGCTCGCGCAGGCACGGTCCTTTCCCGCGGGGGACGCTTCCGCCGACATCGTCGCGGCCGATCTCGACGGCGACGGCGTCCTCGACCTCGCAACACCGAACTACAACAGCCACGATCTGGTCTACCTGATCGGTGACGGCAGCGGTGGTTACGAGCCACCGGTGACGATGGCTGCGGGCCGCACCCCGAACGGGATACTGGTCCGGGATCTCGACGGCGACGGCTTCGTCGATCTGGCCACCGCGAACCTCGGGTCGGACGACGTGAGCGTCTTCCGGGGACTCGGGGGCGGCCGGTTCACCGAACCCGTGCATCATCCGGCCGGTGACGGCCCCGCCCGGATCGTCGCCATCGATCTTGACCGGGACGGCGCGCTTGACCTGGTCACTCCTAACCTCAACGGCGATGACGTCACCGTCCTGTACGGAACGGGCGACGCGACCTTCGAGGCACCGGCGTCGGTGCCGGCTGGCGACGGACCGCTGCGGATCGCCGTGGCCGACCTGGACGGAGACGGACTCCTGGATCTGGTGACCGCGAACTACAACTCCGACGATGTCACTGTGATGCGCGGTGACGGTCGGCGCAGCTACGCCGTGCCGGTCGCGTACGCCGCCGACGACACCGCGGCCGGGATCGTGGTGCGCGACCTCAACGGCGACGGGATACTCGACATCGCCACGGCGAACTACGATGCCGACACGGTCGCGGTGCTGTTCGGGCAGGGTGGGGGCAGGTTCGCCGCGCCCGCCCTGTACCAGGCCGGTGACGCGCCATCGGACATCGTCGCTGTGGACGTCAACGGCGACGGTCAGCTCGACCTGGTGACGGTCAACTTCGACTCCGACGACGTCACGGTGCTCGCCGGTGACGGCCGGGGCGGGTTCGCCGCGCCTGCCTCGGTGGCGGTGGAGGACGGCCCACCGGCGTTGCTCGTCGCCGACTTCAACGGTGACGGGCTGCCGGACATCGCGACCGCGAACTCGCTGTCCGACAGCGTATCGGTGATCATCAACGAAGGTTGACCGGTGGCAGGGGCGGGGACCGGGGGCCCGGAGCCGGCCCTCGCCCCTGCCCCGGGCTGAAGACCGGTTGTTGCCCGGACGGGCCAGCCGCCCCGGCCGGGCTCTGCAGAGATGGCCGTTGCGGGCGGCTGGGCCCTTGCGGTTCGGTGCCGAAGCCGGCCGCGACGGCGAGTCTTCCGCGTCGGAAACATGAGGATTTCGAGGATCATGTCGCCCCTTCGTGTGGGCTGAATGACCGTTCCTGTGTAGTCCGCCCTACTTCAATGGTCCATCTTGGCTATTGCGCATCCGCCGGCATCTCGTACACGCGGTCGCATGACAGCGTGGGAAGCCTGTCGTACACTCCGTGAGTATCCAGGTCGATCGCTCAATTTGGATACAAGATCCTTTCGGCATCGCTCGGTGTGCGATTCGCCGGTCATCGCCCATCCAACATCAGGTAGGAGCGTCTACATGCCTCCTCGCGTGAGCGGGATCGGCGGCTACTTTTTTCGGTCCCGGGATCCCCAGGCACTCGCCCGCTGGTACTCCGACAACCTGGGAATCGATCCGTGCCCCGGGGGCGACCAGGTGTGGACTCAGGCTGCGGGACCGACGGTCTGGGCTCCGTTTCCTGAGGACACTGACTACTTCGGCGAGCGCAGCCAGGCGTCCATGGTCAACTTCAGGGTCGAGGATCTCGACGGAATGCTTGACCAGCTCCGGGCGAGCGGCACGACGATCGTGGGCGACGTGCACTCCGAGCCGATCGGCCGCTTCGCGTGGGCCCTAGACCCGGAGGGCAACCGCTTCGAGCTATGGGAGCCCGCCTAGGTCGTAGCCAGACACCCGTCCGTCATCGGGCGGTTTACCAGTGTAAATGAGAGGAGCGCAGTGTCCGATCCAACCAAGCCACCGTTCGGTACCGTTGTCGGTTTCGACCTGACGGTGCAGGACGCTGACCGGGTACGGGACTTCTATGCCGAGGTGATCGGCTGGAGCCCGATGCCGCTCGACATGGGCGGTTACAGTGACTACTTCATGATGAGTCCTGCAGGGACCCCCGTCGCCGGGGTGTGTCACGCCCGCGGCGGCAACGCGGACCTGCCGCCGCAGTGGCTGTCCTATGTCTGCGTCGAGGATCTCGACGCCAGCATCAAACGTGCGGTCGAGTTGGGTGGTGAAGTCGTCGCCGGTCCCAAGGGCACCGCTCCGGAAGCGCGATTCGTGGTGATCCGCGACCCTGCCGGCGCGGTACTGGCGCTTCGCGAGCCCGATCGTCCACAGGACGCCTGACCGCCGGCCGCCCAACAAAGGCCGCCCGATCAACGGCGTCACCGAACGCTTCCACATGTCGCCACGCTCGCCGAGACATTGGTGGGCGTGGCGACGCCTCCCGGACCCTGGCGAGGCGTCCCGCCGGCACATACCGCGCACACCGGCCGCTGTCCGGCCTCGCCCCGGACCCCCGGCACCTGCGAACCCCGGAATCGAACACCGGTCGAACACCGGCACCTCTGATCTCACGGACCTCTGATCGCCGGCACCCCGAGGAGTACGCCATGACCCAGACCCCCAGCCAAGATCTGATGGCGCCGTCACCCGAGGAGGGGGACGCCGTCCTGCTGCCCTGGCTGCGGCGAATGCTCGAGGACGAACCAGTCTGGCAGGACGGATACGGGGTCTGGCATGTCTTCCGGTACGCGGACGTGCGACTGCTGAGCGCCGACCACGAGACGTACTCCTCGGACCAGAGCCGGCTGAATCCGGCCGCCGCCGAACTCGCGCAAGGCAACCTCACGATGCTCGACCCGCCAGCGCACCGGTCGCTGCGGCGACTGGTCAGCGCCGCGTTCACCCCGCGTACCGTAGCGGAGCTGGAGCCACGGATCGCTGCGGTGACCCGTGAGATGATCTCCGATCTCGACGGCGAGTTCGACCTCGCCGAACGGCTGGCCCACCCCATGCCGGTCACTGTGATCGCGGAACTGCTCGGGCTGCCGTCCAGCGACCGGGAGTTCTTCGCGGCGTGCGCCGACCGGCTGTTGAGCATTCACACCGACGATCCGAACGATCCCGCGCTGATGGAGCGCTTCACCGCAGCGATGGGTGATCTGTCCGCGTACCTGTTGGAGCACTGCCGGCAACGTCGGAGGGCACCTGCCGACGATCTGATCACCGCGCTGGTCACCGCCGAAGTGGACGCGCGTCGGTTGACTGATCAGGAGGCGGTCAACTTCTGCACGCTGCTGCTCTCCGCCGGGCACATCACCTCGACGCTGCTGCTCGGCAACGCCGTACTGAGTCTTGCCGAGCAGCCGTCGACCTGGCGGCGGCTGCGCGAGGACCCGTCGCTGATCCCGTCGACCGTCGAGGAGGCGTTGCGGCACCGATCACCCTTCGCTCAGGTCGTTCGGGTCACCACCACCGACACCGAGCTCGCCGGCGTGCGGATACCGGCCGACTCGTACGTGATGCCGTGGCTGGTGTCGGCGAACCGGGATCCACGGGTCTTCGTCGACCCGGACCGGTTCGACATCGACCGTACGCCCAACGACCACATCGCCTTCGGCTTCGGCGGACACTTCTGTCTCGGCGCGCCACTGGCCCGCGTCGAAGCCCGCGTCGCGCTGGCGGCGCTCGTCGAGCGGTTCGCCGACCTGCACCTCGACTCTCGTGTCCCGCTTCGGTTCTACGGCCGTGGCGTGTTCGGTGTGCGCGCCGTCCCGGTCGTGGCGACTGTTTCCTGATCGACCCGGCCGGGCCCGTCCGGGTACCGGTTGAACCGCGACCAAGGGGAGATTCGTTGATTTCCTCCCCGCCCTGATGGACTGGGATTCCCTGGGTCGCTTCCTCCCCGGCCGCAACGCCGGAGTATCCACGGAAGGAATCCGATGACCGACCTGAGTCACAGACCAACCCGAGATCCCCGGCGCCAGCCGTCGCGGTGGACGGCAGGGGGCGGTGCCCTACTCGCCCTCTGCCTGCTCACCGGATGTCTCGGGGCGACGGAGAGCACACCGGACGACCCATCGGAGTCGGCTGCGGCCGGTATCTCCGACAAAATCACCATGTCGACCATGGCGGAGATTCCGGTCGGTGACGCTCCCGCCGGCTTGGAGGCCGCCGACCTCAACGACGACGGCAAGCAGGACCTCGTCGTCGTCAACTTCAACTCGAACACCGCTGCCGTCCTGCTCGGCGAGGGCAGGGGCAGATTCGCATCGCCGGTGACCTACCCGACCGGCGACAACCCCAACGGCGTGGCGTTGGCCGACCTCGATGGCGACGGCCGTCTCGACATGGCGGTCTCCAACTTCAACTCCAACGACCTGACTCTGCACTTCGGCGACGGGAAGGGCGCCTTCGCCGGGGCCAAGTCACTGCCAGCCGGCGGCGGTGCTATCCGGGTGAGCGCCGCCGATCTCGACCGGAACGGCTCCGTCGATCTGGCCGTGGCCAACTACCAGGACGACGCCGTTTCGATCCTGCTCGGCGACGGTACCGGTGCGTTCGCCGAGCCGGTCAAGTATCCGGTAGGCAAGGATCCGAACCGACTCACCGTCGTCGACGTCACCAATGACGGGGTGCTCGACATCCTCACCTCGGACATCGGCGACAAGACCATCTCGCTACTCACCGGCACGGGAAAGGGCACCTTCGGCGAGGCCAAGGCGATGCCGGCCGGAGACACGCCGTCCGGCGTCGCCGTCGGTGACTTCACCGGCGACGGCAAACTCGACCTGGCCACGGCCAACTACGGCGGTGAGACGGTGACCCTGCTCGCCGGTGACGGCAAGGGTTACTTCGAACAGAAACAGCAGTTCGTCGCGGCGCGCGGCCCGGGTGACATCGTCGCCGCCGACTTCAACGGTGACAATGCCCCCGACCTCGGCGCCGTCGCCCCCGAAGCGGCCGACGTCATCGTGCTGTCGAACAGCCGGAGCGAGGGAGTCTTCGGCACGGCCCAGTCCTTCGACGCGGGTGAGGCACCCGCGGCGATCATCGCTGCGGACTTCGACGGGGACAACCGCCTCGACATAGCGGTCAGCAACTCGCTCTCCGGCAGCATCACCGTGATGCTCAACGGCACCCAGACCGCAGAGGGTGCCTCCCTCGCGCCGGTCGCCCTGGTCACGAACGAGAACTCGGCCACCGTTTCGCTGATCGACGCCCGGTCCTCGACCCTGCTGGAGACCATCGACATCGGCGGTGACCGTCCGGGCGGGGTGGCGCTGACCCCGGACGGCCGACGGGCGTACGTCGCGAACCTCGGTTCCGACAACGTCTCGGTGATCGACCTTCCCGGCCGTCGGTTGCTGACCACCATCGCCGTCGGCCGCCAGCCCAACGGGATCGCGGTGTCACCCGACGGCACTTGGGTCCTGGTCGCCAACGAATTCTCCGACACGGTCTCGCTGATCGACCCGGCCACGAACGCGGTGACCGCCACCATCCGGGTGGGGGAGCGCCCAGTCGACGTCGCCTTCACCCCGGACAGTCGATACGCGTACGTTCCGACCAACATCTCCTACGAGGTCGCCGCCGTGGATGTCGCACGGGCGTCCGTCGTCGCCCGTACCCGGGTCGGCGCACGACCCGGCGGGGTGGCCGTCAGCCCGGATGGTCGCCGGGTGTACGTCACGAGCATCGCCGACGACCAGGTCAGCGTGGTCGACACCGCCACCAACACACACGTCTCGGACATCGACGTAGGGGACTGGCCGCTGAAGGTCGCCTTCAGTGCGGACAGCCGGCGTGCCTACGTGGTCACCTACAGTGCCGACGCGGTCGACGTGGTCGACGTCGCCAGGGGCACGGTCGTGGCGGCGATCGATGTCGGTGTTCGTCCATACGGGTTGGCTTTGTCGCCGGACGGGCGTCAGGCCTTCGTGACCAGCCAGGGCGGCAATTCGGTCTCGGTGGTCGACCTGGAGCGAGGCGAGTCAGTGGCTACCGTGGCGGTCGGCGAACACCCGATCGGGGTGGCCTCGGTGCTGGCCCCGATGAACACGGTCGACGCGTAGTCAGCCTAGACCAGGCGCCCGCCGACGGCCGGATTCGTCACCGGATCCGGCCGTCGAGGGTGTCACCGGTGTCACCGCCTGCCGTGTGATCAGCCCGAGCACCGCCGCCACCGCGGCGTTCGCCGCACCGATCTGAGTCACCGTGAGCGGCACGACCTCAAAGGTCGCGAGCAGGTTGAGCAGAGCCAGCACCGCGGACTGAATCAGCACCGGCTCCCGCCGCCAGGCCAGCCACCGCGTCACGACGACGTCCACGCCGGTCGGCCCCACCGGCGGGCGAAGGCGATCGCCTCCGGCGCCAGCCTGGTCGCATTCTCAGTCCGGTCGCCCGGTACTCCGTCTGCGACCGGGCGATGATCCGGGTCGTCCCCCCGGCTCGTCCCCGCACCAGTCTGACCGCCCGGTCCAGGCGGCCAGCTGCCGCCAACCGCCAGGACGACGATCGGCTCGAAGCCCGCCGGCACCCCCAACTCCAAGCGCAGCCGCTGGTGGTCGAAGCCGCCGAATTGGCGGCACTGCCAACCCTGCGCCCGTGCTTGTACGCACATCCGGCCGACGGCCATCCCCAGCTCGTACTCGGTGCCCGGCATCGGTACGCCGTGCGGATCAGTGGTCTGCGCCAGGGCCAGCAACAACGCGGCAGCCCTCAGCGAGCGGTCCTGGTTGATCGGGTTCAACGCGGTGCGCAGCAGCGAGAACGTCGCGTCGCCGCGACAGCCCAGGATGAACCGCCACGGCTGACGGTTCCATTTCGACGGGGTCCATCGCGCAGCCTCGATCAACCGTACCAGTTGCGCGGTGTTCAGCGTTTCCGGAGCGAATCGGTGCGTGGAGTCAGCTGGTGCGAGTAGCGGGTGCAGCGCCGCCTGATCAGGTGGATTCGTGGGTGACATGAGCACGGCCTCCACCGGTGCATCGAGTTATCGCTTACCGGTCTATCGGAACAGCGATCGGCATTGACTTCTTCCGAAATCTTGCTAACCGGTGCGCGCCGTCTTCGCGCAAGGTGGAAGAAGGTTGCCGGCGAGCCAAAGCGCTAGAAATCTACCGAGCGTCAGTCGTGCTCGTACCCATCAACCGCGAGGCAAGGAGATCAGCCGTGCCGCCACCCTCGGCTGCCCATCAACCGGACTTGCCGGCCGCCGTCGCACCGCACGGCGAGGGCTTCCGGCTCCGCCGAGTAGCGACAGACCCGGCTGGTTCCGGAGATGGTGCTATATCGCCCGATGGCGCCTACTTCGTAGCTTCATCGAAGCGGAACGGAACAGTCAATCTGTGGATATTCGACCTACGTAACGGCCGGTGGCATCAGGCCACCCGTGGGGCAGGTGATGACATCGAGGGGCAGTGGTCACCGGATTGCCGCCGTATCGTCTTCACCTCTACGAGGGGCGGACACAAGCAGATATGGTGGTATGACGTCGCCACCGGTCGCATTGAGCAACTAACGTTCGGGGATCATGAGGAAGAGTATCCCTCCTTCGCTCCGGATGGCCAGCGAATCCTGTATGTCGGCGGTCCCTGGGGGCACCGGTACTTCTACGTCGTGCCGGCCAGTGGTGGTTCTCCACGTGCAGTGGATCGGCCGCCGGGAAGGGCGGGTGCCGGTTCCTGGGCACCGGACGGCCGCTGGCTGGTGTGCCATTCCTACGACACCGGGGCCGGAGCGATATTCCTGCAGGATTCAGAAGGTGCCGAAGAGATCCAGGTCACCGACGGAACAGCTTGGGACTACAAGCCCACAATTTGTCCCACCCGGCCGGTCGTCGCGTTTTCCCGCAGCAACGAAGGCCGCTCGGTCATCTGGGTACAGCGCCTCGGCGACGGGGACGGCCGTCCTCTGGTCACCACCGGCGCGGACGACCGGTGGCCGACGTGGACCGCAGACGGTCGGAGTCTGTTCTTCCACCGGTTGGTCGACGAGGGCCGTTCGATCGGCATGTGGGACCGCGCCACGGGCGAGGTGCAGGAACTCGTCGGCGGGCACGAACGGCCGCGGTATGCGTCGTTCGACCCGGCTGGGCGACGGATCGTCTACGCCAGTGAGGGCACCGGACGGTCCACCATCAAGATTCTGGACCTGTCCGACCACGCGCTGACGGCTCTGTCGGTGGGAGAGGCGTCGTTTCCCGCTTGGTCGCCGACCGGTGCACGGATCGCGTTTTGCTCGCGCCGTGGGCCGGCGCACCGCTGGCAGATCAGCACGGTGGACGTGGCGACCGGGAAGGTTCACGACTGGACGTCAGGGGTGGTCGGGCTGCGACGCCTACATGGCCCGCTGAGCTGGTCACCCGATGGCAACCGAGTGCTGTTCAAGAGTGAGACCGAGCCATTCGCGGCGAACATCTACGAACTCGACCTGCTCACCGGCGGGGTCAGCGCGGTCACTGACGACTCCTGGTGGGACGAGGCTGCGGCATACACGCCGGACGGCGCCGCCGTGATCTTCATGTCGACCCGTGGCGGCGACTGGACCTGGGGCTTCTACCGCAAGGACCTGGCGACCGGCGAGATCGAGACGCTGGCCGGTCCGGACTACGTGGAGCGGAACAGCCCCCGGCTCACCCGCGACGGCGTCCTGTTGTCGACGCTGGTGGCCGCTACCAGCGAGGAGCTGTACGAACAGCGTCCCGACGGTACCGGGCGAATCGTCGCGGCGGCGGGTCAAGGGGTCCGCTATCCGGTGCCGTCCGCTGACGGACGAATGGTGCTGTTCGCCCGCACCCATCGCACGGTGGAGTACTGGCTCGCCGAGAACGTCTGGGCGGCGGACTCGCCGGTCGCCGACCTGGCGCGTCCGCTCGTGGCACGGGCCACGGGCGGCACGCCGATCAGCGAGCAGGCACCACTGGGGCCGGTCCGGAGCCCGGTCGACACGCGACGCAGATGACGGATGTGAACCGCTCATCCGGTCGGGTGAGCTCTGGACGAACCGCCAATCGATCTTGAGGAGTGCCTGTGAGCCCACAGCTGCAGCGAGCCGGCCAGCCCGCCGCCGCGCCGCCGCCGGACGACAAGGATAAAAACCACATCTACGATGGTGTCACCGGGCCGATCTGGCAGTTGGCCGTCTACCAGCCGGTGCATTCCGGCTGGGAGTTCACCAACGTCGGTGGGGCCGCGTTGCTGGACCAACTCATCGCAATGCTTCGACTCGGTGCCCGCCATCGGGTCCTCGAATGCTGCTCCGGTACGGGCGCCGTCAGTCGCTACCTCAATCTGCGTAGCGGTTGCCCGGTCACCGGCGTGGAGATCAACGAGAATCAGGTCGATCACGCCCGTCGACTCGCGACCGGGAACCCGGACCTGCGGTACGTGCGGAGCGACATCGAACGGTGGCAGCTGGACGGTACCTACGATCTGGTGCTGGCGATCGACTCGCTGAGTCTGCTCGCCGATCCGCTGGCGGTGATGCGGACCGCCTACCAGGCGTCGTACCCGAACGGGGTGTTCGCGATCGCCGACACCGTCGCCGGCAGCAGCCTGTCCGAGGAAACCCGGCGACAGGCCTGGGACCTGGACGGCATCCGGCCGCTGCCGGGACCCACCGCCACGGTACGGATGCTGCGGTCCGCCGGGTTCGACGACGTCGAACTGACCGACCGCACGTCGATGGCGGTCGAGTGCTTCGACCGGATCGGCACTGCTCTGATGCGGCGTGAGGACGAGATCACCGCCCTCGTGTCAGCCGATGAGCTGCAGCACTGGCGGGACTCCACCGAGTTCTATCTGGCCGCGTACCGGAGCCGCCAGCTCACCTACTGGCGCGGTGTGGCCCGGCACGAAGACCACAGCGGCACCGTGTCGGCGCCGCGGCGCCGCGCCCGAACGACCTACGGAGGGAAGTAGTGATGATTTTCAAACGGGAGCCAGTGATCATTCAGGCCGGGTTGCTGGCCGTGTTCAACCTCCTCGGCGCGTTCGGCGTGGTGGGTTGGTCGTGCACGCAGATCACGGCGGTCAACGCGGCGATCGCAGCCGTACTCGGGGTGATCACCCGCCAGTTGGTGACCCCGCTGCACGACCCACGGGACGCCGCCGGCCGGCCGCTGCGCCGACGCCCGGTCGGCCCGGGCGACGGCGAACGGACCGTGGCATGAATTCACGCCGCCTGACAGCACCGGCGATCGCGGTCACCATGCTCGCCGTACTCGGCGGGCTGAGCGCCCGTCCGGTCGCCTCCGCCGCGGAACTCGCGGCGCTCGCCGCCCCCTTCGATTTCGTGGTGACCCCGCTGAACTCGGCACCCCCGGCGGCCCACGGTGGCCGGACGGTCGCCCCGGACCTGGCGCATCTGCGGTCCTGGATCTCCGCGGTCGGTGCCGCCGTGGGGCTCGCCGACGCCGACGGCAACGGCCGCGCCGACGACATCTGCCTGGTCGATCCACGCGACGACTCGGTACGGGTCGCCCCGGTGCGCGGCACCGGAGATCGCTTCGCCGCGGTGCGGCTGAATCCTCCCGGACGGCCCGACTCGGCGGTCGCGCCTATGGGCTGTGTCCCGACCGACCTCACCGGGGACGGGGTCACGGACTTCCTCGTCTACTACTGGGGACGTTCCCCGGTGCTGTTCGTCCGGCAAGGAGACGGCTATCGGGGCGGGGACCTCGTCGAGCCGGCCCAGCACTGGAACAGCACCGCGACCGTGATCGCCGACGTCGACGGCGACGGCCACCTGGACGTCCTGGTCGGCAACTACTTCCCGGACGGTGCGCGAATCCTCGACCCACGAGCCGACGACGATCAGCGGATCGAGATGCCGGCCGGGATGGCGCGGGCCGGCAACGCCGGAATCAACCGGCTGCTGCTGTCCCGCCCCGGGGGACCTGGTCGCCCACCGGTGTTCGTCGACGCCAGCACGGCGTTGCCGGCCCGGTCGGCGCGGTCCTGGACGCTCGCGTTCGGGCTGCAGGACCTCACCGGCGATCTGCTGCCCGAGATCTACGTGGCCAACGACTTCGGCCCCGACGACCTGCTGGTCAACCGGTCCGCGCCGGGGCGTCCGGCGTTCGAACGGGTCGAGGGCCGCAGGGATGCCATCACACCGAAGTCGAAGGTGCTCGGCCATGACTCGTTCAAAGGCATGGGCGTGGCGTTCACCTATCGCGACGGGCACCTGTTGCCGACTGTCCTGGTCAGCAACATCACCACCCCATGGGGCCTGCAGGAGAGCAACTTCGCGTTCGCGCCCCAGGGATCCGGGGACGAACTGCTGCAGGGGCGGGTGCCGTACCGCGATCGAAGCGAGCAGCTTGGCCTGTCCCGCAGTGGTTGGGCCTGGGACATCAAGGCTGTCGATTTCGATGGGGACGGTGCGGACGAGATCCTGCAGGCGACTGGCTATCTGCAGGGTGACCGGTGGCGCTGGCCCGAGTTGCAGGAGCTCGCGATGGCCAACGATCAGGTCCTCGCCCACCCCTGGGCGTGGCCCGACTTCCAGCCCGGCGACGACCTGTCCGGCCATCAGCACAACCCGCTGTGGACCTACGCCGCCGACTTCTCGCCTCCCCGCTACGTCGACATCGCGCCCCGGCTCGGGCTGGACGCGTCGTGGGTGAGCAGAGGCATCGCGATCGGCGACATCGATGGTGACGGCCGGCCGGACGCGGTGATCGCCAACCAGTGGCAGGACTCCGTCGTTCTGCTCAACCGGAGCCGTACGACGTGGCCGCACACCACGATTCGCCTGCTGCGGCCTGGCTCGTCCGCCGGGGCGACGCCGGCGATCGGAGCACAGGTGCGAGCCGTCACGCCCGATGGAGCGCAGTTGCGTGCCGAGTTGCAGCCGAGCAACGGGCATGCGGGATCGTCCGCGCCGGAACTGTTCTTCGGTACGGGTAGCGGAGCTGACACGAGCTTCGCCTTGAGGTGGCGTACCTCCGGCGGCGTGCCCCATTCAGCGGAGATCCGGTTGTCACCAGGCACCCACACCCTGCTCCTCGATGACGACGGCACGGTCCGGTCGATGGACGACGACGAGGGACGACGAGGATGGTCAAGATGACCGGGGCCACCACGACCACTGTCGAACCGGTCGCCGACGCTGTCGGCGCGGGCCTGGGATCGGCTGGCGGGAGCGCCGTCGGCGAGATCTTCGACGTCGCCGGATCGGACGTCGAGCCGGCGGCGGCCCGCCGTCGGATCGTCCGCACCGATCGAGCCCTCACCGACCCGAGGCTTGCGGCAGCCGTCCGTCGGTATGGCCGTACGGCGGTACGACGGGCGCTGCGCGACGCGCAACAGGAGGCGCGGCGGGGTGCGATTCCTCCGGAGGAGGTCGTCCGGCACACTGCCGATCTCGTCGAACTGCGCGGCGACGGCGTCCGTTCGGTGATCAATGCGACCGGGGTGCTCCTGCACACCAATCTCGGTCGCGCCGTGCTGTCGGCCCCGGCCCGCCGGGCATTGGAACGGGCCGCAGGCAGCATCGACATCGAGTACGACCTCGAGAGCGGCCGGCGGGACCGGCGCGGTCGGGCCGCGCTGGACGCGTTGGGGGCGGCGGTACCGGCCGCCGGTGCGGTACACGTGGTGAACAACAACGCCGCCGCGCTGATCCTGGCGTCGGCTGCCCTGGCCGCTGGCCGCGAGGTCGTCATCAGCCGCGGCGAGATGGTCGAGATCGGCGCGGGGTTCCGGTTGACCGATCTGGTCGCTGCCGCCGGTGCCCGGCTCGTCGAGGTCGGCACCACCAACCGCACCTCGTTGGCCGACTACGCGGCCGCCGTGTGGTCGGGGACCGGATTCATTCTCAAGGTGCACCCGTCCAACTACCGGATCGACGGCTTCACCTCACAGGTCGATGTGGGCGCGTTGGCCGGGCTCGGCGCACCGGTCGTGGTCGACATCGGCTCCGGGCTGTTGGGCCCGGAGCCCGTACTGCCGGACGAGCCTGATGCGGACACCGCGCTGCGCGCCGGCGCGGCTCTGGTGACGGCGAGCGGCGACAAGTTGCTCGGTGGCCCGCAGGCCGGCCTGCTGCTGGGCCACCGCGAAGTGATCACCGAGCTGCGGCGGCATCCGCTGGCCCGCGCGGTACGGGTCGACAAACTGACCCTCGCTGCCCTGGAGGCCACCGTCCGCTGTCCACCCACCCCGACCCAGCAGGGACTGCGCGCGACCGTCGCCGAGCTACGGGCCCGGGCCGAGATGATCGTCGGCCGACTCGCTGCGGCCGATGTATCTGCGGCCGTGGTGGACACCTCGGCCGCCATCGGTGGTGGCGGCGCGCCGGGGGTACGGCTGCCGAGCTGCGCGATCAGCGTGCCGCAGCACCTGTCCCGGCCGCTACGGCGACAGCCGATCGCGGTGGTCGGCCGGGTACGCGACGGCCGGCTGCTGCTCGACATGCGTTCTGTGCCGGCGGAGCTGGACGACGCCGTGACGGCGGCGGTACTGCGGGCAGCCACGTCACCTGCCGGCCAGCCACACGACGAACCAGGCCGGCCCGCAGCCACGGTGGTCGATCAGCGATGAGTCACGTCGTCGCCACCGCTGGTCACGTCGACCACGGCAAGTCCAGCCTGCTCCGGGCACTGACCGCGATGTCGACCGACCTCCGGCCGATCGAGCGCGACACGGGTCGGACCGTGGACCTGGGGCACGTTTGGACCCACCTCGACGATGGTCGGGAGGTCAGCTTCGTCGACGTGCCGGGACACCGGCGCTTCCTCGCGAACACCCTGGCCGGGGTGGGTACCAGTCCGGTCGTCATGTTCGTGGTCGCCGCCGACGAAGGCTGGCAGCCGCAGTCGTCCGAGCATCTGGCGGTGCTTGCCGCGCTGCGCGTACGACACGGAGTTCTGGTGACGACCAAGTGCGATCGAGCGACGCCACAGTGGGCGCAGGCCGACGCGGGTCGGCGGCTGGCTGCTGCGGGCCTGTCGGACTGGCCGGCGGTGGCGGTGAGCGCCCGCACCGGTCGTGGGCTGGCCGGCCTGCGGAAAGTGCTGACCGAGGTGCTTCGGCGGGTGCCGCAGCCGGACCAGGATGCCCCGGTCCGGCTGTGGCTGGATCGGACGTTCACCGTGGCGGGCGCCGGCACCGTGGTGACCGGAACCTTGCCGGCTGGCACGGTACGGGTCGGTGACCGGATGGAGTTGGGGCCTGATCGCCGACCGGTGGTGGTCCGGGAGATACAACGGTGCGGCAGGGCGGTGCCGGCGGCACAGGGTGTCAGCCGGGTCGGTCTGGCGCTGCGCGGGCTGCCGGCCGCCGTCGCAACCCGGGGCTGGGCGCTGATGAATCCGGGACACTGCTGGATGTCCACCTGCGTGGATGGCTGGCTCGACCGGCCCGCCGGAGTGGACCGCTCCGCCGCCGAGCAGATGGGTCGCTCGCTCGGTGGCCGGCCGCGCCGGCCGCGCCTGCCGGCGCGGCTGCGGCTGCACCTGGGTAGCGCTGTCACGAATGCCCGGGTCCGGGTGCTCGACGCTGACGACGGGTCGCTGGCCGTCCGACTCGACTTCGATCAGCGGATGCCACTGCTGGTCGGTGACCAGGCGGTCCTGGTCGATCCGGGGTCGGCTGGGGAACGGATCGTCGGACGACTGACCGTCGTCGACGTCGACCCGCCGCCGTTGGGTAGGCGGGGCGCCGCCGCCGCTCGTGCATCGGCGCTGCGGGACGTGGCGACGGATCCCCGGAACGCCTGGCCGTTGCGGCTGCGGAACCTGATGACCGTGGCACAGTCACAGGCGATGACCGGGGCAGCGCCGCCGACCGACGCTCTGAGTGTCGGTGGCTGGCTGCTCGACCCGGCTCACCGGGACCGCCTGCACGCCAGCCTGGTACAGCTGGTCGGCGATGCCGGCCGGCACGCGTTCGCCGGATCCACGGTCCCCGCCGGGCACCCGGCGCCGGTGCCCGGTGTGCCGGCCGGCCGGGCCAGATCGACGCTGGGGCTGCCGGATCCCCGGTTGCTCGGGCTGTTGCTGGCACCCGGGCTGGCCGTTGTCAACGATTTGGTCGTACCTGCCGGCCAGCAGCAGCGGATGCCCCCACGGGTGGCTACCGCGCTGGACCGGTTGCGTGCCGCGCTGCGCGCAGGATCTGGTTTCGACGCCCCGGACGCCGACGGGCTTCGGCGGCTCGGAATCGACCAGTCGGTGCTGGCGGCGGCCCGCCGCGCCGGTCAGGTGCTGGTACTGGGGCCCACCGTGGTGTTGCCGGTCGAAGCGGAACGGGCCGCAGTGGAGGTCCTTGCCCGGCTCACGCAGCCATTCACCGTCGCCCAGGCCCGCATTGCCCTGGGCACCACGCGTAGAGTGGCGGTTCCGCTACTTGAACATCTGGACCGTCGCGGTTGGACAGTCAAATGTGCCGACGGGGGCACCCGACGGCTGCGTGCGGCAGCGCAGACAGGAGCCGAATGATGTCCGAGCCCACCCCGCAAGCCGACCCGTCGAGCCGGCCGATCCGGCTCACCCAGTATTCACGCGGCGGCGGCTGCGCCTGCAAGATTCCGGCCGGCGAGCTGGAACGGCTGGTCACAGACCTCACCCCGACACCTGCCGGGCAGCTGCCCGTACCCGCTGCCCGGTTGCTCGTCGGCCTGGAAACCGGCGACGACGCCGCCGTGATCGAGGCACCCGGAGGCACCGCTTTGATCAGCACGGCGGACTTCTTCGGGCCCGTCGTCGACGACGCCTACGACTGGGGGCGGATCGCGGCGGCGAACGCGTTGTCCGACGTGTACGCGATGGGTGGACAGCCGATCCTGGCGATCAACCTGCTCGGCTGGCCCCGTGAGCGGCTGCCGATGGAGTTGGCCCGGGCGGTACTCCAGGGCGGTGCCGATGTCGCGGCCCAGGCCGGGTGTGCCGTGGCCGGCGGGCACAGCATCGATGACCCGGAGCCCCGCTATGGCATGGCGGTGACCGGACTGGCCGATCCCGGCCGACTGCTGCGCAACGATCAGGGCTCGGCCGGCCTGCCACTGTGCCTGACCAAACCGCTCGGCGTCGGTGTGCTGAACACCCGGCACAAGGCGACCGGTGAGTGTTTCCCACACGCGATCGCCGAGATGGTGCGGCTCAACCGCGACGCCGCCGAAGCGGCAGTCCGGGCGGGAGTGCGGTGCGCCACCGACGTCACCGGCTTCGGACTGCTCGGCCATCTGGTCAAACTGGCCCGGGCGAGCAAGGTGGGCGCTGTCATCGACACGTCGGCGGTGCCGTACCTGGCGGGTGCCCGCCAGGCGGTGCGGGACGGCTACGTGTCCGGTGGCACCCGCCGCAACCTGGAATGGGTCCGTCCGTGGGTCGACTTCGCCGGGGCGGACGAGGAGACCGCGCTGCTGCTGGCCGACGCGCAGACCTCCGGAGGCCTGCTTGTCGCCGGTGAGGTCCCCGGCGCACCGGTGATCGGCGAACTGGTGCCATCGGGAGGCCCGTTGGTACAGATCCGTTGACCCATACCGGCTCCACCGGCTGCGGGATTCGTTTCCCGGGGAGGTGTACGGGCGTCTGGTGACGCTCCACGGTCTTCAAAACCGATGTGACCGGGTACCCCGGTCAGGCGGGTTCGATTCCCGTCCACCTCCGCTGTCGTCGCAACCACAGAGAGGTCGCGCGCTTTCTCGTTGCATAGAAATGATCCCAGGTTCGCTGCCTGAGGAGGATATCAAATGCAACGAACTCCACTTACCGAGCGGGTTGAACGGCGGCCCTGGTCGCCGCCCGATCGACGTGGTCGGCCATGGACGTGACCAGCCTGGTCGCCTCGGCCGCGGCTGTCGTCACTGCGCTGATCAGCTATCTGGGCGGACGCCAGATGGCTCATCTGGCGCACCGCCGTGAGATCGCCCGGCTCGCCCGACTGGCCCGGCAGGACACCGCCGCCGCCGAGCAGGCCGCAGCCCAGGCCGACGAGCGGTCCCGTGGCGCGGTGCTGGCCGAGCGCAACGAACTGCTGGCCAGGTGGCGGGTGACGTTGGACGAGGCGCGAGAAGAACGCCGCCGGCTCATCGAGGAGCATCGGGCCGAGACCGCGCGACTACGGCAGGAACACCGCGACGAGCTGGCCGGGTACCGGAAAAGCGCGGAGGCGGTGATCGCGGATCTACGCGTCCAGAATCGTGCACTGCGTGATCAGCTCAACGCCGAATACGCGAGGCGCTACGGCCGAACCACACACGATTGACGCGGTCCGCGATCGCAAGAGCGGAGAAGAACAGCCCCGGCCCCGGTACTGAAGATAGAGGAAGCCGGGCGACGCGGATCCGGAACCAGACGATCCCGCGACCGGTGAAATCAGTTAACCGTGCCGGTGGAAAACCGTGCGCGACAGGAGAGGACAACCCACATGACAGAGATCCAGGATTTCGGACGGCAGCTCGGGGGATTCCTCGGGGGTGTGTTCGGTAACGCGGCCGGTGGCGCCGGCCCGGTCTTCCAGCCGGACCCGCAGGCCGAGATCGAGGTACGCAAGCTCCTCGCCGATCTGCAGCAGGCGTTCGCCGAGGGTGACATCGAGACGATCCTGGCCAGCCTCGCCGACGACTTCACCACCTACGAACTGGGCGCCACCGACGGTTCGCCGTTGGAGATCACCGACCCGGGCGTGATGCGTGAATACCTGACCACGCTCTTTCCCGGCGCGGACGAGACCCAGAACAAGTCGATCAGCGCTACCCGGGTGGTGGCCACCGCGAACATGGGTTTCACCCTGGAGGGTGGGGACGTCGTGATCGCCCGCGCCGACGGGACCTTCGAGCACCAGCCACTCAACGCGACCGCGGTGGCGGTGCGCACCGCCGACGGCTGGAAGTGGCTGCACTGGCACATGTCCGAGGCAGGGGCCCGGTTCCGGGTGAACGCCAACGGCGTCCGTGTCGACCTGGCCACCGGCGCCGCGCTGCCCGGACCGACTGACTGAGCCCAACCCTCGCCGGCAGTCGCCGGCCGGTCGTCCAGGAGGATTCACCATGGACCAGAACATCGTCGCCGGGCAGCAGGCTCCGACGGTCGAACACAGTAACAACGGTGAGGAGAACCTTCACCCGAACTATGTGGCGTGCTTCCACAAGGGCCTGCCGCACGACGACGACGGCGAGGTCGACCCGCACGCGTACCGCCAACTGCTGCGGGCGCTCGCGAGTCGGTCGCCGGAGAGCTTCGAGCGCGTCGCGATGGGCACCGTGGACGGCGCACGGCTGACGAACCCTCTCGCAGGGCTGGCCCGGCACGGCTCCGGCACGCCCAGCGATCGGTTCAGGCTTCGACCGGCACCCCGGCTGGACAGTGCCGAGCACTCCGCGGAAATGGTGGAACTGTACTGGATGGCGCTTTGTCGCGACGTGCCCTTCGTCGAGTTCGGCTCGGACCCGACGGTGGCTGCCGCCGTGTCCGAGCTCGGCGAGCTCAGCGACTACCGGGCGCCGCGGTCGGACGGCTCGGTCACCCCGGCCACCGTCTTCCGCGGGGACAACCCAGGCGACCTGGCCGGGCCGTACCTGTCCCAGTTTCTGCTGCGTGATCTGCAGTTCGGCACGTTTCGTACGCAGCAGCGCCAGGACACGGTACGTCCCGGCCAGGACTACATGACGACCTGGGACACCTGGTTGAAGATCCAGCGTGGATTCAGCCGGCAGCTCGGCCCGCAGGACCGGGACCGCAACCGTACGCGGTATCTCGCCACCCCTCGCGACCTTGCCCACTACGTGCACTTCGACGCCAGCCAGAGCCCGTTCCAGCCATATCTCCACGCGGCGCTGATCCTGCAGGACCTCAACATGCCGCTGGACACCAACCTGCCGTACCAGTGGTCGATCAACCAGAGCGGCTTCGGGACCTTCGGCTGGCCACATCTGTACGACCTGGTGACCGGATCGACCGCCCGCGCGTTGCGGACCGTGTGGTTCCAGAAATGGTGGGTCCACCGGCGGCTGCGTCCCGAGGTGTCCGCCGGGCTGGTGCACAAGCACCTCTCCGGGCGTCGCCGATACGACTTCCTCCACCCTGGGGTGCTCGAGTCGGAGGCGATCCGGCGCAGCTTCGCCCGGAACGGAAGCTACCTGCTACCACAGGCCTATCCGGAGGGCTCGCCCACACATCCGTCGTACGGTGCCGGACACGCGACGGTGGCCGGTGCCGGCGTGACGCTGCTGAAGGCATGGTTCGACGAGACCGCGGTGATTCCGGATCCGGTCGAGGCGAGCCCGGACGGCACCACCCTGATTCCCTACCTTGGCGCGGACGCCGGACGGATGACCGTCGGCGGTGAGCTCGACAAGCTCGCGGCGAACATCGCGATCGGTCGCAACATGGCCGGCGTGCACTACCGCAGCGACTACGCCGGTTCGATCGAACTCGGCGAGCAGGTCGCCATCGACATGCTGCGTAGTCAGCGGGGATGGTTCGAAGAGAACTACTCGCTGGCCCTGACTCGATTCAACGGGCAGTCCGTGACCATCTGACCGGACCGCCTCGGGTGTCCCGTCGGTGGCTGTCAGCAGCCGCCGGCGGGACACCCATGTCAACGAGACATCTGGACGACATCCGAGGAGAACGCCGTGCCGACCAACCCATCCGCCGGAGTCGACTCCGCCGCGACTCCGGCCGTGACATCGGCCGTAGCCGACCGACGTGCTCCGGCGCTGCGCCGATTCGCGGTCTCCATCACGGTCCTCACCGTGGCGGGGCACTGGTTCCTGGGCTTCGAACAGGCGCCGGTCGTTCCGCTTGTCGTGGTCGGCTACGCGTATCTGCTGGACCTCGCGCTCGAGTGGTCGACCTCGTGGGCGCGGCACCGGCGCCCGGGCTTCGTCGGAGGCTGGCGTCGTCTGGTCGACCATCTGCTGCCCACCCACATCAGTGCGCTCGCCTGCGCGATGTTGCTCTACGCGAACTCGTCGCCGTGGCCTTACCTGTTCGCGATCACGGCGGCCGTGTCCAGCCGCTATCTGATCCGGATCCGAATCCATGGAAGGCGACGGCACGTGCTGAATCCTTCGAACACCGGCATCACACTGACCCTGCTGTTGTACCCATGGGTGAGTATCGCGCCGCCGTACCAGTTCACCGCGGACATCGGCGGGGCGCTCGACTGGCTGGTGCCGGCTGCGGTGCTGATCGCCGGCACGATGATCAACGCGAAGTTGACTGGTCGGATGCCGCTGATCGCCGGCTGGCTCGTCGGGTTCGTCGGGCAGGCTGTGGTGCGGTGGGCCTTCGCGGATCATGCTTTGCCGGCGGCCTTGATGCCGATGATCGGCCTGGCGTTCATCCTGTTCACCAACTACATGATCACCGATCCGGGCACGACGCCGCTTCGCCCCACCGGCCAGATCCTGTTCGGGGTGACGACCGCGATGGTCTACGGCTTGCTGGTTGTATCGGACGTGTCGTACGGCTTGTTCCTCGCGCTGAGCATCGTGTGCCTGGTGAGGGGGTTGCTGCTGGCCGGTGTAGGCCTACGGGTACGGGGTCCGGTGGTCCCCGTCCCAGGCCGACCGACCGCCGTTCGGTAGCTCTGTTCGGCGTCACGGGGCAGGGACCGGCTCGGTGTGAGCCGGTCCCTGCCCCGTGACGCCGGCCGGTGCGTGGACGCCGGACCGGCGCCGTCGTCGCCCTACTCGGTCAGGCCGGGGTGCCGGTGCTCGCACAGCCGGTCAACCATTCGCCGGCTTTCATACCGCTCGGTGCCGGCCGGTCCAGAACGAGCCGGAGCAGCGCGGGGGTCAGCTCCACGGGTGGGTCGATCGGTCGCGGGCGCCGCAGAGCGATGTGGAAGGCCCGTAGCGAACCGCCGCCTCTGATCAAAATCGGACTGGCGGACACTCCGATGAAGTCTGCGGGTACCGCCGGCCGAGCCAGCACGTCGCTCAGCTGCGCGCCGGGGTGGAAGCCCAGCGCCACCGCCCGGTAGGTGCCGTCGGGCATCGGCGCGATCCGGGTGAGGCGGTTCGTCCGCAGCACGGTGTATCCGGCGGGTGCGTCAGCGTCGGAACGGAACATCGCCAAAACCGCGCAACCGCCCTCCGCCGGGCCGCCGGTCACCGTGCCGACCGGGCCAGGGGCGTCGAGTCCGTTGTCTAGGCTGGCGACGAGATCGATGAGCCGGACTCTGCCGAACGGGGCGAGGGCTACGCGGAAGCGCCGTGGTGACATGCCAGTGAATTTGCTGAATTGACCGATGAAGGTGCCAAGGCTAGAATATCCCACTTCGATGCAGATCTCAGTTACGCTCAAGTCTGTTGTCAACAGCAGCCGGCGGGCCTCGGCCATCCTGAGCGCGGCCAGAAAACGGGCAGGAGTAGTGGACGTCAGGTAACGGAAAACGCGGTGGAAATGAAATGGGCTCAGTAGCGCGGCTTGGGCGATGTCGGATAGGCGCTGCGGCTCAGAGAGGTTCTCGGTCATGTACGCGACGGCGCGTGCGACGGAATCGATCCGGGCGCTGTCGGTTGGGCTGCCGAGGCAAGCTGTCACGGCGGTGCATGCGGCGATCTGGGTGCAGCCCATGCAATTGGCTCCCTGTTTTACCGACGGTACCGTAGCGGTTGTCATGAATGTGCCTCCTCTTTTTCCGGGCAGGCGGCCTGGGCGATGGTGTGGTTGCTCGCTCATCGCCTGCTCTGCGTCCGGACCTGGCCACCGGTCGCCTCATGGTTGAGGTCGGGGCGTGGGTGTCGAGGCTTGCCTGGCCGAAGCAAGCCATACGAATCGGTCGACGCCTGACCGGGTGGGCTGAGTTGGATGTCAGTCAACACCGCGCCCTAGCCCTCGTTATAGATGGAATCTTGCTAATGGCTACTGCTGAGCGAGCGAATCAGAAGGTGTCGAGGGGATCGACTCCTGTGGTGGTCGGGAACTCGTGAGGTAGGGATGCCTGGCTGGGCCGGGGTACCGGCGTGCCGGTTTCACCGAAGTTCCGCCGGGAGTCGGTATTCGCAGGTCATGCCACTCATGTCGGTCGAAATTCGGGGCACTCCCGAGAGCCCTGGACTGCTTTCGATCAGTGGCAGTCCCTGTCAATACTGGCGATAAGGACCAACATGCCGATAGTTCCCCGAGGTGGCTTATTCGGGTGTGGGTTCGGTCGTAACCGGGCGGCTGCCGCCAAAGAGTGGTCTTGACGACAGGAACCGGGGCGGGCGACGTCGCCCGCCCCGGTCGTGGGGTAACCCTGGTCAGTTCATCCAGTTGGTACGCGGGCAGAACTGCACGCCTTCGATGTCGGCGACACCGTCCTGGTCGGAGTCGACGTCACCGTCACGGGTCGAGTAGATGTCGAGCGAGTTCGCGTCGATGGCGCCGTCGCCGTTCCAGTCGACCAGCTTGCCCTTGAAGGTTCCGACGATGAAGGCATTGGCCAGTGGCCCGGTCGGAGTGTCCAGCGTTCCCAGGATGCTGTTGCCGGGGAACAGGACGTCCTCCAGCGAGCTGCCCCGCATCGTGTCGAAGTTGAGGTAGCCCCAGGTGTGTACCCGGCCGCGGACATAGCGGATCGCCGGCTCGCCCTTGATCAGCATGTTCGGGTCCAGGGT
The DNA here is from genome assembly GCF_029626025.1 of Solwaraspora sp. WMMD406. Lineage (NCBI taxonomy): Bacteria > Bacillati > Actinomycetota > Actinomycetes > Micromonosporales > Micromonosporaceae > Solwaraspora > Solwaraspora sp. WMMD406. The sequence goes on from NZ_JARUBF010000001.1 coordinate 1,674,477, forward strand.
CCACTCACCGGAACGCTTGGCCGCGACCATCTCGTTGCGGTGACCCAGTGAGTCGTCGTCGGCCCGCCCGGAGAGGAAGACCGGACGCAGCCCCCGCGATTCGAAGTAGAAGCTGCCACGGCCGGCGTTGACGTGGTTGGTCAGCCCGCGGAACACGAAGTTCTCGGTGTGCGGCGAACCGTCCTCGTGCAGACCGTCGAGGGTCTTACTGATGATCAGCTTCTGGTTTCGGGTGTCGACGTTCGGGCATGCGTGCGCCTGTCCGTAGCTGCGCGCCAGACCCTGCGGCGAGAGCGTGATCTTGCCCCAGTTGCGGCCGCTTTCGTCCAGCGCGACGTAGACGTCGCAATGGATGTTCAGCAGGATGGTCTCGTCGAAGGTCCGACTCGAGTCGTAGGTGAACGACCGGTTGTCGAAGGACGGCAGGCCGGTGCGTAGTTCCGAACCGAACAGCCGCGCCCACTCGCCGACGTCCGGGTCGTCGTCGTTGGCGTGCCGGTCCAGCACACGGAGCGCGTCGGTGCCACCGATCTTCTCGAGGGCCCAGAGGGCGTTCCACCTGACCTGCCGGTCGGAGTCGTTGGCGACCGACTCGGCGAGCAGATCGACGGCGCCACTGAGCCGGCGGTCCATCGCCTGGTACAGCGACTGCTCTCGAATCATCGGGTCCCGGTGGTGCAGGGCCTCGTGCACGACCTGCTCGTCGGTGCGGGCGTCGAGCCGGACCGCGCCGCGCTCCAGCATGTCGCCGAACTCGCTGTTGAGCAGCGCGGGGTCGCCCTCGAGGTAGTGTTCCCACTCCGGAGCGCTTCCAGCGCCCCCGGTGAAGGCACTGACAGATTGGATTGTCATTCTCACATCACCTTTCTCTGGTGTGGCTGTCGTGGTGCCGGACCTATTCAGCTGGCGGCGCGTTTCGGAAGCAGGTATTGATCGTTCGCTTGCCGCCCTCGAAAACCGCGTCGAGCTACCCGAGCGGGTTCCGACTAAGTGGTTGACGTGACCTTGTGCGCGCCGGTGGAGTCGATGCACTCCGATGCGGGGAGGCCTCGCCGGTCGCTGCTTCGCCGACCGGTGCACCGGTTGTGCGCTGACCCCAGATTTCGCCATCGCGGCGCTGACCGTCCAGCATTGCCCGGTGAGCTAGCAAGAATGCAGAATCAGCGGCAGATGAAGGTCCGGGACAGCTGGCTGACGGCCGATCAGCCGAGAACTTGCCCATCCTCGTCGTATCCGTATGGCAGAGGGGCGACGTAACCCTAGCCTGGTTCGCGACGACCTTGAGAACAGTCGTCGACCAAGAGGAGGAACGATGCCGCTCTCGCTTGCCTTCATCAGCCAGGGCTCACGCCGTAGCCCGCGCCGCGCGCTCCGTCACCATCCGGGCGTCCGGGTGCTCACTATTTGTGGACACCTGACACGCATCGCCCTTCGGGCCGCGCTCGCACTCGGCGGGGCCGGCCTGCGGGGACGTCTAGCCGACCGGTACGCCCGGCAGCGATTAGCTGGTGACCTGCTTGCCGACGCGGCCGAGCGCCTCGGTCCGACGTACATCAAATTCGGTCAGATCCTCGCCACCCGGATCGACGTCGTCCCACCTGCCGTGGCCGCGCGACTGGGTCGGCTGTTCGACAAGGTCCGGCCGCCGTCGATCCGGCCGCCGATCACCAGTAGCGTCGGCGCCGCGCTCGACGGTGGTGTCGGCGGGCTGCGGCGAGTCGCCGCAGGTAGTGTCGCGGTGGTCTACCGGGGTCGGCTCCGAACCGGGGAACAGGTCGCGGTCAAGGTGATCAGGCCTGGCCTCGACGCCGTGATCGACACGGATCTCGCGCTGTTACGCGCGGCCGCTCGTGGCGTCGCCGCCCTGCCCGGGTTTCGGCGCGCACCACTGGTGGAACTCGTCAACCAGCTCGGTACCGCGATACGCCGGCAGCTCGACCTGGGCGCCGAGGCTGATGCGTTGCGTCGGCTCCGCCGGAACCTGGCGCATCTCGACGGGGCACGGGTGCCCCGCGTGTACCACGAACTGTCGGACCGGACAGTGCTGGTGACCGAGTACCTGTCTGACATCCGGTTCAGCCCTCCCGCCGGGCCGCCGCGTGTGGCGCTGGTGACCGCGATGCGGGCAGCCTTTCAGATGGTCTTCGTCGACGGATTCGTGCACTGTGACCTGCACCCCGGCAACCTGCATCTGACGGCGCACCGAGTGACCGTGCTCGACGCCGGCTTCGTCCACGCGCTCACCCCGACCGCCCGGCGCGCCTTCGCGGAGTTCTTCCAGGCGATGGCGGCCGGCGCAGGCGACCGGTGCGCCGAGATTCTCCTGGCCACGGCCGACCGGATCGAGCCTTCGGCAGACCTCGTCGGGTTCCGCTCCGACATCGCGGCGCTGGTGGTTGCGGCGGCTGGCCGTCCCGCGGGTGAGTTCAACCTGGCGGACTTCGCTTATCGGATGTTCGCCGCTCAACGCGCGCGTGGTCTCTACGCGGATGTCCAGTTCATCTATCCGATTCTGGCGCTTCTCGTTCTGGAAGGCCGGGTCCGCCAGCACGCGCCCGACATCGATTTCCAGCGGGTGGCGATGCCCTACGTGCTGCGCGCGTTGGCCGACACCGTATCGCTGTCGGGCTGGCGACCGTCGTCGCCGCGCTGAACGTGCGGCCCGAAGCGTCCGCATGGGCCGGAAAAGATCGGTGGCGCCCCGAATCCGGACGATGTGTGCGCCGCGACCAGACCGAACATCCTGGAGTCGTAACATGCCGTGCTCATGGCGATCACTGCGCCGCCGACTACTGACCCGCATCCCGGACGGGATGGTCGCCGTCCGTCGTGGACCTGGCCTGGTTGACACCACGTCCCGGAGCGTCTTCGAGATGGTGGACCGCACGGTACGGGCCGGCTTCGACGCGGCCCTGGACTCGTCCAGCGTCGGCGAGCTGGAGACCCGGCTGGACCGTACCGCGCGGGACTTCAGAGGTTTCGCCTACGAAGGGGCCGCATCGGCGTACGCGATGCTCGACGCGGTGTCCCCGACCCGGACCCGGCGGGTGGGCCGACTGCTGACCGGACGAGGTGCGGCACACCGCTACCTGATCTACTTCGGGGTCGGCCGGGCGATAGGCCGACTGCCCCGCTTTCGGTGGCGCTCGGTGCTGCCCGCCGACCCGATGCTGCACTGGTTGGCAGTCGATGGTCTCGGTTTCCACCGGGCAATACTCGACCCGGTCAGGTACGTCCGCCAGCAGCACCGGGCCGATGTGGCGGGATGGCCGTACGGAGACTTCCGGCACTACCTGAATCGCGCACTTGACCAAGGCACCGGCCGGGCACTGTGGTTCGTGGAGGGTGCTGACGTCGACCGGGTGGTCGCGACTGTCGGACGGTTCCCGGCGCAGCGCCACGACGATCTGTTGAGCGGCGTCGGTTTCGCCGCCACCTATACCAGTGGGGTGAGTGAGTCGGCACTGCGTCGGCTGTGGCGACTCAGTGGCGAGCACCGTTCCTTCCTGGCTCAGGGCGCGGCCTTCGCCGCGCAGGCCCGCCACCGGGCAGGGTTGGTCAACGCACACACCCGAACCGCGGCTGCCGTGCTGTGTGGCACCAGCGTCGAACAGGCGACCGACATCGCCGAACGGTCGGAGGTCGGCCTGGCACCGGATGGCGCGCTGCCGGGTTTCGGTGTCTGGCGGCAGCGGGTAGCCGACCGGTTCACCTCGCGCGGCCGTCGCTAGTGCGCTGACCACGAACGCTCACCGGGGGAGCTGGTCGAGCCACTGGCCGCCGCCGGTGCCGACGTGGTCGCCGACGGCGGACGGTGCCACCGGGGTGATCGGTGGCACCGCCCGTCCCGTACCGTCGGCTCCGGTGTGTCCTGGAGAACAGGCGAGGTGGAAGGGTCAGTTCGGGGCGTGCACTCCGGTTGCCGCGTAGTCCTTGATCGAGCCCCGAACGTACATGTCGCTGCTCTGGTTGCCGGTGAAGTACTGCTGGATGGAGCCGGGGAACGGCGAGGTCGAGGCGCTACGTCCGTACACGTCGGTGTAGACGGTCGACGGCCCGGTGTTGCGGACCATGAACGCGCCCGGTCGGAACTCCCGCAGCGTGCCCTTGAACGGTGAGCGCGGATCGTCCCAGGCGACCTGTTGTCCGGTCTGTTGGGTGACCCGGCGTGCCTCGTCGCAGTAGTCGCCACCCGCGAGGTCGGTGTAGCACAGGTCCACGATCCGGCCCATGTTGTTGGGCCTGGCCGGGTCGTAGTAGCGCGACGGGTTGACCACGTAGAACAGCGGCGCGAGGTGGAAGCTCAGTCCAGGTCCGCTCACCTGGACATCGGAGAACCAGAAGTCGTCCATGTCGGAGACGGTGAACGGCACCGGGTTGGGGTAGAGCGGGTCGTAGTGCGTGCGGCCCTCCCGGATGGCCTGGACGCAGCTGGTCTCGGCGATCAGCCGGCCCAATGAGCGGGTGTCCGACGGCGAGTCGGCCGGTACGGCGGGTGCGACGCTGATGAACGGTCGGCCGAAGCCGGGGCATTCGCTGGGGCTGAAGCCGCCGGGGCGGCCGAGCGGGATCATCGCGTTGTACCGGGCCTCGGTGACCGGCCCGCCGTTACTGCCCACACAACGCTGGTTCAACAGCAACTCGTGGACGTTGTTGGTGAACGCGTCCGGCGAGTGGGTGCCCTGGTGGAACTTGAGCAGCACGTCACAGACCGCGATGACGGTGCCCTGTGGCGGGAAGAAGCTGGTGCCGTTGTCGCCCTCGATGACGTTGCTGTTGTTCACCACGAGCACCTTGTGGCCGACGTGGTCCTCGTGCCGGTGGCTGTGGTCGGGCATGGTGTCCAGCATGACTTCGCTGGTGTATCCGAAGGCGGGCCAGCCGGCGGTGCTGTAGAGGTCCGAGGTACGTGGGTCGTCACCGTGTTCGTGGCCGAAGTAGCAGCCGCTCGGGTCCCGGGTGGGGTGCCAGGTCGGGTAGACCTTGCCGTCGGGTCCCCACGTCCAGTAACGGGCGTGGATCTCGACCGAGCATTCGCCGGCGCGGGGGAGGTATCCCTTCTCGTTGGCGGTGGCGATCAGTTCGTAGGCCCGGCTCTTCGGGGCGCTGGCTGGCGGCAGGCCCGTACCCCAGGTCGGGTCGCCGGGCGGGCTCGTGGGCGGGGCGGTGGTCGGCGGGGCGGTGGTCGGCGGGGCGGTCGTGACCGGTGGCGCGGTGGTGGGATTGGTGGGCGAGCCCGTACAGGTGGTGCCGTTGAGGGCGAAACTGGTCGGCGCGGTGTTACTGCCGTTCCAGGCTCCGTTGAAGCCGAACGAGGTCGTGGCTCCCGTGGCGATGCTGCCGTTGTAGCTGGCGTTTCGGGCGGTGACCTGCCCGCCGCTCTGCGACACCGTGGCGTTCCAGGCCTGGGTGACCTGCTGGCCGTTGGCATAGCTCCAAGCCAGGGTCCACGAGTCGACCGGGTCGCCGAGATTGGTGATGGCCACGTTGGCGGTGAATCCGGTGTTCCATTGCGAGGCGACCGAGTAGGTGACCCGGCAACCGGTTGCGGCGTAGGCGGCCGTGACGGCTGCGGTGCCGGTGACGACCACGGCTGCCGCGATGGCGGCCGACCACAGCCGCGAGCGGTGACGAGGTAAGCGCATGGCTGATCCCTTCGGGAAGTGTGGACGAATCGACAGAGTGTGCTGTCTCGGACGGTCGGCCACACGGGGCGTGATGGAGGGCTCCTGGTGGGGGAACACGAGGAGCGGCGAGCATCGTTGGGACGGATGCCCGAAGGCAGGCAACGAATCTCCCGGCCGATAGATTCATATCTATGTTATGGGTTGTTTCCGGCGTGTCAATGTTGATCGATCAATCAGGCATGGTCCGATGGCGACGACAGTGAACTGGTCGGCGGGCCGGTCGCCCGTTGTCGCTGAGGACAGATCGCCGACGGCCGGGATGAACGCTGAGGTCTTCCCGGTCACCAGGTCTTGGTCAAGAACGCGCTGTTCGGGTCTGGCCGGTAGGAGCCGAACGGAGTGCACGGGACGAAGCCGGCCTTCGCGTACAGCGCCCGGGCGGGAGCGAAGAACGCCATGCTGCCGGTCTCCAACGACACTCTGTGGACACCACGTGACCGCGCGTCATCGAGCAGGTGGTCCAGCACGCGGGTGGCGATCCCCCGGCCGCGGCGACGGGGATCCGTACGCATGCTCTTGATCTCCTCATGGCCCGGCTCCACCGCAGCCAACGCGCCGGTACCGACGATCTCGCCCGCTTCGAGCGCGACCCAGAGCCGTACCCCGGGCTTGCGTAGCCCGGCCAGGTTCAGCGCGTGCCGGCTCTCGGCCGGCGCGGTCGGCGCGAGGTCGTCCAAGTGGGCCTGCAGGAACGCGGCCAGACCCGGGTCGGCGAAGTCGGCACGTTCGATCCGCAGCGGCATGACCGTATGCTGGCGACACCGCGTTACGCGTTCGTTTCGGCATGCGGCCCGGCGCGGTGGTGCCTATCGCGACAGCGAGCAAGGTTACGGAACACTCGCGCCGGGGCGCGACGCCGTGACCGGGCGACGGACTTGGGGAGTGACGACATGAGGGTACGGCGGCGGACATTGTTCACGCTGATCGCGGGCGGCACCCTGGCGCTCGCCGGCTGTGGCGCGGACCCGGGCGGTCCGTCGTCCGCCGCCACGGACGACACCACCACGGACGACGCCCCGGCGGCGGACGCCGCCACGGACGACACCGCCACGGACGACGCCCCGGCGGCGGACGGCACGGCCGCCTCGGACAGCTACGACTTCACGGTCGAGACCCTCGACGGCACCACGTTCGACGGTCGAAGCCTCGAAGGCAAACCGGCGGTCCTGTGGTTCTGGGCGCCCTGGTGTCCCACCTGTCTGGGACAGGCCGAGCGGGTGAACAGCCTCGCGGCCGACTACGCCGGCAAGGTGTCCGTAGTCGGGGTGGCCGGCCTCGATGGCGCACCGGCGATGGAGGATTTCGTCCGGATGGCGAAGCTGTCCGGCTTCCCGCAGCTGGCCGACGAGGACGGGGTGGTGTGGAAGCGGTTCGGGATCACCGCACAGAGCACGTTCGTGGTGCTCGACGCCGAGGGCACCGTCGTGGCGCGCGGCCATGTCGACGTCGACGAACTGCCGGCCACCGTCGACGAATTGCTGGCGGGCTGAGGTGATCGACGCGCCGCTGGCGCTCGCGTTGACGGCGGGAATGTTGGCTGCCGTGAACCCCTGCGGGTTCGCCTTGCTGCCCGCGTACCTGTCGTTCTTGATGGTCGGCGACGGCGACGGCGACGGCGACGGCGACGGCGACGGCGACGGCGGTAGCCGTGACGACGGCGGTCGCCGCGCTGGCGCGCCTGGCGGCGGTGCCGGACACGGTGGCCGGGGGACAGCCGTCGGCCGGGCGTTGGCCGCGACGGCGGCGATGACCGCCGGGTTCGTCGTCGTGTTCGGCACGTTCGGTCTCGTGGTGAGCCCACTGGCCGGTACGGTCCAGCGACATCTGCCGTGGGTCACCATCGGGGTCGGCGTACTGCTGGTCGCCCTCGGGGCCTGGTTGCTGGCCGGACGGCAGCTCCCCGGGCTCGGCGCGGCGACGACCCGTGGGCCGGCCCTGCGGCGGTCGCTACCGTCGATGGTCGTGTTCGGGATGGCGTACGCGGTCGCGTCGCTGTCCTGCACGATCGGCCCGTTCCTGGCGATCGTGGTCACCAGCTTCCGGGCCGGCTCGATCATCTCCGGAGTCACACTGTTCGTGGCGTACGGAGTGGGCATGGGCCTGGTGGTGGGCGTCGCGGCGCTCGCGGTGGCGCTGGCCCGCGACGGTCTGCTGCGCCGGGTCCGTCGCGCGGCACCGGTGCTGGCCCGGTTGGGTGGGGTCCTGCTGGTCGTGGCCGGCGGCTACGTCGCCTGGTACGGCTGGTACGAGGTCCGGCTGTTCAGCGGGGCGGCCAGCGGTGATCCGATCATCGACGGTGCCGCCGTCGTCCAACGCTGGCTGTCCACGGTGTTGGACCGGGCCGGTGCGGGTCTGCTCGGCCTGATCTTCATCGCCCTGCTGGCCGCCGCGGTGCTGTCGTGGCTGCGTCGCCGGCCGCGGCGTTCGTCGGGAGCACCCCGGCCCGGTCCGTGAGCAGGCCCGGTACCACCCCGACCCGGTCCGTGAGCGGGACGTCTACGTGAGGAGGGGGGCCAGGGCGTCGTCGGCGAGCCGACCCTCGGGGCGGGGCGCGAGCACGAGCTTGTAACCGACCTGGCGCACCGTACCGATCATCGACTCGTACTCGGTGCCGAGCTTGGCGCGCAACCGCCGTACGTGCACGTCGACCGTACGGTGGCCGCCGAAGTAGTCGAAGCCCCACACCTCCCGCAGCAGCTGGTCGCGGGTGAACACCCGACCCGGGTGCTGGGCGAGGAACTTCAACAACTCGAACTCCTTGAAGGTCAGATCGAGCGGTCGGCCCTTGAGCCTCGCGGCGTACGTGTCGGGGTCGATGGAAAGGTCGCCGCTGGTGATCAGCGCGCCGCCCGTGCTGCCGGAGGCCCCCGCCGCCCGCGCGACGAGCAGCCGGAGGCGGGTCTCCACCTCGGCCGGGCCGGCGGTCGACAGCACCAGGTCGTCGAGTCCCCATTCGGCGGAGACGGCGACCAGGCCGGCCTCCTCCACCACGGCCACCAACGGCACCCGCAGCCCGGTGGTCCGCAGCATCCGGCAGGTGCCACGGGCCTCGGCGAGCTGCTGTCGGGCGTCCACCAGCACGGCGTCGGGGTCGGTGCCGGACATCAGCAGGGGCACGTCGTGGCCGGCGTACCGCACCGAATGCGGGAGCAGGTCGAGCGCGGGCAGCACCAGCCGGGCCTGATCGGGGTGGGGCCGGGTCGTCAGTACGAGAATCTCCACGGTTCCACCCTCTCGGCCGGCTAGGGAGTCCGGCTCGACCTAGCGTCCCGTACCGATGTTTCGGTTTCCGTCGCTTTGTTGTGACAGCCTCGACACGTGGCGGTCAGGTTCCGGAGGCTTCGTCGTACCGGCGGCGTAGATCGGCCATCTCCGATGGGGAAAGGGCCTCCCGCATCGCCGGCTCCGCGTACTTCGGCGGGAACATCTGCCGCAGCCGGTCGACGAACATGACCTCGGCGGTCGCCTCGACCACCTGGATGCCGGGCGGTTCGGCGGCGAAGTCCAAGATCACCGGTCCGGCCAGCTTGACCGCCACGTCCCACGGGCGGCCCTGCTCGGCGACTCCACAGAGGTGGAAGCCGTAGACCGTCCGTACGTCGGCGAGCGCGGTCACGTCGGCCGGCTCGTAGCCGTAGACGTGTACTCCGCAGATCACCGCCGGCGGCACCTGCTCCCTGGCGGCCACCTGCACGAGATCGTGGCCGGAATGGTTGTGCTGCTCGGGGTCCGCCTGTTCGAGCGTGGTGCGCATCCGGGTCAGGATCTGCCCGTGCAGATCCGCCGGCTCCGCCTGCGAGCCGACCGATTTGGCCAGTACGGCCACCCCGGCCGTGGCCAGCAGGATCACCGCCACCCACACGAAGCGGTTGCGGTGTGACTTCGTCGAACTCTCCTGGGAATCCATGGCTGCTTCTCACCTCGTCGCCGGTGCTGGAGCGTCGGCGGAGCGCGTGGGGTGCCCTCCGGCCGTCGTTGGGAGAAGGCCCGGCGATTCGGCATGCGAGAGCGTGCGCCGATCCGGCGCGCTGTCGGAATCGCGTTGCTCCCGTGCTGGGCCGTGCTCAGCGCGGTTGCCCCCGTGCTGCGGCGATAAGTGCAATTTCAGCACGCGTCGACCCGTCCGGCAACATCGACGTGTCTTCACCTGCTTCGCTCCCTGAATCTACCGGCGGCAGGTCGGTCCGTCCGTGGGGGCGGACGTCCGTGGCGTGGGTGCGACAAGCGGGGTTGCCGACGGTCGGCGGCATGAGTCCCGGCATGGCTGACTGCGCCCGTACCGCGTCCGTCGCCGCTGCGATCGTCGGGGTAGTGGGCGCTCCCCCCCGGCGGTCGCCTCCGCGTGGGTGCCTCTGCCCCGGGCGACCGAGACCCATCGGCAAGTACTCTCCTTTCAGGTCAGAAGCTAGGTTACTTTCCTGATTCACTATATTGACTCATTCCTACTTATTTTCCGAGTCCCGCAAAGTGGCCCGGATCGCCCAGGTTTCGTAGGTTCTCGTCCGGTCCAGACTTGCATTCTTGCTGGTCAATGGCGTGATATTGGGACTCTGGGGGGTGCGCCGCGATGACTCTTGCTTGCTACTGATGGTGTTGCTAACATTACGCAGATCTTGTATCTGGAGTGTTCGGAGAAATCATCCTTGGCGTGGACGAGGTCACATTCGACTGGGTGAGGTGCATGTTTCGGTGCCCGATGCAACCCTGGGCTCCAGGCTCTCTGGTGAGGAATGCTGCAGATTTGATCTGGTCGTAATTCCGTCGATTGCTTTGTTGCGTCTTATGTGTCATCGACGTGCGGCGGATGACGTATGACCGCTGTCGACCTGCGCTATGGGGTACTCGGCCCGCTGCAGGTGCTCCGCCATTGGCGGCAGTGCGCACCGACCGCCCGACTGCAACGGATTCTGCTCAGCCTGCTGCTGCTCAACGGCAACGAGACCCTGCCGGTGTCCCGACTCGTCGACGGCTTATGGGGTGAACGACCGCCGCGATCGGCCGTCGCCGCCCTGCAGATGTATGTGTCGGCGATCCGGCGGTTCCTAGAGCCCACCTGGACGGCCGCAGGCGATGCTCGGCAGCATCCTGTACTAGTGACCGAACCCAACGGGTACATGCTTCGGGTCACCGTCGGCCAGGTAGATCTTTTCCGGTTCCGGTCACTCGCCACCGCCGGACGGCAGCTGCTCTCCGAAGGCAATTGTGGGCAGGGGGCGGAAATGATCCGCCGATCGCTGGACGTCTGGCGCGGATCGGTCCTGTCCGATGTGGCCAGAACGGCAGCGATCGAGCGCTACGCCGTACGTTTGGAAGCCGAGCGGCTAGCCCTGATCCAGGAACTCATCGCTGCGGAGCTGTGCCAGGGCAAGCGCCTGGAACTGGTCGGTGAACTGACCGACCTGTGCGTCCAGCATCCTTTGCGCGAGGCGTTCCACCAGCAGTTGATGCTTGTCAACTATCTGTCCGGCAGCCGCGCCGAAGCGCTGGCCGTCTATCAGCGGGCCCGTCTCCGAATGGTCGACGAGGCCGGCATAGAGCCGGGGCCAGGAATGCGTGCTCTGCACCAGATCGTCTTGAACGGAGCGCCCGCCCCCCACCCGCACTACTCCGCGACCTGGTGCCCCGGCTGCGTGACCGCAGTAGCGGTGGAGCCGACCCGGTCCGCCGCCTGCGAATGCCGTACCGCCAGCTGCCGGGCCCGGCCACGGGCAGACCTGACCGGTGGCGGTCATCAGGTTGCGTCCGGCACCGCCCCGAGCCGCCAGTCCAGTACACGTCGGTAGTACACCAAGGGCTCACCGGAGACCACCCGACCATCCGTCACCTCTCCGATGACGATCGCGTGGTCGCCGTGTTCGAAGACGCGGGATCGCCGGCACCGCAGATACACCGGCACATCCCGCAGACGTGGCACCCGGTCGTCCCAACACCAGTCCAAGCCAGCGAACTTGTCGTCACCCCGCCCGGCGAACGTCTGCGCGGTCGACCGATCCGCTACCCCGAGCAGATGGACACCGAAACATCCCTGCCGGGTCACTGCCGGATAGGACCGGGACTGGCGGGCCACCGAGACCAGCACCGACGGAGGCCGAAGACTGTACGAGCAGATCGACGAAACGAGCAGGCCACACGGCGTACCGTCAGGCCGACTGCTGGTGACCACCGCGACCCCGGACACCAGGCGGGTCATCGCCTCGGTGAAGATGGAAGCCACGCCAGCGGACTGCTGAACAGTCACGGTGACGTCCTCACACCCCGACCCGCGCGGCCAAGGCGGCCTCGCAGCGGTCCAACTCGGCCGCCGCGTCCTCATCGTCGACGACTGTCAGAATCGCCCGGAAATCGGCTGCGGCGGCGGCCCACCGCCCCGCGCTCTGGTGCACCACCGCCCGGTTGTACCGGAACTCCACGCCGTCAGCGATCTCGATCGCGCGGTCGAAGTCGTCCAGCGCACCGGCTAGATCACCGGCCTCGTAGCGCAGCCCACCCCGGATCGCCCACGGCTCAGCGAGATCGCCGCCCGCCGCCAGAGCCGCGTCGACCGCCTGCCGCGCGGCCGTCGGATCACCGCGCTCGGCCAGCACCCTTGCCCGAAGACTCAACAGGTACGGGTGGCCCGCAGCCAGCGCCAGTCCGGCGCCAATGTCCTCCCACGCGCCGTCGACATCGCCGAGATCGCAGCGGATCGCGGCCCGATTGGACAGGGCGTCGACATGCTCGGGATCTAGTTCGAGCACCCGGTCGAAGTCAGCCAGCGCACCCTCGACGTCGCCCAGCTCGAGGCGTACGTCGCCACGGTTGTAGTGAACCTCGGGAGACGGCGGGAACAGCAGCAGCGCCTGTTCGTAGTCGGCCAGCGCCGCCTCGTTGCGGCCCAGTCGCCGCAGGACGTTGCCCCGGTTGAAGTAGTGGTCGGCGAAGTTGGGGTCAAGCTCGATCACCCAACTGTGGTCGGCCAGCGCCTCCTCGAGCCGGCCCATCATCCCGTACACCTGGGCCCGGTTGTAGCGCAGCCCGGTTCGGTGCAGCAACTGCTCATCCGGCGCCAAATCCCGGTCCAACCAGGCCATACCCTCGTTCAGCAGACGCAGTGCCTCCTCCGGACGGCCGTCTCGCGTCTCGACGAGAGCGAGCCCGTTGCGCTGGAACACCGACTGGAAGGCGCGTTCCTTCGGATCGGGTAGCAGCGACGCGATGGCGATGGCCTGGTTGAGCCAGCGCCGCGCCCGCCCGGAGTCACGCCGGCCGTCGCCGTAGTGACGGGCGTACAGCATCGCCGTCCCGTACGCGGCATGCATGTGGACGGCCGGGTCGATGGAGAGGGCCCGGGCCTCGTCGTACCACTGCTCGGCCTCCTCCGCGCGACCCGCTGCGGACAGCGACGTTGTCACATCCCCAGTGATCTCCCACCAAAGGTCGGGATCGGTGTCGCGGTCGACCATCGCGCGGGCACGCTCGCCGAGCTCCACCGCCGCGTGGTAGAGGCCGCGGGTCTTGCAGTGCAGCTGGGCATTCCGCAGCAGAGCGGCTACCTCGTCGGTCGGGCGCGCGGCGCACTCGGCGTGGAACGGCACCGCACCGAGCAGCAGGGACGGCTCGCCACAGGCGAGCAACTGCCGCCGGCGTTCGTCGTGCAGCCCGACCCGGTCGGCGTCGGCGACGTGCCGGTAGGCGGCGTGCTGTCGCGGATCGTCGCCGAGGCACTCGGCCGCCACGTACGCTCTCGCCAGCTCGACGATCGCGGCGGAGTCCAGCCCGGTCAACAGGGTCTGATCGGCAAACCCGCCCGGCGGGATCTGCTTGTCGGCCGCAGGCTCGCCGGCGGCCGGCTCGGCCACCAACCGGCGGGCGCACCGGGACAGTGTCTGTGGCAACGAGACGCTATCCGGTCCGGCCGGCTCGACCAGCGGTTCGACTCCGGTGCTCACGACGACGGTCAGCTGTTCCGGCGCCAGCCGTCGCAGCAGAACCGCGACGAACTCTTCGTCAGTGGCGTCGGCCTCGGCGATGTCGTCGATCAGTAGGGTCCGTGGGCCGTCGGCCACCGCCGTCAGGTAGTCCCGGAGGATGTCAACCAGGCCGTGCGCGATCCGCAGGGTGTGCAGTCGGGCCTGGTAGCGAGTGCGGGCCTCGGAGGTGCTGCGATGGTCCAAGGTGGACCGCATCGGCGGCACCTCGCCACTGAACTCGGGCGCCGCAGTGAGGATCTCTATGTGGTGGCGGGGTCCCAGCTCCGGGCGGCGAACCAGTGTATCCGGCAGGATCGCCCGCAATATGGCACCGGCGGCCGTGTAGGGACCTCTCCTGCGCCGGTGCGCGCTGACCCTGGCCAGGATCGGTGGCAGCGGGAGCCCGGCCAGGATCCGGTCACGGTCCGGGCGGTTGGCCCCGCTGATCCAGTAGTGGCTGTCCATGACGGTAGCTCCTTCAGGCGATGATGTGCTGGAACTGCTGGGCCCTGCGCCGCCGACGCTCTCGCACGGCCAGCCACCCGGTCACCAGGATCTGACCGAGGTTGAGAACGAGGAACACCAGCGAGTCGGCGAGCTCCCCACTGGTCGAGTCGCCGCCGAGCCGACTGATCGCACTGGCGAACATCAGGTAGACCGCCGGCAGGACCCCGACGAGGAAGACCGCCATCGAGAACGTGTAGCCCGCGACGATCAGCCAGGAGTACCAGCTGGCGACCCGCCGGTCGACCGGGTGCCACTGCTCCTCGTCGACCAGCCGGTCCCGTCGGCCGACAGCCCGGAGGGCACGGTTTCGCAGCAGCCGCTTGGCGGTGGTGTGCAGGTCGACGCAGCCGAGCAGGGTCGACATCAGCACGTACAGGTCGGTGCGGAGGTAGAAGAAGAACTGCCAGGCGATCCGGAGCACGGTCGCGAAGGCCAACGCCAGACAGAGTCGGCCCACGGTGGACAAGCCGCCGTCCGCGACTCGGGTCAGGTCGGCGATCAGCGTGAGCACTGACAGCGCCAGGACATCGAGCAGCATCCCGGCCAGGATCGGCAGGTAGCGCCGACGGCGTGGCACGGTGACCAGGCCGTCCAGGCTGGTCTCCAGGACCACGTAGTAGAGCCGACGTCCAACGCTGATCCGGGACCGGATGCCGAGCCGCCGCGCGGCGAGCCAGTGGAACGCCTCGTGGAGCAGGATCAGCGGCACCGCTCCTGCGGCGAGGGTCAGCTCGATCACGGTGAGGTACTGGGTGAAGAACAGGTTGCTGTAGTGCGGCACCAGATCAGGCGATCTGACCATGGCGATCAGCGATGCGGCGATCACCACCGCGTACCCGATCATCGCGGGGATCGAAAAGACCGCCGCGCCGAGCCGTTGCCCCCGGATCGGTGCCTGCTCGCCATGCGGCTGGCTGCTGTCGGCGATGAAGTCGAGTTCGGCCAGGGCACCCAGGACGTGCTCGATGTCGGCGCTTTCGCCGTACTCGCGCTGATACCACAGGTCGACCTGGCGTGGGGTCTCGCCGGCGGCGAGCCGGCGGACCACTTTCGCCCCGTCCGGCGGGAAGATGCCGTACGAGTCGATGTCGCGGCGGCCGATAGTGACCTCGTCGCCGTCGGTCAGATAGACAAGAGGATGCAGGGGCACCCTGCTGTCCTGGTCGAATCCGACTACCGTCTCCACCGCCCAGCTCCCTTCGCCAACCCGATACGCCGGCCACGACCACCGGCTGGCCCGCATGTCTACGAGCGGGGAGCTCCCGTACCGGCCGGCACGATGGAGAATGGGGTGCGCCGGGCGTGGGCGCCCACTCCGCGCCCACGCCCGGCGCCGTACCGTCAGAGCTTGCTGGGGTACGTGGTGCAGGCTGCGGTGGTCAGCCGGACCGGACCCGCCTTGCGGATCTTGATCTTCTTGAGCGACTTCTTCTCCATCTTCTCCATGTGGAACACCCCCTCCCGATCATTACGTGGTAGGTCCACCCTGGAGCAGCGCGCCAAAGCCCGGCCATAGAAGCGCCAACGAGGTGTGATTCGTCGACCGAGCCAGTGCTGTCCCGAATCGAACTGTCCGACCTACGGTTCGCCGCGCCGGATGGCGTACAGGGCCAGTCCCACGAGCGGGATCCCGATCAGGGCCCAGATCCCGAATCCCAGCGCCGCCGGATGATCCTCGCTGAGGATGCCCAGCCCCGGGCGGGCGACCGCGATGGCGACGCCACCGACGCTGGCGACCAGGCCGAGCATGGCCGCCCGGGTTCCCGCCGGGGAGACCTCGTTGGTCAGCACCTCCAGCACCGTCGTACCCAGGACGTAGCCGAAGGCCATCACCGGCAACAGCACGAACGGTCCGAGCGCGGGCAGCTGGCTGGTGGCTGCCGCCGACGCCAGGATCAACAGGAACGCGGTGGCCAGGGCGGCGCGGCGGTGCCGTCGACCGAGGTGTCCGGCGGTGAGACCGCCGAGCACCGAGGCGGCGGCGAACGCGGCGTACATCCACCCGGTTGCCCGGGCGCTCAGCTGCAGGTCCAGCGCCAGTGGCTGGAACAGGATGCGGACGCTCCAGCCGAACACCAGCAACAGGACGCCGATCCAGACGGCCCGCCGTACCGCCGGGTGGGTCAACGCCGCCCGCAGGTCGGCGGCGATGGCGGCCAACCGTGCCGGTGCCGGCCTGGCGTGGATCTCCGGCAGGGTCAACACCAGGCCGAGCGCCACCGCCGCCAGGGCGGCGGTGACGGCGAACGGGGCCCGGGGGTCGGCCTCGTAGAGGTATCCGGCGGTGAGCAGGGAGACGAACACCGAAACGTGCCCGGCGGCCCGGACCAGACCGAACGCCTTGCCCGGATCGACCGGCAGCGGATCCTGGGCGCACAGCTCGTACAGGTACGGCGCGCTCGCCCCGGAGGCGAGCGCCCACAGCACCCCCCACAGCACCCAGGCGGTGAACAGTGTCGACACCGTCTCGATCTGGGTGATCACCGTGAAGGTCAGCACCGCCATCGCGGCCAGCGTCAGATAGGTACGCCGTCGACCGACCCGGTCGGCGACGACGCCGACCGGGAACTCGCAGACCACGGTCACCAGGCGGAAGACGGCGTCGGCCAGCACCGCGGTGGTCAGCGAGAAGCCCAGATCGAGCAGGTAGATCAGCCAGATCGGGAACCAGAACTGGACGTCGAGCAGGAACTGGACGATCAGGAAGGTACGGATCGGTCGGCTGCGGAGCGCGGTCCTCATCCGCGTTCAGCTCGCGCCGGTCACGGGCTGTTGTCCCGTCGGAAGAACAGGTAGAGGACCACGAGCAGCACCGACAAGGCTCCCGAGGCGATCAGGATCGCGTCCGCAGGTTGGGCGGCGACCCAGCCGACCATCGTGGACCGGCCGAGGTCGTACACGGCCATGCCGGGGTCGGCGGCGACGGCCCGCCCGAATTCGGTGACCGCGAGGGCGGTGCCGAGGATCGACGTCACCGCGATGCCGAGCAGGATGAGGTCGGTGAACATCGCCGATCGCGCGGTACGCCGGGCGGCCATCTCGCCCAGCCGACGGTCACACAGCTCGATCTTGAACCGGACCGGCTGCTCCAGCAGCTGTTCGCAGTCCCAGAAGTCCAGGATCGAGTCCATCTCGGCCCGTACCGACCGTTTGAGGTACTTGGCCAGGTCGCGCTGCTCCATGATAATCAGCTCGGCGCGCTGGCTCAGCATGGCGAGCCGCCCTTTGAGCTGTTCGAAATCCCAGCGGGAGGTGGCGGCCGCGGAGTCGGCGAGGATTCTCGACAGCCGGGCGTCGATCCGGTCCAGCACCCCGTAGAAGACCTGCGCGTGCCGCAGCGCGTCCCACTGGTCCCGGAACGGGTCACCTGGCAGCATCCGGCCGCCGGTCCGGGCGCGGTCCATGAACAGATAGTTGAGCCAGCGTACGAGGTGGTCGCAGTCCCCGTTGAGCAGCCGATCGGCCGGCGCGGGGTCGTCGGCGGACACCACGTCCTTGATCCAGTGCCGCACCATCTGGTCCGCGACCGGGGATTCGGGATCCACGATCAAGCTCCGGGTGACCCAGAGCGCTTCGCCGAACTCGGCGCGTATCGGGTCGTCCGCCGGGGCCGCCGGCAGGATGAACCGCCCGGCCCGGTCGGCCCGGCGCAGCGTGCCCAGCACCGGATCGAGATAGCGGGAGACGATCTCGCGGGCGGCCCGTTCACCCATCGAGACGGCTTCGACCTGCATCGCGTCGAGCCGGTCGGTCACCTCGTCCGGCTGTTCGGCGAGCCACCGGCCGACGTCGGTGAGGATCTCCAACAGAACCAGGCCGTGGTCGTAGAGCCGGAAGCTGATCTCGATGACGCCGTCGCGGATCGCCTGAGCGGCGGCGCTGGTCGCCTTGCCGAACTCGTCGGGCAGGTGGTGCGGGGTGAGGGCTCCGGTCAGCAGATGCACCGGGCGTTCGACCGCGTGGTCGCTGATCGTCCGGTAGAGGTTGAGTGAGCTGGTCGGATGTACGTGCTCCAGTCGGACGGCCGGCGGCGGCGCGGGCTTCGCGGGCGTTGATGCGGGTGCTGCGGGTGCTGCGGGTGCGGGTTTCGCGGGCGCGGGCGCGGGTTTCGCGGGCGCGGGCGCGGGTTTCGCGGGTGCTGGTGCCGCTGGCGTGTGTTCCGCTGGCGCGGACGTCGCCGGCGGGGCGGGCGCGAGTTCGGTCAGCAGAGCGTCGACCGACCGCTGCTGGTCGGCCCAGAACCGCGCGTACCCGAACGGATCACGCAGCGACGCCCCCGGTACGCCGTAGTAGTCGACCACCACCGGTGCGAGAACACGCAGTTGGGTCACTGGTCCGCCCCGTCCAGGTTGATGAATCGGGCGTCGACGTGGAACACCCGCCCCTGGGCCGGCCCGTTGACGATCTTGACCGGAACCAGGATCGGCCGACCAAGGCTGGCGGTCTGTCCGTTCGGTTCACCGGCCCCGGCGCTCGGCGCGGCGGAGGGACCGACGAACACCTCCGGCCAGTCGAGCACCTGGGCCCGGGTGCCGCGCGGGGCGACCAGCGCGAGCCGGCCGTCCGGGTCGAGCAACTCGACCAGGCCGCTGCCGTCGGCCGGTTCCAACGTCACCCGGTCCGGCGTCTGCTGATCAAGGCCGGCGACCAGGTCGGCATACTCTTCGCCTTGGCGCATCTCGCCCAGCACCAGGTTGAACCGCCGCAGCACCGTGGCGGCCTCAGCGGTGTCCGGCATCATCAGGTGCAGTCCTTGCACCGAACGGACCACCGGTCCGCCATCGCGCAGGTGGGTGAAGTCGGCCGCGTCGCCGGCGAAGGACGGGTCGGTGAGCACCGCGTGCCCGGAGAGCAGTCCTTCGGCGAGCAGGTCGATCCGGCCGTCCGCCAGAGCCTGAAATCCTTCCAGCGTCGACTCGAATCGGACCAGTTCCGGCACTGCCGCGTCCAGCTCGGCCCAGTAGTCGTATCCGGTGATGCCCCCGACCCGCAGCGCCGCCAGGTCGTCCGGGCCGTCCACCTGTGGCGTACCGGCCCGACTGTCGTAGAACAACACGTACTCGAAGTCGATCAGCGGATCGGAGAGCAGGAACGCGTCGCGCCGGGACGAGCTGGCGACCAGCGGAAACACCGCGTGCGCGGCTCCGGCGGCAACCTGTTCCTCGGCGAGCGACCAGGACGTGTAGGTGATTTCGGGGGAGTAGCCTGAGCGGGTCAACGCCGCGACCACCAGCTCCGTGATCGGCCCACCGCGCGGTAGGTCAGGCCCGACGAACGGTGCCCAGGCACCGCTCGTGACGATGACCGGACGCGCCGGTGCGGTCGGCGAGGGCCGCAGCCCGATGATCACCACGACGGCGGCCAGGGCGACCACGACGACGAGCACGATCACCGGCAACTGTGCCCGTAGCGGCCGCAACAGCTTCGATGCCAGGACCGGGTATCTCGTCACGGCGCGTCAGCCTACCCAAGCAGGGCAAGGCAGACCATCCGCTATATTCGCTTATATTGATATATTCTGGCTTTCGGCTTGGTGATCGGCGGTGGCCGCGCTCGTCGACCGCCAGCCGGCCGTCACCCGCACCGGGCTGATCTGGCCCGCCAGCTCGATGCCGGGCGGCCGGGCATTGGCGCAACACCGGGTCGACGCCGACCCGACCGACGGGCTCGCCGCCGCCCTGCTCGGCGCCTGCCTGATCAAACACGCCTGGGAGGTTCGCACCTCGGCCCGAGCGCAGCACGTCAGCGCCGACCAGTTCCGGTCCTTCCACGCCATCCTGCGGACCGCCGAACAACTGCTCATCGACGCCGCCACGTACCAGCCGGCGGACTGCGCCATCCGGGTCTGCCGGCTGACCACCGTCCGGGGCCTGCAACTCGGCCAGTCCGAAGCCCGCCGCCGCTACGACCGGCTCGCCGAAACCGACCCGCACCACCTGCCCGGCCAACGGCAACTGCTGCAGCAACTGTGTCCCAAGTGGAGCGGCAGCTTCGAGCAGATGCACGCCTTCGCCCGCGAATCAGCCGCCGCCGCCCCGGACGGCGCGCTCAACGGCCGCCTCGTCGCCGAAGCCCACCTCGAACACGTGCTGGAACTCACCGGCGACGAACGGCGGCGATACCGCAAGGACCAGCGGGTACGGGAGGAACTCCACGAAGCGGCGGCCCGCTCGGTGAACCACCCGGCCAGCACCCGCGCGTACGGGTGGGTCGAGGCGCACAACGCGTTCGCCGCCACGTGCAGTTTCCTCGGCGACCACGCCGCGGCCGCCCCACACTTCGCCGCCGTCGGCCACCTGGTCAGCGCCGACGCGTGGGGTTACGTCGACGACCCGATCGCCGTGTTCCGGCAGTTCCGCGACAAGGGATGTCCGCGAAGGGCGGTGCCCGATGATTCGGCAACTGGACGTCGACGGGGTTCCGGCCCTGCTCGCGGCGACCTCCGGGCCGACCCACGCCGGCCTGATGTTCCGGGTCGGCCAAGCCGACGAAACCCTCGCCCGCCGTGGCCTGACCCACCTGCTGGAGCATCTGGTCCTGTATCCGCTGGGCGCGGCCGACTACCACTACAACGGCACCACCGGTAGCGTCGTCACCCACTTTCACCTGCAAGGATCCGCCAGCGACATCACCACGTTCCTCACCGGGGTCTGCACGTCGCTGCGGCAACTGCCGGTCGGGCGACTCGCGACCGAAAAGGCGATCCTCGCCACCGAGTGGAGCAACCGGACCCGCGCCGTCACCGAGCAGCTGCCGCTGTGGCACGGTGCCCGTGACTACGGCCTGACCAGCTTCCCCGAATGGGGACTGACCGCGATCACCGCCGACGACCTGCTGCAGTGGGCTGCCCGCTATTTCACCCGGGAGAACGCGGTGCTGTGGATGGCCGGCGACGAGATTCCCGCCGGGCTGCGACTGGACCTGCCGTCCCGGGTACGGATGCCGGCACCGGCCGCCTCGTCCGCGCTGCCCACCACCCCGGCGTACTTCACCGGCCCCAGCCGGTCGACCGCGATCGACGCAGTGGTGCCCCGTGACGTCACCGCGAGCGTCCTCAGTGGTGTGCTGGAGCGCGAACTGTTCCGGTCGCTGCGGCAGCGTGACGGGCTGTCGTACACCGCCGCGACCCACTACGAGCCGCGCGGCGACGGCGCCGCCGTGATCACCGCCCTGGCCGACGCGTCACCGGACACCCAAGACGCGGTGCTCGGCGGGTTCGTCGACGTGTTGGCCAAGATCCGGGTCGGCCGGATCGAGGAAGCCGACGTCGCCGCCGTCGTCGGCAAGGCCACCGAAGGGCTGTCCAGCGCCGACGTCGACGGCGCCCGCCTGCCGTCGGCGGCGTTCAACCTGCTCACCGGCCACCCGATCAACTCGAGCGACGACCTGGTCCGCCAACTCAAGGAAGTCACCCCGCAGGCCGTACACGAGACGGCGACCGCCGCGCTGGCGACCTCGCTGCTGATGACGCCGCGCGGCCGGACCGCCGACTGGGCCGGGTTCGAGGCCGCGCCGTCCGGATCGAGCGAGACGGTCACCGGGACCGCCCACCCCGGTCTCGGCGGTGCCGCCGGCCAGCGACTGATCATCGGTCCGGACGGGGTGAGCCTGGCCAGCGACCGCCACGACGAGGTCGCCACCGTCCGATACGACCAGTGCGTGACCATGCTGGCCTGGCCCGACGGCGGCCGGCAGTTGATCGGCGCGGACGCGGTGTCGGTGAGCCTGGAACCGACCATCTACCGGGGGGCCACCGCGCAGCTCGTGGACGCCGCCGTACCCGCCGCGCTCCGCGTCGACCTGCCGGCCCGCGATCCGCAGGAGATCCCGCAGCCGGCGACGGTCGGCCCGCCCGGCCCGGCGACCGCCGGCGGTGGCGGCGTCATCGCCCGGTTCCGCCGACTCCGTACGTCGCAGCAGGCGAAGATCGCCGGGATCGGGTTGGTGACGGTCGTGGTCGGCGGTACCGCCTTGGTGGTGACGATCGGGATGCTGACCGGCGCGATCGGGTTCCGGCTGCTGCCGGCGATCGGTAGTTGGATGATCGCCGGCTATCTGGGCCGCGCCCTGGTCAAGGCCTGGGAAGAGGCCAACTGACCGCGGGCCGGCGACCACCGCTGTCGGGCATCGACCCGCCGAGGTGAGCACGGTGCCGTGGCCTGACCGTATCCTCTGCCCTGGGCGGTGTGATCAGGCCTTGCCTTTGGTGCCGCGGTTGGCCATGTACAGCTGCTCGGACGCGGCGTCGGGTGAGGTGGTCTGGTCGGCGTTGGGAGCGACATAGTTGACCAGCGCGGGCGGTTGCTTGCTGGTGTCGTTACCGGCTCGCTGGCCGGGGACCCACTGGTCGTTCTCCTCGTCGTACCAGGAGTGAAACAGCACCTGATCGTCGCCTTTGGAGCCGCCCAGATGGGTCATATGCAGGTGACCGTCGTAGGAGGCGAGCGCAGGCTGCCCTGTGCTGGTCTGCGAGATCTCGTAGTCGTCGGTCCAGTCCTGCCCCGGGTTGCGCCAGGCGTGGTAGAGCTTGAGCTCGTCCTTGTATTGGTAGCTGCCGTTATGGACGAGGTGGAGCTTGTCCTTGTGGACCGCGAGCACGGGGGTACTACTGGTGGTCATCGACAGCCGCTGGCTGGTCGACCAGGTGTCCCCGTCGGGCGAGGTGCTGACCATGACGGAGTAGTCCTTGTCCTTGCTGGTCCAGGCAAGGACAAGTTCGCCGTCGAACACCGCAACAGACGGTCCGTCATAGGAAGTCTTTCCGGTGCTGCGAGGCGTACTCCAGCCGAGTCCGTCGCTGCCGAGTTTGCAGACCATGATGTGGTTGACCAGGTCTTCGGTGTCGGGGTCGAAGTTTCGCCAGAAGCAGTACAGGTCGCCGTTGAAGGAGACCATCGCAGGACCGGCATTTCGCCCATTCGCCAGCAGGCGTTCCTCGCTCCAGCCGTCAGTGGGGTCGTAGACCATCCAGGACAGGTAGTGCTTGCTGGCAGGAGTGTAGGCGAGGTAGAGGCGACCCTGGTGCGCGGCGAGCGCCGGGGTGTAATCGGAGTCGGCGTCGTCGGTGATCTGCTCGCGGTCGCTCCACTGCCCGGTCTCGGTGGTGTACACCGACCAGTACAGCCGTGTGTCGTCTCGGGGGGTCTCGTCGAACGGCACCAGCATGAGTGGGATCACCCACGGCGACACGACCTTGCAGCCTCCACCGCCCGCCACCGCCTTGATCCACCCGGTCTTGATCTTCATGGCTATCTCGATCGGCCAGGCGATCTCCTTGGGGAAATCTTGCAGACGACATCGGTGATCCCTCCGATCAACTCGGTGAGAAGACTGACTCCGACGCTGTTGAGATGGATCGTGAATCCCCACCAGGAGGTATCGACGGAGATTTCGAGATCGCCAAGGCTGGAGGCGACTGTGATATATCCCGGGCCGCGGTCGATGATCTCAGCGGTTTCGCCGTTGATCGTAATGACATCGGGCGGGCTCGACGATCTAGTCGTAATCATGGAATTGACGCTTCGCTCGGATGACGACATGCGAATCCCTTCAAGGGGTGAGTCGGCCGCGTCCCATTCGACCATGCCAAGAGGTGGTAGCGAAATCCGGGTAGGTCGACAGCATCGCACAACTCTGTCAACGACCGCAACCAGTCTCTCTATCGGACTGCGGACTCTTTGCCGATCTTGTGAACTTATTGATCATCGCCACCGAGTATCTGGACGGCTCGCCGGCGTACGGTGCCGTTGGCCTGCCTATCTATGTTGGATGGCCATCGTGGCTCGGTTCTGATAACCTGTGGCCTCAGGGCGGCGTGTGATGACCAGTCGATGTTGAATGACCACATTTGCTATCCCTACAATGAGGGTGCTCGGGAGGGGTTCTGCTGATGGCTACCGGAACTGTCAAGTGGTTTGATACCGAAAAGGGCTTCGGTTACATCGCGCAGGATGACGGCGGACCGGATGTATTCGTTCACTTCAGTTCGATCACGGGGGACGGTTTTAGGGACCTTGCCGAGAGAGAGCGAGTGAGCTACACCATTGAGCAGGGAAACCGGGGCCCACAGGCCACCTTCGTGCAAAAGATCTGAAGCCGGAATGATGAGGTTGGCAGCCTGTCAGTGCTGGCGTGAGGTCACGTCTGAGCTATCCTCTGACGGGTGTCCAGAGTCGGTCGACGGGGCGTGACGTGAATGTGGTCTTCGTAGTCGCGCTACAGCGGCCAGACACCTGCTATAGCATCTCTGCTATGCCCTGGGGTGTCGTGGAGCTGGAGCCGCGTTCTACGTCGACCTGTTGGCGAGCAGGGGTCGCTACTGGGCGAGCCCTACACGAAGCAGTAGCAGCTTGATCGGAAGCTCCGTGAGTTGCGGTTCCACCTGGTACAGCACCCGTGAGGATCACCTACTGGGCGAGTAGGAGGTCTGGCCATGGGTGATGGTGGCGGTTGGGCCACGATGCGGGAGCGGCGGCTGGCTGAGCCGGGAGCCGCTGAGGCGTACGAGGCGGCGCGGTTGGCGTTCGAGCTTGGTCGTTCGGTGCGTGAGCTGCGTGAGCGTCGTGGTTGGAGTCAGACGCAGTTGGCCACGGCATCGGGCATGACGAAGTCTGCGGTGGCCCGGTTCGAGGCTGGCGGGACCGTGCCGACACTCGTGGTACTGGAACGGCTGGCGGCTGCGCTGGGAGTGAGGAGGCGGTCGACGCCGGGAAGCGGGAGCTGCTGGCTACCGTCGTCGGGCACCTCCTTGCCGAGGTAGGCAAGGCCCGGGGCCTGACGCAGCAGCAGGTCGCCGACCGGATGGGCGTCACCAAGGGTCGGGTCTCCCAGATCGAGCAGGGCAGGATCTTCGAGCAGGACAGTGGCGCCGTCGACCGGCTGACGGTCGAACAGCGGCGGGCGCCGAGCGGCCAGGAACCCCTGAGTCTCCAGGTCAGACAACGGGAAGTCGCCGTCGTTGCCGCGAAGCCGTCGTTGCCGCGAAGATAGCCCGTGTTGGTGGCGGTTACCCGGCATGGCTTGGCGGACGGGTCGCACTCGTGGAATGAGCCACGACGACCGGGTGCCCGTCAACCAGACGCACGCAGCGCCTGAACCAGGCTCTCCAAGTCTTCGACCACGCAATCAAATGTAACTCCATGCCAGTTACATTCAAGGATTCCGGTTACATTTCGAGTTACATTTACTCTCGGACGCTGCGGCCAAAGTAGCCGCGTGGTCAGGGTGGGGCGAGGCCGATGGTGGCGGCGAGGCGGGTGAGGTCGGGGGTGGGGTTGGTCTGTAGGAGCGTGGTGATGACGCGGTGTGCGGCGGGTCGGGTGCGGGTTTCGGCGGGGGCGGTCTGGTCGGCGGTGATGATGGCACGCGTGGCGGTGGTGGGGTTGCCGGTGTCGAGGTAGGCGCGGGTGATGTCGATGAGGTGGGCGGCGCGGTGTTCGGCGGGTAGTTCTGGCCAGCCGTGGCTGGTGGTGGCGTGTTGGTGGTGGGTGATGGCCTGGTGCGGGTTGCCGAGGATGAGGGCGATGTGGGCGCGGGCGATCGCGACTGCTGCGGGTCCGAAGCCGGGGACAGTGTCGTTGTCCTCGGGTCGGTGTCGTCCGTGACAGGCTGCGGCGTGTTTGTCGGCGTGGTCGGTCAGGTGGTGGGCGGTGGCGGGGTCGTTGCCGGTGGCGGCGGCGAGGGCGGCTTCGATGAGCAGGGTGCCGGCCAGGGCGTGGTCGTCGGGTGTCGGGTGGTCGGTGGTGGCGGGGTCGATCAGCGGTACGGCGGTGAGCGCGGCTTGGGTGGCGAGGGCGGGTCGGTGGAGGGCGCGGAGTGCTTGGGTGAGGGCGATGACGGCTGCGGCGGTGTGCCGGGGGTGGCCGTTGGCGGTGGTGATGGCGCGGTCAGCGGCGAGCCAGGCGAGGTGGGGTTCGTCGAGTTTGGTCAGCAGGTGTGCGGTGAGTCGGTAGAGCCGGGTGAGCAGGTACGCGGTGTCGGTGGCGTCGCCGGTGGCGGCGTGGCGGGTGTGGGTGAGCAGGTCGGGCAGCGTCCGGAGCAGTTGCGGGTAGTGGGCGTGCTGGTAGGCGCTGTGGGCGTACTGGATGAGGCGGTGCAGATCCTCGACGGACGGTGACGGTTGGTCGGGGGTGGGGGTGTCGTAGCGGGCGAGGGCAGCGCGGAGGTGTTCGACGGCGGCCGTGGTGGTGTCGGTGGTGGGTTCGGGACGGCTGGTGGTGGGGCCGAGGATGACGTCGGGGGTGACGCCGAGGACGGCGGCGACGGTGTGGACGACGGAGATGCGGTCGAGGGAGCGGATGCCGCGCTCGACTTTGTCGACCCAGGAGTGGGATTTGCCGATGCGGTCGGCGAAGACTTGTTGGGTGAGGCCGCGTCGGGCGCGGAGTTGGGCGATCCGCCGGCCGATGGGTAGTTCGGCGATGCGGTGGCGGCCGGGTGTGGTCATCGGCGCAGGTCGCGGTGGATGGCGTCGGTGGTTTCGCCGCAGCGTGGGCACCAGCGGGATTTGATCCGGAAGGCGAACAGGCCGAGGAGGAAGCCGGGCATCAGGCCGGCGAAGACGATCGGTAGCAGTCTGGCGATCACAGGGCTTTCTCACCTTCTGGCGGGGCCGGCGGCCGGGGCGTTGCCGCGCCCCGACCGCCGGCTGCTCGCCACGTAGCCGCAGCGGCACACGCTGCGGGATCTGGATCCGTGGTGTGTCGACTACAGATTGCAGCATCACTTGATGCTTAGCAAGACCGCGCTCATGATCAATGCTTGCCGGAATGTCCTCAGGGGCAGACAGATGAGTATTGGTCGTGCAGAATCATGGCCATGCCTCGATTCGCCCCAGCCACTCCACGTTCCCGGCGGCTCGGCCGTGACCTGCGTAAGCTTCGTGAAGCCAAGGGTCTGACCGGCGAGGAGGTCGCCAAGTCGGTCCGCTGTTCGTCGTCGCGGATCAGCCGGATTGAGTCCGGCGAGATCAAGCCGCGCGCCGGTGACGTCATGGAGCTGCTCGTCGCCTACGGCGTCCCGCTCGATGCCGAGCCCGGCTCGTCGCTGCTGGCCCAGGCCCGCGACCTGCGCGAGGACGGCTGGTGGCAACGGGTCGGCGGCAAGTACGCGACGTACATCGCCTACGAGACCGAAGCCGTCGAACTGAAGAACTACGAACCGACGCTGGTGCCCGGTCTACTCCAGACCGAACGCTACGCTCGCGCGGTCAACATCATCGGCCGGGAGGTCGACCCGGACACGGTCAACCAGCGCGTCGCCACCCGGATGACCCGACAGGAAGTGCTGCACCGGCAACCGACGCCGCTGCGGCTGCACGCCGTCCTGTCCGAGGCGGCGCTGCGCACCGAGGTCGGCGGCCCGGACGTACTGCGTGACCAACTCGCTCACCTCGTCACCCTCAGTGAACTGCCCAATGTCACGATCCAGGTGCTGCGCTTCGAAGCCGGCGCACACCTGGCAGACAGCAGTGGCTTCGCACTGCTCAGCTTCGAGCGGGACGATCCACCGCTCGGCTACATCGAAACCCTGGCCGGTGAGCTGTTCCTTGAGTCAACCCGAGACCTGGCACGAATCTCGGCGGCGTACGACAATCTGAGGATGCTGGCGATGTCGCCCGCCGAGTCGGTCAAGCTGATCAAGGAGCTGAGCGAGGATGGAACGTAACGCCTGGCGCACGTCGAGCCGGTCCGGCAGCAACGGCCAGTGCGTCGAGGTCCGCGACCGGGGCACCCAGATCGACGTACGTGACTCCAAGGCCCCCGCCGCCGGGATGCTGACCTTCGACCCCGCCGCCTGGACCACCTTCACCACCACCCTCAAGTCCGACGGCACCCACAGGTAGTCCCTGGTTCCCCTGCTCGTGGCGGCTCTCCACAGACGAGCCGCCACGAGCACATCGGCTGCTTCACGACTGATTGTTGTTGCCGAGCCGGGATGCGGCACGCGCCGAATAATGTGCCTGACGCTGCTCGTTTCCGCGCTGACGTCGCCGGCACAGGAGTGGATCATCGCCCATCAGCCGTCGGACGTCGCCTCCGCTACCGGCTGGCCGCTGTCCTGGCGAGGTCGTCGACCACTTGGACGCCCGCGAGACCGAATTCCCAGGGGCGCGCGTCCGATATGACCGTCGAGCGGAGCCGCCGTTCGTCAGTCCGCGGGACGACTCCGCGCTTGTACGAGGATCGCGGTGCCATTAGATACGGATCGTTGCAACGCTTCGTAGTCCTCTACAGGAAGCGCTCTACCCCCGCTCGCCCGATGCGCGGCCTCGAAGGCGACCCAAGCCTCGTAAACGACCCTTAATGCCTCGGAGGCCAAACGACCGATAGTGAACTGCTCCCGGAAGGTCAACCGAGGTTCTGCCTCACCCATCCAAATCTCAAGCCGAGCCTTAGCTGCTATGAAATCTGCGACAGCCGCGACCAGCTCGTTGCTCCCAATGTTGCTGCCGATGATGAGCAAACCCAAGTTGAAATGCTTCGAGGCGGTCGGCGTGCCCAATATTTCGGGTGCTTGCCAGCTCGGCGACATCTCCTTCAGCCAATCCCATCCATCCGAGGACACGTCAGAGCCTCCGTCGAGGATAGGAGGATTCGATTAGCCAGCTAGCTATCTGGGAGGACTCCGAAACGGGCATCTTATAGCCTCCAATCTCGAGAATCTTTGCGCAGTAGGTAACACAGTTGTTCGTTGCGCTATCGTGCGGTCCGAAATTGTAACCGTCGAAGGCTTCTTGTGCGGCCTGCGCCCTCTTGGCATTGGGCAGAGGAATCCTGATCACTGTGGTGTCGGGTGAGTGTGTATCGGTTCGGAAACCCGCGATAGACGGCATGCCCGGACTGGACCCGGCTTCGGTGTGCTTTGTTTTGCCATTGTGGGTCACCGCGATGGAAGCGTGGCCCTGAGCGTCGTCGAGGAACACCTCGGCGTACCCCTCGTCGCCGCAGTTGTGTGTGAGCACCGGTTGGTTGCCGGCGAGTACATGGTACGTGTGGACGCGGCTGATGGTGAGGTTGTGGACGGTTGCTCGGGGCGCGGTCTGGTGTTGGATTGCGGTGATTTTTACCCATGTGCCGGAGCTGGTCTGGAGCCATTGGCCGGGTTGGAGGTCGGCGGCGTTGATCCACTCGTCCAGCGCCGGGACCCAGAAGGGGTGGCCGTCGGTGGCGGTGACCTGGGCGGTCTCGTCGCCGTGGTGGCCGTCGGTGTCGATGGTGATGGTGACGAGGTGTTTGACGCCGTCGCCGGTGATGGTGGCGGTGACGGTTTCGGTGGTGGTCGTGCCGGTGTCGGGGTCGGTGGCGGTGACCTCGTCGCCGGGCTTGACGTCTTCGATGGGCTGGGTGGTGCCGTCGGCCATGAGGATGTGGGTGCCGGGGGTGAAGCTGTTGTTGAGGCAGCTGTCGTCGGCTTTGCCCGTGTTGCCGCCTCCGCTGGTGCCGGCGTTGGAGCGGGTGGAGGCTCCGGTCGTGCCGCCGGGTTTGGAGCTGGCTTTGCCGCCGCTCCCGCCGCCGCCTCCGCGTCCGCTGGTGGTGGTGGAGGCTTTGGGGTTGGTTTTGGCTTGGGCTTGTTTTTGTACGGGGTTGCCGGTCTTTTTGGATGCGGTGACGGCTTTGTTGCTGGTGGTGTTGACCTTGTCGGCGGCTTTCTTTTTGGCGGCTTGGGCGGCGCGTTTGGCGCGTTCGATCGCGGCTTTTTTGGCGTTCAGCGCGGCGGTTTCGGCGGCGCGGGCGGCGCGGAGGACGGCTTGGGCGGCGCGTTTGGCGGTCTGCCAGGCTTGGATGGCGTTGATGGTGCGGTTGACGGCTTTGATGACGCGGGGGATGGCTTTGAGTGCTTTGGTCCAGGGGATGAACTCGGTGATGAGGTCGACGCAGGACCACATGTTGCCGCCGAAGCAGCCCAACGCGGCGTTGAGGCCGATGAACTCTTTGAGCACGTCCCAGGCGACGGAGAGGATGATGGAGGACAGGGATCGGCCCATGGTGGCCTGGGCTTGGGAGACCTGGGCGGCGGAGAGTCCGGCTCCGGCGAGCGCGGCGGCTTTCTCGCTGGCGGTGAGGGTGATGGACAGGCCGGTGGGGTCGGAGTGGGTGACGGGGTTGTTGTGGGCGTAGGCGTAGCCGTTGGCTTGGAGTGGGTCGGCGAGGTCGAGGACCGGGTCGGCGGACAGGAACCGGCCCACGGCCGGGTCGTAGAGGCGGGCACCCAGCGGTATGTAGCCGGAGGGGTCGTCGCGGGTGGCGCCGAGGAACCCGGTGGACGTCTTCAGGTTCGCCGCGAGCGTGCCGGTGGCGCGGGGGTTGCCGTACGGGTCTTGTTTGACGATCCGTACGGGCATCGTGGCGTGGGTGGTGCCGATCTCGGCGTACGGGCTGCCCTGGTGGTCGGATGCGATGGCGGCGATTTGCGCGGACTCGCCGCCGTAGGCGTAGCGGAGCATGCTGCCGCCGGGGGCGGGGTAGGTGCGTTGGCTGTTGATGTTGGCCCCGCCGGGCGCGACGGTGACGACGGTTTCGCCGAGGTGCAGGGTGGCTTGTCGGTCCTGCGTGGTGAGCAGCCGGGAGCCGTCCGGGCCGTAGATGTGCCGGGTTTCGTCCTGCGCCGACCACAGCTGGCCGGTGGCGGCGGGGTCGCAGGTGGCGAGCACGATCGGGGTCGCGTTTCCGGTCGTCCCGCCCTGGACTGCCAGGCACAGGTCGGACGCGGTGTGGCGTAGCTGACCGGCGGCGGTGCGGGTCAGCCGCTGGCCGGTGGTGCCGTCACACGCCTGCAGCTGTACGGCCGCTCCGGCGGTGCCGCCGGCCGGTTGGACGCACCAGTCGTCGTAGACCCGCAGGGTGCCCGAGTCCGGGTCCGGCTGGCCGGGTGCGACGGCGAACGTCCACTTCTGCGCGGTGGTGCCGTTGCAGTCGTACAGCTGGATCGGCTGCCCGGCGGCCGCCCGGCCGGCGGCGAGGTCCAGACACCTGTCGGCGGGTCCGAGGTACGCGGTCCTACCGCCCGCGCCCTGTCCGGTGATCCGCTCGACCTGGCCGTCGTAGGTCCAGGTCAGGGTCTGGGTGTCACCGGTCTGCAGCGACTGCACCGACTTCGTCTCACCGGTGAGCTCGTACAGCCGTGTCGCTTCGGCGGTCACCTGCGCCCCGGCCGGGGTCACATACGTCTTGTGGACCGACGTCAACGTGCGCGGCTGGGAGCCGTCGAGGCGGCCGTACCCGTAGGTGGTGGTCGCGTCCTTGTCGGTGTCCCCGCCCAGGTCCCTGTCGACCAACTCGGTCCGGTTGCCCAGCAGGTCGTAGTCGTAGCTGTGCCAGTAGCCGGCACCGTCCGGTCCGGCCGCCACCGTCGCGGCCGCCGGCGCGGCGGCGCACGAGGTCTGATCCGCCGCTGTCCACGCCTCGGCCAGCTGCCCCACCGCGTCGTACGAGCCGTACCAGTCCCGCCCCGACACCGTCGCCGGCAACCCGTCGGCTACCCGTCGGCTACCCGTCGGCAGAAGCCATCTGTTGTTGGTATACCTTTCGCTATACTCGGCGGGTGGCAGCTGGCGAGTGGGACATCTACGTCGTCGACGAGGTACGTGAATGGATCGACATGCTCGATCCGGCGGCCTACGCGCGAGTCGTCCACGCGATCGATCTACTCGCCGCGGCCGGACCCGGGCTGGGCAGGCCGCTGGTGGACACGATCCAGGGCTCGTCGATAGCGAACCTGAAGGAGCTACGTCCGGGAACCGTACGGATCTTGTTTGCCTTCGACCCTTGGCGTTCCAGCATCCTGCTCGTCGCTGGAGACAAGTCCGGCCGGTGGAAGGAGTGGTACACCGAAGCCATCCCGCTGGCCGAACACCGCTACGAGATCTACGTGAAGGAACGCGCCGATCAGGAGGGGAGATCGTGATGGGCTACACGCGTTGGAGTGACGTCCGGAGTGCCTATGTCGAGCGGGCCGGTGGCGAGGAGGCGGTCGAGGCCGGCAAACGGGAGCTGCTGGCCGTCGTCGTCGGGCACCGTCTCGCCGAGGTACGCAAGGCCCGGGGCCTGACTCAGCAGCAGGTCGCCGATCGGATGGGCGTCACCAAGGGCCGGGTTTCCCAGATCGAGCAGGGCAGGATCTCCGGGCAGGATGTGGTAGCACGCTACGCCGCCGCGCTCGGTGGCCGACTGCACCAGGCCATCTACTTCGATGACGGTGACATAGCCGCTATTGCCTGACCTGCGCCCTGTCACCGGTCAGGGGTGAGGCCGATGGTGGTGGCGAGGTCCGCCAGTATTGACAGGTTCAAACTTGCCTCATGGCCTCGCGCAGGTCGTCTAACGAGCGGGTGCCGCGAAGCCATCCAGCTATCTCGTGAGCCTGGACAATTGTCAAATTGTACGCCTCCTTGAATTCAACCGCTACTTCAAATTCTCGGCCGACCTCATAAAGTTGGTCGTCTCGGATGCGAGTGGCGGCCTCAATAGGGTCGACTCTAGATGTGTAAAGTGTTTTGCGTGAATCTATCATGGACATCATTTACTCTAATTATCTCGTAAAGAGTGCTGAGACTCGGGTGTACCCTGCCGCTCCGCCGTCGGCCGTAATAATAGATATTCTGTTGAAGCCGTATCGAGCTGCCTGGCGGCCTGTCCAGGTTTCAGCTGCAGCGGCCAAGGCATCCTGTCCCCTGCGGGCCGCGCTGTTGAATCCGGCCAAGTTATCCCCGTAAACCCAGTAGCCCTGAATTGAGCGGACCCGGGTGCCGAAATGGGCCATGACACCGTCAAACATTTGCTTTCCGGATAGTTCTGGACGTTGAGCGGGTACACCGGGGCGAGTTTCCAGCAGGCGACCCTGATGGACGCGAACGCCTGGAGCCGGCAGGAGATCGTCAACCTCGCCGACATCGACTTGGATGGCACGCCGGACCTGCTCTGGCGGCACCTGGACAACGGCGGCGTGTACGTGCGCCATGGGCTGCCCGGCCCGGCGGCCGGTAGCGTCGAGCTGGCCTCGCTCGCCACGGCGGCCGGCTCCCGCGACGGTGACGTCCAGTACGGCACCGGCTGGTCGCACCGTTCTGTCATCGCGGTCGTCGGCGTCCCGGACGTCAACGGCGACGGGGTGCCCGACATCTGGGCCAGACACAGCCCGGACGGGCGGCTGCGGGTGTATCACCCATCTACGACTGCCGTCGGAACCGCCGTACACGTCCTCGACTCGACAGGCTTCATGGGATCGAAATCCCTCGGCTGACAAGCGCCTTCGGCTGAACAGGTCGGCGGACCCGAGCACACCTCGGCAGCCACCGCTGTGCGGACTCCGACTCCCGCCCGGCGGTCGATTCGGCAACCGCGTCGCGGGCGGCGTTACACCGTTGGCTCACTGTCGTAGTGTGACGTAAACAACCATTGGCAGTAGTCGATCATGCGGCGCGTGATTTCCTGGCAGGTCACCGTCGAGTGGCAGGCGATGGTCGATGGCCCATGGTCGGCTGAGGGGTGTGTCCATGTCGGAGCCGTACTCCCGGCGTTCGTTCCTCAGCGGTGTGTTGGCCACCGGGACCCTCAGCGCCGTCGCCATTTATCTCGGCGGTGGCCGGGCCCTGCCCGACGTCGAGCTGCGGCTGGTCACCGGTCAGGACGGCACCGGTGCCCGCGATCTGTTGATCGCCATCTGGAACGAGGCCAATCCGCGCACCACCGTGCGTGCCGAGGTGATCCCCAGCGGGTCCGGTGACGAACGCCAGGTGATGTTGGAAAGCGCGGTCCGAGGTGAAGCCGATGTCGTCAACTTGGACATCATCGACGTGCCGGAGTTCGCCGCCGCCGAGCTGATCACGCCGGTGTCACCGGGTGGTAGTCAGCTGATCGACCCACTCGACGCGATCAGCCGGGTCCCCGGCGAAAGCGGAACATACTGGGCGGTGCCCTTCAACACCGACGTGGGCATGCTCTTCACCCGGACCGTCGACGAAGCGTCGGAGCCACCCGAGGGCCTGGCCGACCTGCTGACCACCGTTCCCGACGGATCACGACAGTTCGTTGGCCAGTTGCGGCCCACGGTGTCGACGTTCTTCGAGGGATTCGTCGTCAACGTGATCGAACACGCGGTCGCACAGCGGCCGGGAGTGCTGGCCCCGGTGGGGGACACCGCCGTCGTCGCCGAATCCGACCGAGTCTCCCGGGACGTCGAACTGTGGCGCAGCGCGCTCACCCCGCTGAAGGAGGCGATCGCCACCGGTCGAATCCTCACCGCCGGCAGCGAAGCCGAGAGCCTGGCCCAGTTCGTCGCTCCCGGCTCACCCGGCCGGTACATGCGCAACTGGCCGGTCAGGTATCGCGAGCTGCAGCAACTCGACAACCCGGACGTACGGGCGGGGCGGATCCGGGTCGATCCACTCGACGTCGGCGTGCTCGGCGGTCAGAGCCTGGCGGTGGTGGCGTCGTCGCCGCACGCCGAGCGGGCCCGTGACTTCATCACCTTCGCCACCGGCGACGTGGCGCAGCGGATCCTCGCGGCGCACGGACTGCCGCCGACGGCGATCATCGCCTACAACGACGTCAACCTGCGGGCATCGATCCCGCACCTGATGAACGTCCGGGCCGCCGTGGAGCGGGCTCTGCCGCGACCGGCCCACCCTAACTACCGGGCCTTCTCCAATGTGGTGAAGAACCACGTCGAACGGTTTCTGTACAACGACGAGAACCTGTCCGACCGGTTCATCGAGGAGATCTCGACAGCGTTGACCTGACCCACGTGCGGCGATGGGATGTGTGCGATGAACGTCCAACCGTGGCAGATTCCGGTGCTGGTGATGGCCGGCATCATCCTGGTGGAACTGGTGGTCGTCCCCCTGCTGCGCCACGTGGCCGACGCGGTGGTCAAGCGGGCCCTGCTCACCGCGTCGCTCGGCCTGCTGGCAGCCCTGCTGATCGTCGTCGGGGTGGTCGCCGCGATCGGGCCGTCGCTGGCCGACCAGTTGGCCAGCGTCGCGGCGGCGATCGCCGGGATCGCCGCACTGTGGCTGACCTACCGGTCACACCGCCCGCAGGGTCCGCCGCCGGCCTCCACCGCTGCACCGCCTGCGCCTACCGCCGCCGCACCTGCCTCCACCGCCGCACCGGCGTCGCCGCCGCCGGCCGAGCCGGTCGACGGATCCGGTGTCCGGGACGACACGTCGAGTCGTTGACCGGAATCGTCGGCGCTTCTGCGCGTCAGCTGGCGGCGGTGTACGCGGTCCGCAGCGCCGACGCGAACGTCTCGGCCGGCTGCGCCCCGGAGACGCCCCACTGGTCGTTGATCACGAAGTACGGCACCCCGGTCGCGCCGACACGCCGTGCCGCCCGGATGTCGGCCGCCACGTCGGCGGCGTACTCGTCACTGGAAAGCACCCGGGTCGTCGCGTCCCGATCGAGCCCGACCTCGGTGGCGAGCCGGACCAGGGTCGACGGGTCGTCAACCAGTGAGCCCTCGACCAGATGGGCACGCATCAGCCGTTCGTGCATCGGACCGTCGAGCCCGTACCGGGCCGCCAACTGGGTCAACCGGTGGGCGTCGCGCGTGTTGACCGCCACCGCCCGATCCAACGCGTACGTCAGCCCTTCGGCCGCCGCCAGCTCGGTCACCTGCCGGGTCATCGCCCGTACCTGGGCCGGCGGCGCGCCGGTCTTCTCCGCGAGCATCTCGAACACCGGCTGGCGGACACCCTGCGGGTGGTGGGGATCGAGCTGGAAGCTGTGCCAGCGCACCTCGACCTCGTCGGCGTGGGCGAAGCCGCGCAGCGCTGTGTCCAGTCGCCGCTTGCCGATGAAACACCAGGGGCAGATGACGTCGGACCAGACGTGGATCCGTACCTTGGCGGTGGTCGACGTCTCCGCTGTCACCGCCACGCTCCTCCGAGCCGACCCGGTCCGCGCCTGGACGACGTTCCGGGAGTTCAAAGCTGGTACGAACCATACAACCGTACCTGTTCTTCGGTAAGTGCGCCTCAGCTGGCAAGAGAGGCGCTGTGCCGCCCGCGAGTGCGCCGGAAATCACCCGCGACGCATCGGTTTTGAGCAACAGATGGACTGTCGAGTGGGCAGCTGGAGCGGGCACCGTACCTTCCGTGGAGACTGCCCGTACGATCACCAGCGTTGCCCGTCCGGAGGCCACCACCGGTGCCGACCCAGATCTGGTCGGCGCGGTCCGGTTACGACCCGATGCCCGCGTCCTGCAGCTCGACCGCTACGGACGGGTCGTCCGGGTCTCCGCCGGGTTGACCCGTTGGCTCGGCTGGTCCGGCACGCAACTGGCCGGGCGTCCCTTCGAGCTGGTCCTGCACCCCGACCGGCGGGCCTGGTTCCGGCAGCGCTTCAGCGTCCTGCTGACCGACGCCCATCCACACTTCGTCGGCGCCGCCGAGGTGACCACCGTCGATGGCAGGCTGGCCGCCAGCCACGTCACGGCGGTCGCCGTACGCGCGGTGGAACCGGCGGCCGAGGCCGTGCTGGTGCTTCTGACCCCGGACACCCGAGTACGCCGGCCGCAGCTCACCGAGGTCGGCGCCCGGGTGCTGGAAGGGCTGGCCGGGGGAGCGTCGACCGCTGAACTCGCCGCCAGCCTGCACCTGAGCCGCAAAGGGGTGGAATATCACGTCACCGCGCTGCTGCGGCAGGCCCGGGTGACCAACCGTACGGCGCTGGTCGCCTGGGCATACCACTGCGGGGTGCTGGTCCCGGGCGCGTGGCCGCCACGGCTCGCGCCGGAGGCCCGCGAACATCTCCGCCCGCGAGCCCGGGCCGGTGCCACCGACACCACGGCGGAGCCGAGCGCTAACCGGTCGGTTTCCGGGCCGGGGACCTGCCGGGCCGGCGCTCGCCGGATCTGACCTGCCGGCGGCCGGCCGCCCAGCCCCGCCACACCCGCAGCACCCGGTCGGGTCGTAGCAGGCCCACCGGCGGATCGAGCAACCCGGTCACCCGGACGAACGCCTCCGCCAGCGTCGGGTCGTGTACCGCCGCCGCGTGCAATCGGGGCAGATAGGCGTTGGTGAGCCGGACCTTCGCGGTCCGACGCCCGACGACGCCGGGAAAGGCCAGGTCGGCGCCGGTGGCGATGCCCCACGGTACGTCGACCACCGCCGCCACCGCCCGGAAGTAGCGCCGCCAGGACGGCGTACCGCCGGTGGCCAGCAGCCGGCGCAGCGCGTCGGCCTGCAACGCCGACACCGTCATACCCTGGCCGTAGATCGGATTGAACGAGCAGACCGCGTCGCCGATCACCAGCAGACCAGACGGGAACCGGGCCAGCCGCTCGTAGCGGTGCCGCACGTTCGCCGGATAGCGGAAGGCGACCGGATCGCCGAGCGGTTCGCCGTCCCGGAACGCCTGGTAGATGTCGGGGAAGGGCAGGTTGGCGGCGAAGGCGGCGAAGCCAGCGGGATCGGTCGGCGGATGATGGCCCAGGATGCCGGCCAGGGTGACGATGTGCCGCCCGCCTTCCTGCTCGGCGACCCCGGCACCGTACGGACTGTCGGGGGTCCAGTTCTGCAGGACGAGCCGGTCGGAGCCGAGCGCGCCCGGTGGCAACCGGTAGGACCGTGAGGCATAACCCACGTCGACGTGGATCCGGTCGGTTTCGGGCGGCGGGTAACCGACCTGACCGAGCCAGAGTGGCGTACGCGAGCCCCGGCCGGTGGCGTCGACGGTCAGGTCCGCCTCGATCGCCGACTCGGTGCCGTCGGCGGCCCGGACCCGTACCCCGGTGACCCGATCGCCCCGGGACGACGTGGTCAGGCCGGCGATCGCGAGCCCGCCCAGGAGGGTGACCCCGGTGAGCTTGCGGACCCGGTCCCGGACGTGGCCTTCGAGCAACGGCCGGCTGGGGAACAGCACCGGTTGGCCGATGTCGACCTGGCGGATCCGATGTCCGGACAGCAACCAGCGGATTCCGCCGAGTAGGTCGCCACTGGGGACGCCGGCCGCCCGGACCTCGGCTGTCAGGCCAGGGAACAGGTCGTCGAGAAGCTGGCCGCCCCGGGCGAGCAGCGCGTGCAGGTGTCGCCCCTGCGGAACGCTGCGTCGCTGCCCGACGGAGTCCGGCAGCTCGTCCCGGTCGACGATGGTCACCTGTCGGTAGCTGTCGCTGAGGACCCGGGCGGCCAGGAGGCCGGCCATGCTGGCTCCGAGCACCACGGCGTGTCCGCCGGCTTGACCGCTCATCCCGGTCTCCTTCGCGCCGTGTCTCCCTGCGCCGTGTCTCCTCCGGGCCGTGTCTCCCTGCGCCGTCCGAGCTTCATTGTCTGGGGTGGACGGGTGGTCAGTCGTCTTCGTCCGTGCGCGACGGTGCGCGGTCGCCTCCGTCCGTGCGCGACGGGGACGTGGTCTCAGCGGGTGCGGCCTGGTCCGGGCGGGCCGGTTACCGCACGGGGCGGTTGGCGGATCCGGCTGCCCGGGGTGAGTACCGGATGCGATTCGTGGCACCCGGCTGTGCCTGCGGGCGAGGTCGCCACCGCAGGCGGGTCGCGGCGCGATCAGGCGCCGGGCGGTGCCGTGCGAACGGCCACGCGCCGAGCGACGGGAGGTACCGCTGAAACAGCCAGACACCGAGACCCCCGAGCAACGCTCCCGTCAGGACGGCGAGTACCAGTCGGATTGTGCCGCCGAAGACGATCTGGCCGAGTGCGGCACCTACCGTCCAGCGGGCTATCCAGGTGCCGACCGTCGACCTGGCGGCCGCGCCGGTGCCGACTTCCGTGGGCATGGTTGCCTCCCCACTCGACGGTATCGACCGTTGGCGTCGCGGCACCAGGGTCTGTCGAACTCTGGCGGACACGTGACGTCTGCTCGCCGCGTGGCCGTACCGTGTGCCGTTGGTGACGTCGTCGGTCGGTTGCGCCGGTCGACGACGTCGCGCTCAGCGCACTGTGGAGGCGAGGACGTCGAAGACGTCCGGGCGGTCCCGCCGGTTGCCGACCAGGAGCGCCACGCGGCGGCCCGGCTGCAGGAGCGGCGACCAGAACTCGTCGACCAGGGCCCGCCACAACGCCCGGTCCGGCAGGCGGGCGTGTCGCTGCTGGAACGCCACCACGTCGCGGTCGCGTAGCTGCTGGCGGTGGGTGCGACAGTTCGGATGCGCGCACCGGTAGTGGTAGGAGAGAGTGAATCGCGGCCGGGTCAGCTGGTCGAGGATCGCCATGTCGAGCAGTTCCGCTCCGCCGCGTCGCCATTCGGTCAGCGACCACTCCTCGGCCGGGGTGGGCGGCGCGGCCCGACCGACCGTGACGGCGTGCAGGGCGGCCACCCGTACCAGGGCCAGTGACCGCGCCGGGGTGGGCGCCGGCCCGTCGCGACGGTCGGCGTTCGCGCTCTGCAGGTCACACATGGACCACTCGGCCCGTCGATCGAGGTGGTTGCTCCGTCGCGACGTCCGGTCGGTGTGCCGTTCGACGATGAGCGAGCCGTTCTGGATCTTCCAGCTCTCCGGGCGGGGATCGGTATGGTCCGGTTCGACGACGGCCCGGACGACGTCGTGGCGACGCAGGCCGGCGACAGCGCCGAGCGGGTGCGCCTCGACCTCGTCGAACCGGATCCAGAACCGTGGCTCGTCGAGGCAGAGTCCGACGATGGTGGTCATCGCACCGTACGTCGCCGACGGCACGAGCGGGCTGAGCCCCGTGACCAGCACGCGTACGGATAGCGGCTCGGCGGGATCAAGGGGTGGGGCTGCGTAGTGGGGTGTCCGGTACCACTCGCTCACGCGTTCCTCCGGCCGAGAGGGTAGCCATCGGTGATCGCCTGATTACTTGATGCTATAAGCATTGCATGCGTGACAGCGGTGTACCAGGTCCACGCACCGGTCGGCCCACGCACAGGTTCGACCCACCCCCACGCACAGACCGGGCGCGGGTATTCGTGTCCACTTCAGGGCTGTCGGGCGGCGACCCCGGCCGGTACGGTGTGGCGAGCCTGCCGACCTGGGGAGGGTGTCGCCCATGGCCGACATGTCTGCGGAGATCGCCGCCGAGCAGGAGCATTTCGATGCCGCCGCCGCCGAGCGGGACCGCCGACGTACCGCGCTCGGCACGCTTGCCGACAGCGGCGCCGACAAGGCGGCGGCGGCCCGACTACGCCAGCACGCCACGGCGCTGGCCCGGCGGCTCGACGACGCCGACGACGCGGTCGCGTTCGGCCGCATCGACGACGACTCCGGCGCGGCGCTGTACCTCGGCCGGCACCTGATCAGCGTCGGCGGCGGCGCGGACCCGCTGGTGGTGAATTGGCAGGCCCCGGCCGCCGCCCGCTACTTCACGGCCAGCCCGGACGACCCACAGGGCCTGGTCCGCAAACGCAGCTACCAGTGCACCGGCAACACCATCGAGCGCCTCGACGACGTGCTGTTCGCCGAGATCGCCGCCGGGGTGGCTGGCGCGGGGGAGGCTGGCGCGGGGGAGGCTGGCGCGGGGGAGGCTGGCGCGGGGGAGGCTGGCGCCGCCGGGGTCGACGCCCAGCTGCTCGCCGAGTTGGCCCGGGGCCGTACCGGGACGATGCGCGACATTGTCGCCACCATCCAGGCCGCCCAGTACGAGCTGATCCGCTCCCCAATGGACCAGCTGCTCGTCGTCGAGGGCGGACCCGGCACCGGCAAGACCGCGATCGCCCTGCACCGGGTTTCCTGGCTGCTGTTCCAGCACCCCGACCTGGCCGCCGACGACGTGCTGGTGGTCGGGCCGCATCCGACGTTCATGCGCTACATCAGCCAGGTGCTGCCCGGTCTCGGCGACGCCGAGGTCGAGCTGCGCGACATCAGCCGGCTCGCCCCGACGGTACGGCGGGGCCGGGCCGAACCGGCGGCGGTGGCCCGGCTCAAAGGGGACGCCCGGATGGCCGGGTTGCTCGACCGGGCCCTGCGCAGCCGGATCGGCGCCCCGGATCCGGCGGAGCGGCTGCTGCTCGGCGGCCGGTTCGTCACCCTGCCGGGCGAGCAGGTGCAGACGGCGTTGACCGCCGCCGCAGCGGCCGACCTGCCGTACAGCGGTCGCCGGCAGGTGTTCCGGGACCGGCTCACCGACCTGGTCCACGACCGGGCCGGGGTCGACCCGCGCGGCGAACCGGCGCTGGCCAACCTGGTCGAGCGGCTCTGGCCGCAGCAGAACCCGGCGGCGTTCCTGCGTGGTCTGCTCGCCTCCCGTCCCCGGCTGCGGGCCGCCGCCACGCAGGGAGCCGCTGCCACGCGGGATGCCGCCGGTGACGCCCTGCCCGGCACCGACGACGCCGGGTTCACCGCCGACGAGCTGGCCCTGTTGCACCGCCGGGGCGCCGACCGGATCTCCGAGGAGGTCTGGTCCGCCGCCGACCTGCCGCTGCTCGACGAATTGGACCACCTCATCGACGGGGCACCACAGCGCAGGTACGGGCACGTGGTCGTCGACGAGGCACAGGACCTGTCGCCGATGCAGCTGCGCGCGGTGGCCCGGCGCAGCCGTACCGGGTCGTGCACGGTGCTCGGCGACCTAGCCCAGTCCACTGGGGCCTGGGCCCGGGACAGCTGGGACGAAGTGACCCGGTACCTGCCGGCGACGCACCCGGTACGGGTCGCCCCGCTGCGGTACGGCTACCGGGTGCCCCGGCAGGCGTACCAGTTCGCCGCCCAGCTGTTGCCGGTCGCCGCGCCGGCAGTGATCCCGCCGGAGGTGGTCCGCGACGGACCGGCCGAGCCCGGCGTACACCGGGTCGGGCTGACCGAACGGGCCGGCCGGGTCGTCGCCGTCGCCACGGCGCACGCCGACCGAGGCGCGTTCGTCGGCATCGTCTGCCCGCCGCGCTGCCGCCGGGAGGTGGAGGCGGCCCTGGCCGACAACGAGGTGGCCTGGAGCAGTGCCCAGCAAGGTGACCTCGGGTCGGCGATCAACCTGGTCAGCCCGGCCGAGGCCAAAGGGCTGGAGTTCGACGCCGTGGTGGTCGTCGAGCCGGAGCAGATCGTCGCCGACGACGACCGTGGCCACCGGATGCTGTACGTCGCGTTGACCCGTACCACCGGGCATCTTGACGTGGTGTGCGTCGGTGACCCGATGCCGTTGGCGGCACCGCGCCCGACCGTGGCTGGTGCCGCCGGCGACCAGCCCGAGTTCACCGATCGGGTCGCCCGCCAGCTCGCCGAGCATCTCGCCGGTCAGCTGCGCGCGGGCGCGCCGGCCGCGCACTGGGCGCGGGTCCTCGACGAGGTACGCCGCCAGTTGGACAGCTGACCTCGACACGTTTCGGCCGCCGGCGTGGTCAGCCGCCGGTGGCCGGGCGGCTCAGGACGGCCGAGGTGAGCCGGCGGCCCACCGTCGCTTGGACGATGCTCTTGCTGATGGTCGCCTTGGTCGCCCGGCTGGGCAGCGCCACGCCGAGTTCGGCGGCCAACGCCCGCAACTCGGCGACCTTCAGCCCCAGGTCGTCGAGGTACCGTCCGGCGGCCACCCGGTCGTCGATCGCGGCCAGATCGGCGCGGATCCGGTCGGTGTCGACAGCGGCCGGTGCCTTCGCGGCCGTGGTACGGGTACGCCGGGTGGCCGGGGCGGGTGCCGTCGCCGCCGGTCCGGTGGTCGATGGCACGACCGCCCCGGTCGCGGACGGCGCACCGGCGACCACCAAATGGGCGGTGCCGTCGGCGAGCGCGGCGAGCTGATCCGACGGCACCGTACGCAGGAACTCCGCGATCCGGATCAGGACGGCGTGGGACAGGTCAGCGGGGTTTTCAACTGATCGGCGTGTCATCAGTTCTCCGGCTTCCTAATTACGGGCGGATCTTGGCGAGGAACTCACTGGTGAGCTGTTGCAGCTCGTACTGGACGTTGATGTTCGCATCCGGCATCAGCACCGCAGGTAGTCCCTGCTCGCCGGCGGCGGCGAACACGGTCTTGCTGTCCCGGATCATCTGTTGGAAGCGCGGGATCTCGATGGTGGCGGGATGGCCGATGAAGTTTCGCAGCGCCAGTAGCGGCCCGTGCCCGGTGTACTGCACCATCGTGAACACGATGCCGAGGATCTCCGGGCTGATCTGGTCGGCTTTGCCGGCGGCGACCCGGTTGTAGTCGGTGACCAGCTCGGAGACCTTTTTGCGCAGGTAGTCGATGCCGAGGGTGGAAAGGTAGTCGGGCCGGGCAGGGATCAGGATGTGGTCGCTGGCGACGATTCCGGTCCGGGTCACCATGGTGAAGTTCGGGGGACAGTCGACCAGGATCACCTGATATCCGGCGAAGGCCGGTGCGGCCAGTGCGTCGGCGAGCGCCCGGTGCAACGCGAGGAAACGCGGACTGCCGTGTTGGAACCGGGATCCGCCGAGACTGGCCGCGAAGTCCAGATCGGCATCGGTGAGCATCAGATGGGACGGCACCAGGTCGAGGCGGCCCTCACCGGCCTGGCCGATCACCTCGTTGACGGTCGGCGGGGTGAACACGTACCGGTCCAGGGGTGCGGCACCACCGCCCTCGAGCACGTCGCCGAACCACTGCAGGATGGTCCGTTCGTCAGCCAGCTCCCGTTCCCACCCGGTCGGTTCGACGAAGGAGAACGTGAGGCTCGCCTGCGGGTCCAGATCGATCATCAGGACCTGGTGTCCCCGGTACGCCAGCTCGGCACCGATGTTGGCGGTGAGGGTGGTCTTGCCGACGCCCCCTTTGTAGTTGATGACGGACACCACGGTCATCGGTTGCTCCGCGCGCACATGGTCAGCAGCATGCCACGCCACCACCACCGCTCGTCCAAGCCGATCACGGTCGCCCGGACCATGCCGCCCCGGCGAGGTGACCCGGATGCCCGCCGCTCGGCCTCGCCACCGGGGCGGAATGATCCGGTGGGCCGGGTCGTTGTGCATGGTCACGACGCTCACCAGCGCCCCAGCGCCCCGCACCCGACGGTGACGGTGCCCCCGACGGTGCCGGCCGGCGAGTGAGCGTCCGGCGACCCCCGCATCATCCCCGTACCACCCGGATGACCGTTTACCCGCGCGCCCCGACCCCCGGTCCGGGCCCGCGCCCCCCGGAAACGGAAGGTGGACCCCCCATGACCACGATCATCACCCGTACCCTGCGTACCAGCCTGCGGAACACCGCCCTGGGCATCGCCGGTCTGACCCTGGCCGGCGGGGCGATCGCCGCCCCCGCCCTGGCCGCCGAGCACGCCCCGACCGCCCTGGCCGCCCCCGTCGCCGCCGCGAGCGTCGACAACGACAAGCTGATCCCGCACGGTGTGCGGGGCGAGCAGTCCCGGATCGACCTGTCGGGCGAGCAGACCGACAACGTCAAGGGCATCATCGCCGCGACGAAGAAGGCCGGCATGGACGAGCGGGCCGCCGTGGTGGCGATCGCGACCGCCCTGCAGGAGTCGAAGTTGGAGAACCTGGGTCACCTGGGTGACCGTAACGACCACGACTCGCAGGGCCTGTTCCAGCAGCGGCCGTCGTCGGGCTGGGGCACGGTGGAGCAGATCACCGACGTCGAGTACTCCACCACCGCGTTCCTGACCGGGCTCAAGCAGGTGGACGGCTGGCAGGACATGGCGTTGACCGAGGCCGCGCAGGTGGTGCAGGTGTCGGCGTACCCGGACCACTACGCCCAGTGGGAGACCCAGGCCGCCGAACTCGTCGCCCAGCACTGGAACAGCTGACCCGCGGTAGGTCGAAGGGCCGGATCCCGGACACCGGGGCCCGGCCCTTGCCGTACGCCCAGGGCGGGTCAGCAGCCGGCGAACGGGTCCGGCAGGGTCCGCCAGGCGGCTTCGCCGTCGGCGAGTTCCGCGTCGGTGAGCAG
The DNA here is from genome assembly GCF_029626025.1 of Solwaraspora sp. WMMD406. Classification (NCBI taxonomy): domain Bacteria; kingdom Bacillati; phylum Actinomycetota; class Actinomycetes; order Micromonosporales; family Micromonosporaceae; genus Solwaraspora; species Solwaraspora sp. WMMD406. The sequence continues at coordinate 1,719,380 of NZ_JARUBF010000001.1, forward strand.
ACACCAGACGAGTCGTCGGTGCAGCTCGGCGGGGTCGAGGTCGATGCCGACGAAGACCAGGTGCTGGTGCCGGTCGCCGTAGTAGGGGTCCCATTCCATCGCGGCGGCCAGCCGCCGCTGCGCGGTGGTCTGCTCCCACTCGGCGTCGGGCACGGCGGTCAGCCACGGGCCGAGGGTGCGCAGCCCGAGGCCGCCGCCGGCGCTTTCCCAGCCGATCACGGTGTCCGGCTGGCTGGCCAACCAGATGTGGCCACGGGAACGCAGTGCTTCCGCCGTCAGGCTGCCCGCAGCGGCCTGCAGCCGGCCCGGGTGCAGCGGTCGCCGGGCCCGGAACACCGCCGAGACGACGCCGCAGTCGGCCACCGGCTCGTGGACGCCGAGGGTGTAGCCCTCGATCCCACGGGTCAGTACGTCGGGGGTTTCCGGGCGGTGCCGGGCGGTGTGCCGCAGCCGGGCGGCGAGCCAACTGGCGTCGATGATCGGCTGGTCGCCGGCGCGGAGGTGGACCGCCCAGGGGGCCATCCGGTGCAGCAGGACGCCGAGTCGGTGGGTGTCGAAGGAGTCGCCGCCGGACTCTCCCCAGAGCACCACCGTGTCGGCGTATTCGATTTGTCGGGCGATGACGTCGGCCAGCGCGCGGTGGTCGTCCGACGCGGCGTGGATGCCGAGGTGGACCAGGTCGTCGGTGCTGGCCAGGCCGTCGAGCAGGTGTTCGGCGGCGACGACGGTCACGTACGAGTCGAACCGGACGAGGTCGTCGATCGTCGTGTCGCCGACGCGGCAGTGCCGGCAGGCGGCGGCGACCGCCTCGGGTTCGATGACCTCGGGCAGGACGAGCACGATGTCGCGGCCGGGCCGGTCGGTCGCGAGCCGGGCCAGACTGGGCAGGACGTCCTCGCGCAGGGTGCAGGAGACGCACCCGAGCGTCAGCTCGACTCGGACGTCCTCGACGATCCCGGAGCCGTCTCGGACGATCCGGTGCACGGATCCGTCTCGTACGCCGTCGAGGTCGTGCCGGACGATCAGCAGGGTCGGGTCGGCGGCGAGCAGGGTCCGCGCGACGGCCATCGTGGCGGTGCGCCAGAAGCCGGAGACGACGGTCACCGCAGGACGGGTGTCGGCGGGTGGCCGGGCGGTACGGCCGGCCGGAGCGAGCGGTGACGGCATTCACGTTCTCCTCGACGTACTTGAAAACGGTTGTCATTATAGCGGGATGGACCCCGACGTACGACTCCGCCTCATCGGGCTGCTCGAGCGGTTGCTCCACGAGATTCCCGCCGCCGACCCCGATCCATCTGGGTCGGTCGCGGTGCCGCTCACCGCCCTGGGTGACCCCGTCGCCCCGATCGACCCGGCCACGCTGTTCGATGACGGCGTCGCACTGCGCATCTACCCGGAATCGCGGACGGTGGCGCTGGGACTGGTCGAGATCGACTTGACCCGGCGTGAGTTCGACCTCCTGCTCTGCCTGGCCAGCCGCCCCCGGCAGGTCTTCACCCGGGAGCAGTTGCTCGACCGGGTCTGGGGGCACCGGCGCAGCGGCCCGCGCAGCGTCGACGTGCACGTGCGGCGGCTGCGCGGCAAGCTCGGCGACGACCTGCCGGTGATCCGCACCATCCACGGGGTCGGCTACCGGCTGGACGGTGCCGTCCCGGTCGCGGTGCTACGCGTCGACGACAACGAGTCCCACTACCAGGGGAGCGCTGTTCGTGTTCCGACGATGTGACGTCACCGGCGCGCGATATGACGTCACCGGCGCGCCGAGCGGCGTACCGGAAACGCCGGAACCCCCGGGGGGATTTGACGGGCCGGTCGAAATCGGGCACGGTGGGTAGCAGACGGCCGCTGACCGACCAGTCCCTGGAGCTTCCGCCGCCCGCCCCTGACCGCCCGCCGCGTACTGCCCGCCGCGCCGTCAGAAACGCCGGATATCCCCATTTCGCCCGCCCGTACTCACGCCGCTCGTGCGGCATCGCGCCGGGCGCGCACACCGATGATCACGCCCATCCAAGGAGATACCCATGCTGACCATGACCGAGAACGCCGTGTTCGTGATCCGTGAGATCGCCGCCCAGCAGCAGGCGCCGGAGAGCGCCGGCCTGCGGATCGCGGCCGACCCGACCGCAGGCTCGCTCACGCTCACCCTTGCCGACCAGCCGGATCTCGGTGACCAGGTGGTCGACTCCTCCGGTGCCCGGGTCTTCCTCGACCCCGACGCCGCCACGCTGCTGCAGGACAAGGCCCTCGACGCGGCGGTCGACGACGACGGCGGCGTGCAGTTCGGCATCGCCGCCAAGTCCGGCTGAGCCGACACCGCCGGCGACGGGCTCGAACCGGTCCGAGCCGTACCGGTTTCGAGTCGCGTTCCGGCGGTCCGGAACGACCGATGCGGTCCCGACGGGATCGTCCACCTGGGCAGGTCCCTTGTAAACTCGCCGACAGCCTGCGCGGCGGCATCCGTACGGGACGATAGATTCCGCCGGTGGCAGCAGACTGGCCGGAGCCGGCCCGCCCCCGACGGGCCGGTACGGCGGCCCTCGGCATCGGCGTGGTCGTCGCCACCACCGAGGCCGCGTGGCTCGTCGCCGGTGGACCGGTGGCGGCACTGGTCAGCGACATCGGTGCCACCGTCGTCGCCGGCTGCGCCACGCTCGCCTGTGCCGAGACCGCCCGACGGCACCCGGTGGCACTGCGCGGCTTCTGGCTGCTGCTGGCGGTCACCATGGGTCTGGCCGCCGCCGGACGTACGGTGTGGACTGTGGGACGGCTCACCGGCGACACGTTGCCGCACACACCCCTGATCGGGGCCATCTTCGTCGCCGGCATCGTCACCGGCACCGCCGCCCTGCTGTCGGCGGTGTCCGCGCCCCGCAGCGCGCTGGGACGGGCCCGGGTGGTGCTGGACGGCGTGATCGTCGGACTCGCGCTCGTACCGGTCGCCTGGGTCGTGGTCTACCGGGACATGGCCGGCGCCGAGATGGACGCCGTCGCCCGCAGCCTGGGCATGTTCTACCCGATGCTGGACCTGATCCAGCTCGTCGTGTTGATCTCGGTCGCCGGCCCGGCCCGGCCACTGTGGCCACCGCTGACCCTGCTCGGGGTCGGTCTCGCGCTACGCGCCGGGGCGGACGCCGTCTACGTGTCGCTGATCGCCCAGGGCCAGTACCAGGCCGGGCACCCGATCGACGTCTGCTGGCCGCTCAGCTACCTGCTGGTGGCGTGCGCCAGCCGGTACCCGCCCCCCGTCGACCTGGACCGGGTCGACGAGACCGCCGCACCCGCGCCGATGCCGTGGTGGCGGGTGGCGTTGCCGTACCTGACGGTCGTCGCGGCGAGCCTGGCGATCGTGTCCGTCGGGGAGCCGTCGGCGCTGACCTTCTGGTGTGGCGTGACGCTCCTCGCCACCCTGGCGGTCCGCCAGGCGCTGGCCGCCAACGAGAACCGTCGGCTCGCGGCCCGACTGCGGGTGCTCGCCTACACCGACCAACTCACCGGGCTGCCGAACCGGCTCCAGTTCACCCGCCGGCTGCGCGAGTCGATCGCGACCCGGCAGACGGCCGGCCCACCCGGGGCCGATCGGGGCAGCGTCGCGGTCCTGCTGCTCGACCTCGACGGATTCAAGCAGGTCAACGACAGGTTCGGACACGCCGCCGGCGACGCGATGTTGGCCGAGGTGGCCACCCGGATGCGGACCGAAGTCGGCGACACCGGGCTGATCGCCCGACTCGGCGGCGACGAGTTCGCCGTCCTGCTCGACCCGGCACGCGATCCTCCGTACCTGGCCGGCCGACTGCTGGCGGTGCTCGCCGACGGCCGGGTCACGTCGGCGAGCATCGGCATCGCCGAGTACGGCCCACAGCACAGCGGTGACGCCGATCTGCTGCGGGATGCCGACATCGCCATGTACGCGGCGAAAGCGGCAGGCAAGTCTGCCTACCGTCTCTGCACCCCACGGTTGCGGGAGGAAGCGGTCAGCCGGGCCGAGTTGATCGCCGACCTGCGCCGGGCCGTGGCGGACTGTGCCGAGTTCGAGTTGGTCTACCAGCCGATCGTCGAGGTCGGCACCGGACGGGTACGCGGTGCCGAGGCGCTGGTCCGGTGGCGCCATCCCCGGCACGGGCTGCTCAGCCCGGCCCACTTCCTGCCGCTGGCCGAGGAGACCGGGCTGGTGGTGCCGCTGGACGAATGGGTGCTCGCCGTCGCCTGTCGGGACGCGGCGGCCTGGCGACTGATCGATCCGGACACCACGGTGGCGGTCAACATCGCGCCAGCGCACCTGCGGCGGCCCGAACTGATCAGGACGGTCGACCGGGCGGTCACCGCCGCCGGACTACCGGCACCAGGGCTCACGCTGGAACTGACCGAGACCGCCCTGATCGACAGTGCCGAGGATGTATTGTCCAGACTGGAGCGGCTGCGAGAACTCGACATACGGATCTCCATCGACGACTTCGGCACCGGATACTCCTCGCTCAGCTACCTGCACCGTCTGCCGGCGACCGACCTCAAGATCGACCGATCGTTCGTCCAGCGCCTCGGCGCCCAGGACGGCAAGGCGTACGCGACGGTCGAGATGGTCACCCGCCTCGCTGACGCCTTCGGACTGGTCGTCGTCGCCGAAGGGGTGGAGAACGACGTGCAGCACGGGGCGGTCGCGATGATCGGCTGCCCCCGCGCCCAGGGCTACCGGTACGGCCACCCGCAGCCGGTGAGCGAGCTGCGGCGGCGCATGCTGGCGTCAGCCAGCGGCGACACGGCAGCGTGACCAGCCGTACCGGTGCCGACGAGCTTTGCGGCGGTGGGCGAAGAGCTTTTGCGGCGATGGCCGAGCTTTGACCGATCGTACCGGTCCTCGTCGCCGGAGCCGACGACCCGATCACCGATGTCGGCCGGCGCGGGGACCGATCCGGACCAGCACGGTCCACTGTCTTCCCGGAGCGACAGTGTTGATCTGGTGCGGATGATCTCGCGCGGCTATGCTCCTGCAGCGGCGTTACGTCCGATCCAGGAAGGATGCGTCCTTGACAGATGATCCAACTGGACCGCGGGAGCTCGACCAGGTCGACATCGTCCACGTCGACCAGTGCACCAGCGTCGGACGCAAACCGTAGGCAGCTGGTGACAGTGGCACCGCGGCAGCGGTACGAGCACACCACCGGCGGGCCGACCGTCCGGCGGATGCAGCTCGGTGCCCGGTTGCGGCGACTGCGGGAAGCCAGCGGAATCAGCCGGAAGAAAGCTGGCTGGGTGATCCGGGCCTCCGAGTCGAAGATCAGTCGGATGGAGCTGGGGCGGGTCGGCTTCAAGGAACGCGACGTCGAGGATCTGCTGACTCTCTACGGGGTCGCGGACGACGCCGAACGCACCGGACTCACCACACTGGCCCGGCAGGCCAACCAGCCCGGCTGGTGGCATCCGTACGGCGATCTGCTGCCCACCTGGTTCCAGTACTACCTGGACCTGGAGTCGGCGGCGAGCCTGATCCGTACCTACGAGATCCAGTTCGTGCCAGGTCTGTTGCAGACCGAGGCGTACGCCCGAGCGGTGATCGGCATCGGCTTCGATCATGCCGCCCCGGGAGAGGTCGAGCGGCGGGTGGCGCTGCGGATGGCCCGTAAGCGGACCCTGAACCGACCCGACCGGCCGCGCCTGTGGGCGGTGATCGACGAGGCGGTGCTCCACCGGCCGATCGGCGGAACCAAGGTGCTCCGGGAACAGATCGAGACCCTCGCCGAAGCATGCGATCTACCGGACATCCGGCTGCAGGTGATCCCTTTTCACCGTGGCGGGCACGCTGCGGCCGGCGGTGCGTTCAGCATCCTGCGGTTCCCCGAGGAGGAACTGTCCGACATCGTCTACCTAGAGCATCTGACCAGCGCGCTCTACCTGGACAAGAGTGACGACGTCGACGGCTACGCCGCTGCCGTCGGCCGCCTGTTCATCGAGGCCGAACCGCCGGCGCGGACCCAGGACTTCCTGCACCGGGCCCTCCGCGACCTGTGAGCGGGCCGCCCCTTCTGACGACACGGCCCGGCCAGCCGCCCTGCCCGTGTCCCGGTCAGTCGGCGGCTGCCCGTGTTCCGGTCAGTCGGCGGCGACGCTCGGACTGACCAGCACCGCACCCTGGTAGAGCACCAGCGGCTCGCCGGTGCCGTCGCGCCGGGCCAGCACCACGGTGTCCTCCGGCCCCGGCCACAAGCCGGGCGCCGCGATCCGACCGCAGCGAGACGAGCAGATGCGCGCCGTCAGGCGTCGGCAGCACGGTGCTCACCCGCTGACCGGAGGCACCGCCGGTGGCGATCTCGGTACGCTGACCGGTTCCGTCGGTCAGCGGGGTCGGCCGCCGTCCGGCACGGCCACCGGCGCGCCGAACCGGACCGGTACGCCGGGCGAGTAGAGCACGCTGATCGGTGGCCCGTCGGGTGCCGGTAGCCCGGCGGCGGTGATCAGCCCGTCGTCGAGGTCCAGCAGTTCCGCGCGGTGCAGCGGCCACCGAGGGTGCACGTTCGGCAGGTAGTGGGTGCGGCCGTGGAAGCGGGTGTGCAGACCCCATCGGGCGGTGAGAAAATGCTCCAGCGCCGTCGGCTCGGCGATCGGTGACCCGACCCGTACCGCTATCCGGGTGGGCGCGCCGCTCGGACCTGGCCAGCGCCGTCGGCTCCGGTAGGTGCGGGTGTCGCCGTCGCGGTCCAGCCGCATCCACGACCAGAGGTACGGCAGCCGCAGGCTGGCCCTGGCCACCAGGACCGGTAGCAGCCGGGCCGCGTCGAGCGACCGGAACACCACACCACGGCGGCCGGCACCGTCCACCGAATAGAGCCGGACGTTGGTCTCGCAGAACGTGCCGAGGTACGGGCTCGCCGGGCCGGTCACGAGTCCGACCCCGACCATCCGGAAGCCGATCAGCCCGACGTAGCTGACACCGTCCAACGTGTCCGGCCAGGTGCCGGCGGGCAGCAGTGGTGCGACCAGGGCGGGTGTGACCGGCCAGTGCAGGAAGGTGAGCTCGTGCCAGCGCTGGACCAGCACCGGCCGGCGGATCGGTCGCGGCGCGGTCTCGGTCACCGGTTCAGGATCGACCGCCGGAGCGGGCGGACCGGTGGGTGCGGGTGGAGCGACAGGAGCGAGCGGAGCGGTGGGTGTGGGTGGATCGGGTGGCGTGACGGCAGCGGGCGGACGATCGGGCGGAAGATCCTCAGCGGGCATGCGATCATTGTGCCGAATGGCAGTTGTGCCGAATCGCACCGAATGGTGCACCGACCGCTGAGGAGCCGTCCGTGGCCCGAGCCATCGCGACCAACACCCGGGTCGACCGAGCCGAGCTGGTTGAGTTCCTTCGGCCTCGGCACCGGGCCGTGCTGATGACCACCCGGGCCGACGGCCGTCCGCAGGCGTCGCCGGTGACCTGCGGGGTGGACGACAGCGGGCGGCTGGTGATCTCCACCTACCCGGACCGGGCGAAAGCGGTCAACGTCCGCCGGGACCCGACCGTCTCGGCCTGCGTGCTGTCCGACGACTGGAACGGACCCTGGGTACAGGTCGACGGGTCCGCCACGGTCGTCGATCAGCCCGACGCGGTCGAACCGCTGGTCGACTACTACCGGAGCGTGGCGGGCGAGCATCCCGACTGGGACGAGTACCGCGCCGCGATGCGCACGCAGGGTAAATCGTTGATCCGGATCGTCATCGACCATTGGGGACCGATCGCCACCGGTGGCTTTCCGCCACGGCTGGCCGATTAGCGGCTCACTCGCAGAGCCGGCTCACTCGGAAGGCTCGGGTAGGTCGCAGTCGACCTGCGGGTTGACTCCCAGGTAGTTCAACGGGCCGGCGATCACGGTGACGATGGTGGTGCCGGCGTGTGCGCAGTTGGTCTCCGACTGGTCGAAGTAGTCGCGCTGTGCCGCCGCCACCACTCCGATCACCAGCCAGATCAGTACGATCACCCCGGAAATCGACACGCCGCGCATGGGTTCCTCCTCATTCCGACTGCCAAAGGTCCGGCCGGGCGAGCGGACACCCAGCGGCGGATCGCTCCGATGTACCCAGCCGGGGGTGGCCGGTAACACCGGTCAGCCCGTGACCCGCCGCCACGACTGCCGGCGGCCGACCTGTGGCACGTCGTCGTCGCGGACCACGACGTCGAGCCGGCCGAGTTCAGCGCGGAGCAGTTCGGCCTCGGCCCGGTCGCCGCGTTCCACCGCCCGGTGCCGGGCGGTGAGCAGCGCATGCGCGGCGGCCGGCAGGTCGGGCAGGTCGGGCACCCAGAGCCGGTACGCCGTCCGGTACGGGTCGCCGTCCGGCCGCCAGGGATAGCCGTGGGCGCGCAGGGCGTCGGCGAGCCGCGTGGCGGAGATGTCACCGACCCGCGAACACAGCTCCGCTCCGCGTCGGTCGAGCACGACGAGTCTGCCGTCGGCCAGGAACGACCTGCCAGGCTCCAGGAACACCGCGCCGATGTCGGACCGGTGCAGGGTCACGTCGACCTCGCCGTGCCGGATGCGCAGCTCGCAACGGCTGACCGTCACCAGCAGCTGGCTGGCGTGCACCGCGCCGAGCAGGGTCAGCCCGACGAGGGCTCCGGCGACGACGCCGCCGACGACGGCCGGCGTCCGTGGTAGCGCGTCGATGAGCCGCAGCGGCCCGGCCAGCGGCACCCAGGGCAGCCCGAGCAGCCAACCGGCGAGCGGTGGGAGCAGGCCGCCGGCGGCACCGCCGAGGCCGACGAGCAGGGGGCCCACCAGCAGGCGTTCGCCTGCCGACGGACCCACCACCTCGGCCGGACCGGACTCAGACGACGTCACGTCGGTGGATCCGTACCGCGCCGGCGAGCAGCGGAAGCAGTACCCACAGCGCGACCGAGACGACCAACCGGGCCCACTGTCCAGCGGTCACGTCGGGCGTGAGCAGCGGTTCCATGGTGAGGCCGAGATCAAGCCACTCGGCGACGTCCCGCAGCCCGCCGACGATCCCGCCGACGACCGACCATGCCGTCGGCAGCAGCAGGAGCAGCACGATGGCGAGCGGGGTGCTCAGCAGCAGCATCCCGAAGGCCAGCCCCATCACGACGTTGATCACCTGGAACAGCATCGCGTAGACGATCATGACAGCGTCGAACCGCCACGAGCCGGTGCCGCCCGTGGCCCCGGCGATCGCCGTCGCGGCGGCCGCCGCGACCAGGCTGGCCAGCACCGAGACGACAGCGGCGACGATCGACGCGGCGAGTTTGGCGCCGAGGATCCGGTGCCGGACCGGTACCAGCGCGAACGTGGTCAACGCGGTGCGTTGCGACCATTCGGTCGTGACCAGCAGGACCCCCAGTACGGGGAGCAGGAACGCCACCGGCAGCAGAGCCAGCACGAAGAAGGTCACGAACGACTGCTCCGCCGGCTCGGCGAAGATCAGCATCAGCGCGACGATGGTGGCGGTGGCCAGCCCGATCGTGATCGACAACCAGTAGCCGGCCCGGGTGTCGATCAACTTACGCATCTCGACCAGGACCAACCGTCCCCACATCGCGGTCAACGCACTGCCTCCCGTACCGATTCGCCGCTGGTCAGGCTGAGGAACATCTGTTCCAGGCCGCCGCCGTCGGCCGGCCGCAGTTCCAGCAGTACGGCGCCGGTCCGCGCGGCGATCTCACCGACGAGCTCCGGCTCCGCCCGCACCAGCAGCCGGCCGTCGAGCTCGCTCGCCGGCACGCCGGCCTCGACCAGCGCGGTCAGCAGGGCCTGCGGGTCACGGGCCCGGACCAGGGTGCCCGATCCGCTCAGTAGTTCGTCCTTGTCGCCGTCGACGACGACCCGGCCACCCCCGATCATCACCAGCCGGTCCGCCACCGCTTCCACCTCCCGCAGCAGGTGGGACGAGAGCAGCACGGTGCCGCCCCGGTCGGCGAAGTCGCGCAGCAGACGGCGCATCCAGAAGATGCCCTCCGGATCCAGACCGTTCGCCGGCTCGTCCAGGATCAACATCCGGGGCTCGCCGAGCAGCGCGTGCGCCAGCCCCAGCCGTTGGCGCATGCCGAGCGAGTAGGCGCGTACCCGCCGCCGGGCGGCGACCGCGTTGAGCCCGACCAGGTCGAGCACCTCGGCGACCCGGGCCTGCGACACCCCCATGGTCAGCGCCGCGACGGCCAAGGTCTCCCGCCCGGTACGTCCCGGATGCTGTGCCGAGGCGTCCAGCAGTACGCCGACCACCCGGCCCGGGTTCGGCAGGTCGCGGTAGGCCACCCCGTCGACGGTCGCCGACCCGGTGGTGGCGGTCGCGAGCCCGCAGACGATCCGCATCGTGGTCGACTTCCCGGCACCGTTCGGCCCCAGGAAGCCGGTCACCGTACCGGCCGAGCAGGTGAAGGAGACGTCGTCGACGGCGAGCTGCCGTCCGTACCGTTTGGTGATATTGCGTACCTCGATCACCAGATCAGCGTGCGGGTCGGTGGCCCGGCGCCGCAGCGGCCGATCGTCGGCCGTCGGTGGTCGATGGTCTGCCGATCACCGACCTTCGGCGGTCGACGGCCTCGACTTTGGTAGCTGCCCACCGCTGCTTGTCGGTGCGTACGCTGGCCTGATGAGCGCGGTCCCGGCTCCGGACAACCCTTGGTTGCTACCGGCGACACTGATCGCCGATGCGGCCGGGACCGGGCGGCGGAGACGATCCACCCGGGACTGGCTGGTCGACGCCATCTGCCTGCTGATCGCCGTCGGCTACCTCGTCTGGGCGGCGTGGGACATGCGGCAACCTCAGCCGTACGTGACGGCCACCAGCGTCGAACCCGGCTGGTTCTACCGACTCGACCTCATGCTCGGGCTGGCCTCCTGCGGCCTGTTGTGGGTACGGCGCCGGTGGCCCGCAGGGGTGGCGCTGATCGCCCTGCCGATCGGTGTGCTGTCGGTGACCGGCGGGATCGCCGTACTGATCCTGCTGTTCACCGTCGCGGTGCATCGACCCCTCGCGGTGGCGGCCGGAGTCGCCGTGGCGCATCTCACCGTGTCGCCGATCTTCTATCTGATCTACCCGGACCGGGACCTCGACCTGTTCGGCGCGGTGGTGCTGACCGCGATCGTCATCGGTGCCGTGCTCGCCTGGGGGATGTTCGTGCGGGCTCGCCGGCAGTTGGTCGTCTCCCTACGCGATCGCGCCTACCGCGCCGAGGCGGAGCAACTGCTGCGGGTCGCTCAGGCCCGCCAGTTGGAGCGCACCCGCATCGCCCGGGAGATGCACGACGTTCTGGCCCATCGGATCTCGCTGCTCAGCCTGCACGCCGGAGCTCTGGAGTTCCGGCCGGACGCATCTCGGGAAGAGATCACCCGCGCGGCCGGGGTGATCCGGGTGACCGCCCACCAGGCGCTGGAGGAGCTCCGTGAGGTGATCGGGGTGCTGCGGTCGGATCATTCCACCGCACCGGCCGGCCCGACCGGGTTGCCTGGCCCGACCGGGTGGAACGGCCCGACTCGGTCGACTGGTCTGACCGGTTCGACTGGCCAGGCCGGCAACACGGCGCTCGTCGGCGGGCCTGAGCCGCCGCAACCGACCCTGGCGGACCTGCCGGAGTTGGTGGCCGAGTCCCGTAACGCCGGCACCCGAGTCACCCTGACCAGTGAGATCGACCAGCCGTCGCGGCTACCGACCGGGCTCGGCCGAGCGGCGTACCGGATTGTGCAGGAAGGACTGACCAACGTCCGTAAGCATGCGCCCGGGGCGGCGGCGAAGGTCGCGGTGCGCGGACGGCCCGGTGCCGGACTGACCGTGGAAGTGACGAACCGTCGCTCGGTGTCACGGCCGCCGGATTCGCCGATTCCGGGGAGCGGGACCGGGTTGGTCGGGTTGGCGGAACGCGCCAGTCTCGTCGGCGGGCGACTCGACTACGGGACGACCGAATCTGGCTACTATCGGCTGGTCGCGTGGTTGCCATGGCCGCCGTGAGAGTCCTGATCGTCGATGACGATCCGCTGGTACGGGCCGCGCTGGCGATGATCCTCGGCGGAGCCGCCGACCTGCACGTGGTCGGTGAGGCGGGTGACGGCGCGGACGTCGCGGACGCGGTCGCCACCCACCGGCCCGACGTGGTGTTGATGGACATCCGGATGCCGGGCGTTGACGGGTTGGCGGCGACCGAGGCCGTCCGCCGCCGGCCCGATCCGCCCTCGGTGGTGGTGCTGACCACGTTCGACGCCGACGAGTACGTCCTGCGGGCGCTGCGGGCCGGGGCCAGCGGCTTCCTGCTCAAGGACACCCCACCGGCCGACATCGTCGCGGCGGTCCGCCGCGTGCACGCCGGGGATCCGATCCTCTCGCCGGCGGCGGTCCGCCGGCTGATCGATCACGTGGCCGGCGTACCGGCCGGTCGGGGCGACCCCGCCGGACCGGAGCCGGACCCGGGCCGGCGACGCGAGCGGGCCCGTCGGCTGCTCGACGGGCTCAGCCCGCGCGAGCGGGAGGTCGCGGTCGCGGTGGGTCATGGCCGGTCGAACGCCGAGATCGCCGCTGAGTTGTTCATGAGCGTGGCGACGGTCAAGGCGTACGTGTCTCGACTGCTGGCCCGTCTCGACCTCGACAACCGGGTGCAGATCGCGCTGCTGGTGCACGACGCGGGCTGGACCTGACGCGGGCTTGGACCTGACGTGGGCGGCGTCAGTCCTCCTGCACGAACTCCGGGTGGGCGAGGAGGAAGTCGTCCAACGTGCCGGCTCCGATCGACGCCAACATCGCCAGACTCTCCGGCGTGAGTCGTTCGGCGGCGGTGCTGCTGAAACCGGCCGAGTTGAACTCGCCGTTGTTGGTCTTGACCAGGACGAGGTCGTTGGCGGTGATCCCGCGCAGGGTGAAGATGAAATCGGCGATCGGTGTCCCGCCGGTGTCCAGCACGAACGCCTTGCCGGCGGCGGTGATCACTTCGTCGAGCCGGGCCGGGTTGGTCAGCACGCCCCTGCTGCTGGCCTGGCTGATCATCGCCTTGATCAGCTGGCGTTGGTGACGCTGCCGGTCGTAGTCGCCGTTGGGTAGGCCGTAACGCTGCCGGGAGTAGTCCAGCGCCTCCCAGCCGGCCATCCGCTTGCAGCCTTCCTCATGCCAGAGTTCCTTGCCGCCGCCCGCCTGGCGTGCCTCGGCCAGCCAGGTCGGTTTGCCGTCGACAAGGCGCATGTGTTGCGACTTGACCCGCTGGTCGACGCACATCCGTACGCCGCCGAGGGCGTCGATGACGTCCCGGAAGCCGCTGAAGTCGATGATCGCCGCTCCGTCGAACTCGATCCCGGTGAGCTCCTTGAGGGTGAGCGCGACGAGTTGGGCGCCGCCGGCCCGGCCGGCGCCGTCGCGCGACCCGGACCGGAACGCGTCGGTGATCTTGGACTCGCCGCCTTCGTACCCGCTGGGTTCGAAGGCCGGTACCTCGACCCAGGTGTCCCGGGGAACCGAGACGAGGTAGGCCTGATCGTGCGTGGCCGGGACATGCAGGATGATGATCGTGTCCGAGCGCATGTCGCCCGGGTTGCTGCCGCGTTCGTCGACCCCGAGCAGCAGCATGGTGATCGGCCCCTCCAGCGGTTCCCGCTCCGGCTCGGTGACCTTGGCCGCTCCGGCAAGCAGGTTCTGCTGCTGGATGTCGCCGGTGTAGCGCTCGATGAGCAACCTGCTACCGACGATCGCCGCCGCGCTGCTCGCCATCAGTAGCGAGCCGAGGATCACCGCGAGCACCGCCCAGACCGGGGTGCGCCTGCGGGCGGCCGCAGCTGTCGATGACCCGCTCGGTGCCGACATGCCAATACTCCAGACGAGGGAGACGAGGGGTTGGCAGGTCCTGATTACCCGTAACGCTACCCAGCCAAGCTGCGAGATCTCTGAAAATTCCACATCGTGCCTGGCCCTGGCGCGCGGTCGGTGCCCTGGCGCGTGGTGCTCCTGGCGTGGTGCTCCTGGCGCATGGTGTACCGGTCGCTTGGTGGACCTTGTTGCGAGGTTCCGCGACGGTCGAAGATGGGAAAGGACAGCCCAACCAACCGGTTCAGGGGGGCAAGACTGTGGAGATCAGTGGCATCTTTTCGGCGTTGATCATCGGACTCGTGATCGGTGCGCTCGGGCGGCTCGTGGTTCCTGGCAAGCAGGAAATCAAGATCTGGGTGACCCTGTTGATCGGCGTGGTGGCCGCGCTGCTCGGCACCTTGGTCGCCGGACTGTTCGGCGTGGCGCAGACCCGGGGCGTCGACTGGATCGAACTCGCGCTGCAGATCGGGTTCGCCGCCGCCGGCGTGGCGGTGATCGCGGCGGCGGGTAAGAAGTCCTGAACCCACCGGGATCGATCGACCTGGCGGCCGGCCGCATCGGCCGGCCGCTGCTGATCACCCGGTACGGGTGGTCAGCCAGGTCCGTTCGATCGAGCCGAGATACCGTTCCCGCTGCTCCTCGCGGGCCAGCGCCCGGAGCAGGAAGTCCATGTGGTCGCAGAGTTCCCGGGCTCGACGGGCCGACTGGCAGGTCTGGTAGAGCACGGCCGCGTGATGGTCGGCTTCGGCGTAGTTGCCCCGGAGCACCTCGTCGGTCCAGCGGATCAGCGCTGCCCACATCGGCTTGATCTTCGCCCGCCGTTCACTGGAGTCGAGGCGGTTGATCGCCTCGGCGGAGCGGTCCCGGGCGTGCGGCAGCGCCTGCGCCTGCGCGGCGAGCAGCGCCAGGAAGAACGGTGTCGAGACCAGGTCGTGGTCGAGCCGGTTGGCCTGCTGGTGGGCGTCCCGCGCGGCGGCGAAGTCGCCGTTGTCACGGAGCAACAGCCCCAGGCAGTTCCAGTTCTGCGCGTCGTGCGGGCCGTGCTTGGTGGCCAGTCGCGCGTAGCTCAACGCCCGGTCCGGCTGGGCGTAGCGGTGCAGCAGCGCCAAGGCCCGCTCCGCGCCGTCGGCCGGCAGCTTGTACGCCATGGCGGTGGTCAACTCCTGCTCGGCCGCCGCGTCCTCGCCCAGGTTCGTCAACGACCGACCGAGTCGGTAACGCACCCGGGGATTGCGGGGGTCGAGTTCCACCGCTCGGCGCAGGAACTCGACCGCCTTCTCGTAGTAGCCCTCCCAGTACGCGGCCTCACCCTGGTTGAACAGGTAGGAGACCTCGACCTGGGTGGTGAGCCGCTGGTCGAAGTCGCTCAGGCGGGACTGCATGTCCTCGATCAACAGGTGTACCTGCTCGGACTGCCGTTCCGCCTGGGCCACCGCGGTCCGTACCCGACCGACGAGGGTGTCGGTCTGCTCGGAGAGATTTTCTGCCTGGTGGATCGCCCGATCGGCCTGCGCGACGATTTCCTGCGCGACGGTGCGCTGTCGGTCGAGTTCGAGTCGGGCGCGGGCACCCGTACGGCGGATGGTCCGTAGTTCCCGGATTCCGACGAAGCCGGCGAAGACGAAGACCACTGTCAGCGCAGTGACCAAAAGGGCAAAAGCCGCAATTATTCCGCCGGACCAGGCGATCACCAGCTCGGCGATCTGAATCGGGTCGGGGGTGGCCGGCTCCATGACTCAAGGATAGCGACTCTTAGCTATTGATTGACTACCCAGAGTGGCAAATGTTGGTGACCGGGTCGGTTGGCATCGCTACGTCCATCGGTTACGTTCCCATGAACCGATAGGAGCAAATATGAAAATGTTTCGATTGAAATCCCGGGCTGGCGCGGCCACGGTCGCCAGCGCCGCGGCGATCTCGGTCGTCTTCGCGGCGGGTGCCGCACGAGCGGAACCGGCCTCCGCGCCCGCCACCCGGCCCGGCCCGGACCAGTCGGCCGCCGTACTGGCAGCACACCAGTCGGCCGCCGCCGTACCGCTCGACCGGCTCACCGTCGCCAGCACCCAGGTCGCGTTCGGCCTACGACGTCCCACCGCGATGATCGCCCCGGACGACGGCAGTGGTCGGCTGTTCATCGCCGAAAAGACCGGTACGGTACGGGTCTACCACCCGGACTCGGGGCTCGCCACGGATCCGCTGCTGGACATCAGCGACCGGGTCGACATCTCCGGCAACGAACGCGGTCTGATCGGCATCGCCACGGCACCGGGGTTCGCCACCGATCCGGCGATCTACCTCGCGTACACGGCACTGCCCGACGGCGCGGTGACCCTGTCGCGGCTGCCGCTGGACGCCCCGGACCAGCAGCCGGTCCCGGTGGACACCGAGGAGGTGCTGCTGACCCAGCCGCACGCCGAGTTCGCCAACCACAACGGCGGCCAACTCGCCTTCGGCGTCGACGGTCACCTCTACTGGAGCATCGGTGACGGCGGCGGCGCCGACGACGTGCTCGACACCGGCCAGGACCTCGGTACGCTGCTCGGCAAGATCCTGCGGATCGACGTCTCGGCGGCCTGCGGCGCACTGCCGTACTGCGTACCCGAGGACAACCCGTTCGTCGACGAGCCCGGAGCCCGCGCGGAGATCTGGGCGTACGGCCTGCGGAACCCGTGGCGCTTCTCGGTCGACCCGGCCGACGGATCACTGTGGATCGCCGACGTCGGCCAGGGCTCGTACGAAGAGGTCAACCACCTGCGCGGAGTCGCCGGAGCCAACCTCGGCTGGTCCTGCCGCGAAGGGCCGGTCGAGTTCGACCCGCAGCGGTGCGACCCGGCGGCCGACTACACCGACCCGGTCTTCCACTACCAGACCTCGGTCGGCGGCTGCGCGGTCATCGGCGGGCACGTCTACCGGGGCAGCGCCTTCGCCGACATCGCCGCCGGCACCTATCTGGCCACCGACTACTGCTCGGCGACGGCGTACGCGATCCGGCCGACGGCGGACGGCGGATACGACACGGCGGTGATCGGTGAGCTGCCCATCCAGCCCACCACCATCGGGGTGGCCGGCGACGGCGAGCTGTATCTCGTCAACGACCTGCCGGGGCAACTGCACCGGATCTCGTTCGCCGCCGAGGTCGACCCCGATCCGACCGGTGAGTGCCAGATCGGCTACTGGGTGGACAGCGACTGGGGCGCCGGCTTCACCAGCACCGTGACGATCCACAACACCGGAACCGAGCCGATCGCCGGCTGGTCGGTGGGCTGGGACTTCACCGGGGCACAGCGGATCGAATGGCCGTGGAACGCCGTCACCACCCAGCAGGGGACCACTGTCACCGCGGGCAACGCCGCCTGGAACGGCGCGATCCCACCCGGGGGTACGGTCAGCTTCGGCTTCCTGGCCAGCAGTGACGGCAGCGGTGCGGGCGGACTGCCGGCGGTCTTCACGCTCAACGGTCTCGAGTGCGCCGTACCCGAGCCGTCGGCCGGCTGACCAGGCGGCCGGCACCGTCGGTCAGCGCAGCGGATGGGCGATCACCGGGGTCCCCGGCGGGAATTCCGCCGGATCGACCACGGCGATCGCCCCACTGCCGAAGAAGCCATGGTTGACCAGCACCAGTCGGTGACAGTCCGGATCTCCGGTACGGTCGGGCAGCTGCCCGACCAGAGCCCGGACCTGGTCGGCCGAGGGCTCGTCCAGGGTGAAGCCGTCCTGCCCCCATACCCCGCTGACCTGGAAGAACTCGCGGTCGTCGCGCTGGATGTCGCCGTTGAGGACGATCATGCGGTCGGAGCCGGTCAGCGCGCTCGACGCCTCGTTGAGCCCCCAGGCGGAGTACGTCGCCGTCCCCGACTCGGGTGCCTCGCCGATGCCGATTCCGGTGCATCCGGTGAGCGCGAGCACCGCGAGCACGGCGACCACGGAGCTGACGACCGGTCTGGCGGCGACCGGTCTGGCGGCGACGGGCCGGGCCGGCCCGTCGTTGCCCGGCCCCGACTGTCGCCGGATGGTCGCCATGGCGCGATGCTCCCACACCCAACCATGTCAACTCGGACGTATCCGGTCGGATGCCCTATCGGTGCTACCGCCAATCACTTCGTTGGGCTCGGCGGCTCACTTCGCCGGGCGTGGCGGCACACCCAATGCCGCGCATGCTTCCTGATACATCCGGACCACCTCGTGCCGCACCTGGGACCGCTCGGTCAACCGGTGCGCGAACGGCACCCGTACCGGGACTTCGACCCCGTCGAGACCGGCCGCGAAGTCGATTCCGTCGGCGTCCAGCCCGACCATCCGGGCCGCCGTCGCGCGGGGGACACCACCGAGCGACCGACAGATCAGCAGGGAGTCGGCCGAGTGGTCATCGTTCATGTGTCGGGCGATCTGCGCCACCACATCGGGGGAGAACGGATCGGTCACGCCGCCGGCTCCATCTGCTCCAGGTCCCGGCCGAGTTCGGCGAGGACCGCCGAGTTGTGCCGGTACGCGACCGCCACCTCGCCGACCAGGGCGGCCTCGGCGGTCGGGTCCAGCGGCAACGCGTCGAGCCGCGCCCGGTACGCGTCCTTGTAGTCACGTGGGCTGTCGACACCGGCGAAGTGATAAAACGCCACCCCGCCGTCGTCGGTCAACCCGTACGTCTGCGCCACCGATCGTCCGATGAACAGGCCACCGGACAGGTCGCCGAGGTAACGGGTGTAGTGGTGCGCCACGAACGCGGGCGCGAACGTGAAGCAGACCTCCTGCATGCGGGTCACGTACCGCCGCGTCGCCACCCCCGGCGTGATCTGCGCGGCCCAGTCGGATCCGAGCAGGAACGCCAGGTCGGCTTCGAGCGCCGGCAACCGGGTCAACCGGTCGTCGACGAAGCCGCCGGCCAGCGGATCGTCGCGCATCGCTTCGGCCGCCTCCTCCAGCACCTGGTAGATGAAGTAGTGCTGGGCCACCAGGTCGGCGTACCGGCGTCGGGGGAGTTCCCCGGCGACCAGCGCGGAGACGTACCGCTGGGACTCGGCGGCCTGGTGGTCCTCCCAGCTGGCGGCCCGCAACCGGGCGGAGAAGGTGTCACTCATCAGGGGGTTCTTCCTTTCGGTGCCGTCTCGTCGGTGCGGTCTGGTCGGTGCCGTCTCGGAACGACCAGCGGCAGACCGGTCTCGGGATGGGCCAGCACCTCGATATCGTGCCGGTAGACCTCGCTGAGCAGCGTGGGGGTGAGCACATCGGCCGGGGTGCCGACGGCGCGTAGCCGTCCGGCGGACAGCAACGCGATCCGGTCGGCGTACGCCCCGGCCAGGCTCAGGTCGTGCAACACCACGACGACGGCGTCCCCGGCCGCCGCCCGCTGTCGGGCGATCCGCAGCACCAGTTCCTGATGGTGCAGATCGAGCGCGGCGGTCGGTTCGTCGAGCAGCATCGCGGTGGCCCGCTGGGCGAGGACCCGGGCCAGCGCGGCGCGGGCCTGCTCACCGCCGGAGAGCGAGGTGAAGGTACGGCGGGCGAAGCGGGCCACGTCGGTGGCGTGCAGGCATTCCTCGACGATGCGGTCGTCAGAGTCCTCGGCGGGCAGGCCGGCCCAGGGTGCCCGGCCCATCCGGACGACCTCGGCGACGGTGAATGGAAACGACAGCACGCTCCGTTGGGTCAGCACCGCTCGGCGTAACGCCAGCTCGACCGGGGACCAGGCCGACTGCGCCGCACCGTCGACGCGTACCGACCCGGTGGCCAGCGGTACGTCCCCGCAGATCGCGGCGAGCAGGGTCGACTTGCCGGCACCGTTGGGTCCGACCAGCGCTACCACCTCGCCAGTGTGGACGACCAGCTCGACGTCGTCGAGTACCGCGCGGCCACCGAGTTCGACCCGGAGCTGGCCGACTTCGATCAACGCGCTGCCGGCGGGCTGGCGGACCGGCGGCCGGGCCGGGGTCCGGCGGATCGACGGACGCGCCGGGATCCGGCGGATCGGCGGCAGCGCGCCGGCCCGGCGGATCACCCCCAACCCCCGGCCCGGCGACGGGTACGGCGCAGCAGCCAGAAGAACGCCGGGCCGCCGACCACGGCGGTCAGTACGCCGAGCGGCAGTTCCTGATAGTCGACCAGGGTTCGGGCGGCGAGATCGGCGGCGATCACCACGATCGCCCCGCCGAGCGCGCTGGCCGGGATCAGCACCCGGTGCCCGGGGCCGGCGACCATTCGGACCAGGTGCGGCACCACCAACCCGATGAAGCTGATCACTCCGGTGAAGGCGACCGCCGCCGCCCCGAGCAGCGCGGTCACCACGATCATTCGCAGCCGGAGTCCTTCCACGTCGACCCCGAGGTGGCGGGCCGAGCGTTCGCCCAACGCCAACAGGTCCAATCTGCCGGCGGACAGTCCGGCCGTGACCAGTCCGATTATCAGGCACGGCCCGGTGACGGCGACCGCTTCCCAGTTGGCCTGGGCGAGGCTGCCGAGGTTCCAGAAGGCGATCGCCTGCACACCGGCGGCGTCGGTGACGAACATCAGCAGCCCGATCGCGGCTCCGGCGACCGCGTTGACGGCGATGCCGGTGAGCACCAGGGTGACCACCTCGGTCCGCCCGTCGGCCCGGGACAGGACGTAGACCAGGTAGGTGGTGGCCAGCCCGCCGACGAAAGCGGCGGCGGCCGTGGTCCAGCCGCCGAGGACCGTCACGCCGGTGACGATCGCCAGCGCCGCGCCGACCGCCGCGCCGGCGGAGACCCCGATGACACCGGGTTCGGCCAGCGGGTTACCGAAGATGCCCTGCATGACGGCGCCGGCGCAGCCGAGCGCGGCACCGACGATCGCGGCCAGGACGACCCGGGGGAACCGGACGATCCACAGTGCGCTGTCGGCGTGCGGCGCGGTCGGCGGTTCGCCGACGGGTAGTCCGATCCGGTGCAGCACCGAGGCGATCACCTCGGCCGGGGCGATCTGGACCTGACCGGTGCCGGCGGCGAACACCGCTACCGCGACCAGGGTGCCGGCCAGCCCGATCAGCAGCAGCGGCCGGCGGGCGGCCGAACCGGCTGGGCGCCGCGACCCGGGCCGAGGTGGTACGTCGGGTCCGGTCACGTCCGTACCGGTGGTCCGGGCTGGTGGCACCGGTTCACCGGCATTCGTGGATCGCCCGGGCCAGCGCCGCGACGGCGTGCCCGGTACGCGTACCGAAGTTGAGCAGGATCGTGTCGTCCATGTCGACGATCCGTCGCTGCTGTCCGGCCGGGGTCTGCGCGACACCGGGCATGGCGAGCAGGCCGTCGACCCCGCCGACCGACTCCAGGCCCTTGGTCATCACGAGGATCACGTCCGGTGCGGCGTTGATCAGGCCTTCGCTGGTGAGCGGCCGGAAGCGTTCCAGGCCGATCGCGGTGCCGGCGTCGCGTCCACCGGCCGCCTCGATCATCGCGTCGGAGCCGGCGCCCTTGCCGCCCATCAGGTACACCCCGGCGGTGCCGCGCAGGTAGAGGAAGGCGACCAGCGGCCGGGCATCATCGTCGCCGGGTACACCCTCACGTGCGGCGGCGATCTCGTCCTCCACCCTGGCGACGAGTCGTTCGCCGGCTTCGACCACGCCGAGCGCGGCGGCGACCGCGCGGATGTGTCCGGGTACGGCGGCCAGGCTCTGCTCGTCGCCGACCCGGACCACCGGGATGCCGGCGGCGCGCAACTGGTCTAGTACCTCCGGTGGGCCGATGCTGTCGTCGAGGAGCACGACCGTCGGGTCGAGCGCGAAGATGGCTTCGGTGGACAGGTCGTGCCCGCCGGGGGTGACCAGCGGCAGGGCGGCAGCGGCCGGGAAGTCGGTGGAGGTGTCCCGGCCGACGACCCGGTCGCCGAGTCCGAGGCTGAAGACGATCTCGGCGATCGATCCGTACAGGTTGACCGGCAGGATGCGGCTGGCGTCGGTCACGGTCACCTGGTCGCCGGCGGCGTCGGTGACGGTGACCGGCAGCGTGGGGGTCGGTGCGGGGTCGAGCGGTGTCACGTCGGTGTTCGTCACGACGGCGGTGACCGGCCCGCAGGCGACGACCGAGCCGTCGACCGGGCCGTCCGCTGCGGCGTTTCCGCAACCGGCCGTGCCGACCAGCAGCGCCGCGCCGATGAGACCGGCGACCCAGGAGGGCGGCCGAGTCACGGCCTGCTCCCGCTGGCGCGGCGGCGGCGGGCGGCGGAGAGGCCGACCAGGGCGATCACGCCGAGGGCGAGCAGGATCAGGGTGCTGCTCCACCACTGGCCGGCGGATCCGACACTGCTGACTCGGGTGACCGCCAGGTCGTTCGTGCTCGTCTGGACGGTGTCATCGTCGCCCTGACCAGCGTCGGTACCGGTGGCGTCCGATCCGGTGGTGCCGTCGACGGCCGGGGCCGGGGCGGGTCCGGTCGTACCGGCGTCGGCGGGTCCGGCCGCCGCACCGGAGTTGGCCGTCCCGCCGGAGCCGGCGGTCGCGCGGGTGGTGGCCGGGGCGGGACCGCTCGTGGCCGGGGGCCGCGTGCTGGTCGCGGTCGGGGCGGTCGGCGGGGCTGCCACCGGCGCGAACCGGATCGGGATCCGGACGTCCTGGCTGCGGTCGCTGGTCCGGGTGTGGTCGGCGCGACTCACCACCGAGCAGACTCGGACGGTGCAGTCGACGTCCCCGATTGTGGTGACCACCGGGACCCTGACCTGGAACGACCCGCCGCTGCCGTAGGGTACGGCGAGGCCTTCGCCGTACGCCGGCGGGTTGCTGGAGATCCAGTGCGAGCTGCCGCTGGTGCCGGACATGTCGGCTCCTCCGCCGCAGGGGGAGGGCACCGCCCCGGCACCGTTGTCCACACAGAAGCTGACGTAGATGCCCTTGCTGGTGTCGTAGCCGGTGCCGCTGACCGTGACGGTCTCGCCGGAGCGGCTGACGCCGGTGCTCTTGGAGACGGTGAGCCGCTGCCCGCCGGAGCCGGTGGCGGTGGTGTCGGCGTGGGCGGTGCCGGCGGTGGTCGACACCAGTACGCCGAGCACGAGCGCGCCGATGGCCAGCGCCCGGCCCGCGACCGTGGTCGGGACCGTGGCCGTGGCCGGGACCGCTGTCGTCGTGCTCGCCGTGGCGGTGGCGATCGCGCGGGTCGGCCCGCTGCGCGACGGCGATGACATGGCGTTTCCTTCCCAGCAGGTGCCGGTTGAGATTTCAATGAAGGTTTGCCTAACCTAAGTCATCGTCCCAGGTCGAGCAAGGGTACGACCGGTTGACGATCAGGTACGCCCGCCGGATGATGCATCTGTTAGGCATGGCTAACCTAATCCAGATCGCACACCGGGTCCACATGCGAATGTGAACACGGTAGGTAACCATCCGGAAAGGATCAGTAATGACCTCATCCAGAGCAGGCGCTCTGGGGCGACGGTCGGCGAGCTGGGCGGCGGTAGCCGTACTCGGTGCCGCGACCGCACTCGTCGGTGCCTCGCCCGCCATGGCTGCCCCGGCCGACATCACCGAGGGAAGCCTGAATTGGGGCTTCAAGGCGTCGTTCCGCACCTACGTGTCGTCCGGCAACGGCAATCCGCCGATCGCGGCCAGCGACGGTGCCTCGATCAACGCCGACGGCACGTTCGCCTTTCCGTCGACCGGCGGGAGCTACGACGCCGAGACCGGTGAGACGAACGCCACGTACGGCGGCACCGTCGTCTTCTCGTACCCGGCGCACATGTTCACCATCACCCTGGCCAACCCGACGGTAGCCGTCTCCGGCGGCGCCGCCGTACTCAAGGCCGACGTCGAACTGGAAAGCACCGCCTTCCCGCCGGTCGATGTCACCCAGGCCACCATCGCGGACCTCACCACAGCCTCGGGCAATCCGGTCGCCGGGGCGGACGGCATCACCGGCACCGGTCTGGCCGCCACCCTGACCGCCGAGGGCGCTGCTGCGTTCGCCGGCTTCTACGGCGCGGGCGAGACCCTCGACCCGCTGACGTTCGACGCGGCCACCTCCGGTGGCGGCGAACCGGGCGCGCCTGCCGTCACCGTCACCCCGTCCACCGGGGTCGACCCCGACGGCGCGACCATCGCGGTCATCGGCTCCGGCTTCGATCCCGAAGCCAACAACGCCGCCGGCATCTACGTCTCGTTCGGACCAAAGGTCGACGAGCACTGGACCAACGCCAGTGTGCTGCAGGTCACCAAGTGGGTGAGCAGCACCAACGAGCCGACCGACGCCCGCGACACGATGAACGCCGACGGATCGTTCAGCACCACGCTGCCGATCAGCGCCCGGTACACCGACCGCAACGGCAACGCGGTCGACTGCACGGTGACGCAGTGCTACGTGATCACGTTCGCGGCGCGCGGCTCGGCCGACCGCAGCCAGGACACCTTCACCCCGATCACCTTCGCCGCCGCTGCCGGTGGCGGCTCGGCCAGCCAGCAGATCGCGGCCACGGTCCTGCCCGGTGGCCCGCTCACGCTCAGCGTGGCCGGTTCCTCGGTCACTCTGCCGGCCGTCGCCAACGGCGCGGTGACCAGCGGCGCGTTGAACGCCGCTACCGTCGCCGACCTGCGCGGCAGCAACGCCGGCTGGAGCCTGGTCGGCCAGTCCGGCGACTTCGTCGCCGCCGGTGACGCGGTCATCGCGGCGAACAACCTGGGCTGGGTGCCAAGCGCGTCGGTGGTGGACGACCCGCTGGTCGGGGCCGCCGGCACGGTCACTCCGGGTGCGGTCGCCGACCCCGGCGCCGGTCTGGGCACCGCCCGCGCGTTGTGCACCTCGGCTGCCGGAGCCAGCGCCGGCACCTTCACCTGCGGCGCACAGCTCAACCTCGGTGTGCCCGCTTCGGCCACGCCGGGCGACTACACCGCCACCCTGACCCTCACGCTGTCCTGAGCGGTTGACGGCCGGCCGGTACGGGACGACTCCCGTACCGGCCGGCTCCGATCCTGGAGTACGGATGTCCACGCCACCACGCTCTCGTCGCCCCCGTCCGGCCGGTGCCGGGCCCGTCGGTCCGCTGTTCGTCGGTCCGCTGTTCGTCGGTCTGCTCTTCGTCGGTCTGCTGCTCGCCGGCGTGCTGTTCGCCACGGCTCCGGCCGGTGCCCAACCGGCGAGCCCGGCACCGGTGCCCTCGACTGGTGACGGCGTCACCTGGTCCGTCCAACCCTCCGGGCCGGACGGACCCACCGGCCGCAACTACTTCGTCTACGACCTCGCTCCCGGCGCGCAGATCACCGACTACGTCGCGATCAGCAACCTGAGTGACCAGCCGCACACCTTCTCGGTCTACGGCACCGACGGGTTCCTCACCGAGGACGGCGCGTTCGCGCTGCGGCCCGCGAGCGAACCGGCCACCGACGTGGGCACCTGGGTCCGTTTCGACCAACGGGAGTACGCCGTACCGGCTGGTGAGCGGCTGGACATCCCGTTCACCCTGACGGTGCCGGCCAACGCCACTCCCGGCGACCACGCCGGCGGCGTGATCGGCTCCATCGTCCAGGTCCGTACCGACGCCGCCGGACAACAGATCACCGTGGACCAGCGGGTCGCCGCCCGGATCTACCTGCGGGTCGACGGTCCGGTCCGACCGGCGATCACCGTCGAGTCGATGAGCATCGAGTACGACGATCCGATCAACCCGCTTGGTGACGGTGACGCTACCGTCACCTACCAGGTCCGCAACACCGGCAACATCAGGATCGGCGGTACGGGCGCGGTCCTGCTGGACGGCCCGTTCGGCTGGAATCTCGCCCGGACCGCCCCGATCGACCTGCCGGAGCTGCTGCCCGGTAGCGCCTTCACGGTCACCGAGCGGATCACCGGGGTGCCACCGGCACTGCGGCTGACCGGCACCGTCGACCTGGCTCCGGTCACAGTGGATGAAGCATTGCCGCCGGTCACCCGGTCGGCCAGCGTCTGGGCGCCACCCTGGCTGCTGCTCGCCGCGATCGCCGTACTGGTCGGCTGGACGCTGGTCCGGCGTTGGCGGGACCGCCACCGGACCGCCCGGACAGCCGGAGCCGCCGAGCCCGGCGGCGGCGACCCGCATGCCAGCGACGGCACCCCGCAGGCCAGCGACGGCACCCCGCATGCCAGCAACGGCACCCCGCAGACCAGCGAGGGCGCTGTCCCGCCGGAGGCCGGGACCCGGTCCGCGACAGGTCCGGCGTCGGCGTCGGCCAGCACTCGATGATCGGCCGGCGGACCTCGGCAGTGGTACTCGCCCTGGTTCTCCTGGCCGGGGCGGCCGGCCTACCGTCGACGCCGGCCAGTGCGGCCCAGCCGCAGGTACGGGTCGACCCGGCCACCGCTGCGGTGGGGGACCGGCTGACCGTCACGTTGACCGGCTGGCCGGCCGGCAACATCCAACTGGACGTGTGCGGCAACCAGGCCGACCGAGGATCGCTCGACTGCGCGACCCTCGCCGCGCACCACCGGCACCTCGCCGGGCCCGACCCGGTGACCACCTCGATCACCGTGGTCGCGCCGCCGGTTGCCTGCCCCTGCGTGGTCCGCGCCCGGTCGCTCGATCCGGCCGCGACCGGAGCAGCGACAGGTGCCGTCACCGGCGATCCGGTCACCGGCGTCGCGTCGCTGGGAATCGTCGGTCTGGTGGTGCCGGCGGCACCGGTCGATCCCGATCCGGGCCAGCTGCGGATCACCGGGTTGACCGTACGTCCGGCCGGCTGGGACTGGCCGGCGCTGTTCGCCCTGCCCAGTCGACTTCTGGTCGAGGTCGATCTGCACAACGACGGTCCCGCCACCGCCGTCGACCCACGGCTGGCGGTGTTGGTCGGTCGTCCCGGACAGGCCACGCTGATCGTCGAACCACCTCAGGTACCCGTACTGGCGGCCGGTGAGCGGCGCGCTGTCCGGATCGCCGTGCCGGTCGACGCCCCGGTGTACGGCCGGTACGCCGTGCACGGGCAACTCGACTGGGCCGTCGGCCCGGGTGGGCATGCCGGCATCCCGTACGCCGGCACCCCGGTCGTCTTCGTCGCGGAGACCGAGCGCTACCCCTGGGGCTGGGCGGCGCTGGCCGGCGTGCTGCTGCTGATCCTGCTGGCCCGGCAGGTCGTCGGGCTGGTCCGCGACCGGCGTCAACCCTTCTTATCGTGACGGGCGAGCCACTGCTGGCTCTTCACCGTGTCGGGATGCTCCGGTCCGAGTACCCGACGTTGGTCGGTGAGTAGTTCCCGACGTAGCCGGATCGCCTCGGGGTGCGCCCCGGCGTCGTACGCCTTGGCCGCGTGCATCTCCCGCATGAACATGGTGTGCCGATGGTACGGCCCGAGCACCCGGGCGTGGTCGGCGAGGACGTCCCGGCAGAGCCGGTAGGCCTCTTGGTGGTGCGGCCCGTCGGACAGCACGGCCACCTGCATCCGCCGGGTGTACATCAGCCCGGGATGGTCCGCGCCGAGTAGCCGCAGCTGGTCCCGCCCGAGACTGTCCAACCGGCGCAGTTGCTCGTCCGCGCTGTCGGCGGCCATGGCGTGGTCGAGCCGGGCGTCGAGGGTGACGGTGTGATCGGCCCCCAACGCCCGACCGGCGTCGTCGACCACGGCGGCGAGCAGGTGTTCCGCGTCGACCCGGTCATCGGCCTTGACCTGCCGGGCATGTTGGTGGCGGGCTCTGATGGTGTACGGGTGCTCCGCGCCGTATCGCTGGGTGACCATCGGGATCAGCGTTTCGTAGCGGCGCCTCGACTCGGCCGCGTCGCCGGCCGATCCGGTGGCGAAGGCGAGCTGGCCATAAGCGTCCAGGGTGAGCGCGTGCATCGGCCCCAGCTCCCGCTCCAAATCCGGGAGCAGATCGACGAGCTGGTGCCGGGCCGCCTCCGGATCACAGTTGCACGCCAAGAGGAACCGGGTCTGCAGGGTGTCCTCGTGCCGTGCGCCGAGCACCCGGACCTGGTCGTCGTGTACGGCGGTGAGCCGCTGCCGGGCCTCGGGCTGGTTGCCGGCCTGGCCGATGTTCTGCGCGAGGTAGGCCCGGGTGAGCAGCAGGTCCCTGTTGCCGGCCGGCAGGATCCGCTGCTGATCGGCGAGTACCTCGCGGAGCAGCTCGACGGCGCGGGTACGCTCGCCGCCGCGACCGGTCCAGACCCCGAGCAAGTACTTGGTCCGCAGCGTCGCGGCGTCCTCGGCACCGTTGATCCGCTCCCGGTCGATCAGCAGGTTCCGCAGCAGCCGGACCGCTTCGGACGGCGCACCGTGCTCGCCCACGGCGATCGCCTCGCGCTCGCGTTCGTACAGCCGGGCAGCCCCGGTGACGACCGGGGTGCCACCCGGAGCGACGCTGCCAGGGCGGTAGGCGACGTTGCGGACCAGCCCCAGCAGGTCGGCGGTGCCGGTGCCGCGCTGCTCGGGCACCGACAGGCCTTCGCCCTGCAAGGTGGTGCGCAGGTGCCGGTAGACGTCGCCCAGGGTCAGCAGCTCGCCGCCGCCGGGCAGACCGCGTTCCAGCAGCGTCAGCAGCCGGCCGGTGAACGCGGTGTACGGCTCCCCGTCGAGCACCTTGGCCACCCGGTTGGCAGGGGACGCGGTCAACGTGTAGCTACCGCTGACCGTGATCTGCCCCAACACCTGGCCGTCGACATCGCTGAGCGCCTCACCGGTGGCCCGCCCGGAGTAGCAGCAGTCCAGGATCACCACCCGGTTGGCGGCGGGGGAGTCGAGGCAGACGTCCCGGATCGCGTCGAAGGGCAGCGCCGTGAACGGCAGGCGATCGGTCCGGGTGCCGAACAGACCGAGATACAGCTCTCCTCGCCGGCCCAGCACGCCGTGCCCGGCGTAGTAGACCAGCAACGTGTCCGACGCCGCCGCGGCTGCGGGGATCAGGCGCTCACCGACCACGCCGAGGTCGGCATTCGGCGGTACGACGACGCAGTTCTCGGTCGGGAAGCCGGCCAGCCGGGGGTCGGTCAGCAGCCGGACGAGGTCGGCGACGTTGTTGCCGACCTGCGGGACATCGGTCAGCTCGTCGGTGGCGTGATACGCCGGGGTGCCGATCAGCACCACCCGGGACCGAGCGGGATCAATGGGCCGCATCGCCGCCGATCTCCGGTCGCGCGGACGCGTCTGCGGCCAGCGCCTGCTCGATGAGCCGTTCGACCTGCTTCACTCGCTTGGCGTCGATCTCGATCACGTCACCGGCGGCGGTGCGGACCGTGATCCGTACGTCGGACCGGCGGGGCTGGGCGAACCAGGTCTGCAACGACTCGGCCAGCACGCTCAGCACGCCGCCGGCACCGAGCGCGACTATCAGCAATTCGAGGATGCCCAGCTCACCGCGCTGCGGCGGGGCCGACTCGAGGCGTACCCTGCCGCTCAGTTCCGGTTCGGCAGCCAGCCACTGGCGCAGGTCCCGCACCAGCTGCGGGGCGTCGTCGTGGTGCACGGTCAGCGACAAATCCATCGGTCGTATCCCTTCCATGGCCGTACCAGGTGGCCGCCACTCCAGGTACTGAC
Source organism: Solwaraspora sp. WMMD406 (assembly GCF_029626025.1). Taxonomy (NCBI): domain Bacteria; kingdom Bacillati; phylum Actinomycetota; class Actinomycetes; order Micromonosporales; family Micromonosporaceae; genus Solwaraspora; species Solwaraspora sp. WMMD406. The sequence goes on from NZ_JARUBF010000001.1 coordinate 1,748,568, forward strand.
GGACACGTCGCACCGCGCGCCGAGCGGCGCGACAAGGGTCTCCATAGTGGGCGATGACATGAACCGGCCACAACGTCAAGAAGTTGACACTGTGGATGGTCTGCCAGTGTACCGCTGCTGATCCTGCCGGCCCGTCAGGTGATCGGACTGTGCCGGTCCGTCAGGCGATCGGACTGGCGCGTCAGCGCCGGCAGGTCACGGGTCGAGCGGTTTGTGGGCGATCACGGTGCCCTGTGGGGTCCGCTCCGACTCACCGTCGCCTTCCCGCACGATCGTGGCGTACGGCGCGAAGCCGGCGGCCCGCAGCAGGTCGACCACGTCGGCCGGCTGCTGGCGGTACCAGTCCAGGTCGACCGGTTTGCCGAACGACTCGTCGGCGTGTCCGTGCTCGTCGCCGACCTGGAAGGCGAGCATCAGAGCGCCACCGGGGGCGAGCACCCGGTGGAACTCCGCGAAGACGTCGGGCCGCCGATCCCACGGTACGTGGATGATCGAGTAGTAGGCGAGCAGTCCGCTCAACGACCCGTCACCGATCTCCAGGTCGAGCATCGAGCCCACCTCGAACCGCAGGTCCGGGTGAGTACGGCGGGCCAGCTCCACCATCCGTGGTGACAGGTCGACGCCGAACACGTCCAGGCCGAGCCGCCGCAGCACGACGGTCACCCGTCCCGGCCCGCAGCCCACGTCGGCCACCGGCCCGCCGCCGGCCGCCCGTACCAGTTCGGCGAAGGCGGTCAGCAGCGCCTGGTCCAGCGGTCGGCCGTCGAGATCGGCGGCGACGACCTCGGCGTACTCGCTGGCGGTCGCGTCGTAGGACATCCGGGTGGTGGCGAGGAAGTCTGCGGCGGACATGGCCGTGAAGCGTACCGGTCGGCTCACCGCGATGGGTGAGCCGACCGGGTTGGCCGACCGGTGATTCGACCAGGTGAGCCGACCGAGCTGACGTCGTCGTGCTCAGCAGCGGTTGATGGTCGAGTTATTCAGCACGATGTTGCGGATCACGATGTTCTGCCCGCACGGGCTCTCGGTGATCCGCGAGTTGGTCAGGGTCAGGTTCTGCAGGGTGATGTCCCGGGACACCGGGAACTCGGTTCGCGAGGCGATCCGTACGTCGGATCCGTTGACCGAGCCGGAGATCGCCGCGATGGTGACGTTGTAACAGTTCTCCAACAGGATCGAGTTGCTGCCCGTACCGGAGATGTCGATCCGGTCGATCACCGCGCCGCCGGACTCGGAGACGCAGAAGATGCCCCGGCCGCCGCCGCGCGCGATCACCGTGCCGACCCGGACGTTGGTCGGGTAGCTGTCGCCGACCCGGCCGTTGCGGTTGGCCATCCGGAACCCGGCGTACCCGGTCCCGGTGCCGGCACCCTGCGCGTCCACCGTGCCGACCGTCGCGTTGATGGTGTCGTTGAGCAGCAGGCCCGAGTAGCCGGTGTTGCGGGCGGTGACCGTGCCGACGGTCAGCCCGTCGACGCCGTAGGTCTCCACCCCGTGGCTGCTGGTGCCCTGGACGTACACGTTGTCGATCCGCACGTTGCGGGTGCGCTGGTTGCGGTCGCCGTGGTTGTCGATGCGGATGCCGAGGCCGGAGGAGACCCGGATGTCGATCTGACCGAGGGTGATGTTGACACCGTTGCGGACGAAGATGCCGTACAGCGGGCTGCCGGTGATGTTGAGGCGGGTCACCTCGACGTCGGTCACTCCGCGTGCGTAGACCACCGCCTGGTCGCCGGAGCCGGAGCCGGTCACGTTGACCGTGCCGCAGACCTCCAGGATCGTGTACGACGGCAGCGACAGCCGGGATCCCGCGCTGATCGAACCGGAGCCCCGGACGATGACCTTCTGCTTGCTGGTCCGGCCGGACGACAGGCTGTTGACCGCCGCCTGCATCGCGGAGAGCATGTTGGTGCCGGTGTAGACGGTGTTGCCGCTGTTACGGGCGGTCCAGGTCGAGCCGTTCAGCACCGCTTCGGCGTTGAACGAGCCCGAGCCGCAGTTGCCGGACGGGGGCGGGGTGGTCGGGGTGCCTCCGCTGGCGACCCGGACCATCTGCCACTGCTGGTTCCAGCCGTTGAGGTCCTGATATTGGGAAATCGTCCCACCGTCGGCGGTGGACCACTGCCAGACGTCGAGGGCCTTGCCGCTGTGCCGGTTGACGAACCGGACGTACCCGCTGTCGGAGTCGGCGACGCCGAAGTGCTGGCGGGTGGTGCCGTTGTCGGCGTTCTGGACGAGCGGGGTGCCGTCGTTGGCGTTCGGCAGTTCCAGGAACTTGCCGCTGTGCCGGGATCGGATCTTGTAGTAGCCGTTGCCGGCGTCGACGAACTGCCACTGCTGCTGGTTGCCGTCGTTGCGGGACCACTGCACGATCGGCGCGCCGTCGTCGGTGGCGAAGTTGTAGACGTCGACCGCCTTGCCGCTGTGCCGGTTGACCAGGACGTACCAGGCGTTGGTGTCGACGGTGGCGGCAGCGGCGGGCTGCAGGCCGACCGCGACGCCGGTGCCGAGCATGACGGTGGTGGCGAGCACGACGACGCCGGTTCGCCAGCGCCGCCATCTGGTGGCTGTCATCGAGATCCTCCTGGGGGTTCGGGTTCGGAAGAAGCGAGCCGGTGCGCCCCACGGCAGCGGGGAAAGGGCTTTCCGAATTGTGACGGCAATGTATCGAAGTGTTTCGATCAAGTCAATCGAGAAACCTGACATCGGTTGGCAGGTTTACCTGCCAAGGTGACGGCATGAGCACTTCCGTGAACACCACCCCGTCGGTCGGAAAGCCCGCCGACAACCCGTCGACCGGCCGGATCGTCCTGGTGGCGGGGGCCACCCGGGGAGCCGGCCGGCAGATCGCCATCCAGCTCGGCGCCGCCGGCGCCACCGTCTACGTCACCGGCCGCAGCACCCGGCTGCGTCGATCGGAAATGGACCGGCCGGAGACGATCGAGGACACCGCCGACCTCGTCACGGCGGCCGGCGGCACCGGCATCGCCGTACCGACCGATCACTTGGATCCGGCGCAGGTCGAGGCCCTGACCCAGCGGATCGCCGACGACCACGGTCGGCTCGACGTACTGGTCAACGACATCTGGGGAGCCGACCACCTGATCGACTTCGAAGCCCCGCTCTGGGACCAGCGTCTCGACGACGGCCTGCGCGCGCTCCGGCTGGCCATCGACACCCACCTGATCACCAGCCACTACGCGCTGCCGCTGATGATCCGTGACCCGGGCGGCCTGGTGGTGGAGATGACCGACGGCACCGCCGACTACAACGCCACCCGCTACCGGCAGTCCATCTTCTACGACACGGCCAAGAACGCCGTCATCCGGTTGGCCTTCGCGCAGGCGCAGGAGCTGCGGCCGTACGGGGCGACGGTCGTGGCCCTGTCGCCTGGCTGGATCCGGTCCGAGGCGATGCTGGACCACTTCGGGGTGACCGAGGCCACCTGGCGCGACGGCACCGCCACGGATCCGCACTTCGTGATCTCGGAGACGCCCGTCCTGGTCGGCCGGGCGGTGGCCGCGCTCGCCGCCGACCCGACCGTCGCCCGGTTCACCGGACAGTCCCTGTCCAGCGGGCAGCTCGCCAAGGAGTACGGCTTCACCGACCTCGACGGCAGCCAGCCGGACGCCTACCGCTACCTGGTGGAGGTCGTCGAGGCCGGCAAGGCCGCCGACGCCACCGGATACCGCTGACGCCGACGGCCAGGGTTCAGGTCACCGGATCCGCCACCCGCCGGTCGGCGTAGAGCGCGGTGAGCCGCGCGGCGGCGGCCCGCATCCGGTCGCGCAGCGCGGCCGGGGCGATCACCTCCACCTCCGGTCCCAACGCCTGCAGCTGCGTGTACGCCACCTCGGGGGACTCGACCGGCAGACGGGTCCGTACCCAGCCCTGACTGTCGGGCGGGTCGGCGGCGTCGACCGCCGCCTGGGCTGCCGGTGCCTCCACCGCCCACCGCAGCGCCCGCAACCCGGCCGGGCTCAGCCGTACGACGATCTCGTCGGCGAGCACCCGCCGGACGAACTCCCCCGACCGGGCGGCCCAGAAGCCGGCCAGATCGAAGGCGGGCTCCCGATCGAAGCGCTGATCGGTGCGGGTCACCGCCCGCACCCGGTCCACCCGGTAGATCCGATGGTCGCCGTCGACCCGGCCGACCAGATACCAGGTGCCGTTCTTCCACACCAGCCCGTACGGCTGGACGGTCCGGGTCACCTCGACGTCGCGCTGGTAGCGCAGCTCGACAACGAGGTCCCGCCAGGCCGCCCCGGCCAGCTCGGCCAGCAGCGGGGGCGGGTCGGCCTGGTGGAACCAGCCCGGAGCGTCCAGGTGGAAACGCTGTCGGGCCTGGTCGGCCGCGTCGCGCAGCCCGGCCGGCAGGGCCGCCGTGACCTTGAGCTGCGCCACACCGAGCACGTCGGCGAGCCCCATCTCGGCGGCCGGTCCTGGCAGTCCGGACAGGAACAGCGTCTGCGCTTCGGCCCGGCTCAACCCGGTCAACCGGGTCCGGTAGCCGTCGAGCAGCCGGTATCCGCCGGCGCGTCCCTGATCGGCGTAGACCGGAACCCCGGCGGCGGACAACGCCAGCACGTCGCGGTAGATGGTGCGCACCGACACGTCCAGTTCGGCGGCGAGTTCGGCGGCGGTCATCACCTCCCTGGCCTGCAACAGCAGCACCAGGGAGATCAGCCGCGCCGCCCGCACCGGTCAGGCCCCGACCGGCAGTGCCGCACCGTCGGCCACGGTGAGCTGGTACGCCCGGTGCGGTGCCCAACCGGCGACGAGGCTGAACCGGTCGCCGCGGACGACGGTCTCCCGCCGCTCCACCGGGGTCGCGGCGATCCGGCCGGTGCGGACATCTGGGAGATGGCGGCGTTCCTGGAGAAGCGACCTCCCCGCTTCACGGGGCGATGACGCCGGGCCGAACCCGGTCGGCTCGACCGTCTTCAGCACAGTTTTGCGGCAATTGGTCGGACGGATGAGGCGCATCACGGCCGGACCGGCAAGGATTGCAACATGAAGGTTCTCTTCCTGGGTGGCCCGTGGCATGAACAACGTCGCGAGGTGACCCCCCGCCGTCTCGCCGCTGCCGCGGACACTCTGCCCACGCAATACACGGTGCCGCTCCAGACCGGAGCTGAGCCCGTAACCTACACCCGTCGCTACGCCCGCAGCCAGGGCGAGCGGCTGCCGGTCTACGTCGCGCCCGACTATTCCGGCCCGGCCCGCGCCTGAGGTGCCCGGCGCGGCGGCCGGCGGAGCCGAGGAGGCTCCGCCGGCCACCGCGCCCCGGCCGTCCGATCGGTGATGCGAACAGCCGATCACCGTGTGTCGTCGAGGCCTCGCAGCGGACCGGCCAGCTCGCGTTCGAAGAAGTCCAGGAACCCGTCGGGGTCCGGCCCGGCGTTCTGGAGCACGATGTGGTCGAACCCGGCGTCGACGTACGGGCGGACCGCCGCCAGGTGCACGGCCGGGTCCGGCCCGACGCTGAAGTGCTCGCGGATGTCGTCGGTGTCGACCATCGCCGAGGCGGCCTCGAAGTTGACCGGGTTCGGCAGTTCGCTCATCACCTTCCAGCCGGTCAGTGCCCAGCGGCTGGACTCCCACGCCGCCCGTACCGCCTGGTCCTCGTCGACCGCCCAGGCGACGGGCACCTCGGCGTAGAGCGGACCTTTGCCGCCGGCCCGGTGGAAGTGGTCGACGATCGACGCCTTCGGTTCGGTGGCGAAGACCCCGTCGCCGAGTTCGGCGGCGAGGTGGGCCGACTCCGCGCCGCTGGCGGCCACCGCGATCGCCGGCGGCGTCTCCGGCAGGTCGAACACCCGCGCGTCGTCGAGCTGCAGGTGTTTTCCCTGGTACGACTGGTAGCCGCCGGACCAGAGCAACCTGATGATCTCCAGCGCTTCGCGGAGTCGTTCGTGTCGACCGTGCACGCTGGGAAACGGCTGGCCGGTGACGTGTTCGTTGAGCCGTTCACCGGCACCGACCCCGAGAGTGAACCGGCCGTCGGACAGTAGCGCCATGGTCGCCGCGGCCTGGGCGACGATCGCCGGGTGGTAGCGCAGGCTGGGGCAGGTGACGCCGGTGGCCAGCCCGATCCGCTCGGTACGGCTGGCGATCGCGCCGAGCACACTCCAGGTAAACGGCGAATGGCCCTGAGTGTCGAGCCAGGGGTGAAAGTGGTCGCTCATCTCGACGAAGTCGAAGCCGGCCTGTTCGGCCCGGACAGCCTGACGGATCAGTTCCTGCGGCCCGAACGCCTCGGTGGCGAGTTTGTAGCCGATCTGCATCTGGCGCCTCCCCGGTAGTCGAATCGCCTGGTGAGCGACACCATCTGGTATCTCCGGCGCTGCTCGATATCGGCATACCCGGTGGCCATCGACCTATTCATGGTCGCCTCGGGCGGGGACCCGTGGCCGCCGGCTCACGGCAAGGCCCGCATCGGGTAGGCATCGGTGACCGGGGCCAGCGTGGGAATCTCCGACCAGCCGGACCAGCCGCTGTCGAGCACGATCTCGCCGCCGGTGTGGCGCAGCATCGTCTCGGTGTCGAGCAGCACGACCGCCTCCGCCGGGTACGCCCGCAGCAAGGCGAGCGCCGCGTCGACGACCTCGTACGCCTCGCGGTCGGCGTGTCCGGGTGGGTCGTCGATCGCTCGTACCTGGAACAGCACGCCCAGCCGGGGCTGGTCGACGCCGGCGTGCTGGCCGGACTCGATGTCTTCCGGGTCGTCGGCCTGCCACGCGGTCGCGGTCAGGGTGTCGCCTCGGGCGAGGCCGAACCGGGTACGGTCGGCGCCGAGCAGGTGGGCCAGCAGGCTGAGAGCCTGTTCCGGGGTCACGTCCGCCGCGCTGTGCAGCCAGTAGTCGTCAGCCATCTAGAACTCCCGCCGCCATGGATCGAGGAGAACAACCTGACTTCTTATGACGGCAATGACTTCTTGGAGACCATTTACCGGTTTGCTGCGTAGGCGGTCCTGGATTTCGGCTATTGTGACCGGACATTCGTCGAGGTTGAGGATGATGCGTTCGGCTTGGCCGTTTCGCACCTTGTCGCTGATCTTGTTGCGTATCTCGTCCGGGTTCGCGGTGGTCGGCGCGTAGCAGTCGAAATACCGTCCTTCAACCAGGTAATCGGGATGCTTGCCGTTTTCCCGGCCCTTCGGGTTCTGCTCGATCTGATAGCCGTAGGCGGCGAGGAGGGCGGCGCTGTCGTTTTCCCGGTGATGGCCGCGCTGGGGTTTGCGGGTACGGGCGCCGGCCCGCTCGCCGGTTGGTGGTCGCGGGGTGCCGGCGTGCGAGGGCAGCGTCGGGACGTGGAACGGCGGGATCGCTCGGGCGGCGTGCGGCAGCGGTATCCCGAGCGAGTGGCAGTATTCCTCGATGGCTCGGATCGCCGCCGTACCCAGGGTATAGGCGGCGCCGAGTCGGTCGACGGCGGCTCCGGTGTCGGCGACCGTGGCCGCGACCTCACCGCTGCGGGTCCCGTGCGTCGAATGCAGGAAACGATGTTGAGCGCGGGTCAGCTCGAACGCCGTGCCCATGATGTGAGCGCCGGTGGCCGACAGTTGGCTTATCACGTCGTCGATAGCGCGACCAAGACGATCCACCGTCATTGCGCCAGCCCGCAAGCGACGGTGGGTGCCATGGTGGTTACTTTACGCAAGAGGGGTCTGGTAGGGGTGACTGGATAGGTTCCTGATCCCGGTGGTGCTGTCTGCTGTGGAGGCTGGTAGGTTGACCAGCCATGCCCGCCGATCCGCCGCCGTCGTATGACGAGCTGCTGGCGTTGAACGCCGGGCTGGCAGCACGGCTGGAGCAGGCGCTGACGCGGATCGCTGAGCTTGAGGCCCGGTTGAAGCAGTCGTCTGCCAACTCGTCGAAACCGCCGTCGAGCGACGGGCTGGCCAAACCGGCGCCGAAGTCGCTGCGGGGCCGTTCGGGTCGCCGGCCGGGCCGTCCCACCGGCGGCGAGGGCACCACCCTGTCCCAGGTGGCGGATCCGGACGTGATCGTCCGGCATGTGCCGGACACCTGTGGCGGCTGCGGAGGCGGCCTGACCGACCCGGCCGAGGTGACGGTCACCCGCCGGCAGGTGTTCGACATCCCCCAGCCTCGGGTCGTGGTGACCGAGCACCAGATCGTCACCGTCGCCTGCCGGTGCGGGCACCACACCACCGCCGCGACACCCGTCGGGGCCACCGCGCCCGCCGTCTACGGACCACGGATCGCCGCGATCGGCGTCTACCTGCTCCACGGACAGTTCCTGTCCATCGGCCGCACCGCCGACGCGATCCGTGACCTGTTCGGCCTGCCCGTCGCGGCGGCCACCATCACCGCCTGGGTCACCCGCACCGCCCTCGGCGTCATCGACACGGTGCTCCCCGTCATCCGTGACCGCGTCCGACACGCCCCGGTCGCGCACTTCGACGAGACCGGCATGCGCGTCGACGGCCGCCTCGCCTGGCTGCACTCCGCCTCCACACCCACCGACGTGCTCCTCACCGTGCACCGCCGGCGCGGCACCGCCGGAATGGACGACGCCGGCGTGCTGCCCGCCTTCACCGGCACCGCCGTGCACGACGCGTGGGCCCCGTACGACACCTACACCGACGCGGTCCACGCCCTGTGCAACGCCCACGTGCTGCGGGAACTGGTCTACGTGGTCGACACCGCCACCGGACAGGTCGCCGACCTCGCCGGCCAGGCCGCCGCGGCCCTGCGGCAACTGAACCACCTGACGGTCACGGCCCGCGCCGACGGCGGTGAACCCGACCCGGCCGACCTCGCCGAACAGACCCACCTGCTGCGCTCGGCCGTCGTACTCGGCGCCGAGGCCACCGCCGACCGCACCGACAAGCTGCACCGCAAGTACCACGCCCTGTTCGTGCGGCTACGGGACCGACGCGCCGACTACCTGCGGTTCCTCACCGACCCGGCCGTCCCGTTCGACAACAACCCGGCCGAGCGGACCATCCGCATGCCGAAACTCCGGATCAAGGTCTCCGGCAGTATGCGCACCATGACCGGAGCCGAACACTTCGCCGCGATCCGCAGCTACACCGCCACCGCCACCCGACACGGCATCAACATGCTCGACGCACTCACCCGAGCCGCCGCCGGCAGCCCCTGGATTCCCACAACCACCTGACCCACCTCGCGCGCTTGCGGTATTCCAAGGTCCCACGCACCTATCCAGTCACTGGTAGGGAAGTGATCGGAGGGCGGGATCTCGGTCGAGGCCTACAACTCTCGACATCGCGTACGGTGGCCGGACGAATTGTCGGTGATCCATGTCACCCATGGAAATTCCGCCGCTGGAAGATGGGCGCTGGAAGGCGGGCGCCGCCTCATCCTCGACGGACATCGCCCCAGCCGGGTTCCCGGGTCAGCACCAGGGCACTGTTGAACCCGTCGAAGCCCCGGGCGGTCACCAGCGCCGCCCGACCGGCGACTTCCGTCGGAGACCGGACGAAGTCGAGGTCACAACCAGGTGCCGGGCGGCGCGGCGCGGCGGTCGGCGGCAGCAGCCGGTGTCGCAGCGCCAACAACGCGGTCGCCACGTCGAGCGCGGCGCTGCCCTGATGTGCCCGCCCGGTCAACGGCTTCTGCGTCGTCACCGGCGGCAGATGCGGCCCACACACGGCCCGCAACGCGCGGACCTCGGCGGCGTCGAAGCGGGGTACGCCGAGCGCGTCCGGGAAGCAGACGTCGATCTGGTCCGGCCGCACGTCGGCCGCGGCCAACGCGAGCCGCATCGCCCGGGCGTACTGCCCGACGTCACCACCGGCGTGCCGGCCGGTGTGCGCCGCGTCGTGACTGGCCCCCCAGCCGGAGACCTCCCCGTAGATCACCGGTGCCCCACGGGCCAGCGCGTGGCCGAGCTCCTCGACCACCAACACCGCGCCACCCTCGCCGGGCAGGTATCCGCCGGCGTCGACGTCGAACGGCAGGTACGCACGCTCGGGGTCGGTGCCGGTGCTGAGCAGGCCGTTACGCATCTGGCAGGCCAACGCGTACGGGCTCAACGCGCACTCGGTCGCGCCGGCCAGCACCACGTCCGCGCCCCGGCGAATGGTCCGGGCCGCGTGAGCCAGGCTGTCCAGCCCGCCGGCGGCCTCGGCGACCAGCACGCCACACGCTCCCTTGAACTGGTGGGCGATGGACAGCTGGCCGACGCTGGCCGCGTAGAACCAGGCGATCGACTGGTACGCCCCGACGGTGCGGGCCGGTCGGCTCCACAGCCGTTGCAGCTCCCGCTGACCGAACAGATTGCCACCCGAGTTGCTGGCCAACGCCACCGCGTACCGGTCCGGGTCCGTCGCCGTGGGCGGCAGTGCGGCGTCGTCCAACGCCAGCCGGGTGCCGGCGAACGCCAGATGCGTCCACCGGTCGGTCTGCACCGTCCGGCGGTTGTCCGTCCACTCCAGAGCATCGAAGTCGCTGACCTCGCCGGCCAGGGTCACCTCGTACGGATCGGCGTCGAACAGGCTGATCCGGCCGGTGCGTACCTGCCCGGCGAGGGTCGCCTTCCAATGCTGGCCGACCCCGATCCCGGTCGGTGCCACCACCCCGATCCCGGTGACGACCGCCCGTCGGATCCCGTCCGCCGCCGTCCGTCGGTCGGCGCTGTCCGCCGGCTGTCCGTCGGTGCTGCCGGCCGGCCGTCGGTCGGCGTTCACCGCTGACCCCGCTCCGGGCGGGCGAACACCATGGCCGACTGGAACCCGCCGAAGCCGCTGCCGACCGAGAGCGCGACGTCGACCGGCAGTTCGCGGGCGACGTTCGGCACGTAGTCGAGGTCGCACTCGGGGTCGCGGGTCGACCAATTGGCGGTCGGTGGCACCACCCCGTGTGCCATCGCGAGCGCGCAGGCGGCCATTTCGATGGAGCCGATCGCGCCGAGCGAGTGGCCCACCATCGACTTGATCGAGCTGATTGGCACCTGGTACGCCGCCTCGCCAAGGGCCCGTTTGAACGCTGCGGTCTCGTGCCGGTCGTTCTGCCTGGTTCCGGAGCCGTGCGCGCTGACGTAGGAGACGTCGTCGGGATGGAGCCGTGCCTGATTCATCGCATCGCGGATGGCCGCCGCCATCTCGATGCCGTCCGGCCGTAACCCGGTCATGTGGTAGCCGTTGCTGCGGGTGGCGTACCCGGCCAGCTCGCAGTAGATCCGGGCGTCCCGCTGTCGGGCGTGGTCGAGTTCCTCCAGCACCAGCACGGCCGCTCCTTCGGCCAGGACGAATCCGTGCCGGTTGTCGTCGAACGGGCGGGAAGCGTGGGCCGGATCGGCGTTGTCCGGGGTGGTCGCCTTGATCGCGTCGAACGAGGCGAGCGTCACCGGTGAGATCGGCGAGTCTGCCGCGCCGGCCAGCATGACGTCGGCGTCACCGTCCACGATCAGCTGATGGGCGTAGCCGATCGCGTCGATGCCGGACGTGCAGCCGGTGGAGATCACCTGCGCCGGGCCGTGCCAACCGTGCCGGCAGGCGACGTCCGCCGCCAGGCTGCTGGGCACCAGCGCCTGATACAGGTACGGCGTGGTGCAGTCCGGATCCACCAACCAGCGCGCGCCGCTGTCACTGGCCACGACGTACTCCTCTTCGAGGGCCATCGTGCCGCCGACCGCCGAGCCGAGGGCGACTCCGGCCCGGTTCCGACCGGCGTCGGTCAGGTCGAGGCCGGCGTCGGTGATCGCCTCGATCGAGCAGGCGAGGGCGAACTGCACGTACCGGTCGGCGCGGCGTCGCTCCCGTACGGTGAGCCCGGCGCGGACCGGGTCGAAGTCGCATTCGGCCGCGATCTGCGACCGGAACGGTGCCGGGTCGAAGAAGGTGATCCGGCGGGTGGCGGTCCGGCCGGCGGTGATCGTCGCCCAGAAGTCGTCGCGGGTGACCCCGCCGGGGGCCACCACCCCGATACCGGTCACCACCGTACGTCGGGGTGCGCGGGCGGACCTCACTGCCGGACCTCGCGCGGTACGGCCGACGGCGGTCGGGGGCGCAGCGGCGTGTCCGGCCCGGGACCGATCACCCCGGGACCTTCGGTGTCGACGTGGCCGAGTTCCGGCCGGGGTGCCAGCGGGCCGAGGTGGAACACCACCTCGGCGGGTCCGCCGCCGACGTTGCGCAGCCGGTGCCGGGTGTTGATCGGCACGAACAGCGCTTCGGCCCGGTTGACGGCCACCGGCAGGTCGTCCAGATCGACGATGATCGCGCCCCGGGCCACGTAGAGGAACTCTTCGCTGTACGGGTGGTAGTGCTCGGCGATCGTCTCGCCGGGGCGCAGCACCGCCACACCGAGGAAACCCGAGGTGCTGCCGACGGTTCTCGGTCCCAGCAGTACCCGCAGCTCCGCTCCGCGTCGGCGGTCCGGGGCGAGGTCACGGGCGGCGACGTGGCGGGGGTCACTCATGACCGGCACCTCCCGAAGAGACCAGCCCATGGTGGCGGGCCACCGTCTCGATCCGGTCCCGGATGATCTCCATCTGGATCCGGCTGTTGGTGTTGATCCGCTCCGTCATCGCCGCGTTGTCGACCGGTGCGTCCGGGCGCATCGCGAAGTCCTGGATCCAGGTCATCCGGGTGCCTTCCGGTACCTCGGTGTATCGCCAGTGGATGCGCATGTACTGGAACGGTCCGGGTTCCACCCGGTAGGCCCGTACCTCGCGCCGCGCCCGGTCGACGCTGCGTTCGCTGACCCAGCTCCAGGCGATGCCGTTCTCGTCCGGATGCATCGTGAGCCGGAACCGTACGGTGTCGCCCCGGCGGTGCAGGATCGTCGCCACCGCGTACTCGGTGAACAACTCGGGCCAGCGGCTGACGTCGTTGGTGACGTCCCAGACCAGCTGGAGCGGGGCGGCGATGACGATGCTGTTCTCGGTGTGTCCGGGTGGGTCGGGTACGTCCGGTCCGGCGCTGGCTTCAGCCGGCGTCGCGGTCTCGTCCTGGGGCGCGGTCTCATCCTGTGTGGGAGCCTCGCCTTCGGGGGCCTCGCCCTCGGGGGCCTCGCCTTCGGGAGCCTCGCCGGTGGCGATCCCGTCGGCGATCAGCTCGGTGATCTGGGCGATCGTCAGTTCCGCGCTCTGCTCGGGGATCCGTACCCGGTAGCGGTCGGCGACGACGGCCTGCAGTTCCAGCAACGCGAGCGAGTCCATGCCGAGTTCCGCCAGTGACGCGGCCGGCGTCGCGGCGGCGCCGGCCGCGTCGAGCCCGCAGTTGCGGACCAGGATGGCGGTGATGTCGGCTGAGGTGACGGGCCGGTTTTCGTCGGTGATGCTCATCTGGTCCTCCCAGGGTGCGCGAAACTGACATCGGTCGGCAGGTCGATCCAGGTCTACGGCTGATCTGGTTCATCGGGTGGGTCGGACTCACCGGACTCACCGGACCGGTCGGACCGGTCGGCTGGCTCGTCGAGGAGTCGGTCGACCAGGGTGGTCGAGTACCGTCCCTTGCGGAAACCGGCGTCGTCGAGCACCCGACGCAGAAACGGAATCGTGGTGCGTACGCCCGGTCCGCAGACCTGGAACTCGCCGAGCGCCCGCTCCATCCGGTTGAGCGCGAGTTCCCGGTCGGGTGCCCAGACCACCACCTTGGCCAGCAGCGAGTCGTAGTGCGGACTGATCAGGTAACCGGGACGACCATGGGTGTCGACCCGGGTGAACGGTCCGCCGGGTGGCTCGAAACGCTCCAACCGGCCCGGGGCCGGCGCGAATCCGCGCTGCGGATCTTCCGCGTTGACCCGACACTCGATCGCCACTCCCCGGGGCCGGATCTCGGACTGGCGCAGCCGCAGCGGTGTGCCGGCGGCGATGTGCACCTGCTCCTGCACCAGGTCGACGCCGGTGATCATCTCGGTGACCGGATGCTCCACCTGGATCCGGCAGTTGATCTCGATGAAGTGGAACCGGTCGTGCTCGTCTACCAGGAACTCGAACGTCCCGGCGCCGACGTAACCGACCGCCAACGCACTCCGTACCGCCACCGACGCCATCTCGTCGAGCATCGCCGCCGGCAGCACGGGGGCCGGACCCTCCTCGATCAGCTTCTGGTGGCGGCGTTGCACCGAGCAGTCGCGGGTGCCGAGGTGCACGCCGTTGCCGTACCCGTCGCAGAGCACCTGGACCTCGACGTGCCGGGCCTGGGTCAGATACCGCTCCAGGTAGACGCGGTCGTCGCCGAAGGCCGTCCGGGCGGCCTGGCGGGTCCGCCGGTACGCCGCCGCCAGCTCCGGTTCGCCGGCCACCACGGTCATCCCGCGCCCGCCGCCACCAGCCGCCGCCTTGATGATCACCGGGTAGCCGATCTCGGCGGCGACCCGCGCCGCCTGAGCGGCGTCGGCGACCGGTTCCCGGCTGCCCGGGGGCAGGGGCAGCCCGGCCGCGCCGAGCACCGCCCGCGCCCGGGACTTGTCGCCGAGCGCCGACATCACCGCCGGTGGTGGGCCGATGAAGACCAGCCCGTTGTCGGCGCAGATCTCGGCGAAGTCCGGATCCTCGGAGAGGAAACCGTATCCGGGATGGATCGCCTGGGCCCCGGTCTGCCGGGCCGCCTCGATGATCGCGGCGGCGTTGAGGTAGCTGAGCCGGCCCGGCGCCGGACCGATGTGCACGGACTCGTCCGCGAACCGGACGACCGCGCAGTCCCGGTCGGCGGTGGAGTGGACCGCCACGGTACGCACCCCGAGTTCCCGGCAGGCGCGGGCGATCCGCAACGCGATCTCGCCGCGGTTGGCGATCAGGATCTTCTCGAACACCGGTACGCCTCCTCAGCCAGGGTCCAGCGTGATCAGGGGTTGGTCGTACTCGACCGGCGTGCCGTCGGCGACGAGCACCGCGGCCACCACCCCGGACCGGTCGCAGGCGATCTCGTTCATCAACTTCATCGCTTCGACGATCCCGATCACCTGACCGGGGCGCAGCCGGTCGCCGACGGCGACGAACGGCTGGCCACCCGGTTCGGCGGCCCGATAGAAGGTGCCGACGATCGGCGAGCGGACCTGCGGGCGCGTCTCGGCCTGGTCGCCACCGTGTCCGTTGTGCTGACCAGGGCCGTGCCCGGTGTCCCGAGCAGGGATCTGGTCGGGACCCGGCGGGGCGCTCCGATCAGGTGTCCGCTGCTGTGCCCCGTCAGTGGGTACGGCCGGCGACCCGTCTCCGGGTCCGACGTCCGGACGCCCCACCACGGCTGGGTCGTGCCATTCGATCTCGATCACCGTCTCGCCGTGCCGTACCTGGATCCGGCGTAACGGTCCGGTGAGCCCGCCGACCAACGCGTGGGTCTGTTCCGCGAGCCGGCGAAGCTGACCGGTGAGTTCCGCCGGTGCCGGGGCATCGTTCGTGGGCGCGTCGGGCATCACCGCACCACCCCGATGGTCTGGTCCGCCGCCGGTCGTGAGATGTCCTGCCGGGGCACCGTGCCGTCGGCTGGCACCGCGTCGTCGGCTGGCACCGCGTCGTCTGCCGGCAGCGGTCCGGCCGCGTAGCGGCGGAACCGTCGCGCGCGGGCCCGCAGCAGCTCCGGCACCGGCAGCGCGAGCAGCGGAGGGATGGTGCCGAGCAGCGCTGACCGTACCCGTTCTGCGGTCGCCAGCGGATCGTGTCGCGCGCCGCCGGGCGGTTCGGCGATGGTGGCGTCGGCGACCCGAAGCCGGACCAGGTCCGCCGAGGTCAGGCGTAACGCGGCTGCGGCCCTGGGGGCTGCCGTGCGGTCGTGGAACAGGATGGCCGCGCAACCTTCGGGGCTGATCACCGAGTAGACCGCGTTCTGCAGCATCAGCACCCGGTCGGCGACCGCCAGCGCGAGGGCACCGCCGCTGCCACCTTCCCCGGTGACGACCGCGACGACCGGGGTCGGCAGCCGGGACATGGTCCGTAGGCATTCGGCGATCGCCGCCGCCTGACCCTGTTCCTCGGCTTCCACACCCGGATGCGCGCCGGGGGTGTCGATGAGCGTCACCACCGGTAGTCCGAGCCGTCCGGCGAGCCGCATCACCCGTAGCGCCTTGCGGTAGCCGGCCGGGCTCGCCATGCCGAAGTTGCGGGCCAGCATCTCCCGGGCGTCGTGACCTTTCTGATGACCGACGACCGCGACCGGGTGGTCACCGACCCGGGCCAGCCCGGCGACGATCGCCGGACAGTCGGCACCCAACCGGTCGCCGTGTAGCTCGACGAACCCGTCGAAGGCGCTGTGCAGGTAGTCCAAGGTGGTGGGTCGGCCGAGTTCGCGGGCTGCCCGGACCGACCGCCACGGGTCCGGGGGCTCGCCGCGACGGGCGGCTGGTACGGCAGTCGCCGGCATGGCCTGGCCGGTCTGCGGTCCCGCCGGTACGGCTGCCGCCGGGTTGGCCTGGCCGGTCTGTGGTCCCGCCGGTACGGCAGCCGGGTCGGCCGGTACCGCCGCTGATACCGGTGCTGGTGCCGCTGCCGGCCCGACGACGGCCGCGCCGGCCCGGTACCCACGGCTGCCGGTAGTGGTGCCGGTGGTGATGCCGGCGAGCGCGAGCAGCGCCCGGAGCCGGGTCCGCAGGTCACGTCGATCCACGACCATGTCGAGCTGGCCGTGTCGGAGCAGGAAGTCAGCGGTCTGGAAGTTGGGCGGCAGGGCCTGCCGGATGGTCTCGCGGATCACCCGGGGACCGGCGAAGCCCATCCGGGCCCCGGCTTCGGCCACCACCACGTCGGTGTTGGTCGCGAACGAGGCGGCCACCCCGCCGTACGTCGGATCGGTGATCACGCTGACCGTGAGCAGCCCGGCGGCCCGTAGCTCGGCGATGGCCTGACTGATCGTGGCCATCTGCATCAGCGCGAGCACACCTTCCTGCATCCGGGCCCCACCGGAGGCGGTGACGAGGATCAACGGCTCGCGTACGGCCAGTGCCTGTTCCGCCGCCCGGGTGATCAGTTCCCCGGTGGCGCAGCCGAGGCTGCCGCCGAGGAACCGGAAATCCATCACCGCCAGGACGCTGCCGTGGCCACCGATTCGGGCGCTGCCGCAGACCACCGCCTCCGTGAGGCCGGTCGCGGTCCGGGCGTGGGCGAGTCGTTGCCGGTACGGCACGGAGTCGACGAATTCGAGCGGATCCACCTCGGCGGCCTGACCCGGTAGCGGGGTGAAACCATCCTGGTCGACGAGTTGCTCGATCCGTTCCGGCGCGGTGAGTCGCCGATGATGTCCGCATTCAGGGCAGACCTCCAGGTTGCGGCGCATCCGGCGCCGGTAGACCAGCGTTCGGCAGGCCGCGCAGCGCAGCCACAGATCGCGGGTCGGGGCGGGCCGGCGCGTCACGGCTTCCGCCGGGACGGTTCGGCCGGCGCGTCCCACCGGTAGAAGCGGTGGGCGATCGCGTCCTGCGGGGCGCGCCAGGTCGGCAGGTACGGCGAGATGTAGGCGGCGAGTCGCTGGCTCACCCGGTCGAACTCGGGGTGTCGGCGCGCCTGCGCGACCGCGGCCGTACCCGAGTCGTCGGTTTCGATGAGGTGCACGTACAGGTCGTGCAGCCGGTACAGCGAGCGGTGCCGTACGCCGGCCAGTCCGGGCAGTTCGGTCCGGTCCGATTCGGCGAAGATCTCGGCCACCTGCTGTTCCGCGTCCGGTATCACCCTGGCGATGATCAGCGACCGATCCATGGCTTCCTCCCGGGCTTGCGTGCGACGTGGCCGAACTGGTGGCCACCATGCCGGTGACGGCGTCACGCCCGCGTTGTCGTCGGCGGCTCGACGGCCGGTGGACGTGTGACGCCAAGATGACGAGTGATCCGTACACTGTGTGATCGGCTATCTGGCCCGTCGTGGTGTGGCCTGCCGGGTTGAGTCGATCAAAACAGCAGGTCAGGGCGGTGTCGTTGGGTGCGGCAGCGATCGCATACCCGACTCGGTCATTGACTGAGAGTAACCGTAATTGTTAATCTCCGACACGCAAGGATGTGATGCCAGCAACGGCGACCGGGTGACCGACGCGTGCAGGGGGTTCGGCCGTGACGTCAGAGGCAGGCACTCCGCAAGCACCTCACCGGCTTTCGCTCCTGGGTGGATTCCGGCTGGTGGACGGGGCGGGCCCGATAACCGTCCCTCGTGGACTTCAACGCATCATCGCGCTGATCGGGCTGCGGCCGGGGGCGACCCGTACCCACGTGGCCGGTCTGCTCTGGCCGGACGCCGCCGAGGAACGGGCCCTCTCCTCGCTGCGCACCGGGCTGTGGCGGCTGCGGCGGGAGCCGGGCTGTCCGGTACGGACCGTCGGCGACACCGTACGGCTCGACACCTCGATCCGGGTGGACGTCGACGACTTGGTCCGGACCGCCGCGCGGGTGCGCGACGGTGGCGATCCCCGGCTGGCCACCGCCGTCCTCACCGCCGCCCGGCACGATCTGCTGCCGGGCTGGTACGACGACTGGGTGTTGTTGGAACGGGAACGGCTGCGTCAGCTGCGGCTGCACATGCTGGAGCAGGTCGCCCGATCCTATCTGGACGCTGGTCGGCACGACGAGGCGTTGCAGGCCGCCCTGGAAGCGATGGGGGCCGAGCCGTTGCGGGAGACACCGCACCGGCTGATCGTGCAGATCCATCTGGCCGAGGGCAACGCCTACGAGGCGCTGCATGCCTTCTACGCGTACCGCGATCTGGTGTTGCGTGAGCTGCAGCTGGAGCCGTCGACGGCGATGTCGGCGCTGCTCAGCGACATCCTCGCGCCGATCCGGGAGGGACCGGCCCGGCCGGCTCGGCCGGCTCGGTCGACCCGGCGGGCCACCGGGCGCACCCGGGACGACCCGGTGACGCCCCGGCTGATCCGGTGACGCTCGGGCGCGACCCTCGGGATCGGTACGCTGGCGGGGCCGGCGGGTCACGCGGCGACGGCGCGGACCTCTTCGGCGTCGCGGCTGCCGAGCGAGATCCGTACCAGGGCGGCGGCGAATCGGGGCAGATCCCGGTCGCCGACCAGTCCGGCCAGGCGATCGGGCGCGGTGGGCAGGTCGAGCTTGCCTGCACCGGCGATCACCCGCCGGTCCAGGTACGGCCGCAGCCGTGGCCACACCGCCTGCGCCTCGCGCAGGAAGATGTCCGCGCCGGTCGGTCCGATGCCGGGAAACACGGTGAGCAGTCGGCGCAGCGCGGCGGGATCGTCGCCGCCGTCGGCGTGCAGCCGGCGCAGGTCGCCGCCCCAACGTCGCTGGCACAGCTCGGCACCGTCCCCGAGCATCGTGGCGGTCCGTTCGTCGTAGCGCCGGTAGTGACCGCGGCCGAGCGCGTCGACCCGATCCTGCCAACCCGCCGCCCGCATAGTCGCCGGGGTGCGGTAGCCGGCGGCGAACAGTTCGGCGGCCGCGTCGGTGGCGATCCGCGCGGAGATCCGGGCGCTGAGCAGGGTGGACAGCACCAGCAGTTGGTACAGCGGCGCAGGCTTGTCGGCTAGGTCGATCCCGGCGTCGGCGCAGAAGGTGCGGCCCTGCCGGTCCAGCAGGGCCGCGACCAACCGTTGCCGTCGCGACTGGTGCACCATGTCCGCCCGTACCCGTCCCTCGCCGGGATCCTCGACATCCGCCGCCGGGATCCTCGACTCGCCGGTACCCGCCGGGCCGCCGGTCAAACCGGTCACCGTCCGCGCGGGTCAGCCGGCGTTGCTCACCGCCAGTTCCTCGGCGGCCCGGGTGCCTGCCTCGGCGATGTGCAGCGCCTCGACCAGGTCCCGGTAGAGCGTGTCGGTGGCGAGCAGCGTTTCGTGGTCGCCTCGGGCGCGGATGCGGCCGTCCTCCATGACCACGATGGTGTCCGCGTCGATGACGGTGGAGAGCCGGTGCGCGATGGTGACCACCGCGCCGTGATCCGCCTGCTCCCGGATGCATTCGTGGATCGCCGCCTCGGTGAGCCCGTCGACCTGGGCGGTCGCCTCGTCGAGCAGCAGGACGTCGGGTCGGCGCAGGATCGCCCGGGCCAGCGCGATCCGTTGCCGCTGCCCGCCGGACATCGACGACGGGGTGAGCGGGGTGTCCAGCCCGTCGACCAGCGAGTCGATCTTGTCGGCGAGTCGAACAGCCCCCAACGCCCGGTGGATCTCCTCGTCGGTGGCGTCCGGATGGGTGAACAACAGATTCTCCCGGATGGTGCCGGGGATGACCGGGGTGTCCTGCTCCACGTACGCCAGTCGCTGTCGGACCTGGTCGTGGGTGAGCGTCGGGTACGGCTGACCGTCGAGCAGCAGCTCGCCATGCTGAGGGGCGAGGAAGCGCAGGATCAGTGAGAAGAGGGTGGTCTTGCCGGCGCCGGACGGGCCGACGATCGCCACGTGTCCACGGGCCGGTACGGCCAGGTCGACGTCGCGGACCGCCGCCGGCTGGTCCGGCCCGTATCCGGCGGTGACCGCGCGCAGTTCCAGCACGGGACGGGTGGCGGCGTCGGTGGGTACGGCCGCCGGGCCGGGGCCGCTGGTGACCGTGACCGTGACTGTGGCCGGATCGGCTTCGACGTCCATCGCCTCGATCTGCCGGATCCGGCCGGCCGCCGCGATCGCGGACTGCAGCGCGGTGACGTGCCGACCCAGCGTCGTGACCGGTCCCATCAGACCGAATGCGTACAGCAGGAAGGCGATCAGGCTGGAGACCGGCAGAGCGCCGGTGCTGACCCGCCACGCGCCGATGCCGAGGATCATGATGATCGCCAGCTGGATGCCGGTCCACGAGATGGTCCAGGCGAACGCTTCCCGGCGGATCGCCCGGATGCTCTGCCGGGCGGACTCGCGTGCCTCGCCGACGATCCGGTCGGACTGGCGTGCCTCGGCCCGGCTGACCTTGACCGTACGGATCGCCCGGAGCGTGCCTTCCAGCGCGGCGCCGAGCCGGCCGACGTGTTCCTGGGCCCGCTCCTGAGCCTTGGCGATGCCCGGCATCAGCAGGCTGAACAGGACGGCCATCACGGCGATCGCGCCGACCGTGGCGGCCAGCAGCACCAGGTCCAGTACGGCCATCAGCGCGAGGGTGCCGACCAGCATCACCGAACCGTTGATCAGCCCGATCGCACTGGACGAAGCGGCTTCCCGCAGCAGCACCGTGTCCGAGGTGACCCGGGTGACGAACTCGCCGGTGGGGCGGGTGGTGACCGCCGGTACGGTGGCCCGGAACAGCCGACGGACCATCGACTCGCGGGCGTCGAGCACCACCCGTTCGCCGACCGTGCCGAGCAGGATCCACTGCCAGAGCCAGATGACGACGCCCAGTGCCAGCAGGCCGAGCAGGGCGACCACCGGGTCGCGCAACGACGTGGATCCGGCGAGGCTGTCCAGCACCCACTTGGTGACCATCGGTGTGGCGAGTCCACCGGCGGAGCCGAGCAGGGCGAGGATCAGCCCGAGTCCGAGCGCGCGGCGGTGAGGTCGCGCGAACGACCAGAGCAGGCGCAGGCGGGGTAGCCGCCCGGCCTCGTCGGATGCGGAGGAGGGTGCCGGTACGGGCGGGTCGATGCCGGATGGTTGTTCCCCGTGCGGGTCGGTCATACCTGGAAGTGGAACACACCTGTTCCGAGACGGTCAATCGTGATTCGCTTACGGAGCAATGTCCGGTACCTTGCCGATATGGCGACAGCAGCGGCGGGCACGACGGAAGCAGAGGTCGGCAGGGTGGAGACGGCTACCCGCGCGCGCACCCGCCGGGCGATACTCGACGCCGCGGTCATCGTGCTGTCCCGTGATCCGGCTGCCTCTCTCGGCGACATCGCCGTCGAAGCCGGGGTGGGCCGGACCACTCTGCACCGCTACTTCCCGGAACGCACCGACCTGCTCGACGGGCTCGGCCATCACGTACTCGACCGGATCGCGGCGGCCACCGACCGGGCCCAGCCCGACCGGGGAAGCGCCCTCGCCGCGATCGAACGCCTCTGCCAGGAGTACTTCGCGCTCGGCGGCGCGCTCGCGATGATCTGCAACGACCCGCAGATCGCCTGCCGGCCGGAGTGGAACCAGGAGACCGATGCCGACCGGTCGATGCTGCGGTTGATCGAACGCGGCCACGCGGACGGAAGCATCGATCCCGAGGTCGACCCGCGCTGGGCGCAGCAGATGCTCTGGGCGTTGCTGTACGCCAGTTGGCAGTACGTCAACGACCACGCGGCGCCTCGCTACCAGGTACTCGACCAGTGCCTCCGTACGCTCCGCAAGGCGCTCGGCAGCTAGCATCCGCAAGGTGCACCAACGTCGTCGTCGAACAGAGCAGCTGATGCGCCGCGCACCGCGTACCGCCCTGGTCGCCGTCGCTGTCGCCCTGGTCGCCGTCGGCTGTGCCGACCCTGTGCCCTCGGAATCCGGCGTATCCGGCACGTCACCAGCGACGGTGACTGGACCGCTCACCGTACTCGCCGCCGCCTCCCTGACCGACACGTTCACCCGGATCGGTGCCGACTTCGAAGCCGCCCACCCCGATGTCACCGTGACGTTCAACTTCGCCGGCAGCTCCCAGCTCGCCCAGCAGATCACCGCCGGCGCACCGGCCGACGTCTTCGCCGCCGCCAGCCCCACCACCATGGCGACCGTCGTCGACGCCGGTGACGCAGCCGGCGAACCGGTGGTGTTCGTCCGCAACCAGCTGGTCATCGCCGTGCCCGACGGCAACCCAGCCGGCGTCGCCGGCCTGGCCGACCTCACCGCGCCCGAGGTCAAGGTGGCGCTCTGCGCCGAACAGGTGCCCTGTGGCGCCGCCGCCCGCGTCGCGCTCGACGCCGCCGGCAGCGACCTGGTGCCGGTCACCTACGAACGCGACGTACGGGCGGCACTGTCCAAGGTGCGTCTCGGCGAGGTCGACGCGGCACTGGTCTATCGCACGGACGCCGCCAGCGCCGCCGACGAGGTGGCCGCCGTCGAGTTCGCCGAATCGGCCGAGGCGATCAACGACTACCCGATCGTGACCCTGGCCCAGGCCGCCAACCCGGTGACGGCCGAGGCGTTCGTGGCGTACGTCCGCTCCGCCGCCGGTCAGGCGGTGCTCGCCGAAGCCGGATTCCAGCTCCCATGAGTCTCCAGCTCCCGTGAGCCGGCGCGACCGCCGACGTACCGGCAGCCCGCTGCCGGTCTTCCTCGTCCTGCCCGCCCTGGCCGGGTTGACCTTTCTGATGCTGCCGCTGGCCGGCCTGCTGCTGCGAACGCCCTGGACCGAACTGCCGCAGCGCCTGACCGCGCCCGGGGTCCTCGACGCGCTGCGGCTGTCGCTGCTGACCGCCACCGCCGCCACCGGATTGTGTCTGCTGCTCGGCGTGCCGCTGGCCTGGCTGCTGGCCCGTACCCGCTTCCCGGGGCGAGGAGCGATCCGCGCGCTGGTCACCGTACCGCTGGTGCTGCCGCCGGTGGTCGGAGGTCTCGCGCTGCTGCTCGTCTACGGCCGGCGCGGACTGGTCGGCGGCTGGCTCGACGACACCTTCGGTGTCACCCTGCCGTTCACCACCGCCGCCGTGGTCCTGGCCGAGGCGTTCGTCGCCATGCCGTTCCTGATCATCGCGGTCGAGGGCGCCCTGCGCGGGGCCGACCCGCGCTACGAGGAAGCCGCCGCCACCCTCGGCGCCAGCCGGTGGACCATTTTCCGCCGGGTCACCCTGCCGATCGTCGCACCGGGTGTCGCCGCCGGCTCGGTGCTCTGCTGGGCGCGGGCGCTCGGCGAGTTCGGCGCCACCATCACGTTCGCCGGTAACTTCCCCGGCCGTACCCAGACCATGCCGCTGGCCGTCTACCTCGCCCTGGAACAGGACCTGGAAGCGGCGATCGTGCTCAGCGTGCTGCTGCTGGTCGTCTCCGTGGTGATCCTGGCCGGCCTGCGGGACCGCTGGGTCGGTGGGCTGCGGTGACGCTCGACGCGGCACCGTCACCGGTGTCGTCGCCCGACGGGCGGCTGGACGCCCACCTGGTCGTCGAACGCGACGGATTCACCCTCGACCTGCGGCTGACCGCCGTGCCCGGCGAGGTGGTGGCGTTGCTCGGCCCCAACGGTGCGGGGAAGACCACCGCGCTGCGGGCGCTGGCCGGGCTGCAGCCGTTGCACGCCGGTCACCTGCGCGTCGGCGGCGTCCCGTGGGACGAGCCGGCCCGGCGGGTGCTGGTGCCGCCGGCCCGGCGCGGCGTCGGCGTCGTCTTCCAGGACCACCTGCTCTTTCCGCACCTGAGCGCACTGGACAACGTGGCGTTCGGACCCCGTAGCCACGGCACACCCCGGCGGGCCGCCCGCGACGAAGCGGCCCGCTGGCTGGACCGGGTCGGGCTGGCCGGGTACGCCCGGCGGCGACCCCGGGAACTGTCCGGTGGGCAGGCGCAGCGGGTGGCGTTGGCTCGCGCGCTCGCCGTACGGCCACGGTTGCTGTTGCTCGACGAACCGCTCGCCGCGCTGGACGCCCGGACCCGCCAGGACACCCGGGCCGACCTGCGTCGGCATCTCGCCGCCCACACCGGGGTCACCGTGCTGGTCAGCCACGACCCGCTGGACGCGATGGTGCTCGCCGACCGGCTGGTCATCATCGAGGACGGCATGCTGGTGCAGGCCGGCGACGCGGCGACCGTCACCGCCCGCCCCCGTACCGAGTACGTGGCCCGGCTGGTCGGGCTCAACCTCTACCGGGGGCGGGCCGACGGGGCGAGCGTCACCCTGCCCGGTGGGTTCACCCTGGTTGCGGCCGAGCCGCAGCGGGGCGAGGTGTTCGTCGCGTTCGCGCCGTCGGCGGTCGCGCTCTACCGGCGTCGGCCGGACGGCAGCCCGCGCAACACCTGGCCGGCCACGGTCGTCGGGGTGGCCCCCAACGGCGACCGGCTACGGGTGGAGCTGGCCGGACCGCTGTCGGTCGGTGTCGACCTGACCACGGCGGCGGCGGCCCATCTGGGGCTGCGTCCCGGCCAGCGACTCTGGGCGAGTCTCAAAGCCAGCGAGACCGCGGTGTACCCCGCCGACCCGGACCGTACGATTCTCGGTGGAAGGTCGACTTCCGACGGCAGTTCGTCTCCAGGGAGGGAACCCAATTGAGCACCGGGGTCGAGACGCGTGAGTTCCAGGCCGAGGCGCGTCAGCTCTTGCAGTTGATGGTCCACTCGATCTACTCGAACAAGGACATTTTCCTGCGGGAGTTGATCTCGAACGCCTCCGACGCGTTGGACAAGCTGCGGTTGCAGGCATTGATCGACAAGGATCTTGAGGTCGACGCCTCCGACCTGCACATCGAGATCGAGGTCGATCGCGAGCAGCGCACCCTGACGGTACGGGACAACGGGATCGGGATGTCCCGCGACGAGGTGGTCACGTTGATCGGGACCATCGCCAAGTCGGGCACCGCCGAGCTGCTGCGCAAGCTCAAGGAGGCCAAGGACACCGCGTCACAGGAACTGATCGGGCAGTTCGGTGTCGGTTTCTACGCCACCTTCATGGTCGCCGACCGGGTCACCCTGCTGACCCGCCGGGCCGGCGAGACCGAGGCGACCCGGTGGGAGTCGGCCGGCGAGGGCACCTACACCATCGAACCGGTCGACGAAGCGCCACAGGGCACCACGGTGACGCTGCACCTCAAGCCGGCGGACGCCGAGGACCAGCTCTTCGACTACACCGACGAGTGGAAAATCAAGGAAATCGTCAAGCGGTACTCGGACTTCATCGCCTGGCCGATCCGGATGACCACCGAACGCCCCGGTACGGCCGAGGGCGAAGAAGGTGAAACGGTCAGCGAGGTCGCCACCCTCAACTCGATGAAGGCGCTGTGGGCGCGGCCGCGCTCGGAGGTCTCCGACGACGAATACAAGGAGTTCTACAAGCACGTCAGCCACGACTGGAACGACCCGCTCGACATCATCCACATGAAGGCCGAAGGCACCTTCGAGTACGAAGCGTTGCTGTTCGTGCCGGCGCAGGCGCCGTACGACCTGTTCATGCGGGACTCGAAGCGCGGCGTGCAGCTGTACGTCAAGCGCGTGTTCATCATGGACGACTGCGAAGCGCTGATCCCCGAGTATCTGCGGTTCGTCAAGGGTGTCGTCGACGCGCAGGACCTGTCGCTGAACATCAGCCGGGAGATCCTGCAGCAGGACCGGCAGATCCAGTTGATCCGCCGCCGGCTGGTCAAGAAGGTGCTCTCGTCGCTCAAGGAGCTGATGGACAACGACGCGGACCGCTACCGCACCTTCTGGACCCAGCTCGGCCGGGCGGTCAAGGAGGGTCTGCTCAACGACTTCGACAACCAGCGGGCGATTCTGGACATCTCGTCGTTCGCCTCGACCCACGACGCGGAACAGTTGACCACCCTGGCCGGGTACATCGAGCGGATGAAGGATGGCCAGGAGGACATCTACTACATGACCGGCGAGTCCCGCACGATGATCGAGAACTCGCCGCACATGGAGGCGTTCAAGGCCAAGGGCTACGAGGTGCTGCTGCTCACTGACCCGGTCGACGAGATGTGGGTCGAATCGGTCGCCGACTACGACGGCAAGAAGCTGCGGTCGATCGCCAAGGGCCAGGTCGACCTCGACGCCGCCGACGACGACGCCGCGTCCGACCCCGAGCGGGACCAGCAGAAGGAGCAGTACGCCCCGCTGCTGACCTGGCTCGGCAAGACCCTCGACGAACAGGTCAAGGAGGTCCGGCTCTCCACCCGGCTGACCACCTCGCCGGCCTGCCTGGTGGGCGACGCGGGTGACATGACGCCGGCGCTGGAGCGGATGTACCGGGCGATGGGCCAGGACGGGCCGAAGATCAAGCGGATCCTGGAGCTGAACCCGACGCACCCGCTGGTGTCCGGGCTGCGGGAGGCGTACGGTGCCCGGGCCGACGACCCGGTGCTGGCCGAGACCGCCGAGCTACTGTACGGCACCGCGCTGCTCGCCGAAGGTGGCGAGCTGGACGACCCGGCCCGGTTCGCCAAGCTGCTCGCCGACCGCCTGGCCCGTACGGTCTGACGGCACCGGCGACTCCCGCCGGTCGGCGGGCCCTGATCCCTCGGAGGAGATCTGCTTTCTCCGAGGGATCAGCTGTCGATGATGGTCTCTGCCCTGGCGGCCGGCTAGTACTGCAACGGCGGGTCGTTGCTTCGGCTGCTGATCGTTCGTTGGTTGACTGTGGTGGATGCGCAGGTGGTCGGGTCGTGGGATGCCGGGTTGGAGGAGTTGTTCTTCCGGTTCGCACATCGGTTTGAGCGGGTGGAGCCCCGGCGGCGGGCGTGGGCGTATGTGCGGGGGTTGTTGGCGCCGTTGGAGCGGCGGAACGGGTGGACTCTCGCGGAGCAGGCTGGGCATGTGTCGCCGGACGGGTTGCAGGGCATGTTGTGCAGCGCGGCGTGGGACCGGGACGCGGTCCGCGATGACGTGCGCGACTACGTCGTGGAGCGGATCGGCGATCCGGCCGGGGTGCTTGTCGCCGATGAGACCGGGTTCATCAAGAAGGGCCGCGCCTCGGCGGGAGTCCAGAGGCAGTACTCGGGCACGGCGGGCAAGACCGAGAACTGTCAGATCGGCACGTTCCTGTGCTACGCCACGGCGCGGGGTCGGGCGTTGATCGACCGGGAGTTGTACCTGCCGAAGTCGTGGACCGATGACCGGGACCGGTGCCGGGCGGCGGCGATCCCGGAAGAGGTGGGGTTCGCCACGAAGCCGCAGCAGGCACAGGCCATGGTGGAGCGGGCGATCGAGGCGCGGGTGCCGTTCTCGTGGTTCACGGCGGACGAGGCCTACGGGCAGAACCCGGGCCTGCGGGGCTGGCTGGAGGATCAGGACATCGCCTATGTGATGGCCACCCGCTGTGACGACGAGGTGCCCTCCGGACTGCGCACCACCCTGCGTGTCGATGAGCTGGTCGCGAGGGTGCGTGCGGGCGCGTGGCAGCGCCTGTCGTGCGGTGATGGCGCGCGCGGGCCACGCCGCTACGACTGGGCCCGGGTACCGATCCGGCGCACCTTCGCCCACGGCCGCCGCGGCTGGGTCCTCGCCCGACGCTCGATCAGCGACCCTGGCGAGATCGCCTACTACGTCTGCTTCGGCCGACGCGGCACCCGACTGCGTGAGTTGGTGCGGGTCGCCGGCAGTCGCTGGTCGGTGGAGGAGTCGTTCCAGACCGCGAAGAACGAGGTCGGCCTGGACCAGTACCAGGTCCGCCGCTACGACGCCTGGTACGCCCACATCACCCTCGCGATGGCCGCCGCCGCGTTCCTCGTCGTCACCCGCGCCGCCGAGGCCGCAAAGGGGGCACCACCCCAAGCGAGCGCAGCCTGATCCCGCTGAGCAGCAACGAGGTCCGCCGCCTGTTCGCCCACCTCGTCCTCATCGGGCGTACCGCAGCTGATCACGTGCTGCACTGGTCAACCTGGCGCCGCCGTAGGCAAGCTCAAGCGAAAGCCTCCCACTACCGCAAACGACTCGAACCGCCATAAGTCACGACCCGCCGTTGCAGTACTAGGCGGTGACCGGCTGGTCGGTGGTGATCGGCTGGTCGATGGTGACCAACTGGTCGGCGGTGACCGGCTGGTCGGTGGTGACCAGCTGGTCGGCGGTGATCGCCTGGTCGACGGCGGCGGTCACGTGTAGCCGCGTGGTGGGAAAGAGCAGCACCGGGGTGTCGTCCTGGGTGATCAGCAGTTCTATCTCGGTACAGCCCAGGATCACGCCCTGCGCCCCGGCGGCGATGAGCCGGTCGATCACCCGCAGATAGGCCGTACGGGAGGCCTCGCTGACCACCCCGAGGCAGAGCTCGTCGTAGATCACCGAGTGGATCATCTTGCGGTCCTCCGCGCCCGGCACCAGCACGGTCAGCCCGTGACCGGCCAGCCGGTCGCGCAGGAAGTCCTGCTCCATGGTGAACGCGGTACCGAGCAGCCCGACCGTGTGCAGGCCGTGGCGGCGTACGGTGGCGGCGGTGACGTCGACGATGTGTAGCAGCGGGATGCGTACCGCGTCGGCGACCCGGTCGGCCACCTTGTGCATGGTGTTGGTGCAGAGCAACAGCAGGTCGGCGCCGGCGGCCTCGACCCGACGGGCGGCGTCGGCGAGCACCCGCCCGGCCTCGTCCCACTCGCCAGCCGACTGAAGCCGTTCGATGTCGGCGAAGTCGACCGAGTAGAGCAGACACCGCGCCGAGTGGTGGCCGCCGAGCCGGTCGCGGACCAACTCGTTGGCGAGCCGGTAGTAGTGGGCGCTGCTTTCCCAGCTCATCCCGCCGATCAGGCCGATCGTCAACATGCGGCCATCGTGCCACCTCGGCGCCTCCCCGGCCGCGCCTCCCCGGCCAGATCACCCGTCCGGCGACGGCGAGACCGACGATCCATCGACCATCTACTATGTAACGTACGTCGATGCGCGCCTATGTGGACGTATTGTCGCTGCGGCCGGCGTCTGTCACAACGATCTGGCCGCGCTGGGTCTGCTGGACGGTCTGGCGGCGGCCGACGTGCGGGTCCCGACGGAGATCTCCGTGGTCGGTTACGACGACCTGTCCTTCGCCCGCTGGTTGGCGCCGGCGCTCACCACGGCGCGTCAGCCCAAGTACCAGTTGGGCCGGGTGGCCGCCGAACTGTTGCTGGCCGAGGGCGGTCCGGACCACGCGCACCGGGAGGTCCGGCTGCGGCCGTCGCTGGTGGTCCGTTCCTCGACCGCACGGCCGTGGGACGGCGGCCGGTCCCCGCGATGAATCACCGGCGTCGTCGAAACGCATCGACGCTGCCCTATTGCGTGGCGGCTGGTGCCGACGTAGCTTGTTGACATTCGATCGAGCGCCGAGCCGGTCCTCGTACTCGCGTCTTACAACGTCACAATCGCGCCGCGTAGGGGCCGACCCGGCCGTACGCCAGGGCAGGCGCGATACCGCCCGGACACCGTCCGGGCCCCACCACCAAGGTAGGTCATGAAGAAGAGACTTCTCGTCCTCGGCGCCGCCCTGCTCACCTTTGCCGCGTCGTTCCTGCTCATCGTCCGACCCGCCGACGCGGCGGTCGGCCTGCACATCAGCGGCACCGACATCGTCGAGGCCAACGGCCAGCCGTTCATCATGCGCGGCGTCAACCATCCGCACGTCTGGTACACCGGTGAGACCGACTCCTTCGCCGACATCAAGGCGCTCGGTGCCAACACCGTTCGAGTGGTGCTCGGCAGCGGGCAACGGTGGGGTCCGTCCACCGACGTCGCCGACGTGATCAGCCTGTGCAAGCAGAACCGGATGATCTGCGTACTCGAAGTGCACGACACCACCGGGTACGGCGAGGAAGGCGCCGCCGCCTCCCTCGACCAGGCCGTCGACTACTGGATCAGCCAGAAGAGCGCTCTGGTCGGCGAGGAGAACTACGTCGTGATCAACATCGGCAACGAGCCGATCGGCAACGTGAACGCCGGCCAGTGGACCGCGGCCACCGTGAACGCGATCCAGCGGATGCGCGACAACGGCTTCGATCACCTGCTGATGATCGACGCGCCCAACTGGGGCCAGGACTGGCAGAACGTCATGCGGGCGGACGCCCAGACGGTGCTCGACGCCGACAGCCACGGCAACACCGTGCTGTCGATCCATATGTACTCCGTCTACAGCAGCGCCTCGTCGATCGTCAGCTACCTCGACGACTTCGAGGCCAACGGATGGCCGTTGGTGATCGGCGAGTTCGGCTGGCGGTTCAACTCCGGCGAGGTGGACCACGACACGATCCTGGCCGAGGCGCAGGCCCGGGGCATGGGCTACTTGGGCTGGTCGTGGAGCGGCAACACCGATCCGATCCTCGACATGGTGCTCGACTTCGATCCCGACCAGATGACCACCTGGGGGGAGCGGATCTTCCACGGCCCGAACGGCATCGCGGCCACCGCCGTGGAGGCCAGCGTCTTCAGCGGTACGCCACCGACCACCGCTCCGCCGACGACGGCTCCACCGACGACGGCTCCACCGACGACGGCTCCACCGACCACCGCTCCGCCGACGACGGCTCCGCCGACGACGGCCCCGCCGGGCGACCGGACCTGCACCGCCGACTACCGGGTTCTCGGCCAGTGGCCGGGCGGCTTCCAAGGTGACGTACGGGTCACCGCCGGCAGCGCCGCGATCACCAGCTGGACGGTGACCTGGACGTTCGCCAACGGACAGACCGTCAACCAGGCATGGAACGCCACCGTCACCAGCAGCGGATCAAACGTCACCGCCCGCAACGTCGGCTACAACGGCAGTCTCGCCGCCGGTGCCAGCACGACGTTCGGTTTCCTCGGTTCGTGGAACGGCGGCAACAGTTCCCCGAGCCTGACCTGCGTCGCGAGCTGACCTGAGCCGGCCGGCCCCGGTAAACCGGGGCCGGCCGGCTCAGGTGGCGACGCGGGGGCGGGAAAGGACGCCGCCGAGTTCACCCGCCGAGGGCGGTCAGTTCGGACACCACCACGTTCGCCAACGCCCGGCCGTCGCGGCGGACCTGGCGCAGATACCACTTCTGAATCGGCGCGTGGGTGGTCTTGGCGAACTGCCACGGCACCCGAGGGCTGGTCAGCTGTCCGAGGCCTGCGCGGACCGGCCGGTTCGTCGCGCCGGTGCCGCCGGTCCGGGCCGCGTGGGCCCGCTCGGTCGGGCCGCGTACCGACGGTGGCGCTTCGGTCGGGCCGCGTACCGACGGTGGCGCCTGCCACGCCCGGTGGGCACACCACTTCGCTACCGCCCCGGGCGACAGCGGATGCGGTCCGCTGCACGGCGGACGCTGGGTGATCAGCCGGCTCGCTCCGGGCCAGGCGGTGTCGCCTGCTGTGGTGGATCAGCGGACTGGACAGCTTCGTCTTGCTCGACGGCCACGACCCGCTGGTCGCCGCGCATGCCGAGGGCCGCCAACCCGAGGTCTTGGCGTTGTCGCTGGTGTCGACCGGACAGACAGCGGCGGACACCGAGGCGGCGCGGCGCTACCGCCAGACGACGGACCGGATGCGGCGGCTGGTCGAGGCCGGCATCCCGGGCACGGCCGACGCGGTGGTGCCCTCCGGTGGGCGGCGCTGGCAGCCAGTTCTACCGCGTCGTCTCGTCGTCGAAGCGTCGCCGGGCGCGTTCGACCTCGGCGTAGTTGGCGGCGGTCCAGCCGAACAGGGCATCGACGAGATCCCGCAGGGTCTTGCCTAGCGGGGCGACCCGGTATTCGACTGCGAGGGGGCGGGTGCCGGTGACGACCCGTTCGACCATCCCGTTGCGTTCGAGCCGCCGCAGGGTCGCGGTCAGCGACTTCTGGGTGATCACCGGGATCTCCCGCCGGAGATCGTTGAAGCGCAGCGGACGCTCGCACAGCGTCTCGAGGACCCGCAGTGACCATTTGTCGAGCACCTGGTCGAGCAGTTCCCGCTGCTCGGCGCTGAGTGGGGAGTCAGTGTGCGTGGGGGTGGTTCCCGGCATGACCCCTAGTATCGTTGAGGTTCCCTTTGGATACCAGGTATATATCAGATACCGATTGGTCGACGAAGGGAACCACCCGTGAGTGTGCAGCTGCTGTCCCCGGAGGGCATGGCTCAGCCCGTCCCGTACCACCATGTGTCGGTCGCCACCGGCACCCGCCACGTACAGGTCGCCGGCCAGGTCGGGCGCGACGCCGACGGAAAGCCGGTCGGAGCCGCCGACGAGCTCGCCGACCAGGTAGCGCAGGCGCTGCGCAACACCGCTCGTGGTCTGGCCGGTGCCAGTGCGAGCTTCGCCGACGTCGTCCGACTGCGGTTCTATGTCACCGACTGGACCCCGGACCAAATGGACGACTTCATGGCCGGCGTGGCCAGGGTGGCCGACGAGGTCGGACTCCCACAACCGTTCCCGCCGTCGTCGCTGATCGGCGTCGACGTGTTGTACGCACCGGACGTGCGCGTCGAGATCGAAGCCGACGCCGTTCTCGACTGATCCGGGCGGCAGCGCCTTGCCTGGATGCCGGTGCCAGCGCGGAACCAGACCGTTCTGGTACGCCCACACCACCGTCTGCAGCCGGCGTCTGCAGCCGGTCCCGAACCCCGGGGCCGTATCCGGCGAGCGAGTTGCCGTAGTTGGATTAGGCCGGCATGGTGCCCGACCGGTAAATCTGCTCCGGCGGGTCGGTGACCAGGGCCTTGCGCAGGTCGGCGGTGCTGCCCTCCGCGCCGATCAGGCCGCCGATGCGCTCCTCGAAGCCGGCGGTGTGGGTCAGCAGATGCCGCGAGGTGATCGGCTCGTCGAAGCGGCGCGGCAGGACGAAATCGGAACAGGTGCCGCTCCGGGTCGACCGGTACGGCGGCAGAGCCACCGGCACCGGTGTCGGCGTCGCCGTACCCCCGGGTGGTGACGACCATGCCGTCGTCGACGACGGCGACCGTCGCTCCGGCGATGCCATTGTCACGCGACGCGGCCGGCAGCGTCTCGTCGAGCCAGGCGGTCACGTCAGCGTGGTCCAGGGCGACCCCGAGGCGCCGCAGCCGGCGGGCGGGCGGGTGCGGGTACGACCGGAAGCCGGTCGGCGGTGCTGCGTCGTTGAAGTCGATGGCATCAGCCTGCTGCGGCGGCGCGGCCGGGCCATCTGGCGCAGGACCACATTCGACTTACGACCTTGGTAGGAGGTCGGCTGCCGACGCGGGTAGCACCGTCGACGGCGAGCCGGCATCGAGCCGGCATCGAGCCGGCATCGAACCGGCATCGAACCGGCAGGGCGAGGCTCCCGTACGCCGACCCGTCAGGGTGACGTACGGGAGTCGCACTTCTCAGGTGTGGTCTCACGACCTCATGGTCACGAGACGGTGCAGGATGCCCCGTTCAGGGTGAACGCGGTCGGTTCGGCGGTGCCAGAACCGGTGCCGCTGAACCCGATGGTCGCCGTACCGGTCGGCACCAGCGTCGAGTTCCACGACAGCGCGGTCGCGGTGACGTTCTGGCCGCTCGTGCCGTAGGTGGCCGACCAGCCGCTGCCGAACGTCTGCCCGCTGGGCAAGGTGAAGGCCAGGGTCCAGCCGTTGATCGTGCTGGTGCCGGTGTTGGTGATGACGATGTTGGTGCTAAAGGTGGAGCCACCGCTGTAGATCGAGTACGCGACGTCGCAGCCGCCGGACGACGTCGGCGTCACGACGGTGACCGCCGACGAGTACGGCGACACGTTCGTCGCGGCGTCCTTCGCCCGTACCCGGAACTGGTAGCTGGTCCCGGCGGTCAGCCCGGTCGCGGCGTACGAGTTCGTCGTCGAGGTGCCGATCACCGTGAAGGTGCCCCCGCCGGTGGACCGCTGGATGTCGTAGCCGGTCACGCCGACGTTGTCGGTGGACGCCGTCCAGGTCAGCGTGGCCGAGGTGGCGGTGACGTTGGAGGCGACCGGGGTGCCGGGAGTCGACGGCGCGACGGTGTCGGTGACCGTGCCGCCCGGATCGGCGTACAGCAGACGGTTGGGTGACCCGGTGCCGATGCCGGTCAGCACATTGGTGGTCGCGGTGCTCAGCAGCGCCGCCTTGGCCTGGGCGATCGTCGCGGTCGGGTTGGCCTCCCAGTAGCGGGCCACCCAACCCGCCACGTGCGGCGCGGCCATCGAGGTGCCCGACCAGCCGGAGGCGACGGCGGTGTCGCTGCTGTTGCCGGCCGAGGTGATGTCGTTGCCGGGAGCGAAGATGTCGATGCAGGTACCGAAGTTGGAGCTGGACCAGCGGGCGTCGGTGATGGTCGTCGCGCCCACCACGACGCCGTTCGGCGACCGGGGGTTGTTGTTGCAGGCGTCGCCGCTGTTGTTACCGGCGGCGAACACCGCCAACACCCCGGCGTCGATCATGTTCTCGGCGGCGACGTTCACCTCGCTGCCGTAGTTCTGCAGGCTGAGGTTCGCCACCGAGCGCGGGCCGGCGTTGGCCGCCACCCAGTCCATGCCTTCGATCAGGTCCGCGTTGGTGCCACCATTGCTGCAGTTCAACACCCGTACGTCGCGGAGCTGGACGTCCTTGGCGACGCCGTACGTCTCACCGCCGATGGTGCCGGAGACGTGCGTACCGTGTCCGTGGCAGTCGCCCGGACTGTTGCTGTCGTTCACCGCGTTGTAGGCCCACTGCGCGCGGGTGCCGAAGTCGTCGTGCGACGTACGGATTCCGCTGTCCAACACGTAGACGGTGGTCCCGGTGCCGTCGGTGTCGTAGCTGAACGACTGGTCCAGTGGGAGGTTTCGCTGATCCACCCGGTCCAGGCCCCACGACGGAGGATTGGGCTGGGTGGTGGCACCGCCGCTGGTCGGAACGGCCTCGACGGCTTGGACCAGGGCGTCGGCGCGGACGTATTCCACGTTCGGATTGGCGCGCACCGCGTCGAGGGCGCGCGAATCGAGCTTCGCCGAGAATCCCCGCAACACTATTTCGTAGCGGTGGACGTCGCGTCCGCCAGTACGCTCGGCGACCGCGACGGGATCGTTGGCCGCGCCGCCGACGATCGGTTGGTCTTTGAGAATGACCAGGTAACCGCCATTCGGTACGCCATTTTCCGCAGGCAGCAGGGGAGCGAGCGTCGCCGATGGCTGGGCGAGTGCCGGAGTGGCGCCGAGCGCCACCACAATGGCGGACGCTGCGGCCGTCGCGATCGCGAGACGGCGGGATCGGTACGGTGTGGACATAGGAGAGACTGGCCTCCTGGGCACTGCGACGCCCGTCCGGACCCCGCCGTTCACCTGGTGAAACGTAGGTGTCGGCGGGGTTGCCGAGGGGCGTCGATCGCGGATGCCGGCATGGGCTGCCGGTGAACTGGACGGCTGGTCCGGCTCCTCAGGTGCCGGGGTCGCCGGACACTGCAGCCGGACAGAGCGCGCGGCCCCGTCGATTGCCATTGGAGCACGGACGTCGGCATCGGCCAATACCTCGAAATCGTTGGAACATGAATGAACTATGTTAAGGATTGGGCCTGACCAGGAGTTGTTCGCGGAGCGGTGAAAACGTTGCCTGCGTGATTGCTCTCACCGTGTCGAACGCCTCACGTGGAACCCGCTCACCGCTCTACAGCTCGTCGCAGAGGTTGCGTGCCCCGCCGACGGTGAACGTCAGCTTGCGGTACCCCGACTCGCTGACCTTGACCGTGTAGATCCCGTTCGGGACGTACATGCCGGCCGGATAGTTGCTCTTCCCCTGATGCATGCCCAGCAGGATCGGCCCCCAGACACGCCAGGTGACGTTACTGCCGTACGACCCGCCCGGCCGGATGTCCAACACCGAGCTGCCGCTGATGTCCACCTCGACCGACGCCCCGGTCGTCATGTTGGTGACCCGGTAGAGGAGCGCCCCGGTGTACATCTCACGCTTCACCGAGCCGTCCGGATAGCGGGCCAGGACCAGCTTCACCACTCGGTCCAGCACGGGCTCGCCTCGGACCGGAAAGTCGCAGGTGATGCCGGCCGGCTGTTCGAACGGTGCCGACGGCACCGGCACCCAGTCATTGTCGGGGGCGGGCCGGCTGACTCCGTCGACAGCGGCGGGACGCCCCCCTTCGTCGACGGCCGCCGAGGCGGGTACGGCGGCGAGGAGCACGGCAGTGGCGGTGGCTACCGCGAAGGAAGTGAATTTACGCATGGACCGAGTGTCAGCGGCTGCCCTGACCATCGCCTCACCACGATCATGGCTGCTGCCGGCTGCCGGCTGCTGGCTTGCGTCGGCCGCGCTTCCGTCGGCCGCGCTTCCGTCGGCCGCGCTGCCGGTAGCTCACCCGGCATCCGCGTGGCCGCAGGTGGCGATGCTACAGAATCGGCGCTGTCCACTGCGGTCGAGGAACAGCCAGCCGCAGTGCGGGCCGGGACAGGCGGCCACGGTCAGCCGGCGCGGATCGGCGAGCAGCTCGCCGGCGCTGCGGGCGGCAGCGTGTAGCGGCGCCCGAAGCCCCGCCCCACCCGACGGATGCCAACGGCCCAGCCCGTCGGGCCCGCAGCGGAACACCGCGTCCCGGGCGGCCGCCTCGACATGCCGGGCGACGGCCGCGAAGGCCCGGGAGTTCGCCGGGTCGGTGAGGCAGGCGTAGAGCCGGTCCCGCAGGTGGCGGGCCTCGTCGAGCACCGCCGCCGCGCCGAGCGGGTCACGGCCGGCGGCGGCGAGCAGCCGGCTGACGGCGTCGTCGTCGAGCAGACCCTGGTGGCCGGCCCAGACGGCGAGGGAGGAATAGCCGCGCAGCCAGTCCGCGCCGGGCAGTCGCTCACCACCCCAACCCGCGTACGTGTTGCACAACTCCAACGCCGGATGGCCGCCCACACTCCACGGCAGCCAGTGATCGCGCACCCGGACCGCGTACACCGGCGCGGCCGGCCGCTCCAGACGCGGGTCTCCGGCGAGGATCCGCTGGTACACGGTTTCCAGTTCCGGGCCGGGTTCGACGCCGAGCTCGTCGGCGAGTGCCTTGCGGGCACGGTCGTACAGCCGCAGCGCGTCTGCCTGACGGGCCGACCGGTACAGGGCGGTCATCACCGCCGCGACCAGCCCTTCCCGGCCCGGATGCTCCTCGGCCAGGTCGGCAAGCTCGCGGACGACCCGGTCGTGGTGGCCCATGTCGAGCAGGGCCACGGCGCACGCCTCGGCGGTGGTGAGCCGCAGGTCCCGCAGCGGCCCGCCGAGCCGCTCCCGCAACGGCTCGTCGACCAGGTCGGCGAGGACCGGCCCGCGCCACAAGGCGAGAGCGGCGCTGCAGAGACGTACCCGCTGCGCCGGATCGGACGTGTCGGCGGCCTCGCCGGCCAGGTCGGTGAAGCGGGCCGCGTCGACCCGCGCGGCCGGCACCGCATAGCCGCCGGCCTTCGTCGCGATGTCCACGCCGTACGGCGAAAGAGCCGCGCGCAGCCGGCCGACGTACGTGTGCAGGGTGCCTCGCGCGGTCGCCGGCGGCGTCCCGTCCCACAGCAGGTCAGCGAGCCGGTCGACGGTCACCGTACGGCCGGCACCCAACAGCAGGATGGCGAGCAGGAGCCGTTCCTGCCGGCGACGCCCCACCAGCACCGGCTTACCGTCCCGTACGGCTTCGAAGTTCCCGAGCAGCCTGAACTCCATACGGGAAGAACGCCTTGACCGGGCCGATCCGATGCCGGTCCGGAGGCATCGGTGCCAGCGTCACACCGCGTAGATGCCGGCCACGGCTGCCGGGGTCGGCACCGCACCACCGGTAGGGTCGAAACTGTAGGTGTGAACATGTAGCCCATCCGGACGCTGCGGGACCGACGTTGGTTGTGAAGGGAGTCCCCGATGAGCGCACCTGATCTGACGGTGCCGTTCGTCCGGCGGGTGCGCGTGCGTGGCTTCCGGTCGATCGCCGGCTGCGAGGTGACACTCGGGCCGCTGACCGTACTGCTGGGGTTCAACGCATCCGGGAAGTCGAACTTCCTCGACGTACTCCGGTTTGTGGCGGACGCGTTGCGCGGTTCGGTGGCGCAGGCGGTGACCGACCGGGGCGGACTCGGCGCGCTGCTGCACCGGGGGCCGGACGGCACCGTGGAGTCGTTCGAGATCCGGCTCGACCTGGCGTTGCCGCCCCGACAGGTGGGAAAGGAGCCGATCCCGGCGACGTACGGCTTCGAGGTCGCGCGGGACCCGCAGGGTGAGCTGCCGCTGCTGGTGCGCGGTGAGGCCGCCACGATCGGGCTGCCGGCCGGTGAGCTGCGGCTGCCGCTGGACCCGGGCACCGATCGCAGCATGCGGCTGCGGCTGCCGGCGTCGGTGATCCGCGAGGACGATCCGCAAGGGGTGCTGGAGACCCGGCTGCGGGCGATGGCCTTCTACGAGCTGGATTCGACCGCACTGCGGGCGCTGGACAAGCAGTTGCTGCCCGGTGGGCAGCTCGGCACGACTGGCCATTTCCTCGGCTCGGTGCTGGGTGCACTGGGCCGCGAGGACCCGATCGGCAAGGAACGGCTGGACAGCTATCTCGGGGCGCTGGTGCCGAACGCGCTCGGAGTGGATGAGCGGGTCGAGGGCAACTACTCGACGGTGCAGGCCCGGTTCCGGTCCGGGGCGGGTGGCGGCGAGGAGGTCTTCCTGCGGGAGTCGTTGTCGGAGGGGACGCTGCTCGCGGCCGGGGTGCTGACGGCGTTGTTCCAGCCGGCGGCGTTCATCGGGCGGATCCCGTTGGT
The DNA here is from genome assembly GCF_029626025.1 of Solwaraspora sp. WMMD406. NCBI lineage: Bacteria > Bacillati > Actinomycetota > Actinomycetes > Micromonosporales > Micromonosporaceae > Solwaraspora > Solwaraspora sp. WMMD406. The sequence goes on from NZ_JARUBF010000001.1 coordinate 1,787,562, forward strand.
CGGCATCGAGGAGCCGGAGACGGCGCTGCATCCGGCCGGCGTGGGCGCGATGTATGAGGCGCTGGACGACGCCGCGCAGCGCACTCAGGTGATCGTCACCAGCCAGAGTTCGGAGTTGCTGGACAACGAATACGTGAGACTGGAACACGTTCGTGCGGTCGCCAACGTGGACGGCGTAACGTACGTCGGAGAGATCGACGCCGCTGGCCGCGCCATCGTGGACAAAGAGCTGATGACCCTCAGCGAACTGCACCGCAGTGGGCAGATGCTGCCCGCCCAGGTGGGCGATCCAGCGCCGGAGCATTGACGAAGGAGCGAGGTGCATGACCCTGGTCCGCATCGCCACGGTGGTCGAGGGTCAGGGTGAGGTCGCAGCGATGCCGGTGCTGCTGCGCCGGCTGGCGGAGCACATCAACCCCCAGCTGTACGTCGACTCGCCGCGTCCGCACCGGGTTGCGCGGTGCACGCTGCTGCGCGACGGGGGAGTGGAAACGGCGGTCGCCACCCTGGTTGAGCAGGTCGGCCCGTCCGCCGTGGTTCCTGGCGGCGGCACCGTCGCTGGCCGGTCGGCGTGGGCTGGCGGATCCGCTGCACCGGCCTGCCGACCCGGAGGGGCCTCGGGACTGCAAAGGTTGGCTAAGTGCCAACCGGGTCGACGGTCGCGCCTACAAGCCGGCGAGCGACCAAGCGGCGCTGGCTGCCGCCTTCGACCTGGCGATGGCCCGCGAGCACTCACCATCGTTCGACAAACTCTGGCGGGATCTGACCATGCTGCTCAACTGACCGAGCTTGAACGGGAAGGACGCCTCGACCAAGCCGATCCAATGCCGGTTCAGCCGGAGTCAGTGCAACAGCCGTTGCGCCCAGTAGACCTGTCGGTCCGGGCCGACGCTGATCAGGGCGACCATCAGATCGTCGACGGCGGCGGGAGCGGACGCTACCGCGAACTCCGGCGGTGTCTCCGGACGTGCCGGATGCAGGACGAAGGAGAACGTCACCGGTGTTGCGTCCAACGACGACACGGTGACGACGCTGCCGGCGCTGTGGAGCCCGCCGTTGATCTCACGTGCTCCGATGCCGTACAGCCAGGGGTGCTGTTGCTCGACGGCGTTCAGGACGCCGTCAAAGCCCGCCCCGACCCGGTCCGGCCGGTCGGATGTGGCGCTGATCAGGCCTGGCATGAGTTGGCTGCGTTTGTCGAGCACCACGATCATGAGCATGGTCCCGGGTTTCGCCTGCGGCGGGGGTGTCCAGGCGACCTGGCCGAGGAAGACCTGGGCGCCGTCGCCGGAGAGTTCCAGCTGCTGGCCGTCGAAAGCGGCGTCCGCCGTCGCTTGGTCGACCAGACGCAGGGTCGCGGTCGCGACCAACACCTCCGGGCCGTACGGCGACCGCTGGTGCCACCACCGCCACCCGGTGAGCCCGCCGGCCATGACGAGCACCACCACGACCACCCAGACGATCGCTGCCGACCGACGCTGCATGACGTGCCTCGCTGCTACTCGACGGGGTGAGCCTCGCGGAGCAGGCCCTCGGCTTCCAGGAGGAGCTCGTCCAGCTGCTCGTCGGTCAGCTCCGCGTCCTCGACGAGCCTGAACAGGAGCTGTCCTTGGATTTCGGCCATGACCCCGATGTCGAGGTTGTCGACGATCTCCTCGACGTCAGGCAGGTCCATGTCCAGCATCGCGTAGATGAGCGCTTCCCCCTCTTTGGCGGGTAGCTCTCGGCCTTCGAGGAGTCGGGCGCGGGCATCCGCGACAAACCGGATGACCTCGCGCGGGTCTCTGCTATCCCCGAAGCGTCGCTGGACAGCGACGAAGAAGCTGTATCCGATGATGGCGACTGGAGTGCCCTTGCCCTCGCTCTGGAACTTCTCGGTGAACGAATCGTAGGTTTCCCAGTCCTGACGCAGGAGCGCGCGGCCATTCGGAGTGTGATCTGCGGCCGGAGTGGGCGAACCTGCCGTGCCGTGTGCAGCCGGGCGGGCAGGCCGGCTCCGGGCTGGAGTTGCCGGTCACGGTCACCACGTACGACATGTTCAACCAGCCGCGTACGGTGGTGGAGAAGACCAGCGCCGGCACGTTGCGGACGACGACCACCAGCTACGACCCGGCGGGCCGGGTGTACGAGGTGGCGATCACCGCCGCGTCCGGGCTGGGTGCGGCGGTGCCGGTCACCCGCAACGTGTACGACGCGGCGACCGGCCGGCACCTGCGGACCCAGTCGGTGGTGGGTGGGACGGTCACCGCCGAGGTGGTCCGTACCTTTGACACGTTGGGTCGGCAGACGTCGTACACCGATGCGGACGGCAACGTGTCGACGACGACGTACGACCTGTTGGGGCGGACGGCGACGAGTTCGGATGGTAAGGCGACCCGGACCTACACCTACGACGGCGGTACCGAGCGGCGTGGTCTGTTGACGTCGGTCGACGACACCCAGGCCGGGGTGTTCACCGGTGGGTACGACGTCGACGGCAACCTAGTCACGGAGAGCTGGCCGTCGGGGATCACGATCGCCCATTCCTACGACGAGACCGGGACGAGCGTCGGCATCACCTACGACCGGCCGGGTTGTGGTGCGTCGGACTGCACTCTCTACAGTGGGTCGGTGTCCGAGTCGGTGCATGGTCAGTGGCGGCAGCACGCGTCGACCCTGGCCGAGCAGACCTACACCTATGATCCGTCGGGTCGGTTGACGACGGTCGAGGACACCATCGGCGGCCAGTGCACGACCCGTGCCTACGCCTTCTCGGCCAGCAGCAACCGGACGAGTCTGGTCGAGTACGCCCCGGCTGGTGACGGCACCTGCCAGACCGGCACCGCCACCTCCACCATCACCCACTCGTATGACGCGGCGGACCGGATCACGACTGCTGGCACGGTGTATGACGCGCTCGGGCGCACGACGACGGTACCGGCTGCCGACACCGCCACCCCGACCGCTGGCAACGCCACGGTCGGCTACCACGTGACCGACCTGGTCGACACGATCACGCAGGCGGGCCGCACGGTGGACTACGCCTTGGATGTCACCGGCGAACGGGTGCGGTCGTTCACCGACACCGCTGACGGCACGCCGGTGACGACGGTGCATCACTACGACGACGATGGTGACAATCCGGCCTGGACGCAGGAGAACGTCGACACCTGGACCCGGATCGTTGCCGGTGTGTCGGGGATGGGTGGCGTCTGGAGCAGTGACAACGGGCAGGTGACGTGGCGGTTGGCCAACCTGCACGGCGACCTGGTCGCCACCATCCTCCCCGACGACGCCGGTCTGTCGGCCACCACCGACGCCAGTGAGTACGGCACCCCTCGCAACCCCGACGCGATCGGCGGCGAACGCTACGGCTGGCTGGGCGCGAAGCAACGAGCGGCCGACCCCGCCACCGGGCTGATCCTGATGGGCGTCCGCCTCTACAACACCACCACCGGCCGCTTCCTCACCACCGACCCCGTGTACGGCGGCAGCTGCAACGCCTACGAGTACACTTGCGCCGACCCGCTCAACAAGGAAGACCTCGACGGCAAATGGGTCAGCCTGGTGATACGCGGAGCGGCAGCCGCCTGCAAACTCGGTCGGAATTGGTGCAAACGGGCAGCGGTGTGGACCGGAAAACAGGCCTGGCGCGGTGCGAAGTGGGCAGGTAGATCGGTTTATGGTAAGAAGAGTGTCTTCTACGGTAGTGCGAAGGCTGGTAGGAAGGGCTGGTTCAATCGGGGACCGGTTCGGGTGGGCTGGACTTGGAAGGCGTCCGAGAAGAAGTTCAAGTTTGGGTTGCATACGGGATATCCCAAGTATCGGCAAAAGAATTGGTTTCATCGGAATTTTCCTCGGATTCATTGGGACTGGTTTTAGATGAGTGGGTTGCGGGAGTCGTTGGTTGTTCTCGGTGATCGCGTCAGGCAATTTGTCGGCGAGTCGGCAAGCGTTGAAGTCGCCGGGGTCGGATTGGATTCTCAGGTACGCGTGACTCCGAAAGCTGATAGTGCATGCCCGTTTATTGTGCACTTGCAGAGTGATGACGAGTTGACTGTCGAGTTCGGTGCCTTCTCGGTTGCACACTTCTCGTCTTCGGATTCTGCGGAGGTGATCGAGACTTGCTGGGGCGTGCTTGAAAGTCTGTTCTGTGGCGCGGTCCGGGAGAAGTTATGGAGTCGAGGTGGGGACTATTGTCGGGCGGTTGCTTACGTCGGATTAGGGGATAATGAGCTAAAGTTCGTTACCCAACAAGGTCTATGTGTGGGTGCAAAACGGAGTGAACGTTCCTACTTGCCGTACCACAGGAGCTCTAACGAGTAAATACGGGTTGCAATTTCTGATGACGAGAGGTGGCCGGATCGCCGCGGACTTCCGGAGTCGGTCAGGGCTATTGCGTAGTCCGGTAACTCCTGGTCACGGCGTCGATGAGGTCTGTGGAGCGTCGGTTCGCGCGTCGGGTGGCGCGGGCGATGTTGGGTTCGCCGCTGCTGCGGTGGTAGCCGACCGCGGTGTTGCGGAGTGTGGCGAAGACGGCGGGTCCGTTGCCGGTCCGGGCTTGATGCGCGTCCTCACGTAACGCGACATCGCGGACGTAGTGCAGGCGGTTCTCGATATGCCACTGGGCTCGTGCCCAGGTGCCGAGGTCGGCGGGTTGGGCCGCTCCGGCGGGCAGGGACACGGTCAGGTACGCCGTTTCGCGGGTGGTCCTGCCCTTGACCGTGCGGGTACGGGTGATCCGGACGGCCTGCTGGGCGTGGGGGAAGCCGAGCCCGCCGGGGGTCGTCACGGTGACGGCTTTGACGGTGCGGGTCTCCGTGCGGCCGTGTCCGGTGTCGCGGGTTCGGGCTCCGACCGGGACCTGCGCCCAGGGAACAGCTTTGAGCTGGGCGAACGTGGTCGGCTGGTTGGCTTTTACGGTGACCATCAGATGTCCGCCGGCGGCGGCCAGGTACTCGGCAATGGACGTTGTGCGGGTGGATCGGGATTGGTAAAGGCATGGGATTCTCGGGTGCTGATGTCGGGTGGCGAAGAAGGTCGAGTGGAGGTCGTGGTGAGATTGGTACGGCTTGACAAGTACCAATTCTTCTATCTGTTCGCTATTGCCGTTTGGCTAGCTTCTGGATTGGGGGCATTCTTGGGGTTGTGGTCGATTCACTGGGCGGCTTTTGTCTCTGCTTGTGCCGGTATCCCCAACGTTATCCTTCAACGGAAGCTCTACAAGGATGAGGAAGCTGATGGCTGAGTGGATGACCTCGTTGTCAAGCGATATTGCGCGGGCCTGCTACCCGGAAAGGCTTACGTGACGGTGTCTTCTGTACGGATCGGCCAGGCTCTGAATGAGATCTTTGGAGAGACCAAGATCTGGCCCCTGCAAGTCGTCCTTCCGGGAAGCCGTGGCTTTGGGATCTGGGTGAAGTGGCTGCTGGTGAGGGTGGCTTTCTTCTCGGTGAGGACGGATTGGTTCTTCTGTTTCCGACTTTTCCTGCGCTGATTGTTGCAACTGAGAGCGGATCGCCAGGCAATTTCTGCGTATTTCCCGGATACGAGCTTTTGCGCGAGAGGATCGGTAGCGCATCGGCAGTCGGTCCAGATGGCGGCCCGGTGGCCTTGCTCGACTTCCCCAACGCGCGTGCAGGCATAGCCGAGCTCAGCGGAGACCATGGAGGCGGCGGGGCTGTTGTGGACTGTCTTGATGGGTTGCTGGATCTAGCCAGACAGCAGGGCGAGACAGCGATCCTCGACCTCGTCAACGGAGAGGATCGACCCCTCAGGCGCATGTATGACTATATCTGGGGAGACGGCGACGCGTTCGTCGTGGATGCTGCTGTCACAGATTTCGAACTGGCCACAGCGTGGTTCGAATCCCAGTGCAGGGTAGTGCAGCCTGGATAGCGGCTCTGCGTCTCCGGATCCGTCAGGCGGCGAGACCGAGGAGTTCGGTGGCACGGGTGGTGAAGTGGCGTACCTCGGGAAGGGTGGCGTACGGCTTCAGGCGGTGTTGCAGGTCTCGGACGGTCCCGATGGTGCGGGACGAGTTGACGGAGGCGGCCAGCTCGACAACATGGGCGGCGCGGGTAGCGGCGGCTTCGACGTCCGAGCGGTCGAGGTCGGCGGTGGCCAGGGCGGCGTGGCTGAGCGCGGCGCGGCGGGCGCGGCCCTGGTGGCGGGCGCCTTCGGCGGACTCGGTGGCGAAGCGTACGGTTTCGTCGGGCTGCCCGAGGTCACGGAAGCAGTGGGCGGCTTCGCCGTACAGGTACGGGGTGTCGATGAATTTGGCCCAGACGGGTTCGTCGTCGTGGTCGACGCGGGCGAAGGTCTGTTCGGCCTTGGCCACGGCGGCGGCTGCCGGTGCTGATTCGCCGAGTGCCGCGAGGGCGCGGGCTTCGAGGATGTAGAGGTCGGCGAGGCAGGCAGGGGAGTCGCCGTCGGCGAGACCGCGGCGGCCGGCTCGGGCGAGCATCAGTGCTTCGCGGGGGTGGCCGAGCAGGTTGGCCTGGTCGGACATGCCGGCGAGGACGTGCGCGCCGAGCGCGGCGTGGTTGGCCGCCTGAGCGAGCCAGAGCGCCTGGATGAGGTAGCGCTGGGCGAGCCCGTGTTCGCCGTCGTCGTACGCCATCCACCCGACGAGGTACGACTGCTCGGCGGCTGCCTCGTAGAGCGCCTGCTGGACGTCCGGTTCGTGCTCTCGTTTGAGCAGCGGCAGGACGTAGCTCTGCATGTATTCGACGAGGGCGGTGCGGGCATGGCCGCCGCCGCGCATCACGTCCAGCTCCTGAAAGAGGGCGAACATCTCCCGGATGCCGGCCACCTGTCGCATCCCGATCTGCCGTGGCCCGCGTTCGGTCGACGTCTCGTCGAGGGTGGCGAGCAGCCAGTCACGGCTCGGTGCGCCGAGCGCGGCGAGCACGAACGGCGCTTTGACGATGTTGCGGCGGGCGACGTCAGCCTTGCCCAGGTCGATGATGGTGTCGACCGTGGTACGGGGATGGTCGGCGTACTGCAAGCCGCGAGCGGCAAGGGTCTCCTCGTCGGTCATGCCGAAGTCTGACGGGGTGACCCGGCGACGCAGCCTTTCGCTGAGCGCCCGCGCCAGCAGCGTCGGCACCGGCGGTCGCGGACGCTCGCCGCGCTTCACCCAGCGGTGGACCGCTGGGTAGTCGTAGCGCAGGGCAAGCCCTTCGTCCGCTCCGAGGCCGTTGATCCGTCGGGCCAGCCCGGCCCACGAGAAGCCCGCCTCGGTGATCAGCGAGGCCAGAGCATCGTTCGATCCGTTCACGGACCACACCTCCCAAGCACCTACCTTGGACGGTACCGGTCAGGCATCAGCGCTGCATACGGCCGCACGAGGGTACGAAATTCACATGGGCGTTCACTCGGTGCCGTCGAGGGCCGTCGTCCAGTTGTCTCTTCGTGAGGCAGAAGCGGTTCAGTCCTCGCGTTGGGTTGGCCGGTGGATGCGGATCCACTCGGCGACGGCTTCGCGGGACCAGATCCGGCCGGTGGCGAGGACGTCGAGCGGCGCGGGGAACGACGGGCGGTTGACGATCTCGGATGCCCGCTGACGGGAGACGCCGCCCAGCATCTGCTGGATCTCGGACATCCCGGCCAACCGCATGTCAACGAACGTACGGAGGTTACGAGTAGCAGCCCCGTCAACTTGACGCACTTGACACTCGTAAGGGGGATGGGTGATTCTCAGTCGCGCACATCTTCGGAGGAGGGGAGCCACCATGACGCAGATGGATGACGACCGGTGGCGGTCGTGTGGGTCGGACTGGGACGAGCCGGGGACCGGCCCGCAGCGGTCGAGCGCCGTACCCGCCACCGCGCCGAACGGTCGACCAAGTGACGCGGACGCCGGCACCCGTACCGCCGCTCCGAGCGCGACCGGGTCGATCGGCGACCGTCCCGACTCCGGCGACCACGTCTGACCCAGCTCCGCAGCTCACGTAGGGAGCCAAGAGTTGCCCTGGTCGCCGTACCGCCGATGAAGGCTGCGGAGATTGGGGTCCGTGGGGTGGCCCTGCCGAATCGGCAACCGGCAGGGCCACCCCCGTCCACCAGACACATCACGTACACCAGGCACACCACCCACGACCACGACAACGCGACACAGGGGAGGAGCACCACCCATGCGTACGCTCTGGCAACGAATCCGGGTCCGCTGGGGACGCCGACGGATGGCGTCCACCCCGCCCAGCCAATGGCCGGCCGGCAGTAACCCCGGCGTCCACCGGGTGCCCGGCACCAACATGCGCTCGGCGGCGTACCGGCCGATCCGGCCCTGGCAGGTGCGCAACCAACGGTTCCGCCCGGTCGGCGTCACGGCCCGGGGCCTCGACCCGGTCGAAGTCGGCGCGTTCCTCGACCGCGTCGCTCACGACCTCGGCGTCCTCTACGCCGAACTCGACCGCACCTGGGAACAGAACGACCGGATCAAGGACGCGTTGCGCCGCTGGCAGAGCGCCCAAGCCACGATGAACCAGGCCGCGATCAACCAGGTCCCGGTCAACCGGGCCCCGGTCTACCAGGCCGCCGTCCGGTGACCGAGCCCGACAACCCCGACGTCGCCGTCGTCGACTGTGCCACCTGCGACGGCGGCGGCGTCACCTCCCACCGGTGCACCTGCACCTGGTACGGCGACCAGCTGATCGTCGACGCCGACCAGCCGACCACCGCCGACCCCAACCCCGGCGGTACGGCGTACCGCGACTGTCAGGTCTGTCTCGGCACCGGCACGACCTGTGCCACCTGCGACCGCTGCGCCGGACTCGGCCGCCGCCGCGCCCAACTCGTCTACACCGTCGCCAACGCCGACACCGCCGCCGTCGCCTCCGTGAGCATCGTGCCCGGCGCGCTCGACCCAGTGCACCGCGACGGCCGCTGGTCACTCGACCTCGACGCCGTCCTGGCCGACCTCGCCGGCCAAACCGGTGTCGAACACCTCTACGACCCGGAAATGCCCGACCGCGACATCGTCCTCGGTGGACTACTGCTACCCCGCGACTGGCGACCCGACCTGCCGGAGGCGCGACGGTACGCCCTGGAAGCCGAAGCGATCGCCGGCTGCGCCGCGTACCCGTGGCGGATCTGGCTCGGCCACGCCGCCTCGCCGCAGCGCCCCGACCCGGCCCGCCACCTGGGCCGACTCTGCGCCCTCGCCGAACTGCTCTGCCTCGACCTGGTCGTCGAAGCCCGACCCGACCCGTACGGCGACGACCGGCACCGCTGGCAGCTGCGCCTCGAACTGCCCGACACCGCCGTCGGCGACGACTTCGCCGGCGGCGTCGGCAGCGGCGACACCCTGGACGCGGCGATCGTCGCCGCCGACATCACCACCATCGCCACCGGCCTCGCCGACCGCAGCCGCGCCGCCCCCGCCCACTACCTGCGCCCCGGCCGCCCCAGCACCCCGGCCGAGCCGTCCACACCCGACCTCGACCAGCTCGAACGCCGCATGATCGCCGACTGCGTCGCCCTCGGCACCGGCGAGCCCACCCCCGGCGCACACGCCATCTGGCGCGACGGCCGCTGGTGGCACACCAGCCTGCGGGTGGTCGCCGTCGTCGAGGAACTCACCGAACGCGCCACCGGACAAATCCGCCGCCGTACGGTCGACAAGCTCGCCCGAGCCTGGCAGCCGCCGCCACCCAGCTGGCAGGGGCCACCGATCCCGTCCGAACCCTGCTCGTACTGCGTACCCGAGCAGGGGTTGCGGCGCTGCGTCTGCACCATCGGCGCGTCCACCGCCGACCCCGACTGCCGCCACTGCGGCGGGGCCGGGCGCGCCGGCCGGTACGCCGCCGGGCTCAGCCGCTGCTTCAGCTGCGGCGACACCCTGCAGATCCGGTACGGCGCCGTCGTCACCGTCACCGACGGACGACACTGGGCGCGGCATCTCAACTGGGCTGTCCCCGATTCCGCTGTCTTCGACGAGGCTGCCGCCGCCCCGGGGATCGGCAGCCAGCCCGGCGGCAAACCCATCCACCAGGTGCCGCCGCCGCTGCGGCTCGCCACCCACCTCGACGACCTGGCGGTACGCGGCCAGCCGATCACCGGCCCGGACCAGCTCGCGCCGCTCGACGACTACGAAAGCCTGCTGACGCAGGAGCTGTGGTACGGCCACGTCACCCTCGACCACCCCGGGCAGGAGCCGTTCGCCGCGTACCTGGCGAACGTCGCCAACGGACGCCCCGGCGGCCGGGTGCTGCTGCACGCCGCGACGCCGGACGCGCCGCCGCTGGCGCGGGTACTCGCCCTCGCCTACGGGTTGGGGCTCGCGCTGATCGTCACCGTCGCCGACCACCGGCACCACGCCGGTACGCCGTACCAGACGCAGGGAGTGTCGTGGGGTGCGTACGTCGCGGCGCCCGGAGCGTCACTCGGCCTGCGGGCCTACCCGCACCAGTCCAGCCTCGGGCACGCGCTCGCCCACGCGATGGAGTACGTGTGCGGCTCCGCCCGCTCGGCGGTGCCGGCCGATCCGTCGACCGCGATCGCCGTACCGCAGAACGTGCCTTCGCCGCCCCCCGACGGCCCTGAACCCGACGGTCTGGTGCCGTTGCTGTCGTTGCTCGCAGCGCACTACGCCGGCGAGACGGTGATCGTTGTCCTCGCCGCGTCCCACTGCGACGTGTACCTGCGCGACGGCCCGGAGATCACCCGCCGGGTCGTCGCCGCCGCCGACCTGCCACGAGCAGTCGAACGGGTTCGTCACATCCGGTAGCGGACCGCAATGCTCATGTTCCGGTAGGACTGAGCGCACTGCCTGCCCGGCGACCTGTATTGCTTCCACGCGTGATCCCCGTACGGGATCATGATCCCGTACGGGGATCACGGTAGAACAGGCATTGCCTCCGGGGCGACCGGTGTCGGGAATGCGATTCGCGTTGCTCATGTGTCGTGGATGGACATGCCGGACGAGGCGGCTAACCTGCGTGCGGCAATGGCGAGAGTCGATCAGGTTCGGCGGGGAGGTGGTCCGAGGGCGTGAACAGCAAGTCCACCAAGGGTTGTACGGAGAGGGCTTCGTGCAGGCACTCGCGAGTGCGGGTGGGTTCACGACAGCAAAGATGAACATCGACATGGATGGAGTCGATCTCTCGCTCGAAGATCAGGAGCCACGACCGGTGGGCCAGGGCCACCAGGAAACCATCACTGTCCGGGTGCCCCGGCAGAATCTCCTCACCGTCGAGTCGTTGGAGCGTCTGCTCGTCGGTGAGTTCCAAGGGGAGGCGAAGTGATCCAGGCAGAGATCACCGACCGCGCCGCGCTGGTCGCACGTTCGCCGTTGGAGCTGACGATGTACCTCCGCGCGCAGGGTTGGACCCGGCAGAGTAGGTCGGAGACCAGCGCCCAGTGGATCACGGTCGTTGACGGAGCGGAGTTCGAAGTACTTCAACCGCTGGAATCGACGCTGCGCGACTACCCGGCCAGGGTCCGAGACATCCTCCAGGTGCTTGGCGTCGTCGAGGGGCGGTCACAGCTCGACATCCTTGCCGACATCTCCAACGTTTCCATGGACGTGCACACCGTTCGGACCTTCCCGGCCGGCAACGTACCGGGGACCATCGGACTGGATGATGGTGTCCTGGCCTTCGAGAGCCTGCGTAACGTGGTCGCCGCTGCGGCGTACTCGGTCAAGTCAGATCATGCGCGTGCGGTGCAACCCGCCCGCAAGCCGGCCGAGGTGCTCAAGTTCCTCCGCGAGGTTCGATTCGGTCCGAGCTCCGAGGGTAGCTTCGTACTCTCGGTCTTCACTCCCGTCCCGCCCCGTCTCGCGTCGGGTCAGGCGTCGCTGTTCGACGATGACCCACCCCAGGCGATGGAGCCGGCGGAGCCGTTCGAGCGGCAGGTGTCGCTCAAGGTCTACGACGCGGTACGGGCGGCGCACCACGCGGCGAACGAGGCCCTTGCCGGTCCGGCCGGACTGGACGCCTTCACCACCGCCGTACGCGACGGAGTCAGCGCGAACCTGTGCGAGGCTCTCGCCGGGCTGGGAGGCGAATCCGGTCACCCGTTCGAGCTGGCGTTGCGGTTGGCACCGTCGCGGCCACTGCGCTCCCGGGAGCTACCCCCGGTCCGGTTCCGGCACGATCACCTGCCGGTACTCGCCGCCGCCGCGCAGGAACTCCGGGAGCACATCCCCGATGAGGGCGTCCTCGTCGTCGGCAACGTCGTGCGCCTGCACCGAGAGGGCACCGGCTCAGGTGAGGTCAGCATCGCCGGCGTCATCGACGGCGAGGACCGGTTGCGCCGATTCTGGACCGACCTGCCGGCGGTCGACTACGACCAGGCCGTCCGCGCACATCAGGAGATGCACACCGTCTCGGTACGCGGTGACCTGGTCCGGCGGGCCACTCGGCTGCACCTCAGGAATCCGACGGCGTTCCACGTCCTGACCGACATCGACGAGCCCTGACAGTCGCCATTGCTTCCACGCGTGATCCCCGTACGGGATCATGATTCCCTACGGGGATCACGGCATTAAAGACATTGCCTCCGGGGGCGTACGGATCGATGTTTTCGGTTGTCGTCATCCCATGGCGAGGCGGATGGCGAGCAGGCCGATGATGCCGTTGCCGACCAATGCGGTGACCAGCCGGCCACGTGGACCGGCCAGGGCGCGTCCGAGGACAGCGCCGCCGGCAGCCAGCGCCAGTTGCCAGCTCGCCGAGGCGAGAAACGCCGCACCGACGAACACCAGGCCGACGAGCACTCGACTGTCGCTCACACCCATCGTGTCCCCTTGGTGGCCGACCACGAGAGCGGCGAAGTAGACGATGGTCATCGGGTTGAGCAACGTCAGCCCGACGAAGGCGGCGTACGTCCGGGCGATCGACCGCGCCGGTGCCGACCGCGCCGGTGCCGACCGCCGCGGGGCCTCGGTCGCCGCTCGACGGGCCCGCATCGCCACGACGATTCCGCGTACGGCGATCGCGGCGAGCACCACGGCGGCGGCCGTCCGCAGGATGCCGATCGCCGCGTCGAGCAGTCGGGCGACGGTCGTGCCGGCGACGACGGCGGCGAGCGCGTACAGGCCGTCGGCGGTGGCGACGCCGAGTCCGGCGGCCGCGCCGTGCCGCAGCGACACCTGCGCGGAGACGGTGACGATCAGGACCCCGATCGCGCCGACCGGGACCGCGATGCCGTAGCCGGCGAGCAACCCGGATGTCAGCGCGTGGAACACGGCAGGACTATGCCGACCCGGTGGATCAGGCCACAACCGGTTAACGCCAGATCAGCGGCGGGTGGCGGCCAGCGCTCCGGCGGCAGCGGCCCCGAAACCGGTCGCCATCAGCGGCAGGCCGATCCCGAACGGCAGTTCACCCACCCAGTTGATGTTGCTGCGCTCCGGCAGGCCGCCGAGGGTTACCGCGACGACGGCAGCGGCCAGGAACAGGCCGGCGGTGGTCGCGCCGGCCGCGAGCAGCGCGAGTTCGACGCTGCGCCGGGCCCAGAGACTGGCGAGAATGGCGACCGTCAGAAAGGCGACGACCCACCAGATCCAGCCGGCTCCGGAGCTGACAGTCAGATAGCTCCAGCCCGAGTACCACCATTGGCGCTGCTCGTCGGCCTTGAACCAGGGGAGTAGGAAGCCGAGGAGCGCGGCGACCGTCCCGGTCAGCAGCAGCGCGTCGGGCGCGGGTCGGTACGACGTCGATGAGGTCCCCACGGCGGCCGACGGTAGCAGCCGTTCACCACGGTACGGGCCGGTACGACGGTCGGGGGCTCGGTTACGTGACCGAGCCCTCGACGGTGGGACGTGCTGTCTACTCGCCCTGCTCCGGTGGCAGCGGGCCGGTCTTCTTGTAGGGGTTCTTCCTGGCAGGTGCGCTGGTGGTCGCGCGCGGCTTGCGGGCGGTGGTCTTGCGGGCGGCTGGCCTGGTGGGGCGCGTGCCGGCCGGGGCTGCGTCGGCGATCTCCCGCCGGACCCGGTCGATCGTGTGCCAGTTGAACCACATGCCGCACGTCATCATGGCCGCGAAAACGCCGATGGCCACCGACATGTTGGCGTAGTAGCCACCGCCCGCGTGGACGCTGAGAAGGCAGAACGCCACGCCCGCCAGGATGGCGAGGACGGCGATGCTGGTGAACGCGAGCGGTCCCTGGATGCGATCGGCGGTTTTCATTCCCAGCGAGACCTTGATCATGTCGCGGAGACCGAGGTCGAAGTTCCACGAGCTGGGGGACGGAGTGCGGCGGATGTGCGCGTCGCGCGGGGCGTCCCCGCCGGGTTCGCCTCGCAGGTCCATCGCCCGGGGTGCCCTGGACCGTTCTGTCATCGTTCCACCTCGCTACCTGGCGGGGTGAAGGTGTCCGTACCGCGCCACCTTCAGGTCGGTGATCCGACTTGGCTACACCGTAGCAGGGTGTGCATGAGACTCACATCAAGCACGTACGCGAGTGAAGGCAAGATGCGGGTCTTGACTGTATGAAATGTGAGTTGTCGTCAGGTTGTCCGGATCCCTTGCGAGACGACGCTCGTAGGTTCGAGATTGCCACACGTCGATCGACATGTGGCCTCCGTTCCGCACGTGGGAACTGGCCAGCCGCGCCCTGGTGTGCGTCGCCGGGCACGACTGGAAGTCCGCTCCTTGCGTCGTGCGCTTCTGACATGCCCCAGTGTCGAGTGCGTTACGGCGCCTTCGCGTAGTGGCGTACGTCACACCGCGCTGGGCTGCCCGAGTTCCGCCATGCGGACGATGGGTGGTCATTCGATCGGTCGGCTTCCCGGGCTGGGTGTGCGGCTTGACGATCGTCTGCTAACGATGCAGCATTGCTACATGCATCATGGTGACAGATCGCAGATTTCAAGGACTCGGAACAGCTGATCGACGCCGGGGCCGCCTGCCACGTACGACTTGGCAGGTCCGTGCTCCGTCGGTGATCATGATGCTGTGCGTATGGTCGATGTCATGATCGACGTGGTGGGGTGTCTGGTCGGTGCCGAGACGCATCGGCTGGCTGCTTCGCTGCCAATGGAGGAGCACTGTATGAGCACTGCCAAGAATCGCCCTGCGGCTCTCAAGGAATCCACCGACAAACCGGCGCTCAACGATCCTCCCGAGACTTCTCCGGCAGTGCCAGACCCGCCACCGTCAGCCCCGTCGGGGGGAGCGGGCGGCCTCGTCCGCGTCACGGTCAACCTGACACCACGGTCGGCGGACGCGATGGAGAAGATCAGCGCCGAGACCGGCCTGTCCAAGACCGACGTGATCAACCGCGCGTTGCAGGTCTACCAGGTGGTCGAGGAGCTTCTCGACCGTGGTGGCGGCAGCATCCTCGTCCGTCACCCCAACGGTGAGCACGAGCGGGTCTACATCGTCTAGCGCGGCGCGCCCAGCTGTCCGTCAGTAATGTCGACGGACTGGCGTCCGAACGTGATGTCAGCGGAGCGACTCGGGGTTTCGTCATGGCTGAGTTCCAGACGCGTCGACACCGTAGCGGGCGACGCCCCGTCCGTCAGGTGCTCGGCGCGGATATTCGCCCGGCTGGTGGGTACCTCGTCGGAGAGATCGATCCGGCCGTTCGGGTCTGGCATGAGCGTCCCTCCGAGTCGGCGGTCGTCGACGCGGAAACGGTCCATCGTCTCCGGCGGACGTAGTTGGAACTGTTCTGACGGACCGCTTTCCTTCGTGGGCACATCGGGGTCACGTCGGCCGGCGGTCGTCGAACGTCCAGGCGGGACTGTCGTTCCTGAATCGGCTGGGCGTGCGGCTGGCCTGAAGTGGCTTGGCGTGCGGCGCCGGTCAGCCGGCGGCGGGGGCGACGTCGGTCGCCCAGCGGGCGAGGGCTTCGCCGACCCGATGGAAGCCCTCGCCGGTGGCGCTGAAGGCGTAGCTGCCGTCGTCGAGCCGGTGGATCAGCCCGCGCTGTTCCAGGTCGGCGAGGCGCGCGGTGAGGGTCACCTGGTTGACGCCGGTGTCGCGGGCCAGGTCGGTGAAGCGGCGCGGCCCGGGCAGCAGCGCGCAGTGCAGCTCCAGCATCCACCGTTCCTGCATCAATGCCATCAGGTCGTCGAGCTGGTGGTGACGGGTGTCCGGGTCGCTGGCGTCACCAGCCCAGGCCGCCATCTCGGCGAGCACCGGTCGCAGTCCGGCACCGGTCGGGGTCAACGCGTAGCGGGTGCCCGGCGGGTTGGCGTCGATCACCGTACGGCTGACGATGCCGGCCGCCTCCAGTTCGCCGAGCCGGCGGGCCAGGGTGCTCGGCCCGACCGCCGGGATCGCCCGGCGCAGCTCGTTGAAGCCGGCCGGGCCCGCGAGCAGCGCGTGCACCACGTGCAGCGTCCAGCGGCCCCGGAGCCGACCGACGGCGGCCAGCAGTACGCCCTGCTCCACCTGCACGTCGCCACTGTATCCAGCGACACACTTGTAAAGTGGAGGTAGCTAGTTCTATTTTTTTAGTCATGACAGAGACAATGCAACGAGCCCTGGTCACCGGTGGCACCGGCGGGATCGGCCTGGCCACCGCCCAGGCACTCGCCGGCCACGGCTACGCCGTCACGATCGTCGGCCGCGACCAGCGTCGGGGCGGCACCGCCCGCGACCTACTCGCCACGGCGGGAGCCGGCGACGCCCGGTTCGTCCAGGCCGACCTCTCCTCGCTGTCCGC
The DNA here is from genome assembly GCF_029626025.1 of Solwaraspora sp. WMMD406. Taxonomy (NCBI): domain Bacteria; kingdom Bacillati; phylum Actinomycetota; class Actinomycetes; order Micromonosporales; family Micromonosporaceae; genus Solwaraspora; species Solwaraspora sp. WMMD406. The sequence continues at coordinate 1,804,164 of NZ_JARUBF010000001.1, forward strand.
CGTCCGGGCCCTCGCCGACGACATCCGCGCCACCGGCCCGCTCGACCTGCTGGTCAACAACGTCGGTGGGGTCTACCGCCAGCGCTGGTACACCACCGAGGGCATCGAGGCGACCTTCGCCATGAGCCACCTGACCGGCTACCTGCTCACCGAACTCCTGGTCGACGACATGATCGCCGCCGGCCGAGGACGGATCGTCAACCTGACCTCAGGCGCGATCCGGCTCGCCGACCGCACCCCGCTGGACCGGGTCGAGGTCGCCGGGCGCTACTACGGCTTCTCCGCGTACGGGCGGGCGAAGCTCGCCAACCTCGCGTACACGATGGGTCTGGTCGACCGACTCGCCGGCACCGGCGTCACGGTGCTCGCCGCCGACCCGGGGGCCAGCGCCACCGACATGGGCCGGTCGATGCGTCCGGACCTGTTCCCGATGCCGGCCCGGCTGGCGTTCCCGCTGATCTACCTCAACCTGTTCCGGACCAACCCCGCCGACGCCGCCCACAGCTCGATCGCCGCAGCGACCGGCGGCTCGCCGACCGGTGCCGCCGCCTCCGGCGGCCTGCCCAGCGGCACGGTGCTCGGCCCGAAAGGCACACCGGTGATCCCGGATGCCCGCGCCACCGACCCGGCGGTCATCCAGACCGTCACCGCGCTCAGCCGGGCGACCTGCGCCGCCACCCTCGACCACCGCCGCTGACGCCTAGCCGCCCTCGGCGTCGGGGTCGGTGGCGGCCCGTAGCGTCGGCAACGCCCCGTCCCGTGGCGTCATCGCGACCAGCCGGCCGACCGTCAAGACGAAGCCGACGGTGTGGCGCATCAGCTCGGTCGCGGTGTAGCCCGGATGGGCGGCGATGGCGCGTCGTCGTACGTCTACTGTGCCATGGGTCAATCATGGTCTCCGCTGTCGCCGCCGGCGAGCACGATCGTGATGGCGGTCCGCATCCTGGCCCGGTATTCGTCGGCCGAAGTGACCTTGTGTTTGAGCCCGAACGAGGTGGCGTGCAGATGGTCGGCCAGATCCCGCGCGGACAACCCGACGGGGCGCCACCGGTCGGCGATCCCGCTGTCCGTCAGGACCCGTTCGACGCCGTCGACCAGCCCGGCGTCGATCTGACCGGCCAGCGAGCCCCGCAGCGCGACAGTGGTGCTCAGCAGCTCCTCGAAGTTGCCGTGCACCGCAGCACCGACCATGGGTGCCTGGCAGGCCTCGAACGCGGCCAGGATCCGCTCCGGTGGGGGCAGGTCGACGCGGGCGAACGCCGCCCGCGTCGCGTCGCACACCCCGGCCACCATCCGTTCGACGGCGGCGACGAAGAGCTCTTCCTTGGTCTTGAAATGCAGGTAGAGACCTTGTCGGGAGATGCCGGCAGCTCGGGCCAGGTCGTCCATCGACGTCTTTTTGAAGCCGTACCGGAGGAACACGTCGACCGCCGCGTCGGCGATCGCGTCCCGGCGCGCGACGCCCGCCGGGGTCGGGCTGGCCGGCGAGGTCGGACTGGTCGGGCTGGTCGGGCTGGTCGGACTGGTCGGCGGAGTCACGCTCCGGGCTCCGTGCGGCCGGCCGGCACCGACGGGTACGCGATCCCGGTCAACTGTTCGCTTTCCGTCCACAGCCGCCGAGCGGCGAGGGTGTCCCGGGCGCGGGCCGAACGGGGGGCGGGTCCGGGCGGTCCGACCATGCCGAAGCGGCGCGTCGGTCCCCAGTAGCTGCCACCGGTCACGTCCGGATCGGTGGCGGCGCGCAGGCTCGGCAGCGCGCCGTCCGCTGGTCGCATCCGGATGATCCGCTCGATGCGCGACGGGTTGCCGCTGGTGTTGCGGCCCTGGTAGCGGCCGATCTCGGTCGAGGTCAGCCCGGGGTGGGCGGCGACGGCCCGGACCCCCGACCCGGCCTCGGTCAACCGGCGGTGCAGTTCCAGGGTGAACAGCAGGTTGGCGAGCTTGCTCTGCCCGTACGCGGCCCATGGCCGGTATCGGCGGTGTCGCCAGTTGAGGTCGTCGACGTCGATGCCGCCCATCCGGTGGGCCAGGCTGGAGACGGTGACGACGCGGGCGGTGCCACCGCCGCCACCGGTGGTGACCGCGTCGAGCAACGGCAGCAGGTGCCCGGTGAGCGCGAAATGCCCCAGATGGTTGGTGCCGAACTGTAGCTCGAAGCCCTGCTTGGTGCGTCCCAGCGGGGGCGCCATCACGCCAGCGTTGTTGATCAGCAGGTCGAGCCGGTCGTGGTCGCTCCGATAGGTGTCGGCGAACGCGGCGACCGAGCCGAGATCGGCCAGGTCGAGGAGAGCTCCGCTGACCTCGCCGGCGGGTCGGCTGCTGCGGATCCGGTCGAGCGCGGCCGTGCCCTTGCGCTCGTCGCGGTAGGTGAGCACCACGTGCGCGCCCTTGTGTGCCAGCATCCGCGCCGTCTCGTAGCCGATGCCGGTGTTGGCACCGGTCACCACCGCGATCCGTCCGGTCTGGTCGGGGATGTCGTCGTAGCCCCAGTGTGCCATGCCACTCCTTCGATCCGTCGGATGTGTCGGACAGCTTCGACAAGGTTTACTCAGTTGGCCTAAGTTGTCAATCGCGGGGCCCGGGTCGGCTGCCGGCTCATCGGCCGAAGAGCAGGTCGATAGCGGGCGCCGCCGCGCTCGGGGCGTCGTCGCCGAGCTCCGGTGGTAGCGCGCCGGACAACCACAGGGTGGCGAATCCGTGAGCGATCGACCAGGCCGCCAGTCGGGCGTTCTCCCGGTCGTCGACCGGCACCCGGGGATCGTCCAGGCTGTCCCGCAGCGCCTGCCCGGCCCGTTGCCGGGCGGCCACCATCTCCGGCGCGTCGAAGTGCAGCAGGCTGGGCTGGAACATCACCTCGAAGTGGGCCCGGTGCGCCACCGCGAACCGCACGTACGCCAGGCCGGTGGCGTGAATGTCGCCGCCGGCCGTCTCCAGCTCGTCGGCGAGCAGATGCAGCCCTTCGACGGCGATCGCGGTGAGTAGGCCGGTCTTGTCGCCGAAGTGGTGGGCCGGGGCGGCGTGCGAGACACCGACTCGTCGAGCCAGATCCCGCAGGCTCAACGCGGCGGGGCCCGACTCGGCGATCGCTTCGGTGGCGGCGACCAGCAGGGCGCGGCGCAGGTCCCCGTGGTGGTACGGCTGCGGCATCGCGGGCATCCTTCCTATCTTGTCGTTGACAAGATGCTACCCGACCTGGGAATCTTGTCGGTGTAAAGATGTGGTGCGCGCAGGCGCCAGTCCGAGGAGACACCCCTGATGAGTACGGCTGACAAATGGCTGACCGTGATCGCGCTGGTCAGCGTGCCGACGGTGATGTTCGGCGGCTACACCGTGATGCGCCTGGCCGCCGCCCGCAAACTCACCGACTACCAACTGTCCCTGTTCAAGGCCGGACACGCCCACGCCGGAGTGCTGTTGGTGCTCACCCTCACCGCGCTGAGCATCGCCGCCCGCGCCGGACTGTCCGACCCGTACACCTGGATGGTCGGTGTGCTGCTCGCCGTCGGCACGATCAGCCAGTCCGGCGGCTTCTTCCTGCACGCCGGGATCGGCCAACCCGGCAAGTGGTCGTTCGGCAACACCCTGACCGTGCTCGGCGCGGTGCTGCTCGCCGTCGCCATCCTGGCACTCGCCTGGGGCGTGGCGGTCAGCTGACCGTGCCGTACGGGCGCGGTCGCTCACCCCATCAGGTGCCACGATCCGGTCGGCCGGCCAGGCCGTAAGAGTTCCGCAAGAACTCGTCGAGGTCCGGCCGTCCCACCCCGCCGTAGGCTGGTCCGCGTGTGGAAACGCCTATTCTCCAGTCCGCTGACGTGGGCCCTGGCCGTTGTTGTCGTCGCCGGTCTGATCTTCGGCGGCTACTGGTTCCAGCCGTGGAAACTCGTCACCGACCAAGTCGTCGACGAGTCCGTACCCGTGGTCCAGGGCACCGACGTATCGGGCCCGACGCCGATTCCGAGTGCGAGTGCGAGCCCCAGCCCGACGCCGCGCGTGAGCCCCAGCCCGGCCGGCAACCAGCTGCTCGCCGCCGGTGAGTTCGTCACCCACGAACACGAGACCACCGGCACCGCCCAGGTCGTCCAGCTCGCGGACGGGCGGCGTCAGCTCGTCCTCCGCAACTTCGCCACCTCCAACGGGCCGGACCTGCGGGTGTGGCTGTCCGACCAGCCGGTGCTCGAAGGCCGCGCCGGCTGGTTCGTCTTCGACGACGGGGAGTGGTTCGAGCTCGACCGGCTCAAGGGCAACCAGGGCAACCAGGTGTACGACATTCCGGCCGACGTCGACCTGTCCGCACTGACCAGCGTCTCCATCTGGTGCAAGCGGTTCTCGGTCTCGTTCGGCGCAGCCGACCTCGCCGCCTGAGCCGTCCACCGTGAGCGTCGCCATGACCACCAGCCGGCCCGCCCGGATCCTCGTCGTCGACGACGATCCGACCGTGTCCGATGTGGTCCGCCGCTACCTGGAGCGGGCCGGCTACCAGGTCGACCAGGCCGCCGACGGACCGGAGGCGCTGGCTGCCGTCGACCGACTCCCACCGGACCTGCTGGTCCTCGACCTCATGCTGCCCGGACTGGACGGGCTGGAGGTGTGTCGACGGCTCAGACAGCGGGCGGTCACCGTACCGGTGATCATGCTGACCGCGCTCGGCGAGGAGGCCGACCGGATCGTCGGCCTGCAGCTCGGTGCCGACGACTACGTCACCAAACCGTTCTCCCCCCGGGAGCTGGTGCTGCGGGTCGGGTCGGTGCTGCGTCGCGCCGGCACCGGCACTGCCGGAGCCGCCGCGTCCGGCGGTGCCGCGACGATCGTCGACGGGGACCTGACCCTCGACCCCGACCGCAGGTCCGCCCGACGGTACGGGGCCGACCTGGCGCTGACCCAACGGGAGTTCGACCTGCTGCTGCACTTCGTCCGACACCCGGCGCGGGTGTTCCGCCGCGACGAGCTGCTCGCCCAGGTCTGGGGCTGGAACTTCGGCGACCAGTCCACTGTCACCGTCCACGTCCGACGGCTACGGGAGAAGATCGAGGCCGACCCGGCGCAGCCCCGCCGGATCGTCACCGTCTGGGGCGTCGGCTACCGCTACGAACCGGCGGCAGCCAGCATCGGCGCAACCACCGGAACCGGCCCGGGTCCCGCGCATGGGTGAGCTGGCGATGCTCGACCTGCCGCCGGGCGACATCGTCGCGGTCCTCGCCGTCGGCCTCGGCGCGTCCCTGCTGGTCGGACTGCCCGGCGCGGTCGCGCTACGGATGGCCCGACGACGCACCATCACGGTGCACGTCACCGTGCTGCTCACCATCACCGTGCTCGCCGTTCTGGCCGGGGTGGTCGGCGCGGCCCAGGCGATGTTCCTGTCCGCCCACGACCGCGACGTCGTCCTGCTGGTGCTCGCCGGATCCGGGGCGGTCAGCCTCGCCGTCGGCTGGTGGCTCGCCGCCCGGCTGGCCCGCGACGCGGTCTGGGCGGATCAGCTGCGGCAACGGGAACGGCAGGCCGAGGCGAACCGGCGGGAACTCGTCGCCTGGGTCTCGCACGACCTGCGTACGCCATTGGCGGGACTGCGGGCGATGGCCGAGGCACTGGAGGACGGGGTGGTCGCCGACCCGGTCACCACCGCCGACTACCACCGGCGCATCCGGGTCGAAGCCGACCGGATGGCACAGCTCGTCGACGACCTGTTCGAACTGTCCCGGATCAACGCCGGGGCGTTGCGGCTGTCGCTGCGTCGGATCCCGCTGGCAGAGGTGGTCTCCGACGCGCTCGCGTCCGCCGAGCCGCTGGCCCGGGCCCGCCGGATCCGACTCGTCGCCGCCGAACACGGCTGGCCGGCGGTCGTCGCCAGTGAACCGGAGTTGGCCCGGGTCGTCGGCAACCTGCTGCGCAACGCGGTCCGGTTCACCCCGTACGACGGGGTGGTCTGGGTCAGCGCCGGCCGTGACGGGAACCGGGCCTGGTTCGCGGTGTCCGACACCTGCGGCGGCATTCCCGACGCTGACCTGCCCCGGGTGTTCGACGTGGCGTTTCGCGGTGAGCCGGCACGCAGCCCGGCCACCACGGTGCCGGGTCCGGCCGGCGGTGGACTGGGTCTGGCGATCGTGCGGGGCCTGGTGGAGGCGCACGGCGGCCGGGTCGAGGTGGCGAACTCGGGTCCCGGCTGCCGGTTCCTCGTCCACCTGCCGGCAGCGGCCGGCTGAGCGGGCGTCGCCCGGTCGACCCGCTGCCGGTCGATCCGCTGCCGGTCGGCTGACCGGGCCCGGGCTGGCTGACCCCGGCGTCGGCCGGCGCAACCGACGTCAACCGATCGGTAGGTCCCGGCGACGCAGGCCGACCATGCCGACGGCACCGAGGGCGGCGGCCACCACCGACAGCCAGATCAGCGGTACGGGCGACGCCGACCCGCCGGGCAGACTCGGCAGGTGGCTGAACGGTGACAGGTCCCGCAGCGGCTGCGGCAGACGCAAGATCGCGCCGAAGAGGCTGACCAGGGCAGCTGCCGCCAACGCCGCCCACGCGACCCCGGCCAGCCGGGGTGCCAGCCCGACCAGGGCGACCGCGACCGCCGCCAGCAGCCACACCGCCGGCAGCTGCACCAACGCGCCGGCCAGTACCCGCCACACGTCGCGGCCCTGCCCACCGCCGAGCCCGTGAGTCAGCCCCATCGCCAGCCCGGCGGCGGTCAGCACCACCGCCGGCCCCAGCCCGGCGAACAGCAGGTGGCTGACCGCCCAGCGCGACCGGGAGACCGCTGTGGCCAGCACCGGCTCGACCCGCAGGCCGGTCTCCTCGGCCCGCAGCCGTAGTACGGCGGCGATCGCGTATCCGGTGGCGCCCATCCCGAACAGGCCGAGCATCGCGGCCAGGAACAGATCCACCAGCCCGGCGGAGCCGCCGAGCCGGGCGAACACCTCACGCAGACTCGGGTTGTCGGTGAACATGTCGCCCACCCCGCCGGCGACTCCGCCGAGCACCAGGCCCGCGACGGCGAAGCCCGTCGTCCATCCCGCCAGCTGACCTCGGTGCAGCCGCCACGCCAGCGCCACCGGACCGCCCAGCCGGGCCCCGCCCACTGCCGGGCCGGAGCCGGTCGCCAGCACACCGGCCCCGAGATCCCGGCGGGCGGCCAGGGCGACCGCGCCGACGACCAGCCCGGCGGTCGCGGCGGCGACCAGGCCGAGGACCCACCAGCTTTCCTCGGCGTACGGGCGCAGCCGCAGTACCCAGCCGAGCGGCGACACCCAACTGAGCCAGCCCAGCGGGCCGCCGATGTGCCCGCTCAGGTCCCCGGCGACCCGGATCACGGCGGCGGCGCCGAGGGCCGTCGCGGCGATCCCGCGAGCTGCTCCGGCACCGGTGGTGAGCTGCGCGGCGATCGCCCCGACTGCGGCGAAGAGCGAACCGGCGGCGGCGAACTGGACGCCCAGCGCCACCGAGCCGGCGACCGGCAGCCCCTGGGCGGCCAGCCCGGCGGCGACTCCCACGGCGAGCAGCAGGTTCGCGGCCCAGGTGACGACGAGCGCGGCGGCCAGGGCGGCGTGCCGGCCGACCGGGGCGGCGCCGAGCAACTCCCGCCGCCCGGCTTCCTCCTCGACGCGGGTGTGCCGGACGACGGTGAGCAGGCTGATCAGCGCCACGATCATCGTGGCGATGCTGATCCGCCAGGCGACGAGGCCGCCGACGTCGGCGCTGTGTATCGGGCCGTAGAGCGCGACCAGGGCGGCGTTGTCGTTGCTGGTCCGGGCGAAGGCCATCCGGTCGGCCGCGGTGGGGTAGAGGCCGGGGAACGCGGCGGCGAAGTTGGCCGGCATCGCCGCCAGCCAGAGGATCCATAGGGGTAGGACCAGCCGGTCGCGGCGCAGGATCAGCCGGACGAGGTGGGCGGTGCCGGCCAGCGGGCTCATCGCCGTGCTCCGGGGTGCCGGTAGTGCCGGAGGAACAGTTCCTCCAGCGTCGGCGGCTGGCTCACCAGTGCCCGTACGCCCTGGTCGGCGAGCTGGCCCAGCACCTGCGCCAGCGCGGCCGGCTCGACCTCGCACCGGATCCGATCGCCGTCCACGGCGAGCTCGTGGACACCGGGAAGGTCGGCGAGCCGGCTCGTCGCCACGTCCGGCAGTTCGGCGACGATCGTGGTGCGGGTCAGGCGCCGGAGCTCGGCGAGCGTGCCGCTCGACACGGTGCGGCCGTCGCGCACGATGGTGACCCGGTGGCACAGCGCCTCGACCTCGGCGAGGATGTGGCTGGACAGCAGCACCGTACGGCCCTCCCGGCTCGCTTCGGCGACGCAGTCGCGGAACACCGCCTCCATCAGCGGGTCCAGGCCGGAGGTCGGTTCGTCGAGCAGCAGCAGTTCGACGTCGGCGGCGAGCGCGGCGACCAGCGCCACCTTTTGCCGGTTGCCTTTGGAGTAGGTGCGGCACTTTCGGGTCGGGTCGAGGGCGAACCGGTCCAGCAGGTCGGCGCGGCGCCGCCGGTCGAGCCCGCCCCGGAGCCGGCCGAGCAGGTCGATCACCTCACCGCCGGTCAGGTTGGGCCACAGGCTCACGTCACCGGGCACGTACGCGAGGCGGCGGTGCAACGCGACCGCGTCCCGCCACGGGTCGCCGCCGAGCAGCAGCGCTTCGCCGCTGTCGGCCCGTAGCAGGCCGAGCAGCACCCGGATCGTGCTGGTCTTGCCGGCACCGTTGGGGCCGAGGAAGCCGTGTGTCTCGCCGGCCGCCACGTCCAGATCGAGTCCGTCGAGCGCCGTGGCACGCCCGTACCGCTTGGTCAGTCCACGGACGTGGATCGCCGTTTCCATATCTAGAAAGCTACGTTGCGTTTGCAAACGGGTCAAACAAGATGGTGCTGAGCAGCAGCGACTTTCACTAGCACGGTCGGTGATCGTTGCAATGATTCTCCAGCCGAACGCAACGACAGGTAGCATGAGTTGCAATGAAATGAGATCGAACGCATTGGCAGGTGACCGGATGCCCGGGGGACGGCTGACCTATCAGGACCGGCAGCGGATCGAGCAGGCGCTCGCCGACGGCGCCGGCTACGCCGAGATCGCCCGCCAGTTGGCCCGACCGACGTCGACGGTCAGCCGGGAGATCGGCCGCAACGGCGGCGCGTCGGGCTACCGGGCGAGCGCCGCGCAGCGGGCCACCCAGCATCGGGCGCGGCGTTCCGGCCCGGTCACCCGGCAACCCGTCGAGGACCCCATCGGGTACGGCCGGGACGCGGCCGCCGTCCGCGACTTCGAGCAGCGGTTCGTGGCGATGATGGTCGCGTCCGGCTTTCCCCGGATGACGGCCCGCGTGCTGGTCGGTTTGTTCATCAGCGACAGCGGCGCACTCACTGCGGCTGAGCTGGTCAACCGACTTCAGGTCAGTCCCGCGTCGATCTCCAAATCGATCGCTTTTCTGGAGCGGATCGGCTTCGTCGCCCGCCAGCGTACCGCTGGGCAGCGACGCGACCGGTACGCCGTCGACGACGGTCTGTGGTACCGGGCCTGGTCGATCCGGGTGCGGGTCTTCCAGACCTGGGCGGAGGCGGCGGCGGACGGCGCCGCTGTGCTGGGGCCAGGGACCTCAGCCGGTGACCGGCTGCACCTGATGGGTGAGTTCTTCGGCCTGGTCGTCCGTGACGTCGAACGGATCACCGCCGACTGGCAGGCGTTCCTGTCCGCGCGCGGCGCGCGCGTCGAGATGACGCGCGCGGACTCATCCGGACGGCCAGCGTCGAATCCGCTTGTCGTCAATGTCGATCACAACGATTTCACGAACGTCAGCCACCGTTCGTGATCGAATCGGAGAGTGTGATCACGGGTCTTCGAATCCCGGACGTAGACGTGACGGTCGGTCTGGGCCACCTCGACACACTCCCCGGGGCCACTGCGGCCGCTCTTGCGCCACCTGGTCGGTTGCCGCGAATCCGGCACTGGGCCTCCCTCGTCCCGCGAGGACATACGCGATGCCGGTCGCGTCCATTGCGGGCATCGGCGTGGCCTCGGCCAACTGAGAATTGCTCAGCATCGAGCATGCAAAGTATAGGCAGACGCGGATGTGTTCGAAACTTCGTCTGCTCGCATCGGACAGAGCTAGGCGAATGATCGGGGTGTCATGTCCGGTTTTGCGACATGTGCAGTGCTAACATCAGGTCGGGTACCCGGCTCTGCTAGGTCGCTAGGTGCCCGGCTGGCATCCTGGCGTCTGGCCATCGGTGAGCGGCGCATCCAACGAAGGGGGCGGCTCATGACGGGAGAGGACTCGCGTACCATGCCGTCGCAGGTCCCGCGACCCGATCGTGAAGTGACGCCGATCAGAGCGATCCCGGCGCTGGTGTACGCCACGATCGCCGGGCCGGTCATCGTCGGGCTGGCCGCCGCCGCCGGTGCCGCCGCCGGTGTCGTCGATGACGCCTTCGTCTGGCCTGTGCGGCTAGCCGTCTTTGTGGTGCTGGTCGTCGGGATGGGACTGACCGCCAACCGCTTCATCGTCTGGCTGCGGTCGCCGGGGAGCCCGCGTTAGCGCACGCCGCGGCCATCCGCTCGACGTCCGTCGCAGCCACCTGCGCGGGCGCGCGAGCAGTCGCTGGGCCTGGGAGAGCAGGAACACCGTGGTGATCGCGATGGAGGCGGCCGCCCACCGCGTCGGGTCCAGCTGAAGGTATCCCACAGCGGTGAGCGTGCTGGCCGCCGGTACCGCGACGACGACGACGCTCCGCCAGGGGACAGCCACGGCTGCCCCCTGGCGGAGCGTCGCCCGGCCCGCCTGGCTTCCGGTTTCAGTGCCTGTGGTGACGTCGGAGAGCACCTGCCGCTCCAGCTGTCCATCTGATGTGTGCGAGGAGGTCATGGCCACGTCCCCTTCGTGAACCGCAGCGCAGGCGTCGACATGGCTAGCCTGTTGTCACTTTGGGCCGGGACGGCCCAGCGTGGTGCACGATCAACTCGTCGATGACCTCGTTGAGCCGGGCTTTCGGCGTGGCGAGATCCTCAAGCTGGAAGAAGAGATCGATGTAGTTGGCGACCTCTTCTTGAGCGCTGATCGTTTCGTCTCGCCCGCCCTCGAGGTGCACCAGGTCGTCGTCGGCCGGGTTGGGGAAGTCGAGAATGGTGAACGGTCTGGTCAGGCCCCGATATTCGCCCGCGTCGAACCGGATCACCTGGATGTGAATGTTGGGCCGCTCGTTCAACACCTTGAGCCACTCGAGTTGCCGGAACATCACGCCCGGTCGTCCGACGGCTCGGCGTACGGCGGCCTCGTCCATGATGCAGTAGAGCATGGGTGCCTCGTCGCGGGAGAGCAGTTCCTGTCGCTCCAGCCGGGCTCGTACGAGTCGCTCGACGTCGTCGCTGGACAGCGAGGGGGGCGAGTACGTCCGGATGATCGCGTTCGCGTACTCCTCGGTCTGCAGCAGGCCAGGGACGAGGAGCGGCTGGAACTGCCGGATGCGGGACGCGGAGCTTTCATAGCCGAGGTACTGCAGGAGTGCGGGGCTCATGATGTCCCGGTACGTGGCCCAGGTCTGTCGCTTCGCGATCTTGGCCATCTCCACGAGTCGATCGATGTGATCGGCGTCGCTGACCTCGTAGTGCGCGAGAAGAGCGCGTAGATCGCTGACCGAGATGCTGGACTCGCCGGTCTCGATGCGGATCAGCTTGGACGTCGACCAGTCCAGCTCTAGTGCGACCTCCTTCTGGGTGAGCTGGCGGGCCTGCCGGAACTCGCGCAGGGCGATCCGCAGGCGCCGCCGTTGCACCTCTGGATCGTTGTTCATGCTCATCGGGCACTCCTAAGATCAGCCAATCTGAGATGTAGCATCATGCTACGTCATCGTCTCCCATATTCCAGCGGCAGTTCTCTCGATTAGCAAGCTCCTGTCAGACCTTTGACCTGGCAACCGGGCGGTAAAAGCCGCATAACAGGCATCGTAGCTAGTCTTCTGCTGGCTCCTGAAGTCCACCAGCGGATGTGAGATGTCGCAGAACTCAACCTGTCATACCCAGAGGTTGAGTGCGCTGGAGGGAGACGTCTACCGTGGGTGCATGAGTCAGCACGATGTCGTGACAGCCCAGGTTCCCGAGTCGCCACCGGAACAGCCAGCGGCGAGGTTCGCGCTCAAACTGGCTCTCTTGGCGGCCGGTGGCGCCCTGGTCGGGCTGGCGATCACGCTCGCACTCGGGGGCGACGAGCCGTTCGCCGGCGGTTCCTGGGGCCGTACCCTGTTGCTGCTGGCGGCAGTGACGGTCGCCGCCGGGGTGGGTGCGCTGATCCACCGCACCATCGCGTCACCCGGCCAGATCCGGCATCGGGCGGCTGCTCGCCTGGAAGAGGTGTCGAGCCAACTGGACTCCGCGTTGCGACAGGCCGGGGCATCGCTGACCGGCACCGGTGGTTCACCAGCGGTCCAAGCACATGTCGATGCCGTGAGCAACAAGCTGGACGGGTTCAGCACCGAGCTCGAGTCGCTCATGCGAAACGTCAACAGCGTGGAGGCGAAGCTGGCGAGCGCCAACCGTACCGCCTGGGCGACGTTCTTTCTCGGCACCCTGGTCGGCCTGGTCAGCCAGGTCACGTTGGGCTGATTCCGTCCCGCGTGGACATGGTGCGGGTCAGGGGCGTCCGTCGGGGTCGAGAGCCCTGGCGGCGGACGCGGTGTTCCCGAGCTCGGGCAGCCGTCGGCGTCGACTGCCGGCCCGGGAACTCCGCGGGTTCACGGGGTCAACTGACCGTGCAGGTGACGTCGCCGGGTGGCTGACTCGTGCCGCTGGTCGAGGCGATGAAGCCGGCGGTGGTCGACGAGCCGGTGACAGCTGCCCGTTGTAACTGGCGTTGGTCACCGTCACCTGGTTGCCTTGCTGGCCGAAGGTGCCGTTCCAGCCGTGCGACACGGTCTGGCCGGCCGGCATCGTGAAGGTCACCCGCCATCCGGCGGCGGTGGCGGCGGTGCCGTTGGTGACGGTCAGCCGGCCCTCGTAGCCGCCCTGCCAGGAGGCGGCCACCGTGACGCCGGCCGTCACCGGACAGGAGACCGAGGTCCAGGTCTGCCAACCGCCGGTGCCCGAGACGGTGCACGTTCCGACGAGAGCGCCGGTCGGGCCGCCCGGGCGCAGTTCGATCCGTCCGCCGCTGGCACCGGATGCCCACCCGCGCGGTGAACGACGCCGCTCCGGAACCGAACGCCACCCCCTTTGACCTTGATGTAGTCGCCGTTCCGAGCTGGCCTCGCTCCATATGTTCGCGATAACAGCAAACGAGGCACGGCACCGGGATCAGTCCCAGGACCGACCCAGGGCGTGCAGTTGGTCGGCGTACTCGATCCGCTCGGGCCAGGTGGTCGGCCAGGCCTTCGTTCCGTACGCCGCGCCGACGAACGCCCCGGCCAGGCAGGCGATCGAATCCGAATCGCCGGACGTGGCGGCACCCCTGGCCAGCGCGCCCACCGGGTCGTCGGCATGCCACAGCGCGCAGAGCAGCCCGGTGGCCAGGGCTTCCTCCGCGATCCAGCCCGCCCCGGTGATCCGGCAGGCGTCACCGCCGTCGTCGCCGGCGGCCAGCGCGGCGTCGAGGCGGTCGAGTACGGCGAGGCAGTCGTCCCAGCCGCGCGCGATGAACCTGGTCGGACTGTCCACACCGGGCCGCTGCCACAGCGGGCCGAGCCAGTCGTCGCGGTAGACGTCACGCTGTCGGCGGCAGTGCTCCCGCAACAGACCCGGCAGCGCCGGCAGCGGTGACCCGGTGCGCAGCAGCCGGACCGCGACGGCGGTCAACTCGCTCGCGGCCAGCGCCGTCGGGTGCCCGTGGGTCAGTCCGGCCTGCAACTGGGCGAGTCCCGCCACGGTGTCGTCGTCGTAGTCGCGGACCAGGCCGACCGGCGCGACCCGCATGTTGGCCCCACAGCCTTTGGAGCCGGCGACGGTGGCCTGCTGCCACGGCATCCCGGTGGACAACTGGCCGCAGGCCCGCAGGCAGGTCATCCCCGGGGCCCGGTTGTTGTCCGGGCTGGCCGCCCAGGCCAGGAACCGGTCCCGTAGCAGCGGTTCCAGCAGCTGCGGGGTGGCGGCCGTCGCGTCGTGCAGCGCCCAGCCGACGGCGAGTGTCATCTGGGTGTCGTCGGTGACCAACGCCGGGTCGCCGACGAGTTCGCGTGGGCCGGTCGGCCCGTAGCGGTCGTGGATCTCGGCGACCGTCAGGAACTCGGTCGGCTTGCCGAGCGCGTCTCCGTAGGCGAGGCCGAACAGGCATCCCGACGCCCGGTCGTCAGCTGCCACGTCGACCTCGGACCCTGTCACGTCGACCTCGGACCCTGTCACGTCGACCTCGGACCCTGTCACGTCGACCACCGCCATCTCTCCGTCGCTGTCCCCCGTCGCCCGGACAGGGGCGTGCCCGTCCGGCCTGACGGAAGCCTAGGCGTCGTCGTCAACCGGTGTCGTCGGGCCGGATCGGCGTCACTGTGGTCGCGGTCGGCGCAACTACTCGCCGGAAATGTTCCGGAACCTTCGGCTACCCTACTCGGTCTGTGATGTTTCGGCTGATGACGCGGGAGTGTCCTGCTGGTGTCGCTATCCGCTGGTGACAATCGCTGGCCAGCTGTAACGCGCTGCTGGCCCAGGGGCGACCGGACGCATGCTGTTTCCGTAACGTTTCTGAAAGTTGTTGACAACTCCACAGACTGCGCCATACCGTTTCATCGACGCAACTGAATGGGCGTCGAGGTCACCCCACGCGACTCGCATCCTCCGGTCGTGCCGCACGACCGGCCCACCACACCACGTGGTCCGCGCCGACCGGCCGGTGGTCGTCCCCGTCCACCGACCAACACGCCGGGGCGTACCGCACAGCTGGCCCCACGCCAGCCGTCCAGAGGAGGAAGCACCTACATGACCGACATCCCCACCAAGCCGAGAAGGCGCGGCCGGATCCGGCTGCTGCTTGGCACCGCGTGCGCCGCAGCGCTGGTCGTCAGCGGCATGGTGATCGCCCCCAGCGCGCACGCCGAGGCCGACCGGTACCTCAGTTCGAACCAGACCGGCACGCACAACGGATACTTCTTCTCGTTCTGGAAGGACAGCGGCAACGCCAGCATGACGCTGCGTGAGAACGGCCGGTACTCCAGTTCGTGGGACCGCAGCACCAACAACTGGGTCGGCGGCAAGGGCTGGGCCACCGGCAGCCGGCGGACGGTCAGCTACTCGGGCAGCTACAACCCGGGCAACAACAACACCTACCTCGCCCTGTACGGGTGGACCCGCAACCAGCTCATCGAGTACTACGTCGTCGAGAACTTCGGCAGCTACAACCCGAGCAGCGGCGCGCAGCGACTGGGCTCGGTGACCACCGACGGCGGCACCTACGACATCCTGCGCAGCCAGCGGGTCAACGCGCCGTCGATCGACGGCACCCAGACGTTCTACCAGTACTGGAGCGTCCGGCAGCAGAAGCGCACCGGCGGCACCATCACCGTCGCCAACCACTTCGACGCCTGGGCCCGGGCCGGCATGCAGCTCGGTAGCAACCACAGCTACCAGGTCATGGCCACCGAGGGCTACCAGAGCCAGGGAAGCTCCGACATCAACGTCTGGGAAGGCAGCTCCGGCAACCCCGGCAACCCCGGACCGTCCCCGACCGGCAACCCGGGTAACCCGGGTAACCCGGGCCAGAGCAACTGCACTGCGGTGCTCTCGGCCGGCCAGCAGTTCGGCGACCGGTTCAACCTCAACGTCTCGGTCCAGAACGTCAGCAACTGGACGGTCACCCTCAGTCTGCACGGCGGCCAGAGCTTGCAGAACAGCTGGAACGCCTCGGTCAGCGGCACCACCGGAAACATCACTGCCAGACCGAACGGCAGCGGCAACAACTTCGGGGTGACGATCATGCACGGTGGCAACTGGACCTGGCCGACGGTCACCTGTCGAACATGACGCTGACCTACCGGTAACGGACCATCCCCGCACGAGCGGGCCGACCCTGCTGGGGGGTCGGCCCGCTCATCGCCGTCCGGCCCGGGCAGCTCACACCGTTGTCGTTTCAGACGATGGTCGATCGGGGACACTGATCCCCATGAGCGCGATCCGGGTGGGTACGTCGTCCTGGGCCGACCAGCAGCTGCTCGCCTCCGGCTGGTATCCCCGGTCCGCCGGTACGCCAGCCGGGCGGCTCGCCCACTACAGCGGACACTTCGATCTGGTCGAGGCGGACACCAGCTACCACGCCATCCCGGCGGTGGAGACGACCCAGGCGTGGGCCGACCGTACCCCGGAGTCCTTCACCTTCGACGTCAAGGCGTACGGGCTGTTCACCGGGCATCGGGTGGCACCGGGCACGCTACCGGCCGACCTGCGCCCGGCCGGCGTCGGCGACCGGATCCGCTGGCGTGACCTCGACCCGGACGTGTACGACGAACTGTGGGTCCGGTTCCGGGCCGCGCTGGAGCCGCTCGCGACGGCCGGCAAGCTCGGCGTGGTGTTGCTGCAGTTCCCACCCTGGCTGGTGCGCTCCGACGCCGCCCGCCGGCGGATCCTGAACGTCGCCGAGCGGTGCCGGCGACTGGCCGGCGGTCCGGTGCGGTTGGCCGTCGAGCTGCGGCACGGCTCGTGGTTCGGCCAGCACACCCTGGACACGTTGCGGCTGCTGCAACGGCACGACCTGTCCTACGTCTGTGTGGACATGCCACAGGGGCACCCGTCCTCCGTGCCGCCGGTGCTGGTGGTGACCGCGGACCCGGCGGTGGTCCGCTTCCACGGGCACAGTGGGCAGTGGGCGACCGGCGACAAGCAGGAGAAGTTCCGGTACGCGTACAGCGATCGCGAGCTCGCCGACTGGGCCCGACGCCTGCGCGGGCTCGCCCGTGACACCACCGAGCTGCACGCGCTGTTCAACAACTGCTGCGGCGACCAGGCGGTGCGGGACGCGGCGGCGTTGGCCGACCTGCTCGCCGACCCTGCCGACGTGGACGTCGGCACCGGGGACCGCGCCCGTCGCCGACGGCACCTCCGCTCGGTCAGCTGACGGGACTGCCCGACCCGCCCGACCCGCCGGACCGGACCGGCGGATCGAGAGCGGTCGGCGTCGCTCAACCCTTCACGCAGACCACCTGCCGCAGGTGCGCCACGACCTCGACCAGGTCGGCCTGCTCGGCGATCACCTGGTTGAGATCCTTGTACGCCGCCGGGATCTCGTCGACCACGCCGGCGTCCTTGCGGCACTCCACTCCGGCCGTCTGCTCGGCCAGGTCCGCCACGCTGAACGTCTTCTTCGCCTTCGACCGTGACATCCGCCGGCCCGCGCCGTGCGACGCCGAGCAGTACGCCGTCTCGTTGCCGAGCCCGCGCACCACGTACGAGCCGGTGCCCATCGATCCCGGGATGACGCCCAGCTCACCGCGCCCGGCCCGGATCGCCCCCTTGCGGGTCACCAGCAGCGGCACCCCGTCGTAGGTCTCCTCCGCGACGTAGTTGTGGTGGCAGGAGATCGGTTCGTCGAACCGGGCCGCCGGTACCGCGTCGCGCAGCACCCGGCACAGCAGCGCCAGCATGATCGCCCGGTTGCGGGCCGCGTACTCCTGGGCCCAGGTCAGATCCCGGCGGTACGCCGCCATCTCCGGGGTGTCGGCGAGGAACACCGCCAGGTCCCGATCGGGCAGACCGGCGTTGTGTGGCAGCTTGCGCGCCACCGCGATGTGCCGCTCGGCCAGCTCCTTACCGATGTTGCGGGAGCCGGAGTGCAGCATCAGCCAGACCCGCCCGGCGTCCGGGCCGCCCTGCTCGACGCAGACCTCGATGAAGTGGTTGCCGCCGCCGAGGGTGCCCAGCTGACGCTGCGCTCGCGACTCCAGCGCGGCGACCCCGGAGTGCAGCCCGGTGAAGCCGGACCAGAACCGGTCCCAACCGGCGGTCGCCAGCCCGTGCACCCGACGCGGGTCGATCGGATCGTCGTGGGCCTGGAAGCCGACCGGGATGGCAGCCTCGATGGCAGTGCGCAGCGCGCCGAGGTCGTCGGGCAGCCGGGCGTCGGTCAGGTTGGTGCGTACCGCCGACATGCCGCAGCCGATGTCGACGCCGACGGCAGCGGGGGCCAGCGCCTGCCGCATCGCGATCACCGATCCGACGGTGGCGCCCTTGCCGTAGTGCACGTCGGGCATCACCGCGACGCCGTGCACCCAGGGCAGCGCGCCGATGTTGCGCAACTGCCGGGTGGCCTCCGGCTCGATGGCCGCCGGGTCGGTCCAGACCTTGACCGGAGCGCGGGTTCCGGGCAGCAACGTGTGACTCATGAGGAGCTCCTCGGGTGCGGGCGGAGATCGGCGACGCGCGGTGACGACCGGTCCGGCCAGAACGGAAATCAGCGAAGATCAGCGAACGGGGTGCGGGAGCGGAGCTCAGCCGCGCCGGGCGGCGGGTCGGTCTCCGCGGCGGTGTGTTCTCACCGGCGGCGCGGTTTCTCCAGCGGTGTCATGCGCGGCTCCTCGATCGTCGCTGTGCGGTCCACGCTAGACGCCCTGCTCGGCTGCGGCAATCGGATTGCGATGGTGCCGGCGAGGGCGTGGTCGGGGGTATGCCGGCGGTTGGCGGGTTGGTCGGGCGTCGACTTCCCCCGGTAACACCATTGACATCTGTCTCCGCCAACTCTAGGTTCGTCGAAACGCTTCGACACCGTTCCGACCCACACACTGGTGGCCCACACCCCCTGGGTCGGTGGCACCAGCCGTCACGGAGGCCCCGGGATGTCGCCACGACTGGGCATGCACACCCTCACCGCCGGGCGGGGCCTGCTCTTCGGCGGTGACTACAACCCCGAGCAGTGGCCCGAGGAGGTCTGGGAGCGCGACGCCGCGTTGATGCGCGCGGCCGGTGTCAACCTGGCCACCGTCGGCGTGTTCAGCTGGGCCCGGATCGAGCCGGAGCCGGGGGTACGCGACTTCGGCTGGCTGGACCGGGTGCTGGATCTGCTGCACGACGCCGGGGTGGCGGTCGACCTGGCCACGCCGACGGCGTCCCCGCCGCCGTGGATGGGCCACCGCTGGCCGCAGACCCTGCCGGTCGACGAGTCTGGACACACCCTCTGGTACGGATCCCGTAACCAGTTCTGCCCCAGTTCGCCGATCTACCGGAGGCGGGCCCTGGCCCTGGTCGCCGACCTGGCCGACCGGTACGCCGACCATCCGGCCCTGGCGCTGTGGCACGTCGGCAACGAGTACGGCCAGGTCTGCCACTGCGACGTCGCCGCACAGGCGTTCCGCGACTGGCTGCACGAGCGGTACGGCGACCTGGCCGGACTCAACGAGGCGTGGGGGACCACCTTCTGGAGTCAGCGCTACGGCGACTGGGCCGAGATCCTTCCCCCGCGCCGGGCCCCGTACCTGGTCAACCCGACCCAGCGGCTGGACTTCCAGCGGTTCACCTCCGACGCGCTGCGGGCGCACTTCCGGGCCGAACGCGACCTGCTGCGCGCCCGTACCCCGCATGTCCCGGTGACCACCAACTTCATGGGCCTGTTCAAGCCGGTCGACTACTGGTTGTGGGCCGGCGAAGAGGACATCGTCGCCAACGACTGGTACCCGGACCCGGCCGATCCGGACTTCCCGGCCCGGGCCGCGCTCACCCACGACCTGATCCGGTCGCTCGGCGGCGGCCGGCCGTGGCTGCTGCTGGAGTCGGCCACCGGCGCGGTCAACTGGCGCCGGCACAATCTGCCGAAACCCGCCGGGCAGCTGCGACTGGAGTCGCTGCAGGCAGTCGCCCGGGGTGCCGACGGCATCTGCTACTTCCAGTGGCGGGCGTCCCGCTTCGGAGCCGAACGATTCCACTCGGCGATGCTGCCGCACGCCGGCCCGGACACCCGGGCGCACGCCGAGGTCCGCGCGCACGGCGCCGAGCTGCGCCGACTCGCCGCGGTCGTCGGCGAACCGGTGCCGGCCCGGGTGGCGCTGCTGCACGACTGGCCGAGCTGGTGGGCGCTGGAGGAACCGGGCCGCCCCAGCGACCGGCTCAACGCCGTCGACCAGCTGTTCGGCTACTACCACCCGCTGTGGCGGCGGGGCGTCGCCGTCGACCTGGCGCACCCGGAGGCCGACCTGACCGGGTACGCCTGCGTGGTCGCGCCCAACCTGTACCTGATCAGCGACGCGGCGGCGCAGGCGCTCACCGGGTACGTGGCCGGCGGCGGGACGCTGCTGGTCGGCCCGTTCTCCGGGGTCGCCGACCCGAACGGGCACATCCGGACCGGCCGGTTCCCCGCGCCGTTGCGCGCGGTGCTGGGCGGCTCCGGCGAGGCGTGGCTGCCCGCCGCGACCGACCGCCCGGTGCGCTGTCGCTGGGCCGACGGACGGGAGTTCACCGCGAGCGTCTGGACCGAGTCGCTGCGGGTCGAGGGTGCC
Source organism: Solwaraspora sp. WMMD406 (assembly GCF_029626025.1). Taxonomy (NCBI): domain Bacteria; kingdom Bacillati; phylum Actinomycetota; class Actinomycetes; order Micromonosporales; family Micromonosporaceae; genus Solwaraspora; species Solwaraspora sp. WMMD406. Next base: position 1,824,525 of record NZ_JARUBF010000001.1, read on the forward strand.
GAGGCGGTGGCGACCTTCGTAGACGGCGACCTGGCCGGGTCCCCGGCGGTGCTGCGGCACCGCCACGGCGGCGGCGTCGCCTGGTACGTCGCCACCATCGCCGACCCGGCACCGCAGGCCGAGCTGATCGAGCGGGTGCTCGTCGACGCCGGAGTCACCGGCGTGCTGGGCCACCCCGGAGCCGGTGAATCCGGCGTCGGGTCGGGCGGGTCGGGCGGCACGGCCGGGCCGGGCGAGATGCCGCCCGGTGTGGAAGCGGTCCGGCGGGGATCGGTGCTGTTCCTGCTCAACCACGGTGCCGACCCGGTCGACGTGACCGTTTCCGACCCGGCCACCGATCTGCTCACCAGCGAGCCGGTCAGTGGCCGGCTGACGCTCGCACCCCGCGCCGTGGTCGCGCTGCGGCCGCCGCGCTGACCCAGCCGACGGTGACCGGTGCCGACGGTGCCGTGTTCGAGGTCACTCGGGATGGCGGGCGGGTACGGGCCCGGCGTACCGGTGGTCAGGCGGCATCCTGGAGTCTGTTGATCGTCGGGGTGTCGCGGGCGGTGGACGTCACCGGCGGCCCGCTCGACGTCACCGAGGCGTGGATTCGGGTCACCGCCGACCCGACCACCGATCAGATCGAGATCGTGCTCAGCACATAAGGAGACCCATCACATGTCCGAATCGTCATCGACCGGCCGGTCCTTTCCGGGCAACTTCCTCTGGGGTACGGCGACCGCCGCCTACCAGGTCGAGGGGGCCGCCGCCACCGACGGCCGGACGCCGTCGATCTGGGACACCTTCGCGCACACCCCGGGCCTGGTCACCAACGGCGACACCGGCGACGTGGCCTGTGACCACTACCACCGGCTGGCGGAGGACCTGGACATCCTCGCCGAACTCGGCGTCGGCGCCTACCGGTTCTCGATCTCCTGGTCGCGGGTGCTGCCGCACGGCGGCAAGGAGCTCAACCAGAAAGGCATGGACTTCTACTCGGCGCTGGTCGACGGGCTACGGGCGCGCGGCATCGCGCCGGTGGCCACCCTCTACCACTGGGATCTGCCGCAGGAGTTGGAGGATGCCGGAGGCTGGCCGCACCGGGACACCGCCGAGCGGTTCGCCGAGTACGCCGGCCAGCTGGGTGAGCTGCTCGGTGACCGGGTGCACACCTGGATCACCCTGAACGAGCCGTGGTGTTCGGCCTACCTGGGTTACGGCTCCGGAGTGCATGCCCCGGCCCGCACCGAGCCGGCCGCCGCGCTGGCCGCCGTGCATCACCTCAATCTCGGTCACGGCCTGGCGGTACGGGCACTGCGGGCCACCATCGACCCGGCCGCCCAGGTCAGCGTCACCCTCAACCTGCATCATGTGCGGGGCGAGTCGCCCGCCGACGCCGACGCGGTACGCCGGATCGACGCTCTGGCCAACCGGGCGTTCCTCGGGCCGATGCTGGACGGGTCGTACCCGCGTGACCTGATCGACGACACCGCGTCGGTGACCGACTGGGCGTTCGTCCGTGACGGCGACGAGGCCGCCGCGCACGCGCCGCTGGACCTGCTCGGGGTGAACTACTACAACCCGGTGCTGGTCCGACAGTGGGACGGGGTGTCGCCCCGGTCGACCGCCGACGGGCACGCCGACGGGGCGGCTTCGCCGTGGATCGGGGTCACCGACGTCGAGTTCGTCACCCAGCCGGGCCCGTACACCCAGATGGGCTGGAACATCGACGAGACCGGGCTGACCGAGCTGCTGATGCGGCTGCACCGCGACCACCCCGGCCTGCCGATGATGATCACCGAGAACGGGGCGGCGTTCGACGACGTGCTCGACGGCGACGGACGAGTTCGCGATCTCCGGCGGGTCGACTATCTGCACCGGCACCTGAGCGCGGTGGCCGAGGCGATCGACGGCGGTGCGGACGTACGGGGTTACTTCGTCTGGTCGTTGCTGGACAACTTCGAATGGGCGCACGGGTACGGCAAGACCTTCGGCATCGTGCGTGTCGACCGACAGACAATGCGCCGGACCTGGAAGGACAGCGCCCACTGGTATCGACAGGTGGTGGCCGACAACGGGCTGCCGGCGGCCGGTTGAGCCCGGCCGCCGGGCCGGTTGACCGGAGCCGGCCAGGACTGACCGGAAGCTGTCCCCATCCGGTTCACCTATCGCCTCGATAATCCCGATCGACAAGCTAGACAATGCCGGGTCGGTCCGGCAGTCTCGGTGGGGTGGACTGGGTGTTGGTGTTGGCCGGTTGCGGCATCGGGATCATCGTCGGACTGACCGGCATGGGCGGCGGCGCACTGATGACTCCGATGCTGGTGATCTTCTTCGGCATCCCGCCGCTCGCGGCGGTCTCCAGCGACCTCGTGGTCAGCGCGATCATGAAGCCGGTCGGCGGGCTGGTGCACATCCGCCGTCGTACGGTGCACTGGTCCCTGGTCGGCTGGCTCTGTCTGGGCAGCGTGCCGTCCGCGTTCGCTGGCGTACTGCTGCTGCGGGCACTGGGCGACGGCGAGCGGCTGCAGCACGGCATCAAGGTGGCGTTGGGCGTCGCCCTTGTGCTGGCCGCCGTCGGCCTGGTGTTCCGCACCTACACGCGGATGGTGCAGCACGCCGCCACGCGCCGCGCCACCGCGACCGGCGGCGCCGGTGCCGCCGGCCCGGCGGGGAATGCGGCGGCATCGGCCGAGGCGCCACTGCGGGCCCGGCCGGTACCGACCGTGATCATCGGCGCGCTCGGCGGCCTGATCGTCGGGATGACCAGCGTCGGATCGGGGTCGCTGATCATCATCGCGCTGCTGATGATCTATCCGCTGCTGCGGCCATCGTTCCTGGTCGGCACGGATCTGGTGCAAGCGGTGCCGTTGGTCGTCGCGGCGGCGATCGGGCACCTGCTCTTCGGCGACTTCCGGCTCGACCTGACCACGTCGTTGCTGCTCGGGGCCGTACCCGGGGCCTGGATCGGCGCCCAGTTCTCGTCGCGCGCACCCGGTGGCCTGGTCCGCCGGGCCTTGACCCTGGTGCTGCTGGCCAGCGCGCTGAAGCTGCTCGGTGTGCCGGACGTCGCACTGCTGGTCATCCTGGTCGTGGCGGTCGTCGGCGGTTCGCTGGGCTGGATGGCGGCGCGTCGCCGGCACGGGCTACCGGCGCTGGCCCGTACCGAGCTGCGGGAGCGGGACCTGGCCATGACAGGCGTCTCGGACCCGGTACCGGCCAGTCCGCCGGACCGAACGGACCCGGATCTGGCCGGCAGCCGCCACGGGTGACGCGCGTCCCCGCGACGTCGACTAAGGTCGATACGATGCACCGGATCGACGACACCGCGCCCGCAGCCCGCTGGGAGGACGCGTTCCTCACCGGCAACGGAGAGTACGGGCTGATGGTGTACGGCGACCCGTACGCCGAGCGAATCGTGGTCAACCACCATCGGTTCGTGCTGCCCAACGGCACCCGCGACCTGCGGCCACCGGAGCTGGCCGGCGTGATTGACGAGGTCCGTGACCTGATCCTGGCGGGCCGGCGGGCCGAAGCGGGCCGGCTGCTCGGCGGCGGTCGGCAACTACTGTGGACCCAGTCGTTCCACCCCGGCTACGCGCTCACCATCGACGCCGACGCCGACGCCGACGCCGACGCCATCGACGCCGACGCCGACGCCATCGACGCCGCCGCCGTCTCGTCCGGGTCGGGCGGCCGGCTGCCCGCCGGCTACTCGCGTACCACCGATTTCACCACCGGCGAGGTGACCGTCGCCTGGGCCGGCGCCACCCGGCGGCGTGCCTTCGCGTCCCGGGCCGACGCGGTCGCCGTGGTCCGCCTCGACGCCGGACCGTGTCGCCTGGGGGCCACCGGCGACCTGCCGGGCCGGCCAGCCGACGTCGGCTACCAGACCTCGGCCTACCGGCATGCCGGCCACACCTTCCTGCGGGTACGCGGCACCTACCCGCCGGGCCTCGGCGCGTACGGCTTCGAAGGGCTGACCCTGGTGGTGGGCGACAGCGAGCTCGACGGCGACCGGATCGTGCTGGCCGGCGAGGCCCTGCTGCTCACCGTGCTGGACCGCTATCGCACCCCGGGCTGGGGGACCGAGGCGCTGCGCGCCCGGGTGGTCGCGCTCGCCACGAGCGGCGAGGCCGAGCCGTCGGAACGCTACGCCGAGCTGCTGGACCGGCACACCACCCGGCACGCCGCGATGTACCGCCGGGTCAGCCTCGACCTGGGGGTCGACGACGCCGATCGGCGGCGGCCGGTGGGTGAGCTGCTGGCCGCCCAACGGGCCGACGACACCCGGCTGGAGTCGGCGCTGCTGGAACGGCTGTTCCACGCCGGCCGCTATCTGTTGATCAGCTCCAGTGGGGTGCTGCCGCCCCGGCTGACCGGGTTGTGGCTGGCCTCCTGGGACGCTGCCTGGGCCGGTGACTTCACCACGGACGCCAACGTCAACCTGCAGATGGCCGGGGCGAACATCGGCGCGTTGCCGGAGGTGACGGCGGCGTACCGCCGGTTGATCGCCGGCCAGATCGACGACTGGCGGCGCAACGCGCGGGCCGTCTACGGCGGGCGTGGCCTGCTCGCCCCCGGCCGCACCGACGGTGAGCACGGCCACCTGTTCCACTTCTGCGACGAGTGGCCCTGGCCGGCCTGGCTGCCCGGCGCGGACTGGCTGCTCCACCCGCTCTGGGAACACCATCTGGTGACCGGGGAACCGCTCGGCGAGGTGGCCGGCTGGCTGGTCGAGGCGGCGGAGTTCTTCGAGGACTTCCTCAGCCGGGTCGGCGACGACGGGCGGTTCGTCGTCGTTCCCTCGTTCTCCGGCGAGACCGGGCCGTTGGACGACGACGGTCGACCGGTCTACCTGGCGGTGAACGCCACCATGGACATCGCCGCCGCTCGGCACGCCCTGCGGACCGCCGCCCAGGTCGTCGGTTCGCGCCGGTGGGAGCCGCTGCTGGACAGGCTGCCGGACTATCTGGTCGACGAGCGCGGCGCGTTGGCGGAGTGGGCCTGGCCGGGCTATCGGGCCGACGACGACCATCGGCACGTCAGCCACCTCTACCCGGTCTGGCCGCTGCGGGAGATCACCCCGGACGACACGCCGGACCTGGCCCGTGCGGCCCGGCAGGCGCTGCGGGTACGGGGTGACGAGAACTCGTCGGCGCACGGGAGCCTGCACCGGGCGCTGGTCGCCGCCCGGCTGCGCGACGCCGACCTGGTGGCCGCCAACCTCCGCAAGATCATCTGCGCGGACATGTTCTTCCGCTCGTTGATGAGCTCGCACAATCCAGGCCTGGAGACCTACAACGCCGACGCCGCCCACACCCTGCCGGCGATCCTGATCGAGATGCTGGTCGACGCGAAGCCGGGTTCCCTGCGCCTGCTACCGGCCTGGCCGGCCGAACTGCCCGGCGGAATCCTGCGGGGGGTCACCTGTCTGGGTCGGATCACCGTGGAGGAGTTGGCCTGGTCGCCGACCCGGGCTCGGGTCCGGCTGCGGGCGGCGGTCGCCCAACGGATCAGTCTCGTCAGTCCGTACGGGCACCAGGAGGTGGACCTGCCCGCCGATGAGTCGGTGGAGCTTGCCCTGCATACTTAGGCGATGCTTACCTCACTTCGTCCTGGACGAAGGGGGCATAGCGACGAAACGACTACTGACGGCGTTCGGGATTTTGCGCTCAGTCGAAAGCTCGGTGGGCTGCTGGTCGCCGTACTGCTGCTGGCGCTGACGGTCTTCGCCAGTCTGGCCCTCGGATCGCGCGACATCGCCCTGCCCGTGGTCGTCGAAGCGCTCCTCGACCGCGACCCCGCCGTCAACGACCATGTCGTCGTCTGGGACCTGCGGCTGCCCCGGACCGTCATCGGTCTGTTGGCCGGGCTCGCTCTCGGGCTCTCCGGAGCGCTGATGCAAGGCCTCACCCGCAACCCGATCGCCGATCCCGGGCTGCTCGGCATCAACGCCGGCGCCTCCCTGGCGGTTGTCGTCGCGATCACCTGGCTCGGCATCGGCACCACCGCCGGCTACATCTGGTTCGCCTTCGGCGGCGCGGCGCTCGCCGCGCTGCTCGTGTACGGCGTCGGGTCGATGGGCTGGGGCGGTGCCACCCCGGTCAAGCTGGCCATCGCCGGCTCGGCACTGACCGCGGTGCTCACCTCGTTGATCACGCTCGTGCTGCTGACCAACCTGCAGACGCTGGAGCGCTACCGCTTCTGGCAGGTCGGTTCCCTGGTCGGGCGGGACCTGTCCACCGCCCGTACGGTGCTGCTGTTCGTCGTCCTCGGCACCGTCGTGGCGTTCGTCTCCGGTCGGGTGCTCAACGCGCTCAGCCTCGGCGACGACGTCGCGCACGGACTAGGCCAGCACGTGGTCCGCGACCGCGCGACGATCCTCGCCGCGATCGTGCTGCTCTGCGGGTCGGCGACCGCCCTGGCCGGACCGATCGTCTTCGTCGGTCTGGTGGTGCCGCACGCCGCCCGTTGGATCACCGGGCCGGACTACCGGTGGATCATCGCCTACAGCGCGGTGTTCGGCGCCGCCGGGCTGGTCGCCGCCGACGTGGTCGGCCGGCTGATCGCCCCGCCCGGTGAGGTCGAGGCGGGCCTGGTCGCCGCGTTCCTCGGCGCGCCGGTGCTGATCGCGTTGGTCCGCCGATCCCGACTGGCCAGCGTGTGACCGGCGACCGGACAGCTGGAGGACGGGTGATCGGCGGCGGGACCGACGTGGGCCGGTCGGGTGGCGACCGCACCCGAGGCGTCCAGCTGTCCGCCAAGGGTGAGGTGGCCGGCCTGCGGCGGCTGCGGTGGCGGCGCCGTCTGCGGGCCACTGTGGTGCTGGGCGTCCTGACCGCGATCGTCGCGCTGTTCGCCGTTGCCGGCCTGAGCCTGGGTGCCTACCGGATCTCGCCGGCCGGAATGCTCGACACCCTCGCCGGGCAGGGCAGCGTCCGGGACGAGTTCATCATCGTCCAGCTCCGCCTCCCTCGCCTGGTCGCCGGGATACTCGCCGGAGCGGCGTTCGGCCTGGCCGGCGGCATCTTCCAGACCTTGCTCCGCAATCCGCTGGCCAGCCCGGACATCATCGGCGTGACCGGCGGAGCGAGCGTCGCCGCCGTATTCGCGCTGATGACCCTCGGCGTGGGCAGCGCGGGTGTCTCGGTCGCCGCGTTCGTCGGCGCGATGGCCACCGCCACCGCCGTCTACCTCCTGTCCTGGCGGGACGGCCTGACCGGATACCGGTTCGTGCTGGTCGGCATCGCCGCCGCGTTCATGGCGCACGGGACGCTCGGCTATCTGCTCACCCGGGGCGAGGTACGGGAGGCGCAGACCGCGCTGGCCTGGATGGTCGGCAGCCTGGGCAGCGCCCGATGGCCGGAGATCGGTGTTCTGGCGGTGGCCATGGGAGTGTTGCTGCCGGTGCTGGTGGCGCTGCGACCGGCGTTGGGCCTGCTGCAGTTCGGCGACGACACCGCGACCGCGCTCGGGGTACGGCTGGAACGCAGCAGGATCAGCCTGGTGGCGCTCGCGGTGGCGTTCGCGGCGGTGGCGACGGCGGTGACCGGTCCGATCGCGTTCGTGGCCTTCGTCGCGATGCCGATCGCCCGCCGGATGATGCGCTCCGGGGGACCGGCGCTCGTGCCGGCGGCGCTGGTCGGCATGGTCGTGGTGACCGGGGCGGACCTGATCGCCCAACATCTGCTGCCGGGGAACGTCAAGACGCCGGTCGGCATCGTGACCGCCGTGGTCGGCGGACCGTACCTGCTGTGGCTGCTGGCGACGACCGGACGCGGTGGACGGACCGCGTGAGGCCTCGGTCCGGCGGCAGCCACACGCGACGTGCCGCAACGACGCTTTCCACAGTCGCCATCACGACTGCGTAACCACGATTACATAGGCTAGCCAAACCTAAGTTGCGCGTGGTTGCATGTGGCGACCATCGCGGATCGACCGCGCCTCGACCGCGCCTAGGAGAGACAGTGATCAGCAAAAAATTCACCCGCGTACTGCTTGCCGCCCCACTCGCCCTGATCCTGGGGGTGACCGCCTGCGGCTCCGGCGACGAGCCCACTGACGACCCGGCGACCGGTGCCAGTGCCGGCTCTGCCGCGTTCCCGGTCACCATCGAGCACGCCTTCGGCGAGACCACCATCCCGCAGACCCCGACCCAGGTGGTGGCGTGGGGATGGGGCAGCGCCGACGCGGCCATCGCCCTCGACGTGGTGCCGGTGGCCATCCCGTTCCAGAGCTACGGCGGCGACGCCAACGGCGTCCTGCCCTGGATCGCCGAGAAGCTGGAGGAGACCGGGGCCGAGCTGCCGACCGTGCTGCCGGACGCCCAGGAGCCGCCGTTCGACGAGATCGTCGCCGCCGAACCGGACCTGATCCTCGCCGTCTACTCCGGCATCGACCAGGAGCAGTACGACCTGCTCAGCCAGATCGCCCCGACGGTGGCATACCCGGGTGAGGCCTGGGCCACGCCGTGGCGTGACCTGGTCACCACGGTCGGCACCGCGCTCGGCAAGAGCGCCGAGGCGACGGCGCTGCTCGGCGACATCGACGCGCAGATCGCGCAGAAGGCCGAAGAACACCCCGAGCTGGCCGGCAAGTCGGTCGCCATGGTCTGGGACTCCGCCGGCACCTTCTACGTCTACAAGGAGGCCGACCCACGGGTCGAGTTCGCCCTCGACCTCGGGATGGAGGGCGCCGCCAGCGTCAACGAACTCGCCACCGACGAATCGACCTTCTACTTCACGATGAGCTACGAGCAGCTGGACAAGCTCACCTCGGACGTCCTGGTCTCCTTCGCCACCACCCAGGACGAGCAGGACGCCTTCCTGTCCTCGCAGGCCGCGCAGACCATGCCGCAGGTGCGGTCCGGCGCGGTGGCCTCCCTGGTCGGTGCCGAGTTCATCGCCTCGGTCTCGCCGCCGACCGCGCTCTCGGTCACCTGGGGCCTGGACGACTACGTCGCCGCCCTCGCCGAAGCGGCGGCCAAGGTCGACGCCGCGTCCTGATCCGAGCTTGATCCGCCGAACGCGGCGAACAGGCCACTGATCTGCGGGGCACTCCGGCCGGAGTGCCCCGCATCGCCGTCCGTACGGATCCCGTCCCGGGCGACCGGCGGTCAGGCCCGGTAGCGCCAGATCGTGATCGCCTCGGCGCCGTTGCGGCACACGATGGTGGTGGCGTCACCGACGCACCCGGAGACCGGTGCGGCGACGCTGCCGACCAGCTGGATCCGCTCGGCTGGCGGGGGCCAGCACCGCGAGCCAGGTGGGGCTCTGTTCGGTCGGCTGGCGGTAGCCGACAAACGTCGCGTCCCCTCGGCCTTCCAATTCGGTGTCCCAGGCGCTCAGCGGCAGCAGGGTACGGCCGGTCACCGGATCGACGATCCGGCCCGAACCGGAGGCTGTTCCGGACGACGCGCCGGACCCGGCATCGGCCAACGCCGCCGACTCCGCGCTGGCGGCTCCGCCGTCGTCGCCGGTCACGGTGAACGCCACCAGGTAACCGTCGTAGTCGACCACCAGATCGGCCCGGATCCGCCACACCAGATCACCGCTGAGGGGATCCACCGCCTCGATGTCCGATCCCGCCGGGAAGCAGATCAGCCCACCGCACTGGGTGATCCGGCCGGGCCCGTACCAGATCGGGCGGCTCCACCGGCGTCGTAGCGTCGACGGGTCGTAACCGGTGACCCCGAGCCCGTCCGCGCGCCACTGCCGCAGTACGAGCGTGCCGGCCATGGCCATCGGAGCGGATACCGCGCCCAGGTCGTCCACCCGCACGACCCGGCCGTTCCGCGCGTCGCGTACCTGGGCCCGTCCGTCGGTGCCGACCAGCACCACCTCGGCGGGTGCGCCGGCCAGCACCTCGGTCGACGCGGACAACTCGCTTCGCCACAGCTCGTCGCCGGTGGCCAGGTCCCGGGCTCGCAGGATCAGTTCCGCCGGCCCCGCCCGCCCCGACCCGGTCGACTCGGTCGACCCGGTCGACTCGGCGGGTTCGGCGGGTTCGGTGATCAGCGCGGTGGCGCCGTCCGTGGTGACGGTCAGCCCGGTCGGCGCTACCCATCGGACCCGCCCGGTGTCCGCGTCCAGTACCACCGTGGCACCGGTGCCCGGCCCGGACCGGGGATCGACCAGGATCACCTTGCCGGCCCGCCGGACCTGCCGCAGCCGCCAGCTCGCCGCGTCGTACGGCACCGTCCACAGGTGGTCACCCGACGAGGTGTCGTACGCCGAGAGCTGCCAGGTGGTGGCCGCGCCCCGCTCGGCGGCGGAGGTGACCAGCAGCCGATCGCCAGCGAGCAGCAGGTCCCGGGCCTTGACCCGGTGGAACGCGACCTCGGTCAGTGACGGACCGCTGGGCGGTACGGCACCGGCCAGTCCGAGCACCAGCACCAGCGTGGCCAGGAGGGCGACCGGGCGTGTTCGGGCGCGGTCCGGACGCCAACCTCGCGCCGCCCGCTCCGGTGACGGGCCGCGGGCCAGGCCCAGGTCGATGACCATGCAGCCACACTCTTTCCCGTGTCGTCGGATGTCCAGCGCCGGGCGCGGTGGAGCCTCCTGACCATAATTACGGCATGGACGACGCCAGAGCTCACCGGTCGCGGACCATTCGACTTCTGCGTGGCAAGCTGATCCTGGCCGCGGCCGTCGCGATCGTGTCGGCGCTGCTGGTGACCGGGAGCGGTTACTGGATCCGGGCGTCGGCGGCCGACCACGTCTACGACGTCGACAGTGTGCCGGCGGCGCCGGTCGCCCTGGTGCTCGGCGCGCAGGTCAGACCGGACGGTACGCCGTCGGAGTTCCTCGCCGCCCGGCTCGAACTCGCCCGCCGGCTGGTCGAGACGGACCGGGTCCGCGCGGTGCTGGTCTCCGGTGACCATCGTGAATGGAACTACGACGAGCCGGGCGCGATGCGCCGCTGGCTGATCGAACGGGGAGTGCCGGCCGACAAGATAGTGCAGGATCACGCCGGGCTGGACACCTACGACTCCTGCCTGCGCGCACGCCAGGTCTTCGGCGTCGAGCAGGCGATCGTGGTCACCCAGAGTTTTCATGTCGAACGGGCGGTGACGGTCTGCCGGCGGGTCGGCGTCGACGCGGTCGGGGTCGGCGACGATTCGGTGAGCCGGTTCGAGCGGGCCTGGCGGTGGGGCGCGTTCCGGGAGCGCTTCGCGGCGGTCAAGGCCGCGTACGACGTGCTGGTCGGCCGGGATCCGGCGTTGCTCGGTCCACCCGAGACCAGCGTCGACGATGCCCTACGCGACTGACGCGGCGCGACGGCGAGCTCACTCCACTGTTCGGCGCAGTGCCACGGTCACCAACGCCTGGAACGCCGACCGCAGTGGCAACAGCGGCGCGGTGCAGTTCCGCAACGTCAGCTACAACGCCCACACCGGCGCACGACAGCCTGCCACCCGGCGATTCAGTAGTATCCCTTGTGGCCGTCGAGTAGTTCCCGGATCACATCGAGATGGCCTGCGTGCCGGCCGGTCTCCTCGACCATGTGGATCACCATCCAGCGCAGCGACGCCGACCCCGACCGGTAGTCCGGATGGCGACCGGTCTGGTCCAGTGGATGCGCCGCGATGATCTCGTTCGACCGGGCGCACTGCCGCCCGTAGTCGGCGAGCAGCCGCGCCAGCGGCACGCCGTCGACCATCATGTCGGCGTCCTCCCGGGTCTGGTCGAACTGTGGCCCGTCCGCCGGCCCACCCAGGAACAGCACCTCGAACCAGGTGTGCTCCACCCAGCGCAGATGCGACACGATGCCGGCGACGGTCATCAGTGGTGAGGTCGGCAGCACCGCGCGGTGGGCGTCGACGTCCGACAGCCCGTCGCACTTGAAGTGCACGATCGCGCGCTGCAGGTCGAGCCAGCCGGCGAGTTGGGTCCGTTCATCGGCGTCGAACGGCGGCCGGTTTCGGGCAGGCGTCATGGTCGCCGACCCTAGTCACCCTCGTCGGCTGCCACACCTGGTTTCCGCCGGGGTGGGCCGGAAGACGCCGACGGCCATCCGGCGGAGACCTCGGTCCCCACCAGATGGCCGCCGTCCCGTTCGCACGCAGGGGCGTACGGCTGCCTCAGGTCACCTGGTCAGGTATCCCAGCCGGCCTTCGACGATCTGTCCCTCGCAGTTGCTGGCGATGGAGTCGAAGTGGTCGCCGCTGTTCATCCGGCACCGGTACAGCGTCGAGTACGACCCGGCCGGCGGCGAGCTGTAGGCGTACCCGATCAAGCCGACGATCCGCTGGCCTTCGCAGTTCGCGTCGAGCGACGTCATGTAGTCCCAGTTGCCGACCAGACACTGGTAGAGCGGGTGGGTACCGGCCGTCGGGCTGGTCCGCACCGACCCGGAGGAGTGTTCCCGCTGGTAGCCGGCGACCGGGGTGGTGCTGCTGATGTGGTCGCGGCCGTTCCAGAACCGGTAGAGGACCGCGGTCGGGGACGGGGCGCCCTGGGCGACGAAGAGCAGCCGGTTCGGGGAACCCGTACCCGGGTTGGTGATCTTGTTCGGGGTCGAGTTGCCGAACATCGTCGTGGCGACCTGCGCCGGGGACATGTTGGGGCTGGCGGCGAGGATCAGCGCCGCAGCTCCGGCCACGTGCGGAGCGGCCATGGAGGTGCCGCTGATCGTGTTGGTCGCGGTGTCGCTGGTGTGCCAGGCGGAGGTGATGCTCTGACCGGGGGCGAAGATGTCGGTGCAGGTGCCCCAGTTGGAGAACGACGCCCGGGCGTCGGTGCTGGTGCTGGCGTTGACGGTGATGGCCTCGGCGACCCGGGCCGGGGTGAAGTTGCAGGCGTCGGAGTTGCTGTTGCCGGAGGCGATCGCGTAGACGACGCCGTCGGCGATCGAGTTGCGGACGGCGTTCTCGACGGTGGCGTTCGAGCCGGCTCCGCCGAGGCTCATGTTGGCGACCGCCGGGACGCCGGTGGCGTGGTGACCGGTGACCCAGTCGACGCCGGCGGCGACCCCGGCGAAGCTGCCCGAGCCGGCGCAGTTGAGCACCTTGACGGCGATCAACGACACACCCTTGGCGACGCCGTACTGCGATCCGCCGATGGTGCCGGCGACGTGCGTGCCGTGCCCGTTGCAGTCGGTGTTGTTGCCGTCCCCGGTGGTGTTGGTGCCCCAGCTGGCGCGACCGCCGAACGTGGAGTGCGTGGTACGGATGCCGGTGTCGATGACGTAGGCGCGGACGGTGGACGCCGTCGTCGGATAGGTGTAGCTGTTGTCCAGCGGCAGGTTGCGCTGGTCGATCCGGTCGAGACCCCAGGACGGTGGGTTGATCTGGGTGGCCTGGGTGCGGACCACCCCGTCCTGCTCGACGTAGGCCACGTCGGGCCGGGCGGCGAGCCGCCGGGCCGCCGACTCGCTCATTGTCGCGGCGAAACCGGTCAAGGCGTGCGAGTAGACGTGGCGGACCTTCGCGCCGTACCGCGCCGCCAGGTCCGTGGTGCGGGCCTGGCTGCTGGCGGTCGCGTCGTCGGAGAAGACGACGATGTAGCTACCGGCGATGGCGTCGGGGCTGTCGGCCCCGAGGATCTCGCCGGTGGCGGCGAAGGCGGGTGCTGCCGTCGCCGAGATCAGCATGGCGGCCGCCGCGGTGGCTATCGCCCCATGTCGGGCCGCCCGGCTGAACCAGGACGAACGGGATCCACTCATCTACGTTCCCTTCTCGAGGTGTCGGCGGACGCCGACCTACCTGTGCTGCGGTTTGTCAACCGAAGGCAGGAGCGGGCCACGCGATTGGCTCGCATGGGCCACGAACTGCTGAGAGGAAAGCGGTTATGAACACTCACGACTTCGATGCATGTCTTTGCCAAAACGGAGATTAACTCAGGTCGAGATCGATGTCCAGAGTCGACTAATGACGGATAGTCCGAGATGGATCTGAATTGGGGCCTACTTGCCGGCATGTCCGAACGTGGTCATCCTCGGCTGGCGGCGATGCCCTAACCTCGCCATCGAGGGGCGACCGGAAGGCGGCGACCATGGACCACCGGCAGACCATGGACCACCGGCAGACCATGGACCACCGGCACTGGCGCGCAGTCGGCTGTCTGATCGCTGGCATCCTGTTCGCGGCGCTCGGCATCGGCGTACTGGCCGTCGGGACCGGCGGCTTCGGTGTCGGCGCGTTCGGGGCCCGGACCGAGACGTTCACCCGTATCAAATGCGACGAGCGACGGGTGAACAAGGGCGGTTCGGTCTGGCACTGCTACGGCCAGAGCCCGGACCAGGTGGTGGCGAACGACGAAGCGGCGCGGCGGGCGACGCTGCCCTGGATCGTCGCCAATCCTGACCATCGAGACCAGCCGGTCGGGCAGCGTCAGCGCACCCGCCTCACCTTCGCGGTATCGAACGGGACCGTGCCGGACGAGATCACCGCGACCCGGATGGCACCCTTCGGCGACCGCTGGATCGCGCACTCCACCCCAGTGCGCTCGGTCGGAGTGCTGATCATCGTCATCGGTGGTGGTCTCGTCGCCGGTGGCGTCTGGCAGCTGAACCAGGGCGCGGACCGCAGCTGAACCAGGGTGCTGACCGGCAACGCTTCCGACGAGGTCCGCTGGTCAGCCCAGGAGGGCACGTAGCCAGCGCAACTGGCGCCGGACCTGCTCGGCCTCGCCCCCTTCGTGGCCGTTGAACGGATAGACACAGATCTCCCGCGGCGGCGGCTCGGAGCGGCCGGCACCGGCCCCGTACCCGTTGTACGCGGCGAAGACGGTGCTCGGCGGACAGACCGTGTCACGCAGCCCGACCCCGAAATGGGCCGGTGCCGTCGCCCGCCGGGCGAACGACACGCCGTCGAAGTAGGACAAGGTACGCCGTACGGCATCCTCGGCGTCGCGGTGCACGGCCAGGTAGCGGGCGACGTCGCCGTACGGCTCGTTGTCGGTGATCTCGATCGCCCGCTGCCAGTGGCAGCCGAACGGCGCGGTGCTGATCAGCGCGGCCAGGTCGCCCACCAGGCCGGCGACGGCGAGTGCCAGCCCGCCACCCTGGCTGTTGCCGGCGGCGACCACCCGGCTCGGATCGACCCCGGGCAGCGCGCGGACCGCCGCGACCGCCCGGACCGCGTCGGTGATCAACCGCCGGTAGTAGTACCCGGCCGGGTCTCCGATGCCCCGGGTCACCGGCCCGGGTCCGCCGGCCGCGCTGGGACGCGGATCCGGGGTGTCACCGCCGTTGCCGTACTGGTCACCCTGGCCACGCGAGTCCATCAGCAGGTGGGCGTAGCCGGCGGCGGGCCAGGTCAACCGCTCGTGGGGCAGCCCTCGGCCACGCCCGTAGCCGAGGTACTCGACGACTGCGGGCAGCGCCGTGTCGACCCCGGCGGGCCGGGTGTACCAGGCGTGGACCGGGTCGCCGCCGAACCCGGCGAAGGTGACCTGCCAGGTGTCGAGCAGTCGGAGGTCGGTCGGCTCCGGGCGGACGGCGAGCAGGACGTCCCGATCCGACGCCGCGTCGTCGAGGGTGGACTTCCAGAACACGTCGAAGTCCGGTGGCTCGGCGATCGCCGGGGCGTAGGTGCGCAGCTGCGCCAACGGCAGGTCGAACAGGGGCACGGGTCCTCCTCGTACAGCGTCAGATCGAGCGGGGCGGGATCGAGCGGGGCGGGGCGGTGCTCTCCCGGATCACCAGTTCGGTGACCAGGTCGATCCGGCTGGTCGACAACTCGGCGCCGCGCGCCAGGTCGAGCAGCATCTGGGCGGCGGTGCTGGCCATGTCTCGTAGCGGCTGGTTGACCGTGGTCAGGGCGGGTACCGTCCAGGCGGCGACCGGCACGTTGTCGTACCCGATCACCGACAGGTCGCCGGGGACGTCGAGGCCGAGTTGCCGGGCGGCGCGCAGCACCCCCAGCGCCTGGGTGTCCGAACCGGCGAAGATCGCCGTCGGCCGGTCCGGCCGGTCCAGCAGTGCCATGCCGTGCGAGTATCCGGCGGCCACGTAGAAGTCGCCCTGTCGGACCAGGTCGGCGGCGATCGGCAGGCCGGCTTCGTCGTGTGCCGATCGGAATCCGGCGGTACGGGCCTGCGCGCACAGCACGTCCGGCGGCCCGGAGATGATCGCGATCCGTCGGTGCCCGAGTTGCAGCAGGTGGCGGGTGGCGATCAGGCCGCCGTTCCAGTTGTTCGAGCCGACCGTCGGCACCGAGGCCGAGGTGGCGCTGTCGGTGTCGATCATCACGTACGGAATCAGCTGGCGGGCCAGCAGTTCCCGTTGCCGTTCGCTGAGGTGGCAGAGCACGAAGAGCACTCCGAGTGGCCGGCGGGCCAGGGTCGCGTCGAGCCACTCGTCCGGTGGGGTGTGGCGGCCGCCGAGCTGGCTCAGGTGCAGGCCGATGCCGGCTACGCTGGCCACCGTCTCGACCGCCCGGATGATCTCCATCGCCCAGAGCGAGTCCAGTTCGTGAAACACCAGGTCGATCTGGTCGTGACGGATCGGCGGCCGGCGGGCCCGGCGGCGGTACTGGTGGCGGTCGAGGCTGGCCTCGACCCGGGCTCTGGTCTGCGGTGCCACGTCCGACCTACCATTGAGAACCTTGGATACGGTGGTGATCGAGACGCCGACCTCGCCGGCGATGGTGGCGATGGTGGCCGGTGAGGGCTGTCGGGTGCCGTCGCTCGGTCGTCGGGCCGGTGGGTCGAGCGGGTGTGGTTGGGGGTGCGGCTCAGCGAGTGGTGGTGCCTCTGTCATGCATACCTCACGAATGGTTACCGAAACTTCCGGCCATGATCCTGCTGGTGGACTCGGTTCGACCGGCTTCTGGGCGCGATCCGGGCGATCCATGGACGCCTTCTTAGCGACCCGGCAGACACTCTATGCAGTTGAGCGTCTCGTCCGGTGACTCTTGACACACCATGCCGGGGAGTTTAGGTTCCCCGCAAGGTAACGCGCCTATTTCCGAAACTTTCGGAACTCATGTCGCATCGGTTGATCGCCCGCTGCCTGGGAGAACCCAACGGCGGGCCACAGGTGAGGGGTGGCAACTGGGATGAGCACACCCAGCACGATCGATGCGTCACCGTCTGCGTCGGTGCCGCTGCCGCCCGTCGACGATCTACCGCGACGTGCCCGGAGTCGACCCCGGTCGCGCGGTTGGCGACGGGCGCTGCGCCGCGATTGGCAGCTCTACTCCCTGGTCGTGCTCCCGCTGCTGTTCTTCCTGATCTTTCGCTACCTGCCGATGCTCGGCAACGTCATCGCGTTCCGGCGGTTCCAGCCCGGCGGCAGCGTCTTCGGCGAGTACTGGGTCGGCCTGCGCTACGTGCGGATGTTCCTCGCCGACCCGACGTTCTGGCAGGTCTTCACCAACACGTTGATCCTCGGCACGCTCACATTGGTTGTCGTCTTCCCGTTGCCGATCGTGCTGGCGCTGCTGCTCAACGAGGTACGAGCCCGGCGGATGAAGCGGTTCGTGCAGTCGGTGTCCTACCTGCCGCACTTCCTGTCGATCGTGATCGTCGCGGCGATGGTCATGCAGATCCTCTCCATCGACGGCACCGTCAACTCGATGATCCGGGCCTTCGGCGGCGACGCCATCCCGTTCCTGCAGGAGCCAGGCTGGTTCCGGACCATCTACGTCTCCTCCGAGGTCTGGCAGACCGTCGGCTGGGGGACGATCCTCTACCTCGCCGCGCTCACCACGATCGACCAGGACCTGTACGAGGCGGCCCGGATCGACGGCGCCAACCGGTGGCGGCAGACGTGGCACGTGACGTTGCCCGGGATCCGACCGACGATGATCACGCTGCTGATCCTGAACATCGGCACCTTCATGGCGGTCGGCTTCGAGAAGATCCTGCTGCTGTACAACCCGCTGACCTATCCGACCGCCGACGTCATATCGACGTACCTCTACCGGATGGGCGTGGTCTCCAGCAACTTCAGCTACGCCGCCGCCATCGGCCTGTTCGAGGCGTTGATCGGGCTGACCCTGGTGCTGTCGGCCAACCTGATCGCCCGCCGTACGGTCGGGACGAGCCTGTGGTGACCGTCGACTCCTCCCGCAAGCTCTTCCCGCCTACCCGCCGCCGACCGCGCCGACCGCGCGGACCCGACGACACCCGGGGCTACCGGATCTTCCGGATCGTCAACGGGGTCATCCTGACGGCGATCGTGATCGTCACGCTCTACCCGTTCGCCAACATCGTCGCCCGCTCGCTCAGCGAGGAGGGCTACATCCGGTCCGGCCAGGTCAACATCGTCCCGCGCGGGTTCAACCTGGACACCTACCGCCTGGTGATGTCCGACTCGATGTTCTGGACCAACTACCGCAACACGATCGTCTACACCGTGGTCGCCACGCTCATCTCGATCGTGCTCACCACCTGCTACGCGTACGTGCTGTCGAAGAAGGACCTCAAGGGCCGGGGTGTGCTGGTCGGCATCGCCGTGTTCACCATGTTCTTCTCCGGCGGCCTGATCCCCAACTACGTGCTGATCACCAGCCTCGGGCTGAAGAACAGCCTCTGGGCGATCGTGCTGCCCAACGCGATCAACGTGTTCAACCTGCTGGTCATGAAGGCGTTCTTCGAAAGCCTGCCGACCGAGTTGGAGGAGGCCGCCGCCGTCGACGGACTCAACACGTACGGCATCCTCTGGCGCATCGTGATCCCGCTGTCGAAGGCGATCATCGCCACGATGGTGCTCTTCTACGCGGTCTCGTTCTGGAACTCGTGGTTCACCGCGTTCCTCTACATGGACCGCTCCGAACTGTTCCCGGTGACCGTCTACCTGCGCAACCTGATCGCCGGGGCCACCACCGCCACCTCCACCGGAAGCAGCAGCGACAGCCTCGCCCAGGCCGCCGCGAACATCCAGTCCGTCACCATCATCCTCACCGTTCTGCCGATCATCATGATCTACCCCTTCATTCAGCGCTATTTCGTGTCCGGCATCATGCTCGGCGCCGTCAAGGGATAGCGCTGCGGACAGGACCGCCCCATTCACCCGAATGCCTTCCGCGCGCCCCGAAAGGAAGTTCGATGTTCACACGATCCCGGCACCGCTACGCGGCGGTCGCCGCCGGTCTGCTCGCCCTGTCCCTCAGCGTCGCCGCCTGCGGCAGCGGCGAGGAGACCGACGCCGAGGACCTGGACGGCAACAGGGTCGGCGCCATGGAGTCCTACGGCGTCGGCGACCAGTTCACGGCTACCGAGGCACTCAACTTCTCGATGCTCTACAACAACCATCCCAACTACCCGATCGACAAGGAATGGCTCTTCTGGGATGAGCTGACCGAGCGCACCAACGTGTCTCTCGAAACGGTCGAGGTGCCGTTGAGTGACTACGAGCAGAAGCGCGGTCTGCTGATCGGCGCTGGCGACGCGCCGTTCATCATTCCCAAGACCTACCCGGGCCAGGAGTCGGCGTACGTCTCCAGCGGCGCGATCCTGCCGGTCAGCGACTACGTCGACCTGATGCCGCACTTCCAGGACAAGGTCGCCAAGTGGAACCTGCAGGGTGACCTCGACTCGCTGCGCCAGCAGGACGGCAAGTACTACCTGCTGCCCGGCCTGCACGAGGACGTCTGGACCGACTACACCATCGCGGTGCGCACCGACATCCTCGCCGAACTCGGCCTGGAAGAGCCGACCACCTGGGACGAGTTCCGGGAGATGCTGCGGGCGATGAAGGCCGCCTACCCGGACGTCTACCCGATGTCGGACCGGTGGAGCATCCCCACCCCGCTCGGCGCCCTGCAGAACATCATCGGCCCGTCGTACGGCTACGACACCATGGGCGGCTGGGGCTACCAGAACGCCTCGTTCAACCGGGAAGCCCAGGAGTTCGTCTTCACCGGCACCATGCCGGAATACAAGGAGATGGTGGAGTTCCTGCACTCGCTGGTCGAGGAGGGCCTGTTCGACCCGGAGAGCGTGACCCAGGACGACGACACCGCGATCCAGAAGCTTGCCACCGGCAAGTCCTTCGTGATCAGCACCAACGCGCAGACCCTGGTCAACGACTACCGCCCGGCGTTGGCGCAGAACAACCCGAACGCCACCATCGCGAAGATCACCCGGCCGGACAGCCCGGTCGGCTCGGTCAAGGCCGGCTCCCGGCTGGAGAACGGCATCATGATCTCCAGCGAGGCCCGGGAGAGCGAGAACTTCGTCGCGATGATGCAGTTCATCGACTGGCTCTGGTACTCCGACGAGGGCCAGGAATTCGCCAAGTGGGGTGTCGAAGGTGTCACCCACACCAAGGACGCCGACGGCAAGTGGATCCTCGACGCCGACATCGACTTCATCGGGCTCAACCCCGACGGCAGCAAGCACCTGCAGAAGGACTTCGGCTTCAGCAACGGGGTGTTCGCCTACGGCGGCACCACCGAGCTGCTGCAGTCCACGTTCTCCGAGGAGGAACTGCGGTTCCAGGAGGCGATGGGGCAGAAGGAGACCCTGCCGGTGTCGCCACCGAGGCCGTTCACCGAGGAGGAGCGGGAACAGGCCACCCTGTGGGAGACCCCGCTGAAGGACTACGTCCAGCAGCAGACCCTGCAGTTCATCCTCGGCCAACGTGACCTGTCCGAATGGGACGCCTACGTCGCCGAGGTCGAGGGCAAGAACGCCCAGCAGTTCATCGACCTGGTCAACGGGGCGTACCAGCGGTACAAGGAAGAGCACGGCTGACCACACCCGGGGGTGCCGGTCGCGTCCGTGGCAGGGACGCGACCGGCGCGGCTCCCGCCCGTGCACCGTCGTTGAGGAGCAGGCATGGCCCGGATCGTCGTACCGCGGCAAGGCACCGGCACACTGCCGGACGCCTGGCGCGCCTGTGTCGGCACCGGCCGGCTCGACCTCGCCCTGCGCCGCGACTACCAGGAGTCCCTGGCGCTGATCCAACGCGAGATCGGCTTCCGCCACATCCGGGGACACGGGCTGCTCAGCGACGGCGTCGGCATTCACCGCCCGTACGAACACACCGGCCGGCGCGGCGTGCACCACTCGTTCACCTACGCCGACCAGATCGTCGACGCCTACCTCGAGCTCGGCATCGCCCCCTTCGTCGAACTCGGCTTCATGCCCGAAGCGCTGGCCTCCGGCGAGCAGACCGTCTTCTGGTGGCGCGGCAACGTCACCCCGCCCCGCTCCGACACCGAATGGGCCGATCTGGTCCGCGCCACCATCGGCAACCTGGTCGACCGGTACGGCCTGGAGCAGGTCCGCACCTGGCCGATCGAAGTGTGGAACGAACCCAACCTGGACATCTTCTGGCAAGGCGCCGACCAGGCCGCCTACCACCGGCTGTACGAGGTGACCGCGCACGCCGTCAAGGAGGTCGACGCCAGCCTGCAGGTCGGCGGGCCGGCGATCTCGCCCGGCGCCGACGAGTGGCTGGTGCCGTTCGCCGAGTACGTCACCGACCGCGACGTTCCGGTCGACTTCGTCAGCCGGCACGCGTACACCTCCGGGCCGGCCCAGCACGTGCCGTTCGGCACCCACCAGACCCTGATGCCCGCCGACCACCTGCTGGAGCAGTTCGCCAGCCCGCGCAAACACCTGGCCGGCACCGCCCTGGCCGACCTGCCGGTGCACATCACCGAGTTCAACTCCTCCTACCGGCCGGACAACCCGATCCACGACACCGCGTTCCACGCCGCGTACCTGGCCCCGGTGGTCGCGGCCGGCGGTGACCTGGTCGACTCGTTCTCCTACTGGACGTTCAGCGACGTCTTCGAAGAGGTCGGCATCCCGGCCGCGATCTTCCACGGCGGATTCGGCCTGCTCACCCACCGACAGATCAGAAAACCCACCTTCCACCTGTACGCGTTCATGGCCCGGATGGGCCGTCAGGTGCTCACCCGGGGCACCGACCACCTGGTCACCCGCGACGACGACACCGGCCGGGTCACCGTGCTGGCCTGGGCGCCGGTCGACGTCACCGACGCCACCGCGTCCCCGCAACGGCACACCGTCGCCCTGTCGGTCCCGGTGCGCGCCTCGTCCGGCTCGGCGTTCCTGCTGCGCTCGTCGGTCAGCGACGAAGCCGGCAACGCCTGGCGGGCCTGGGGCGAAATGGGCCGCCCCCGCTCGCCCCGACCAGCCCAGCTCGACGCGCTGCGTACCGCCGCCGAACCGGCCCGTAGCCACTGCGCGCTGCCGGTCGTCGACGGCCGGGCCGACGTCGACCTGACCCTGGCCCGACACGAGGTCACCCTGGTCGAGATCACCCCGGTGATCGACGAGACCCCGCCGTGGTGGGACGAGCGCCGGCTACTGGGCGGAACCGGCCGCCATGAATGACCCGGTCACCGCCCAGCGGCAGTTCGGCACCGGACCGCTGTCGCGGATCGCCGCGATCGTCTACCGGCTGATCGTCGTCGAACTGCTCCTGCTGGCGTGCGTCCTGCCCGGCCTGGTGCCGGCGGTCCTGCTGGACCGCGACCCCAGCAACATCCCGCTCTACGCCGCCTGCGCGATCCCGCTCGGCCCGGCGTTGTCCGCCGCCCTGTACGCCATCGCACAGCACCGCCCCGACCTCACCGACCTCAACCCGGCGGTCGACTTCTGGCGTGGCTACCGGGCCAACCTCGGCGGCATCCTGCGGATCTGGCTGCCGCTGCTGGTCGCGTCGACGATCGTCGCGGTCAACCTGGCCTGGTTCGACGCGGCCGGCGTACCGGCCTGGTGGGGGGCGCTGCTGGTGCTGGTCGCCGTCGCGGCCACGGCGTGGGGCGGTACGGCGCTGGTGATCACCTCGTTGTTCGCGTTCCGGGCCCGTGACGTGGCCCGGCTCGCCGCGTACTTCCTGACCCGTACGCCGGGCACCTCGCTCGGTGTGCTGGCGCTGGCGGTGGTGGCGGCCGGGATCACCGCGTACACCTCGGAGGCGGTCCTGGCGCTGGCCGGATCGGTGCTGGCGCTGCTGCTGCTGCGCACCGGCCGGCCGATGACCACGGCAATCGAGAAGGAGTTCACCCAGTGACGCTGCCGGCCGTCGCGAAGATCCCCTACGGCGGGGACTACAACCCCGAACAGTGGCCGGAGGAGGTCTGGAAGGACGACTACCGGCTGTTCGAGCTGGCCCGGATCGACACCGTGACGCTCGGGGTGTTCGTCTGGGCACAGACCCAACCATCACCGGACGTCTACGACTTCTCCACCTTGGACCGGGCGGTCGAGCGGGCGGTCGCCGAGGGACGGCAGATCTGCCTGGCCACCGGCACCGCCGCGCATCCCGCCTGGCTGGCCCGTGTCCACCCGGACGTGACCCGCGTCGACTTCGAGGGCCGTCGGCGCCGTTTCGGCCAACGTCACAACTCCTGCCCCAGCTCCCCGGCGTACCGCCGATTCTCCACGGAGCTGGCCCGCCGCGTCGCGCAACGCTACGCGGCGACCCCAGGTCTGGTCGCCTGGCACGTCAACAACGAGTACGGCGGTGCCTGCTACTGCGGGCTGTGCGCCGCCAACTTCCGGGTCTGGCTACGCCAGCGGTACGGCAGCCTGGATGCGCTCAACCAGGCCTGGTACACCACGTTCTGGTCGCACACCTTCACCGAGTGGGCGCAGATCGAGCCACCGTCGGCGTTGACCGAGCACTGGCGCGGACCGGACCACACCGCCTTCCAGGGCATCACGCTGGACTACCTGCGGTTCATGTCCGAGGCGATGCTGACCAACTTCGTCGACGAGAAGGCGGCGATCCGCGAGTTCAGCCGCGACGTCCCGGTCACCACCAACTTCATGGGCATGTACCGGCCGATCGACTACCACCGCTGGGCCGAGCATCTGGACTTCGCCTCGTGGGACAACTATCCGCCGGACGACCGGTCGGCGGCCCGGATGGCGTTCACCCACGACCTGATCCGAGGGCTGAAGGGCGGCCAGCCGTTCTGGCTGATGGAGCAGACTCCCAGCTACACCGCGAGCCGGGACGTCAATCCATTGAAACGACCTGGTCTGATGCGGCTGTGGAGCTGGCAGGCGGTCGCGCACGGGGCCGACGCGGTGCTGTTCTTCCAGATGCGTGCCGGCCGGGGAGCCTGCGAGAAGTACCACGGGGCGGTGATCGGGCACGCCGGCCGGTCCGACACCCGGGTGTTCCGCGAGGTCACCGAGCTGGGCGCGGAGCTGGACCGGCTCGGTGGGGCGACGCTCGGCGCGCGCACCCCGGCCCGGGTGGCGATCCTGTTCGACTGGGACAGCTGGTGGGCGTTGGAGATCTCCGACGGCCCGTCCCGACTGGTCCGCTACCAGCAGGTGGTGCTCGCCTACCACCGGGCACTGTGGGACGCCGGGGTGGACGTCGACGCGGTGCCGGTCACCGCCGACCTGTCCGGCTACGACGTGGTGGTCGCCCCCGCCCTGCACATGATCAAAGCTGACCTGGCGGCCCGCCTGGAGGAGGTGGCCCAGCGGGGTGGCACCGTGCTGGGGACGTACCTTTCCGGGCGGGTTGACCAGAACGACCAGGTGTTCCTGGCCGACGTGCCGGGCCCGCTGGCACCGCTGATGGGGATCCGGATCGACGAGTGGGATGCCCGGGGAGCAGACGTGGTCAACCCGGTGACCCTGGCGGCGGACGGCGCCCGGTCGCTCGTCTGCGCCGCCACGCTGCTGTTCGAGCTGGTCGTCCCGGCCGGTGCCGAGGTGGTGGGTCGCTACCAGGCCGACTTCTACGCCGGCACCCCGGCGGTCACCCGTCACCGGTTCGGCGCCGGTGAGGGCTGGTACGTCGCCACCGGGCTCGACCAGGCCGGGGTTTCCTGGGTGGTACGCCGGATTCTGGACCGGCACGGGCTGCTCGGCCCGTACGCCCACGTGCCGGATCTGGAGTCGGCGGTGCGGGTGGCCCCGGACGGGACCCGGCTGCGGTTCCTGCTCAACCACGGTGAGGAACCGGTCGAGTTGCCTGCCAGCGCCGCCGGGGTCGACCTGCTGACCGGGGTACGGGTAGCCGCCGGCGCGCCGCTGCGCCTGGACCGGTACGGCGTCCTCGTGCTGCGCGAGGAGAGCTGACCACCCCGCCGCTTCGTCCGTCGTGCCCGCGCGTAGCCCTGCGTCGATGTCGCTAACGGTCGTCTCGGAGGGCTTCGACGAGCCGCCAGAGAGCGGTCGCCGGGTTCGCTTTCGGTGGCTGATCCATGGCCTTGGCGCGCGCCGCCGCGTTCAGCACTCCGTCCCGGAAGTCGGAGAAGTCGAGCCGGGTCTTGTCCCAGCGGGGCAGTACAGCCCTCAGCCGAGCCTTGGCCTGGTTCGCGTTTGCCAGGTAGGTGGTGCAGGGCGCCTTGTGCATGATCAACCAGACCTCGAAACAGGGCGTGGACCAGAGCAGGGTGACGTCGCTGGCGTCCGCGTGGGTACTCGCCGGCCCAGTGTCGTAGTCGTCGACATCGCACACCGCCCACGCCTCGTCGTAGTCGTCCCGACTCCGCCGTGCCGCGGCACCCTTCACCACGTCGAGTGGGGAGCCGCGCTGCACGATAACGGTTACCCGTCCGGCATGTACCCACGGCTCCTGCTTGAGCGCGGTGAGATAGTCGCGCTCGGTCGACTCGCCGTTGGTGGCGATGAGGATGGACCTGGCTTGTTCCCGATAGCCGACCCGGCGCCGCAGGGTGGTCTCACGACCGGTTCCGGGCACGACCGGGGTCCGACGAGCTCGGTCAGTGTGTCGCTTGGGCATCGAGTTCCCCACGGCCGACCAGCGCCTGCTCGAACAGGTCGGTGGACAGGTCAGGCACCCCGCCGTAGTTGCCGTTCAGATATCGGCGTGGCCGATTCTCGCCGGCACGACGTGGCCTGAAGTCGGTAAGTGGATACAGGACCGACGCCCCGTCGTTGTTTTTCTCCGTGAACCAGATCTGGTCTCGGAGGAGGACCTCCTCGGAGTCGAACGTACCGAGCAGGGTGACGTCGTGACTGGTGAAGAGAAGTTGGCTTCGGCGAGGATTCGTCGTCGAGGACTGGAACAGCCCGATCAACTTCGCGGTCAACATCGGATGCAGGCTAGCGTCGATCTCGTCGACGGTCATCAACCCGCCGTCGCGTAGCGTGTCCATGGCCACGATCGAAAGATCAAGTAGCTGTTGGGTGCCGGTCGATTCGTCGGCGAGGTCCAGTATGGTCTCGCCGTTCGCGCCCCGATGGGTGAACTTCAGTCGCCGACCCTCGACCTCTCCGATCTGGCGTGATGCCGTCCGGTCGAGGGCATACGCTTCCTCATCGGCGATGGCGAGCACCTCTCGGTGGTACTGCTCCACCCGTACATCGAGAATGCCTAGGTCAGCGGCTTGCAGGAGGGCGACCAGATGGCGCTGCTCCGGTGTACCGTCCGGCCAGGCATGAGCCATGGCACCGAAGTACAGGACACTGGGGCGTCGACGGCTGCGGAGACCTCGGAACCAGAGGTACACCTGCTGCAGCGGGTCGCTCGTCGTGGCTGTCGGTGCTGGCGTCCGGTGGGTGAAGCGGGCAGCGGTAGACAGATACAACGCCGTCGGGGCGGTAATCTCGGCGATCTTCTCCAGATCGCCGTGTCGTCCGGACTGCTCACCCCAGGCGAACTGGTCACCGTCTCGTTCGAAAATCCGGCGCTTCTTCTTCAACGGGTAGTGGTACAACCACTCCTCCACCACCCGTTCGTTGTCGATGGTGCACCCATAGGTGTGCCGGATTCCGTTGAGTAGCAAATCGACCACGTAACGAGACGGGCTGGTGACGAACTCGGGCTCCAACCGGAATGGACGCCGGGGCAGCCCGAGGCCGGGCTCGACCCGACGATCCGAGTCGACCGCGAGATCCCGCAGAAACGACAGCGCGTCCAGCAGGTTGGACTTGCCGGAGGCGTTCGCCCCGAACACCCCCGCGACCGGCACCGCCTCGACGACCGACGGGTCCCCGGCGTCGGACCCGTAGACCGGCGTGAGGTTGAGCTGTTGCTCGTCGCGGAACGAGCGATGGTTCGCGAAACGGAAACTGAGCAACATGACGACGATCACCCCGGCCTCTGAGCTGCTTGGACCTCCATCTTGCGAGTAAACCACGCGGAAGCATCTGTGACGGCGTGCGCAGGGCCGAGACGCGCAGACCCGTGGGACGCGTGATGAGGCTTGGCGTACGCCGGACGGGTGATCTGGGCCCGAGGGACACGAGTGGCCCGTGACCAGTGGCAGGGTCGGTGCGGTAGCCGGGGCGGCAGAGGCCGCTGAACCGGACGGTGCCGGCGGGGGAGCGCGGACGATGGTGAGCAGGCGGACGGCGCTACGGGCCGGCGCGGTCGCGGGACTGGTCCCGGCGGTCGGACTGATCGGCCGGCCCGCTGTGGCCGTACCGACGCCGACCGACGAGCCGACCGGGACCCCGGCCGAGCAACCAACCCAGGTCAGGCCGCAGAATCCGGACATCGGGTCGGCGACGGGCCGCGACGACGGGCCATGGCGGGACCTGCCCGACGCGCGGTGGGCGGCGCTGGAGCGCCGGCTGTCGCCGCAGGCCACCCTCTACCGGCGGGGCGGGGCGAGCTACGAGGCGCTGAGCATTCCGTTCAACCACCGGTACGCCAACGTGCGCCCGGCGGCGATCCTGGCCGCCGGCACCTCGGACGACGTCGCGGTGGCCGTCGCTTGGGCCCGCGACGTCGGCATGCCGCTCGTACCTCGGTCGAGCGTGGGCCACAACTACGCCGGCTACTCCACCACCCCCGGTCTGCTGCTGGTGGCGAGCCGGCTGCGCGACGTCACCGTGACACCGAATCCGGCACCGGCACCCCCGCAGCGGTACGGCCCGATCGAGGTCACCCCGGACGCCGGACTGCTGACCGTGGCGGCCGGCGTCGTCAACGCCGACCTGCGTCCGTTGCTGTGGCAGCAGGGTGTCTTCGTGCCGGCCGGCCGCTGCCCGACCGTCGGGGTGGCCGGGCTGGTCCTCGGCGGCGGCATCGGGTTCAGCGACAAGATGTTCGGGCTGACCTGCGACCGGCTGGCGTCGACGGCCGTGGTGCTGGCCGACGCCACGACGACGACCTGTGACGAGAACACCGACCCGGACCTGTTCTGGGCCTGCCGGGGCGGGGCCGGCAACAACTTCGGCATCAACACCGACTTCACCTTCCGGTACGTACGGCTGCGGGGTGAGGTGGCGTACTTCCAGCTCCGCTGGGGCGCCGACAGCATGGTGGCGGCGTTGGCGGCGATGCAGGAGGTGGCCGCCGCGCAGCAGGCCGACCGGCGCTTCGACGCCCGGATCGGCGCGGGCACCACCCTCGCCGACGACGGTGCGCCACAGATGTACGCCGACGCGCTCGGCCAGTTCTACGGGTACGCCGACGAACTGGCCACGATCCTCGCCCCGGCGCTGGCGGTCGGCACCCCGGCCGAACGGCGGGCCAACCGGGACAGCATTCGCCAGGTCACCCCGGCCGAGGCGGCCATCCTGCTGTCGGCGACCACTCCGGCGCAGCAGTTCGCGGTCAAGTCGGCGGTGCTGCGCGCGCCGTTGGACGAGGACCGGCTGCGGGCTCTGGTGGCCGGGCTGCGGCAGTGGCCGGGCAGCCGCAACCCGGACGGCGCCGGGGTGACGCTGTTCTGCATGGGCGGGCGGATCAACGAGGTACCGCCGGGCGCCACCGCGTTCGTACACCGCGACGCCCTGTTCATTATGGCCGCCGAGGCCAGCTGGGCCGACGACGATCCGCCGGCGACCGAGGTGGCCAGCGTCGCCTGGTTGACCGCGCTGTACGACGAGCTACTGGCCGGGCAGCCCTCAGTCGGTGCGTACCAGAACTTTCCGGACCCGGACCTGGCCGACTGGCGGCGCGCCTACTACGGCGACAACTACCAGCGGCTGGTCGAGGTCAAACGCACGTACGACCCGACGGACTTCTTCACCTACCCGCAGGGCATCGGCTCGTGTGGGTCAATCGACGGCTACGCCAACCGCTGGTGTCCCCGGTGAACCGGGCCGCAACCGTCGTTGCCCCGTCGACCAGGTAACGGCTGTCGCCCCGCCGCCCGGCTAAGCCGGGCGGCGGGGCGACGACGGGTAGATGTGCGGGATCAGGCCAGGTCGAAGCGGTCCGCGTCCATGACCTTGACCCAGGCGGCGACGAAGTCGGTGACGAACTTCTCCCGGGCGTCGCTGCTGGCGTACACCTCGGACAGGGCCCGCAGCTGCGAGTTCGAGCCGAAGATCAGGTCGACCGCGGTCGCGGTCCACTTCACCTCGTCGGTGGCCAGGTCACGGATCTCGTACACGTGCTCGCCGGACTCCGCCACCTTCCACCGGGTGCCCGGGGAGAGCAGGTTGGTGAAGAAGTCGTTGGTGAGCACGCCGGGCCGGTCGGTGAGCACACCGTGCCGGGCACCGCCGACGTTCGCCCCGAGAGCGCGCAGACCGCCGACGAGCACGGTCATCTCCGGCGCGGACAGGCCGAGCATGTACGCCCGATCGATCAGCAGCACCTCCGGCTGGGTCTTCTCACCCGGACGCAGGTAGTTGCGGAACCCGTCGGCGCGCGGCTCCATCACCGCGAACGACTCGACATCGGTCTGTTCCTGGCTCGCGTCGGTGCGACCCGGGTGGAACGGCACGGTCACCTTGACCCCGGCGTCCTGCGCCGCCTTCTCCACGGCGGCGGACCCGGCCAGCACGATCAGGTCGGCGAGCGAGATCTTCGCCCCGCCGGCCGCGTTGAACTCCTGCTGGATGCCCTCCAGGGTGCTCAGCACCGTGGCCAGCTGCTCCGGCTGGTTGACCTCCCAGTTGCGCTGCGGCTCCAACCGGATACGGGCACCGTTGGCACCGCCGCGCTTGTCGGTGGAGCGGAAGCTCGCCGCCGACGCCCAAGCGGTGGCCACCAGCTGGTCGACGGTGAGACCGGAGTCGAGGACCTTCGCCTTGAGCGCGGCGACGTCGGCCTCGTCAACCAGCTCGTGGTCGACGGCCGGCACCGGGTCCTGCCACAGCTGGGCCTCGGGAACCCACGGCCCGAGGAACCGGGCGACCGGACCCATGTCGCGGTGCAGCAGCTTGTACCAGGCCTTGGCGAAGGCCAGCGCGAACTCGTCCGGGTTGGCCAGGAACCGGCGGGAGATCTGCTCGTACACCGGGTCGAAACGCAGCGACAGGTCGGTGGTGAGCATCGTCGGCTTGTGCTTCTTCGCCGGGTCGTGCGCGTCCGGGATGATCGCCTCGGCGTCCTTGGCCACCCACTGCTTGGCACCGGCCGGGCTGGTGGTCAGCTCCCACTCGTACCCGAACAGGATCTCGAAGAAGCGGTTGCTCCACTGCGTCGGCTTGTCGGTCCAGGTGACCTCCAGGCCGCTGGTGATCGCGTCGGCGCCCTTGCCGCTGCCGTACGTGCTCAGCCAGCCCAGGCCCTGCGCCTCCAGCGGCGCGCCCTCCGGCTCCGGGCCGACGTGCTGGTCGGCGTTGCCGGCACCATGGGTCTTGCCGAAGGTGTGGCCGCCGGCGATCAGCGCGACGGTCTCCTCGTCGTTCATCGCCATCCGGGCGAACGTCTCCCGGATGAAATGCGCCGCCGCGAGCGGGTCGGCGTTGCCGCGCGGCCCCTCCGGGTTGACGTAGATCAGACCCATCTCGGTGGCGCCGACGCCGGTCGACATCTCCTTCTCGGAGAGGTAGCGGGCGTCACCGAGCCAGGTGTCCTCCGGGCCCCAGAAGATCTCCTCCGGCTCCCACACGTCCTCGCGGCCGAAGCCGAAACCGAACGTCTTGAAGCCCATCGACTCCAGGGCCACGTTGCCGGCGAGCACCAGCAGGTCGGCCCAGGAGATCTTCTGGCCGTACTTGGCCTTGACCGGCCAGAGCAGCCGGCGGGCCTTGTCCAGGTTGGCGTTGTCCGGCCAGCTGTTGAGCGGGGCGAAACGCTGCCCGCCGTCACCGGCGCCGCCGCGGCCGTCCTCGATGCGGTAGGTGCCGGCGGCGTGCCAGCTGAGCCGGATCATCAGGCCGCCGTAGTGGCCGAAGTCGGCCGGCCACCAGTCCTGCGACGTGGTCAGCACCTCGACGATGTCCCGCTTGAGCGCCTCGACGTCGAGCTTGGCGAACTCGGCGGCGTAGCTGAAGTCCGGGCCGAGCGGGTTGCCCTTGGGCGAGTGGGCGTGCAGCACCGACAGGTCGAGCTGGTTGGGCCACCAGTCCCGGTTGGTCCGTGGCCGACCACCGGTCTTCGGCGTCGGCGAGTCGATCGCCGGGTTCTCGCTCTCGCTGCCGTGCGAGGTGACCGAGTCGTGGGCGACCGGGCAGCCGGCCGCCGACATCTTTTCCACACCCTGGGCGCTGGTGGGAGCGTTGTCCTGCATGTCGCTCATGTGTTCCCTTCCGGATTGGTCGATGACGAGGGAGCGTTTTCGGTCGCGCAACCGGGGCAGGTGCCCCAGTAGACGACCTCCGCCTCGTCGACCACGAAGCCGTGGTCGTGGGAGGCGGTGAGACAGGGGGCGGAGCCGACGGCGCAGTCGACGTCGACGATCGCACCGCAGGAGCGGCAGACGAGGTGGTGGTGGTTGTCCCCGACCCGCCGCTCGTAGCGGGCGGTCGCGCCAGCGGGCTGGATGCGCCGTACCAGACCGGCGTCGGTGAGGACCCGCAGCACATCGTAGACCGCTTGGTGCGACACGGTCGGGTGATTGGCGTGCACCAGGTCGATCACCGTGTCGGTGTCGACGTGCGGGTGGTCGTGCAGCGCGGCGAGGACCGCGAGCCTCGGTCGGGTCACCCGCAACGAGGCCGCCCTCAGCTGCGCCTCGAGGTCGGATGTCACCCGGCCACGATAGGCCGTTTTCTGGAATCATTCAAGTTTGTGTACGGAGTGCCGACGACCTGTCGTCCTCCGGTGAAACCGCAGGTCACGCCGGAGGGCGGGCACCTCGGACGGCGTATCGGTGCAGAGTGACGCCCCCGTCGTAGGACTGGTGCTCAAGCAGGTCGAGGTCGACGGGGGCATCATGGTCGTCGAACAGTGGCCGGCCGGTGCCGAGAACCACCGGGTGGACGAAGAGCATCAGCTCGTCGAGCAGGCCGGCCCGCAACAACTGGGAGGCGACGGTGGCACCACCGACGCCGATGTCACCATCGGCCCGCGCCCGCAGCTCGGCGAGCGCCGCCACGGCGTCACCGTCGCGGCCCATGACGCGGGTGTCGTACCCGGCGTCGACGCGGGTACGCGACACCAGCACCTTCGGGGTCGACGTCCAGATCCCGCCGTACTCGCGCAAGAAGTCCGGCAGCGACGCGTCGTCGCGCGCGTCCGGCCAGAACGCCTCCATGATCTCGTATACCTTCCGCCCCTGCACCATCTGGGACAACGCCCGCGCCCGCGCGTTGAACTCCCGGTGCAGCGACTCCCCGATACGCATCCAGTCGCCGCCGCCGTTCTCACCTGGTGCACTCTCGATCATCATGTCCACGGAGACGTTCATCCAGTAGACGAAGCGACCCGGCATGTGTCCTCCCTGGTGATCGCAGCACTCGACTGCCCGCGCAGACGCTAACGTGCCGACGCCGCTGCCGGGTGCGCCAGGCTCATCGACCACGCGACCAGGCAGCGGACTTATCGGCGTACGTGGTCGGGAGTGGCTCGCGGCGGGCCAGCCACTGCGCCGGGATCCCGCCCGGTCCGGAGCCGGTGTACGCGGCCACGACGCCACCGGCGATCGCCGCGGTCGTGTCGACGTCACCGCCGGCCTCGACACAGGCGTGGATCGCCGCCGGGTAGTCGTCGAGCCGGGTCGCGGCGACCCACAGCGCGAACGGAACGGTGTCGAAGGCCAGCACCTGCGACCCGTTGCCCAACTCGTACGCCGCCTCGGCGACGCTGACCCCCAACAACCGTCTGGCCAGGACGATCCCTGCGTGCAACCGGCCGTCGACCAGGTGGGCCAGCACCACGTCGAGCAGTTCGGCCGGTTCGGGCCGGGACCGGGTCAGCCGGGACCAGCCGGCTTCCGCCGCCGCGACGGCGACCGCCACCGCGCCCAGGATCGCTTCGGGGTGGGCGTGGGTGACCTCCGCCGACCGCCAGGCCTGCAGGGCGGCCGTACGGTTGTTACCGGCGTGGAATGCGCCGAGCGGGGCGACCCGCATCGCCGCGCCGTTGCCCATCGACCCCTGGCCGTCGAACGCCGCGCCGGCCGCGTCCCGCCAGGCGACGCCCTGGCGGACCTGGCGCAGCAGGACCACCGCGCCGGCACCATAGCCACGGTACGGCTCGAAGTGCTCGGCGAATCGGGCCGCCAGGCGGTCCTGGTCGATGCCGCCGTGCCCCCGCAGCTCGGCGACGATCGAGCAAGCCATCTCGGTGTCGTCGGTCCACGGCCACGGCCCGGCCGGTGGGTCCCCGTCGAGCAACGCGGCAAGGCCGCTGCCGGGGACGAAGAACTGGGCGCCGAGGGCATCACCGACGGAAAGCCCGTCCAGACTGTCGGAGCAGAGATCAAGCGACGTCATGTCACTGTGGAACAGAGCCCAGTCGGGTGCGGACCACCAGGTCGTGCAGGGCGTCCACCGTTGACTGGTCGGCGCGGTCCGGCAGCTCGGACGCGTCTCGGGCCGACTCCAGCTCGGCGCGCAGCCGGGGCAGGTCCCGAGCAAGGTGCCGCGCGGCGTCCGCCGGCAGCGGTGCACGCTCGGCCGCCCGCTTGGCGGCGATCAGGTCCGGCACGTACGCCAGATGACCACCGAGCACGCCGAGGTCGGTCTCCAATCGGCCGGTGCGCATCAGTTCGATGCCGGTGAGCAGCACCCGCAGCGTGTACAGCGCTGGTTTGAGCAGTCCCGTCTTGGCGTACAGCTTCTCCTGTGTCGCGGCGAAGCCCAGGTAGTGGTGCGCGTGGTGCCGGGTGATCAACCGCCGGGCCAGGTCGGCCAGCTCGGTGTGCACCGGCGTGGTCACCACCACCAGCGGCGACAGCACCTGCTCCAGCACGTACCCGTTGCGGCTGTTCAGCAGCTTGGCGAACTTGAGCAGATCGTGACTCACCACGTCCAGCTCGACCCCGTCGCGTACCCCGTGATGTTGCAACGTCTGCGGTCCGACGCGGAGGCCGACCACCTCGGCCGGCGCGAGCAGATGCGCGGCGCGCAGGTCGAGGTCGGAGTCGACGGAGGCGAACCCGTACAGGTGCGCACCGCTGACGGTGGCGAACAGCAACGGGCGGGGCAGCGCGTGGGCGACCTCGGCCGCCCACGGCGGCACGTCGAGAGTCACCCCAGGTTCCTTTCCCGTACGGCGATGAGCAGCCGGTCGACGGCGGCCCGATCGGGTTGCTCCGGCAGTACGGTGCCCGCCGCCGCGTCCTCGAGCTCGACCAGCAGGTCCGCCGCCCAGCGGGTGACCGCCGCCCACGGCAGCTCGCCGCGCCGGACCGCCAGCAGCCGGTCCCGCAACGGTCCCACGTCGACCAGGACCTGCCCTGTACGCAGCACATGCGCACCGGCGGTCAGCAGCCGGATCATGTGCATCGCCTGCTTGTGGTTGGTCTCGCCGGTGCGTTCGCGGCGGGCCGCCACCCGGTCGAGCTGGTCGCGGGCGTACCCGCCGTACGTCTGGGCCAGTCGCGTCGACAGGAACGCCTGCCGGGCGGCCAGCAACTGTTCGCCGTCCTCGCGCAGCGTCTCGATCAGCGGGGACCAGAGCACCTCCAGGACGGTCGGATTGCCCTGCAGTGCCAGGGTGCAGAAGCGTTCGAACTCCCAGGAGAACTGCTCCGGTGCCGGCCCGTCGAGATGGGTGGGTGGCTTGTCCAGCGGCCAGAACGCCCTGGTCGGGGCCACGTACACGCCGCGCCGGTCGTAGTCGGAGTCCGGCCCGTGCAACCCGTACGCCCGGGATCCGACGACGACG
Organism: Solwaraspora sp. WMMD406; assembly: GCF_029626025.1. Lineage (NCBI taxonomy): Bacteria > Bacillati > Actinomycetota > Actinomycetes > Micromonosporales > Micromonosporaceae > Solwaraspora > Solwaraspora sp. WMMD406. The sequence continues at coordinate 1,859,331 of NZ_JARUBF010000001.1, forward strand.
GCGAGTACGGTGTGCCGCTCGACAAGCTCGCTCACGCCGGGCACGTTACCGCTCACCGGCGCAGCTGGAAGTAGAGATAACGGGTGGCGGCCGGGCCGGGGCGGCTGTGGCCGTCGGCCTGCCAGCCCCGAGCGGTGTAGAAGCGTTGGGCCCGAGCGTTACGCTCCCACATCTCCAGCACCCCGCCGGTCCGACCGGTCCGGTGCAGGTACGCGATGAATACGTCGTGCAGCAGCCCGCCGATCCCCCGACCCCAGCAGTCGGGGAGTACGTGGATCTGGTGCAGTTGGCCGACGTGAGGCGCGTCGACGTGACCGGCGGCGGCGGGTCCCACCGCCGCGCAGCCGACGACCTGGCCATCGAGGACAGCGGCGACGGTGAACAGTTCCGGCGAGGTGACCGCGTTCGCCCAGGCGGCACGGCGTTCGGCGTACGCCTCGGGGGACGACAGCGACGGGTCGGCCGGGTCGAGCTCACCTGCCGCCGTGTAGTAGGCGGTGCGGGCAAGCGTGTGCACCTCGGTCAGCTGATCGACATCGGCGAGCGTCGCTTCGCGTACGTGGGCCGGTGTGGGCTGGCCGTGCGGGAGACGGACACCATCGGGCGAGGTCATCCGGTGTCCCCTCTGGTCAGCCGGCGAAGGTGAGCCCGCGTTCGGCCAGTGCGGTGGCCAGGATGCCGACGGCCTTCGGGCCGACGCCGTGCATGGCCAGCAGGTCCTCACGACGGTACGTGGCGACCTGGGCGAGGGTGGTGACGCCGGCTGCGAGCAGGGCACTGTTGGCGGGCCGCCCGATCGGCGGCAGGTCACCGACCTGGGCGGGCAGACGGCGAGTGCTCATCCGGCCACGGTACCCCGGCCGGCGTCACAGCTGGAGCGCTGCATCGATGTGAGGCTCAGATACCCTACGAGGCGGTCGTAGGGTATCTGAGCCTCACATCGGCGTGCCATTGCCGCCGTCGACTGCGAGCCACTGGCGGAGGGTGGAGAAGTCGGCGTCGGACGACGTCGACGAGGCCTACCGGGAGCGGCAGGCCCACGGGGTCACCTTTCTCCAGACCCCCCGCCGGTGGGCCCGTTCGTCGGCGTGGTCCTCGACGACACCTGCGGCAACCTCGTCCAGATGGTCAGCCCGGCGTGAGCCCTCACCTCGACTCGGCACTCGCGGGATCAGGCAGGGTGGCTACCGGCCGCTTCTCACCATGATGAGCTGATGTCCTGCCGGGCGACACGCCGACAATCCACCGGCAGGACATCAACTGTCATGGCGCTGGGGAAGAGGCGGCTTCGCCGCTGCCGGCTGCTAGCCACTGGCCGACGGCGGAGAAGTCAGCGTCGGTGAGGCCGAGATGTGGGTCGACGCGGTGCAGCAGGGCCTCGCCTGGGTGGTGCGCGGACATCCAGTGCCGGTCCATTTCGGTGATCTCGTCGTCGAGCCAGACGAAGGTGCGCCCGGCCGCCCAGCTGGTGAGGAACGCCGTCTTCCAGTGCACGCCGCGCGGCGGCTCGTCGTCCGAGTCCGGCCATGGGACGACCGGCAGCTCCGGCAAGCCGAGCAGCGGCGCGACGACCTCGTTCGCCTCGGCCATCCACGTAGTTGCCCAGACCAGTTGACAATCGAGCGCCAGCAGCCGGCGGCCGTCGTTCGGATCGAGCCGTTCCAGCAGCGGATTGCCGATGGCGTCACGATGGGCTGCAGCGTAGGGCGAAGGTGCGCGGCCTGTGGCACGGGCGGCGAAGGGAATCAGTACGCCGTCGACGTCGAGGAAGACGTAGGGGCGGTTGGAGTGCACGGGCGTCGTCGGACGGCTGACCGGTCGCGTCAGCGGCTGGACACCGTGGTGAGGAACGCCGTCCAGGCGCCGGTGGGGAAGAGCAGTGCCGGGCCGTGCGGGTCCTTCGAGTCGCGTACGCCGATCGTGCCGCCGGCCAGCGTGGCCACCTCGACGCAGTTCGAGCCGCTGGCGCTGCTGCGGCTGCTCTTGCGCCAGTGAGCGTGGGACAGTTCTGGTGCGGTCATCCCGCGTCTCCTCTGGCCGGTCGGGTCAGTCGGGAAGCTCCTCTGCCGCCCGAGCCAGGAACTTGCCGGACTCGTCCGGGTCCATGGCCTTGGCGCGGAGGTGGTCGAACATGAGTTTATATCGCGCCACGTGGGCATCCTCCTCCAGCAACAGGGTGTTCGCATCGTTCTCGATGTAGACGATGGATGGGTCGAGGATCGGGTCGGCGTAGCCGAGGATGGTGAACGGGCCGGCCATCGCGGCGTGCGCGCCTGCCCCGAACGGCACGATCTGCAGCTCGATCGACGGCTGGGCGCAGGCATCGATGAGCCGGGTGAGCTGGGTGCGCATCACCTTCGGGCCACCGACGACCCGGCGGATCGCCGCCTCGTCGAGGACGATCCAGAGTCTCGGCGGCACATCCCGCGACAGCAGCGACTTGCGGGCGAGCCGGGCGGCGACCCGCCGGTCGATCTCGTCCGCGTCGGCGGTGCTGCGGCCGGCGTGGATGATGGCGCGGGCGTACTCCTCGGTCTGCAACAGTCCCGGCACGTACAGGCACTCGAAGCTGCTGATCGCGGTGGCCTCCGCCTCGAAGCCGACGTAGTCGTCGGGCAGCACGTCGCCGTACGCGCTCCACCAGCCCTTCTGCCTGGCCTGCTTGGCGAGCGCGGTCAACGACTCACGGTCCTCGTCGGACGCCTCGTAAAGGCCCAGCATTTGCTCGGTGTCCTTGAGCGTTATCCGTGAGTGGCCGTGTTCGAGCCGGATGACCTTGGTGCGGTGCCAGCCCAAGCGGCGGGCAACCTCCTCGGCCGTCAGACCGGCCGCGTCGCGGAGCCGACGTAGCTCCCGGCGTAACCGGCGAGCGCGGATCGTCGGGCTCGGAACCTGTGCCACGAGAACACCTCCGGGTGCATCCGGGTCTGGCAGCGGCGACGTGAGTCGGATCGAAGTATGTACCAACACTCCGTCAAACAGAAGTTGATTGCGACGTTGTATTTTGAGTGCATGGATGCATGCTGAGGGCAGAGATGACGTCGCCACTGCCTGGAGGTGTCCGTGACCGACAACCGTTCAGCACGCTGGACCGACCCGAGCCTCGATCCGACGCAGCGAAACCGGGACCTGTTCGCCGTACTCGATCGGGCTGACCTGTCCGAACCGGCACGGGCCGCCGTCGCGCACGCCCTCGGCCCCGAGGTCGGCCCGGTCGGGCACGCCGAAGCGCTGGTCAACCGCTACCTCAACGAGCGTGAGCGCCGCCGGCCGGTGGCACAGGCCAACGGCAGCGCCGACGGTCCGGGCGGGATCGGCAACCTGCCGGACTGGCTGCGGTACGACCGGCGCGGCCGGTACACGCTGCACCTGACGTTCGCCGCCGTCGACGTCGACACCGCGCGGGAGCAGGCCGTCGCGTACGCCGAAGGGCTGACCATCCTGTGCCCGGAGCTGGGCGAGCACGCCCCGTTGCTGTCGCGGGCGGAGGCGTGGAACGTCAACGAGCCGTTGTTCTGCGGGGTACGTGGCCCGGACGGTGAGGTATGTGCGGAGGTCCGCCACCACGCCGGGTTCCACCGAGCGGCCGGGTTCGGCGGGCTCTGCTGGGGCGACGGCGACACCGATGGCGGCGGCACCGGCACCGGCACCGGCGACGCTGACGGCACACTGCCGTGACCGGCGCACCCGCCACGCCGCCGTACCCGAGGGTCGTGCCGTGTCAGCACTGCGGCCGACCGGTGCTGCGCGACAACGACGGCAGGTGGATTCACGCCGACCTGGCGTACCTCTGCCGTGACCGTTGGGGCGGGATCACTGCCACCACCGCCGCCCCGGAGGGGCAGATGGCAGACTGGTGGAGGCATCAGTCTGGAGGTGAGTCTGCCGGTGAGCGTGGCCGTCCTTGATCACGTGGGGCCGTGGAGCGAGGAGGAGTACCTCGCCCTCGGTGAGACTCCCAACCGTATCGAGCTGATCGACGGAGGTCTGTGGGTGAGTCCGGCCCCGAGCAAGCCGCATCAGCAACTGTCGTTCCTGCTGATGTCGGCGCTGTATCCGGCTGCCCGAGCGGTCGGCCTAGCCGCGTACGAGGCGATCAACGTCCGGTTGCGCCCCGACCGGATCGTCATCCCGGACCTCGTCGTGGCCGACACCAGCCGGGACGGATCGGTGACCGACGCGGCTGAGGTGGTGCTGATCTGCGAGATCACCTCGCCGAGCAACGCCGCCACCGACCGGCTGCTCAAGATGCAGTTCTACGCCGCCGCGCGGATCGGGTGGTACCTGCTGGTGGAGCCGGAGCTGCCTGCCTTCTCCGCCGTCACCCTGCGGCTGTTCCGCCTCGATGGTGAGCACTACGTCGAGCACACGACCGCGACGAAAGGCGAGGTGCTGACCGCCGAGCGGCCGTTCCCGTTCCGGATCGACTCCGGCGCGCTGCTCGACGGGTGACCGGGCTCGGCGGGTGACCGGGCACGGCGGGTGACCGGGCACGGCGGGTGACCGGGCACGGCGGGGTGACGACGCCGGTCAGTGGATGTGGCGGCCGTGCGCGTCCGGGACGCCGGACTTGCGGAAAAAGTACGTGTTGATCTGGTCGCGCCATTCCCGCGCGGAGCGGACCTGCTCGTCGAGGCGCTCGGCGACCCGGGCGTACAGGGCCGGATCGAGGCCGACGTCGGCGAGGCTCTGCCACCGCTCCCGCATCGCCACCGCCTCGTCGGCCCCGGCGAAGTGGGTGTCGTAGATGTGCTGGATCACCGTCGACCCGCTGTGCAGCACGTGGCCGTACGGCACGTGGTGGAAGAAGAGCAGCAGCTCGTCGGGGCAGTCGGCGAGTGACTCGTACACGTCCGACCAGGGCTTCGGATATTGCCCGGCGTAGCCGGTGCCGGTGGCCCGGGTCCGGTCGACGCCGACGCCGTCGCGGTCGGCGAAGTGGTAGGTGCCCCACTGGCTGTACTCGTAGCCGTCGACCGACGGGCCGTAGTGGCCGGCGGGGTTGACCATGAAGCCGACGCCGAGCGGCGCGGTGTACCGCTCGTAGGTGTGCCACGAGTCGTCCATGATCGCGTGCAGCGTCTGCCGCAGCCGGGCGGGCTCGTCGACAGTTCCAGTCGGGAAGGTCAGGTCGATCCACTCGTCGAGCAGCGCGGTCGGGTCGGCGGTCGGGTCCCAGCCGAGTCGGCCGAACGCATACAGGTTGGCCTGGGCGAGCGGATGCCCGCACCAGTACGGGTCGTTGCCGACGTTCGACACGGCGGCCAGGGTGCCGCCCCGGGCGGCGATCGCGGCGACCGACGCACCCCGGTCACGGTCGGTGTCGCCGTCGGCTTCCAGACTGTCACCGTCGAACCGGAAGCCGAGCACCTCACTCCACAACGGTGCCAGATAGCAGACGTGCCGCTGGTGACCGGTGTACTCCTGGGTGACCTGCAACTCGACGGCCAGCCGGGTGGCCGGCATCGCGCCGATCACCGGGGACACCGGCTCCCGGGGCTGGAAGTCGACCGGCCCGTACTTGACCTGCACGATCGCGTTGTCGCGGAACTGGCCGTCGAGCGGGGCGAAATGGTCGTACGCGGCCCGCGCCCGGTCGGTGGAGCGGTCCCGCCAGTCCCGCCGGTGGTTGTAGACGAACGCCCGCCAGTGCACCACCCCGCCGTACGGGGCGAGGGCGTCGGCGAGCAGGTTGGCACCGTCGGCGTGGCTGCGTTCGTACGCGAACGGGCCGGGCTGGCCCTCCGAGTCGGCTTTCACGACGTAGCCGCCGAAGTCCGGCACCGCCCGGTGGACCTGGGCGGTGGCGGCCGCCCACCAGTCGCGGACCGCCGGATCGAGGGGATCGGCGGTGTCCAGCCCGCCGAGCACCATCGGCGCGGCGAACGTCACCGACAGGTGCGTCCGGATGCCGTACGGGCGGAAGATGTCGGCGAACGTGGCGACGTCGGCGAGCCGGTCGGTGAGCAGCCGTGCCTCGGTAGGCCCGACGTTGACGTTGTTGACGGTGAGCGCGTTGACGCCGCTGGCGGCGAGCAGTCGGGCGTACGCCCGGACCCGGTCGAGGTCGTCGGTGATCGCGCCGTCGCGCCAGAAGATCGACCCGCCGGAGTAGCCGCGCTCGACCTGCCCCATCACCGGGTGCACGTCGACGTTGTCCCAGTGGTCGAGCATCCGTCGCCGGATCGCCGGCCGGTGTGCCCGCGTCGGGATGTCGTCGGCGAACGCCGACTCACCGAGCCGGACCACGTGGAACAGCCCGTACAGCAGCCCGGCGGGGGAGTCGGCGCTGACCGTGGTGAGGCCGCCGGCCCGGCCGAGGGTGTAACCCTCGTCGCCGAGGTCGCCACCGGTGCCTCTGCCCGCGCTGCCGGTCAGCGCGAGCAGCAGATCGGCGTCACCGTCGACCGACAGCCGGGTCACCGACCCGCCGAACCGGGCGCAGGCCGCTCGTACCTCGGCGTGCACGGTGTCGACGAGTGGCCCGTCGCCGGAGACCAGGGTGCGCCGGGATCCGATCGCCCGGAACCCTTCCGCCGGCAACCAGGCCGGATGGACATCGATCGTACGGCGGCTGGCCGGTGCTGCAGGCGTCACGACAGATCCTCCCCAGGCTAGGGACATTCTTCCGGATCAGTATGTGAATCGCACCCTCGGGTGCGGCCGGATTCGACCTGCTGGCGTTCGTCGGTCACCCTGTCGGTGTGGATCTCAACGACACTCAGACGCTGGTCACCCTGCTGAGCGGGCTGGCCATCCTGGTCGGGCTGGTGGGCGTGGTCGTGCCGATCCTGCCCGGTCTGTTGCTGTGCTGGGCCGGGGTGCTCGGTTGGGCGATCTTCGGCGGCGCGGGCGGCGGCAAGTGGCTGATCGTCGTCGTGGCGACCCTGGTCGCCGTCGCTGGTACGGCGGTGAAGTACCTGTGGCCGGGGCGAGATCTCAAACGGGCGGGTGTGCCCAACCGGTCGTTGCTGATCGGCGGCGCGTTGGGTCTGGTCGGCTTCTTCGTCATTCCGTTCATCGGGTTGATCGTCGGCTTCGTGTTGGGGGTGTGGCTGGCCGAGCGGCAGCGGCTCGGTGATTTCGCCGCCGCCTGGCCGGCGACGAAGCGGGCGGTGCTGGCGGTCGGGTTGGCGATGCTGATCGAGTTCGGTGCCGCGCTGACCATCGCCGGGTTGTGGCTGCTCGGTCTGCTGGTGGCCTGAGCTCCGAGCGGCTGGCGTCGCCGCTGGTCAGCTGTTTGGAGCCGTTGCTCAGCTGTTGGACAGGGCGATGCACAGGCAGCCGAAGGCCGCGACGTTGGCCACGGTACGCAGGTTGTGCCAGCGGACCCACACCTTCTCGAAGGCTCGGCGGGCGGCACCCGGGTCGGACAGCTGCCGTGCCGGACCGGCCCGGTCGAGGCGGTAGTTCAACGGGGCGCTGACTGCGAGGGTGATCAGGAAGGTCGTGGCGTATCCGACGGCTCCGCCGAGCGCCCATCCGAACACCTGGGGCTGGTCGGCGTATTGCCAGGCGGCGACGGCGTTGCTGACCAGCGCGCCGAGGAACACCAACCCGAAGATCGGGTTCAGGATCACGATGTTGATCAGCTGCATCACCTCGACGAAGGCGCGGTCCTCGACCCGGGCCAGCGCCGGCATCACCGATATCGAGAACGCGAGGAAGAGCCCGGCCATCAGGCCCGTACTGATCACGGCCGTGATCAACGCCGCGTCCCGCATGTCTGCTCCTTCACCGGAGAACGAGGTGCCCGTCGGATCCCGCCCACCGTACGGCGGGCGGGCGACGAAATCCATCTCGGACGAGTCGTTTCCGGGTGGCGGGTGTCCATAGCAGACGCCTGGGGGTGGTCGGCCGAGGTGCGGGCGGTGTCGGCCGACCGGTGAGCTTAATGAAAACGGCTTCCGTTATCTTCTGTTGGAGAGATTTCCGCTGGAGAGAGGGAGGCCGTCATGGCCGTACCGAAGCGCCGCACCTCGCGGTCGAACACCCGCCACCGTCGCGCCCAGTGGAAGGCGGCGGCACCGACGCTGGTCACCTGCCCATGCCCACGACAGGAGAAGATCCTGCCGCACCGGGCCTGCGCGCACTGTGGCTTGTACCGGGGGCGCCAGATCGAGGATCCGCGATGAGCGGCTCCGCGGCCGGCGAGGTGGCCAACGAGACGGTCGGCTCCGCTGCCGGCGAGGTGGTCGAGGACCGCCGGCTGCCGGTGACGGTGCTGTCCGGCTTCCTCGGCGCGGGCAAGACCACGCTGCTCAACCACATCCTGGCCAACCGGGAAGGGCTACGGGTCGCGGTCATCGTCAACGACATGAGCGAGATCAACATCGACGCCGCGTTGGTACGCGACGGCGGCAGCCTGTCCCGTACCGAGGAGCGGCTGGTCGAGATGACCAACGGCTGCATCTGCTGCACGCTGCGCGACGACCTACTGGTGGAGATCGCCCGGCTGGCCCGCCAGGGCCGCTTCGACTACCTGGTGATCGAGTCCAGCGGTATCTCCGAGCCGCTGCCGGTGGCGGCCACCTTCGCCTTCGGCACCGACGACGGCGGGGTGTTGGCCGACATCGCCCGGCTGGACACCATGGTGACCGTGGTCGACGCGCCGCACCTGATCGCCCAGCTGCGGGCCGGTGAGTCGCTGGAGCAGCGTGGGCTGGCTGCCTACGAGGACGACGACCGCACCATCGCCGATCTGCTGGTCGACCAGATCGAGTTCGCCGACGTGATCCTGATCAACAAGACCGACCTGGTCGCGCCGGCCGACCTGGCGACGGTCGAGGCACTGGTGACCAGGCTGAACCCGAAGGCCCGTCAGCTGCGGACGGTCCGGGCGCGGGTGCCGATGGCCGAGGTGCTCGACACCGGACGGTTCGACCTGGAGGCCGCCGAGACCGCGCCGGGCTGGGTCGCCGAGCTCAACGGCGACCACGTGCCGGAAACCATCGAGTACGGCATCAGCAGCATCGTCTACCGGGCGGTCACGCCGTTCCACCCGCAGCGGCTCTGGGATCTGCTCGCCGAGCTGGACACCTTCGGCGTCGTACGGTCGAAGGGTTTTCTCTGGTTGGCCACCCGCCCGGACGTGCAGGCACTGTGGTCGCAGGCCGGTCCGTCGGCGCGGTGCGATCCGGCGGGGGTGCCGGTGGCCAGCTCGGGTGAGTGGCCGGACGACCCGGCCGAGCGGGCCGACCTGGAGTCCCGGTGGGATCCGGTCTTCGGGGACCGGTGCCAGGAGCTGGTGTTCATCGGCATCGGACTGGACGCAGAGCGGCTACGTGCGGCGCTGGACGGTGCTCTGCTCACCGGCCCCGAGCTGGCGGCGGCCGGAGCGGGGCTGGCGGCCGGGCTCGTCGCGTGGCACGAGTTGCCGGATCCGTTTCCGGATTGGGATCTCGGCGAGCTGGACGAACATGGTCATGTGTCGAGCCAGACGACGCGTACCCCTATCGCTGCTAGGTGAAAACGATTACCGTTAACTCCCGGTGGTCCATCGGGGATCACCGGGAAGGAGTCTGTCTCGTGTTGACCGCAACTCGGCGGCGCGCCGCTGCTGCCCTGGTGGCCGGCGCGGCGATGGTCGCGGCGTTGACCGTCTCGGCCGCTCCGGCGCAGGCCCACGGCGTCACGCTGCCGGCGATCCTGACCGCCGGACACGTCGACGTGATCGAGGTGGAGTACGAGGACGGCGAGCTGGAGCTCGGCGTACACGACGACACCGTCGAGCCCCCCGTGCACCGCGACCCCGACGACGTGATCTTCGTCGTCAAGCCTCAGGCCAAGACCACCGTCCCCAGTGATCCTGCCTTCGGGTTCCTCGGCACGGCTGGCTCGCCGGTCTGGATCCTGCCGCAGGTGGAGAACGAGGAGCTGCTCTTCGCCGGTATCGCCACCGAGGAACTCGAGACGGGTGTCTTCGACGGCGACTCGCTCGACCTGACCGTGCAGCAGCTGATCAGCGCTCCCAGCTCCGCCAAGGTGGCGATCTACACCGAGGATCTGTTCGGGCAGCCCACCGTACTGGCCAACAGCCGAGACGGCCTGCCGGACGTCGTCGACCTGCCGGTCGGCGAGCACCTGCACGTCAACTGGGCGTTCAGCAAGGCCGGCGTCTACCTGCTCAAGGTCAAGGCCAGCGCCACCCTCGCCGGCACCACGACCGTCGTCGAGTCCGACTCGGTCTACCTGCGATTCGTCGTCCTGCCCTGATTCGGGCCGGATCGGAAGGGAGCAGCGTGATGAACCTCCGTATCCGTCGCTGGTCGGCGGCCGTCGCATCGAGCCTGCTGGCCGCGGCGCTGGCGGTCGTCGCGCCGGCCCCGGCGCACGCCACCATCGTGGAGCTGACCAGCGGTCATGTCGACGTCCTTGACGTGGACCATGTCGCCGGTGGGCCGATCGTGGTCAGGGTCGGCGACGACACCGGTTCGACTATCGTCTATCGGGATCCTTCCACCGTGGTCTTCGCGGTGCCGTCCGCCGCGTACGTCGCGGTGCCGTCCGCCTCGGCCTGGTCGTTCCTCGGCACCGGTGGGTACGCCTACGTGTTGCCGCAGACCAACGTTTCCGGCCTGCTCTGGGCCGGCTGGGACACCACCGGGGTGGCCAGTGGCGCCCTGCAGTTCAACCGGGTCACGTTCAAGCTGACCGACGTGCAGGGGCCGGGCGGGTTCAGCGTGTTCACCGCTTCCGGTGGCACCCCCACCGTGTTGTTCGACAGCGGTAACGGGCTGCCGGACAGTCTCAACGTCAACCGCAACACGCACGCCCACCCCAACTGGGGCTTCGACGTCGCTGGCACCTACGTGGCGACATTCGAGGTCAGCGGGGTGCGGACGTCGAACGGGCAGACGGTGAGCACGACCGAGGAGTTCACCTTCGAGGTCGGCTGATCGACTGCCTCGCTCCTCCGAGCCGGCACCGGACCTCCACCGTTCGGTGCCGGCCGGAGGTCTGAACTGACATGAGAACGGTTTTCGTTTGCGTGGTAGCGTGCTGCTCGCGAGGTCGTCGAAGAGGGGTTGATGCAGCGTGCGCAGCGTACGGGGGCTCATCGGGTCGATCCTGATAGCCGTCGGCCTGACCGGCTGTGCGGTCCCACCGACGCTGAGCGCCGCCGACGACCGTCTCCAAGTCGTCACCACCACCGGCATCCTGCGGGACCTGGTCGACAACGTCGGCGGCGACCGGGTCGCCGTCGCCTCGCTCGTCCCCGACGGCGCCGACCCCCACTCGTACGAGCCGTCCCTGCGCGACGTGCGCAACGTCGTCTACGCCGACGTCGCCTTCAGCAACTACCTGCTGCTGGAGGAGCACGCCATCATCAAGGCGCTCGACGCCAACCTGCCCGACGGCGTACCGAACATCTCCCTCGCCGAAGGCGCCGTCAAGTACGCGGCCGAGATCATCCCGCTGGTCGAGAACGTCGCGCTCGACACCATCTGGCTCGGCATGCGGGTCCGCGGCACCGGCGAGACCTACGGCGCCGACCGGGCCTCCGACATCCTGCTGCGGAGCACCGCCGTGACCGGGCCCGGCGCGATGGCCGCCTACCTCACCGAGTCGTTCGGCAACCCGGCCGTCTACCTCGACTCGGCCGACGGGTTCGACGCGGCCACCGGTTACCGGGACGACACCGCCACCCTGCCGGCTGACGCGCACACCCACATGAGCTGGGCCTTCACCGAGCCGGGCGTCTACCGGCTCACCATGTCGGCGCGGCTGGCGGTCACCCCCGACAGCCGCCCGGTCGCCCTCGGGGAACAGACCTTCACCTTCGCCGTCGGCGTCGACCCGCACAGCGTGCCCGGCATGGCCGGTGCCGAGGTGCTGCGCGGCGGGCACGCCGACATCACCGTCGACCTCGACGCTGCGGCGCGCGGCGAGCCGTCGCTGTACCTGTTCGCCGACCCGCACGGCGGCGGCGGGGCCCACCAGCACGTGCACGACCCGGCCGACACCGTCATCGAGGTACCGAACAAGGCCCTCGCCCAGGTGCCTGCCGGGCGGGACTTCCGGTTCCTCGGCCGCCCCGGCACCGAGATCTTCCAGCTGCCCCAGGCGGTGCTCGGCAGACACGTACACGGTGAGATCGACCCGCACCTGTGGCAGAACGTCCGAAACGTGATCGCCTACGTCGAGCTGATCCGCGACACCCTGATCGGCGTCGACCCCGACGGGGCCGCCGAATACCGCCAGCACGCCACCGCGTACATCGCCGAACTGTCGGCGCTCGACGACCACGTACGGGACACCATCGCCCGCATCCCGCCCGCCCGGCGGCACCTGATCACCACCCACGACGCGTTCGGTTACCTCGGGGCCGCGTACGACGTGCAGATCTCCGGGTTCGTCACCCCGCACCCGGCGGCCGAACCGAGCCTGGCCGACCGGCGTCGGCTCACCGAGACGATCCGCAACCTGCGGGTGCCGGCGGTGTTCCTGGAGCCCAACCTGCGGTCGCGGTCGTCGACGTTGACCGAGCTGGCCGACGACCTCGACGTGCGGGTCTGCGAGATCTACGGCGACACGTTCGACGACCGGGTGACCAGCTACGTCGAGTTGATGCGGTTCAACGCCGAGTCGCTGCTCGACTGCCTGGCACCGTGAGGAGGAATCAGTGAAGTCGATCGGCCTGTCGATGGCCGTGTCCGCGCTACTGGCGCTGACGCTGGCCGCCCAGCCTGGATTGCCCGCCGCCCAGCCCGGGTCGCCCGATCCGGCGCTGGACCAGTCGATCGCCCCGGACCAGCCGGTCGCCGAGGGACCGGCGGTGCTCGCCGCCGGCCACGTCGACCTGGGGCCGCGCTACGTCGACGACGAGTGGAACCTGCTGATCCACGACGACGCCGCGCAGCCGGTGTGGCGGGATCCGGACCGGACCGTGCTGCAGGTCACCGACGCCGCGCTGCGGGCCGTTCCGGACGACCCGGTGTACGGCTTCCTCGGCGTACCGGCCGGGACCGAGGTGCACGTGGTGCCGCAGGTGCAGCACCCCGACGTGGTGTGGGTCGGCTGGAACACCCAGGACCCTCGGGTGATGCAGACCATCGACCGGGGCGTGACCCTGGAGCTGGCCGGCGTGGACGGTCCCGGCGAGGTCGTCATGTACCTGCAGGACGGCACGTTCAGCGAACCGCAGGTGCTGTGGCGCTCCACCGAACCACCCGGCCAGCCGATGTGGGTCGAGGTCAACACGCACACCCACGCCAACTGGGTGTTCACCGCCCCCGGCGTGTACCTGATCGCCATCCGGGCCAGCGCCGACCTGGTCGGTGGCGAGCAGGTCTCGGCCACCCGGCACCTCCGGTTCGCCGTCGGCGACGCGACCAGCACCGACGACGCGCTCACCGCGCAACCCGACGAGGTCGCGGCGCCGCCGCCGGCCGAGCCGGACCCCGCCGGGGCGGACGACGCCGACGACGCTGGTGGCACCGGTCCGTGGCTGGTCGTCGGCCTCGTCGTGGTCGCCGTCGGGCTGGCCGGCGCGCTGGTCGTCGTGGTGCTGCGCGGGCGGGCGGTACGCCGTCGGGTCGAACAGGAGCGTGCCGGATCGTGACCGCGCTCGCCGTACACGATCTCGACGTCGACCTCGGTGGCCGCCCGGTGCTGCGCGGTGTCGGACTGCACGTCGACCCGGGGGAGTTGGTCGGGCTGATCGGCCCCAACGGTGCCGGCAAGACCACCCTGTTGCGGTCCGTGCTCGGGCTGATCCGGATCCGGTCCGGGCAGGTGCTGGTCGACGGGGTGCCGAGCCGGCCGGGGCGGTGCGCGATCGGGTACGTGCCCCAGCGGCACGAGTTCGCCTGGGAGTTCCCGATCTCGGTGCAGGAGGCGGTGCTCAGCGGCCGTACCGGTCGGATCGGGCTGCTGCGGCGACCGGGGGCGGCCGACTGGCGGGCCACCGCCGAGGCGATCGACCGGGTACGCCTGGGCGATCTGCGGCGCAGGCCGGTCGCCGAGTTGTCCGGCGGCCAGCGCCAGCGGGTGCTGGTGGCCCGCGCGTTGGCGTTGCAGCCGGCGTTGCTGCTGCTCGACGAGCCGTTCACCGGGCTGGACATGCCGACTCAGGAACTGCTCGGTGAGCTGTTCGCCGGCTTGGCGGCCGAGGGTACGCCGTTGTTGATGACCACCCACGACCTGATCGGGGCGATGGACGCCTGCTCCCGGCTGGTGCTGCTGAACCGGCGGGTGATTGCCGAGGGCAAGCCGACCGAGCTGCGGGATCCGCAGCTGTGGATGCGGACGTTCGGGATCAGCGAACGGTCACCGTTGCTGCGTCTGGTCGGTGCCGGCGTCGACACCGCAGCCGTGGCCGCCGCGTCCGGTGAGGGGAGCGGCTGATGTCGATCACCGAGTTCATCGCCGACCTGTTCAATCCGGATTTGGCGTTCCTGCCGAAGGCGCTGCTGATCGCGGTCATGTCCAGCGTGGTCTGTGGCGTGGTCGGCTGCTACGTGGTGTTGCGCGGGATGGCGTTCATCGGTGACGCCGTGGCGCACGCGGTGTTCCCCGGGCTGGCGGTCGCCTTCGTGCTGCAGGGCAGCCTCGTGCTCGGCGGCGCGGTCGCCGGGATCGTCACCGCGTTGCTGATCGCGGTGTTCGCCCAGCGGCGCCGGCTCAAGGAGGACTCTCTGATCGGGGTGTTCTTCGTGGCCGCCTTCGCCCTGGGCATCGTGATCATCTCGCAGGCGCCGGGGTACGCCGGTTCGCTGCAGCAGTTCCTGTTCGGTTCGATCACCGGCATCCCGGACCGGGACCTCTACACAGTGGGCTTCACCGGCCTGGCGATTCTCTCGGTGTTGTTCCTGCTGCACAAGGAACTGGTCGCGGTCAGTCTCGACCGGGAGTCGGCCCGGTCGGTCGGGTTGCCGGTGTTCTGGTTGGACATCGTGCTGTACGTGCTGGTCACCCTGGCTGTGGTGATCTCGTTGCAGACGATCGGCAACATCCTGGTCCTGGCGTTGCTGGTCACCCCGGCGGCGGCGGCCCGGCTGCTCACCGACCGGCTCGGCGTGATGATGCTGCTCGCCCCGGTGATCGGCGGCGGTTCGGCGCTGGTGGGGCTGTACCTGTCCTGGAGCTACGACCTGCCGGTGGGCGGCACGGTCGTGCTGGTGGCGACGGCGGTGTTCCTGCTGGCCTGGGTCTTCGCCCCGCGTCACGGCCTGCTCGCCCGTCGCCGTCGAGAGCCGGAGCGAGAGCCGGTCGGGGTGCCGGAGTCCCAGGTCACACCGGTGCTGGCAGAGGTGACCGAACGGCCGATGGGATAATGAAAACGATTCTCGTTACCGTGCGGTGGGGCTCCCGCCCCGCCACGACCACGTCCCGCACCGGTCCACGGTGCGGGCGAGGGGAGGAACCAACAATGAGAACAACAGGTGCCCGCAGGTTCGCGGCCCTGGCCGCAGCGGCGGTGATCGCCGGCGGCGTGATGCTGGCGCCGACCGCCGCAGCCGCCGCCGAGAAGGTGGTGCTCGCCACGGGCCACACCGACGCCGTCGACGTCCACTACCACGACGGCGAACTGTCCCTGGAGGTGCACGACGACACGGTCAGCCCGTCGGTCAACCGCGACCCGGCCGACGTGATCTTCCAGGTGCTGCCCGAAGCCGCCATGGCGGTGCCGGACGACCCCCGGTTCGCCTTCCTCGGCCCGGCCGGCTCCCAGATCTGGCTGCTGCCGCTCACCCAGGACCCGGACCTGCTCTGGCCCGGCTGGAACACCACCACCCTCGGCTCCGGCGTCTTCACCGGGGACAAGGTCCGGATCAGCCTCGTCGACGTCACCGGACCAGGAAACGTCTGGGTGTTCACCCAGGACAGCTTCGGTGGGCCGATCATGAAGTTCCGCAGCGACGACGGCTTGCCGGACGGCATCGACGTACCGATCCGCACCCACGCCCACGCCAACTGGGCGTTCAGCGCGCTCGGCGACTACACGCTGACCTTCCAGGCCGATGCGACCCTGACCGACGGCACGACCGTCAGCACCGGACCGGTCGACTACTCGTTCGTCGTCGGCGAACTCGGCGGCACCGGTCCGGAAACCGTGCTGAGCATCGCCGGCATGGCCGACGAGTACCAGCCCGGCGACACGGTCACCCTGCAGGCGGTGCAGACCCCGCAGACCGAGCTGGACCACTACCACTGGTTCAGCCGCTGCCCCGGCTCCGACGACTTCGCCATCATCCCCGGCGAGGCCGGCGCGACCTACAGCTTCACCGCCACCCGTGAGCTCAACGCCTGCGAATACCAGGTGAAGCTCTACGACGACAACCACAGCGTCGTCGCGACCAGCGCGGAGGTCTGGCTCTGGGTGGCCTTCACCCCGACCGACCCGAGCGCCTCGCAAACCATCACCGCGTCCATCGACCCCACCCAGGGCGCGCTGGTGATCAGCGTCGACCCGGACGACCGCAGCGTCGTCCTGCCACCGGCGCAGCTGACCAGCGGCGGTGACAGCTGGGAGAGCACCGGAAGCCTGCGTCCGGTGACCGTCACCGACACCCGGGCCGGCACCCCCGGCTGGAGCGCCTCCGGCCAGCTGCCGGAGAACTTCACCGGACCCGACGGTGCCACCTTCAGCTCCGGCTACCTCGGCTGGACTCCGCAGGTGGTCGACCAGTCCGCCGGCCAGGGCGTCGTCGCGGGTCCGGTCGTCGAGCCGTACGTCGTCGGCGTCGGCGGCGGACTCGGCAACAGCGCCGTACTCGGCTCGGCGCCGACCGGCGTGGGCCGGGGCACCGCGACCCTCTCGGCCGGCCTGCAGCTGCGCTTGCCGACCGAGACCGTGCCCGGCACCTACACCGCGACCCTCACCCTCACCGCGATCTGACGATCGCACCGGTGACCGGCCGGGCGATGGCAGTCCACCGCCATCGCCCGGCCCAACCTCCGAACCGGAACGGACCACCCGCATGCGTAAGCCCGCCGCCCTGGCCACCGGACTCCTGCTCGCCGCCGGACTCCTGGCCGGACCGGCACCGACGGTGCCGCCCGCACCCGAGCTGGCGTCCGCCGCCGCCCAATCGCTCACCTGGGGCGTGGCCCCGTCCAGCCCCGAGGGCCCGAACGGACGACCGGCCTTCGAGTACAAGCTCGACCCGGGCGCGACTCTCACCGACTACGTGGCGATCAGCAACCACTCTGACCAGCCGATCACCCTCGACGTGTACGCCAGCGACGCGTTCACCACCGACCAGGGCGGCTTCGACCTGCTGGCCGCCGACACCGCATCGGTCGACGTCGGCGCCTGGATCACCTTACCTGCCCGTACCATCACCGTGCCCTCGACGTCACGGCTGGACGTGCCGTTCACCATCACGGTGCCGGACAACGCCACGCCCGGTGACCACCCGGGCGGCATCGTCGCCTCGCTCGCCGCCACCGGCACCGACGAGCAGGGCAACCAGGTGGCGGTCGACCACCGGGTCGGCTCCCGGGTCTACCTGCGGGTCACCGGCGAGCTGCGACCAGCGCTCGACGTGGCGGACCTGTCGATCACGCACGACGGCACCTGGAACCCGATCGCTGGTGGCACCGTCACCGCGACCTTCACCGTGCGCAACACCGGCAACGTACGGCTGACCGGGCAACCGGACCTCGCCGTCGCCGGCCCGTTCGGATCGGCCAGGCGGACCGCGTCCGGTGACCAACTACCGGAGATCCTGCCCGGCGACAGCTTCCAGACATCGGTCCGGGTCGACGGCGTACCGCCGTTGTTCCGGCTCGGTGCCCAGCTCACCGTCGAGCCGGCTGCCGTCACCGACGACGTGCTTGATCCTGCCCCGGTGACCGTCGTCCGCGAGCGCGGCCTGTGGGCCGTTCCGTGGCCGCACCTGGTGTTCCTGCTGCTGCTCGGCCTGGTCGGCTGGCTCGTGGTCGCGCGTCGACGCAAGAGCCGCTCCCGGCAGGCCGCCCAGCTCGAACAGGCCGTCGCCGCCGCGCGGGAACAGGGCCGCGCCGAGGCCGCACGCGACCAGAGCGGCACCGAATCCGTACCCGACCAGCGCCGCGCTGAAGCCGTAGCCGATCAGACCGCCGCCAGCGCGCAGCCCACCCGTACCGCTGACTGAACAGTCCTTGGGGGATAGCCGAGATGAACATGTTCCGCCGCGCCGTCGCTGCGGCGACCCGACCCCGGCCCGCCGCCGTGACGGCGGTGTCAGCGCTGGTCGCCGCGCTGATCGCGCCGGCCGCGCCGACGACCGCGCCGTCGACGTCGGCGGCCCACGAACGGGCGTCGGTCGACCCGGTGTCCAGCCCGGTGAGTGCCGCCGGTACCGACCTGGTGGCGGTCGCGCTCGACGGCGAAACGCTGTCGGTGGTCACCCGCGAGTCACCGGCCGACCGTCGTGGGGCGTCCGGTGCCGACCGGCGGCCGGCGACGGTGGTCTTCGGGCCGGCGGGCGGGGTGACGGTACGGACTCCTGACCATCCGGCGTTCCGGTTCCTCGGCGGGGCCGGCCGGCCGATGTGGGCGTTGACCGGCGGCGACTACGACTTCCCGTACCTCGACACCCGGTCGGTGCCGCGCGGCGCGGTGCGCGGTGACGCGGTCGAGCTGTCGCTACGGCAGGTCGACGGTCCGGGCGGTTTCGCCGCGTACACCCTCGGTGCGCTCGGCCAGCCGACGCCGCTGTTCGGCACCCTCGACGGGATGCCACGTGCCGTCCGGCTGCCGACCGCGACCAGGACCGGCGGCCTGGTCTGGCTCTTCGACGCCGCGGGTGACTACCGACTGACGCTGTCGGCGGCGGCGACGCTGGCCAGTGGCGAGGAGGTGGTCGCCGAGGCCGTCTACCAGGTATCGGTTCCACGGCTTGAGATGGCCGACGCCCAGCCGGCGCCGATCCCGGCTCCGGCAGCCGACCTGTCGAGGGCGGCCGGTGCCATGGCGGCCGAGGTCGAGCCGCTCGTCGCCGACCCGCCGCCGCTGGCGGCGGCTGCCGCGCCGACGGCGACAGCGACGCCCAGCGCCGCCGCGCCGCTCGCGGCGGCGGCGGCCCAGCAGACCGGGTCACGGGTTGTCATCGACGACGGTCACGTCGACATGGGGCCGGAGCTCGTCGGATCGGACTGGACGATCCGTCTCAAGGACGACACCGTGTCACCACCGGTGTGGCGGGAACTCGCCGACGTGGTGCTGCATGCCAAGGACAACGCGAAGATCACCGTACCGGAGGGTGCTGGCTTCCTCGGCGATCCCGGTGACGAGGTGTGGCTGCTGCCGCAGGGTCAGCGCTCCGGGATCGTCTGGCCGGGCTGGAACACCCAGCATCCGTCCGTCGTGTCTGGCATCGATGGCCCGGTCACCTGGACGTTCAAGGGGATCGACGCTCCGGGTCGGTTCGCGCTCTTCCTGACCGGCTCGTTCGGTGAGTCCGAGGTGCTGTTCGATTCCTCGGCCAGCCTGCCACAGCAGCTCGACATCCCGAGCAACACCCACGCCCACGGCAACTGGGCGTTCAGCCAGCCGGGCATCTACCGGTTGGGCTTCGAGATGTCGGCCACCACGTCGTCGGGGTCCAGGGTCACCGACACCAGGACGCTCACCGTGGCGATCGGTGACGACACGGACCCGAACGACGGCTTCGGCCCCGGTGGTGGCAGCCCCGGCGGCGGCAGCCCCGGCGGCGGCAACCTGCCACGGACTGGATCGTCGTGGCATCTGCCGGCCACCGGAGCCGTGTTGGTGATCGCTGGTGCCCTGGTGATGTTCACCGCGCGTCGGCGGCGTCCGACTCAGCCTCAGTGTTCGTCGTAGTGGTCGCCGTGCGGGGCATGCCGGTGCCCCGCGTGGACGAAGTCCTGGTGGTCACCGTGGGACACCGTCTCGTGGCCGCAGTCGGCACCGTGGGTGTGGTCACCGTGTGACTCGGCGGTCACGTGCTGGCCGGTCTGGCACTCGTCCCAGTGCCCGGAGTGCTCGTGATGGACATGCCCGTCGTGCAGGTAGTCCGTGTGCCCGTCGTGGCTGACGGCAGCATGCCCGCAGGTCGTGGAATGGGTGTGCGGGTGTTCGGTGTGCACCGCGTGGGACATGACGCCTCCTTTTGTATGTTCACATCGCCATACGACCATAACCTGTCGGGAGCTGTTCGGCGACCCGATCACCTGACCCGGAACAAGGTTTCTGTCCTGCTAAAATGACAACCGTTGCCAATAACTCACGGGAAGCGAGGTCACCGGGCGATGAAGCCTGATATCCACCCCAAGTACGATTATGTCGTTTTTCGGGATCGTAGCGCCGATTTCGCATTTCTTACCCGGTCGACCGCCACCAGCGCGAAGACCATCGAGTGGACTGACGGTCGTACGTACCCGGTGATCGACGTGGAGATCTCCGCCGCCAGCCACCCGTTCTGGACCGGCCGTCAACGGCTGCTGGACAGCGCCGGCCGGGTCGAGAAGTTCCGGGCCAAGTACGCCCGCAAGGGCAACGCGAACAAAGGCGGCGGGACGCCCGGTTAGTTTGCCGGTTTGCCGCGCCGGACTTCGGGTAGCCGCTCGCCGGCTCGGCAGGGCCGGCAGGGAGGTGCCATGGCGACCGTCGGAGCTCGTACCTGGGTGGTCGCCGGTGGGCGGATCCCGGTGGACAGCAACGGGGAAGAGCCGGAGTTCACCAGCTTCGACCAGCTCTGCCTGCTCAACGCCGAGGACGCCGACGCCGGGGTGGAACTGGTCGTCTACTACGCCGACCAGGAACCGGTGGGGCCGTACCGCTGGGTGGTGTGGGCGCGGCGGATCCGACACGTACGGCTCAACGATCTGGTCGACCCGGAGCCGATCCGCCTCGGCCGGCCGTTCGGCTGCGTCCTCACCTCGTCGGTGCCGCTGGTGGCACAGTTCCAGCGCCAGGACACCCGGCTGCCGGGTGTCCTGGCGCTCGTCGACGTGGTCGCCTACCCGGTGCCGTGAGACGCCAGTGGGTGAGCGGCAACCTTCGGTTCGTCAGCTGTCCGGGATCTCGACCGCCGTCGGCGCGGCGGTGACCGGTGCCGGGCTCACCGGAACCGACCGGTCGACCGCACCCGGCGTACGGGCAGCCATCACCGCGATGTACAACACCGCACCGATGACCGCACCGATCACCCAGGCGAACCCGCTGAGCTCCGCCAACCACGGAACCCACACCGTGGCCACCGAGAAGACGGCCGCGACCGCGAACGCGCCGACCGCCCGCACGTTCCAGCCGTTGACGTAGTGGTACCGACGGTCCGGGTCCATGCTGTACAGATCGGCGACCAGCAGGGTCCGGCGTTGCACGACGTAGAAGTCGGCGACCAGGATGCCGTAGAGCGGCGCGAGCACCGCCCCCAACGTGTCGACGAACTTCGGCAACCCGATCTGGTCGATCACGGCGACCCACAGCGCCCCGATGACGAATCCGAACAGCGCCGTCAGATAGCCGCCGCGTGTGAAGCTGATCCGCTGCGGCGACAGGTTCGACAGGTCGTACGCGGGTGGGATGAAATTGGCGACCAGGTTGATGCCGATCGTCGCGGCCAGAAAGGTCAACGCGTCCAGGACGGTCAACGCGGTGTTGCCGACCTGCCCGACGATGTCGGCCGGATTGGTCAGCGGGTCGCCCTGCCCGTCCTGATCCGGTCAGCCCTGATCCGGTCAGCCCTGATCCGGTCAGCCCTGAGCGGGTCGCCGCGACACCGCCAACTCGCCGAACCAGCGGCCGGCGTCGCGGAACACCTCCCGGACCGCCAAGCCACCGGCGGCGGCCGTGTCCCGAACCGCCCGTACGCCGAGCCGCGCCCACCGGAACGGCGGCCCCAGCTCACGTCGACCCGGCGCGGCGGCGGTGACCACATGCGCCCAGCCGCGCCACAGGCCCACCCCGGGATGCTCCAACTCGACCAGCACCGTACCGTGCGGATGCAGCAGCGACCGGCAGCGCCGCAGCAACGCCACCGGGTCGCCGCCGATGCCGATGTTGCCGTCCAGCAGTACGGCGTGCCGCCACCGGCCCTCGCCGGGCAGCGGGTCGAACAGGTCACGATGGATCGCGACCGCCCCCTGCGCCCGGGTGAGCGCCACCGCCTGGGCCGAGACGTCCACCCCGAGCGCGGTCACCCCGGCGCGGGCGAGCGCGACCGTGACCCGGCCCGGCCCGCAGCCGAGGTCGAGCGTCGGCCCGGAGCAGCGGGCCACCACGGCGGCGGTCGCCGGTTCGACCGGCCCGTGCCACCGCTCCACCGGCAACCGCCACCGGGTGCCGTCGCCCTGCAGCAGCCAGTGCCCGCCGGCCGTCGGGGCGCGCAGCGCGGTGGCGAAACCGCTGTCCGGGACGTGCCGTCCCGACACGGTCGTCAACGCTGGGCTCCGCCGACCAGCGGCTGCCCGGACCGGTACGACCGTTCCGCGCCCACCGCCGCCACCTCTCGGGCGAATCGGCTGCCCGGGATCGTCTCCGCCACGGCCACCGCGTCCCGCCATTCGTCCACGTCCCGCAGCAGAGGTAGCAGCGTCACCGACAACCCCGACGCGCACAGCGCCGCCCAGGTGTCCTGGCCGGTACGCGGTGTCGACATCGGGACGTCACGCAGGGCCTCGGCGGACCGGGGATCGGACAGACCCAACGCCCACCAGCCGCCGTCGGCGGCCCAGCCGAGCACCGCGCCGGCGCCCGGCCGGCCGATGCTGGTGCGGCCGGTGCCAGGCCTGGATCGGCCGGTGCCAGGCCTGGATCGGCCGGTGCCAGGCCTGGATCGGCCGGTGCCAGGCCTGGATCGGCCGGTGCGGCTGGTCCCGCCGGTGCGGGTCAGCGTGCGGACCGCAGCGGCCAGCACCGCGCCGGTGAGCTGCGGGGTGTCCATCCCGATCTGCAGCACCGGCCGGCCAGGGTAGGCTGCCGCGACGTCGGCGTGCGCGTTCGCCAGCCGGTCGGCGAACCGGTCGCCCCGCTGCGGCAGCACCCGCCACCCGGCGGCGGCGGTGGTCAGGTCGTCGCCGGCACCCGGGTAGCCGTCGGCCTCGTCGAGCCGGCCCGCCAACGCCAGCACCGGTGTCGCACCGGCGGTCGCCCGTACCGCGTCCATGGTGTCCAGCAGCGCGGCGGTGGCGATCCGGGCCGCCTGCGTCGGGCTGGCCGGTGGACAGAGCCGGGTCTTGGCTCGGCCGGCGACCGGCGACTTCGCCACCACCAGCAGGACGGTCACCGGGAGCCGTCCATGGTCCGGGAGCGGTCGTCGGCGGCGCGCGAGCCGTCCACGGTCCGTAGCACGCCGACGAAATCGCGGGTCGCCCGCAGCGTCCCACGTACCGAGCCGGAGACCTTCGACCTGGTGCCGGCGGCCCGGGGCGCGTACCGGACGTCGGACTCGACGATCCGCCACCCGGCGGCCGCCGCCCGGATCATCAACTCCAGCGGGTAGCCGAACGCCCGGTCGGTGACCCCGAGGTCGAGCAGCGCCTGCCGGCGGGCCACCCGGATCGGACTCAGATCCCGCAGCGGTACGCCCCGGTGCCGCAGCAGCGCCGCGACCACCGCCGTACCGGCGCGGGCGTGCCACGGCCAGACCCGCGCCGACACCGGCCGGCGGCGGCCGACCGACAACTCCGCCCGCCCCGCCGCGACCGGCTCGACCAGCACCGGCAGCTCCGCCGGATCGAACGACCCGTCGGCGTCGAGGACACAGACCAGCTCCGTCTCGGCGGCCAGCAGACCCGTATGTACGGCGGCCCCGTAGCCCCGGCGCGGCTCGTGCACCACTCGGGCGCCGTGCGCGGCGGCGACCTGCGGCGAACCGTCCCGGGAGCCGTTGTCCACCACGATCGCCCGATAGCCGGGCGGCAGCCCGGCGAGCACACCCGGCAGGGCGGCGGCCTCGTCGAGGCAGGGCAGCACCACGTCGATCGGTGTCGGCATGCCGCCGACGCTAGGGGGTGCCGCCGCCGGCCGGCAGCAAATCCACGCTTACGGAAGTCTTACGGGGACCCGGTTCTTACCGAAGGGTTACGGTCGGGCCGAAGCGCCACCGGGCGTGCGAGGCGGCCCGTACCGTCCGGTGGTCATGACAGCGACAGCGACAGCGATCCCCGAACCGGCCACCGACCGGCGTTCCGGCCGCGCCGACGCCATCGTGCTCGGTGTCGAACTGGCGCTGATCGCCGCCGCCGTCGTGGTCGGGGCGATCCTCAACCAGCGTGGCGTGGGCCTGTACGCCGACGCCGCCCCGCTCTACGCGTCCTGGCACCCGCACGTCGGCTGGGGCACGCCGGTCGCGGTCGCGGTCGCCGTGGTGGTCGTCGGCTGGGGGGTACGGTGGGCCCGCACCGCCCGGTGGGGCACGCTGCTCGTTGTCGGCTACCTGGGCGCGGTGGCCTGGACCCTGTCGCTGGCGATGGTCGACGGGTGGTCCACCGGCATCGCCGAACGCCTCACCAACCAGGCCGAATACCTGCACGAGGTGCACCGGATCACCGACATCCCGGCGATGCTGGCCGGCTTCAGCGACCGGATCATCGACTTCCAGCCCGGATCCTGGTCCACCCACACGGCCGGGCATCCGCCCGGTGCCCTGCTGGTCTTCGTCTGGCTGGACCGCGTCGGCCTCGGCGGCGGCGCGGCCGCTGGACTGGCCTGCGTGCTGACCGGTGCGACCATGGCGGTCAGCGTGCCGACGGCGCTGCGCTGGCTCGGTGCGGCCGACGCCGCCCGTACCGTGCTGCCGTTCCTGGTCCTGCTACCGGGCGCGGTCTGGATCGGCGCCTCCGGCGACGGCGTCTTCACCGGGGCCGTCGCCGCCGGGCTGGCCCTGCTGGCCGCCCGCCACCCGGTCGCCCTGCTGACCGGGGGAGTGCTGCTCGGCTTCGCGCTCCACCTGTCGTACGGGTTCGTCCTCGTCGGTCCGCTCGCGCTCGCCGTACTGGCGTTGCGCCGGGGCAGGTTCCTGCCGGCGCTGCTGATCGCCGGGGTCGGGGTGGTCGCTGTCGTCGTCGCGTTCACCACGGCCGGCTTCTGGTGGTGGGAGGGATACCAACTGGTCGTCGAACGCTACTACCAGGGGTGGGCCGCCGAGCGTCCGTACGGCTACTGGGTGTGGGCCAACCTGGCGGCCGTGCTGTTCTCGGCCGGCCTGGTCGTCGGGCCGGCGCTGCGCCGCGCCGTCGTCGCGGCCGGATCAGAGGTACGGACCGCCCTCGCCCGGCCGACGATCGTGCTTCCGCTGACCGCGGCGGTCGCGATCGTCGCGGCCGACCTGTCCGGGCTGAGCAAGGCGGAGGTGGAACGGATCTGGCTGCCGTTCGTGGTCTGGCTGCTGGTCGCCACCGCGCATCTGCCGGCCAGCAGCCGCCGCTGGTGGCTGGCGGGCCAGGCGGCGACCGCGTTGGCGGTCAACCACCTGCTGCTCACCGTCTCCTGAACTGCGACCTCCTGAACTGCGACGACGCCGGTGGTCTGCCCGGTCGCGGTATCGCCGGTGGTCTGCCCGGTCGGCGGTATCGCCAGTGGTCTGCCCGGCGGAACGGCTACGCCGGGGCGGGCAGCGCCGCCGGGTCCCGCAACGGGTCGGTGGCGAACGCCGCCACCCCTGCGGCGAAACCGACCCGGGCGGTGAAACCCAACAGGTGTGCCGCCCGACTCGGATCGGCCACCACGTGCCGTACGTCCGCCGCCCGGGCGCCACCGCCGACCACCGGCGCCGGACCATCCATCGCCGTGGCGAGCGTCCGCGCCAACTCGCCGACCGTGTGCGGCTCACCGGAACAGATGTTCACCGGCACCATGCCGGCCGGCCGCTCGGCGAGCAGCGCCAGCAGGTTCGCCCACGCCACGTCGGTGACGTGGACGAAATCGCGCTGCTGCCGGCCGTCCTCCAACACCAGCGGCGGTCGTCCATCGGCCAGCGCCGACCGGAACAACGACGCCACTCCCGCGTACGGGGTGTCGCGGGGCATCCGGGGGCCGTACACGTTGTGGTACCGCAACGACCAACCACCGCCGCCGGTCTGCCGGGCCCAGGCCGCCGCCAGGTTCTCCTGGGCGAGCTTGCTGGCCGCGTACGTGCTGCGCGGCTCCAGCGGCGCGTCTTCCGGGACCCGGGACCAGCCCAACACGCCATCGCAGGTCGGGCAGCGCGGGTCGAAGTGCCCGGCGGCCAGGTCGTCGGCGCGGCGCGGGGCCGGCCGGACGACGCCGTGCCAGGCGCACGTGTAGCGGCCCTCCCCGTACACCACCATCGAGCTGGCCAGCACCAGCCGGGTCACTCCCGCGCGGTGCATCGCCGCCAGCAGCACGGCCGTACCGTAGTCGTTGTGGCCGGCGTAGGCCGGCGCGTCCGACGGGTCGAGCCCATGGCCGACCATCGCCGCCTGGTGGCAGACCGCCTCCACCCCCGGTAGCAGGCGGTCCAGCAGGTCGCCGTCGCGGACGTCGCCACGCACCAGGTCGTGCCGCGCCATCCAGCCGGGCGGCTCGCTACCGTGCGCCTGTGGCAGCAGGGCATCCAGCGCCACCACCTCATGGCCCTCGTCGACCAGCAGATCGGCGATGTGCGATCCGATGAACCCGGCCGCGCCGGTGAGCAGAATCCGCATCCGCTCACCGTATGGCCGGTTCCGCCGGGACCGGCCCGATTCCGGCCAACCGTCAGACTTCCGTAAGACGGCGGCCGGCGTAAGGAATCCGTAATCGCCGAAACGGATCCCGGTCGGCCGGTGGCGACTAGCGTGCCGAATCATGCCCACCACCACCGATCCGGTGCCACCGCCACCGCCGGACGGGCGTGGCGCCGTCGACGAGGTCGGCGTCGCCCGCCGTTGGCGCGGTGTGCTCCGGGGACCCCGCTGGCGCAGCCCGGTACGGGGACCGTGGCTGACGTCGGTCCTCGGTGCCGTTCTGCTGGTCTGCCTGCCGCTGGTGATCGTCACCGGTCTGCTGGACTACGCCGCCTACGGGCCCCGGTTCGGCCAGGCGTTTCCGTCGAACGTCGGCTGGCTGCGACTGCCCTACTTCGACTGGCCGACCCGCCCGTCCTGGCTGTTCCGGGTCAGCCAGGGTCTGCACGTGGCGCTCGGCATCGCGCTGATCCCGGTGATCCTGGCCAAGTTGTGGTCGGTGATTCCGAAACTGTTCGCCTGGCCGCCGGTCCGTTCGGTGGCGCAGGGCCTGGAACGGCTCACGCTGCTGCTGCTGGTCGGCGGGATTCTCTTCCAGACGGTCACCGGGCTGCTCAACGTGCAGTACGCGTACCTGTTCGGTTTCGACTTCTACACCGCGCACTACTTCGGAGCCTGGGTCTTCACCGCCGCGTTGGTGGTGCACGTCGCGCTCAAACTGCCCCGGATGGTCACCGCGCTGCGGTCCCGGTCGCCGCGCGCCGAGCTGCGGACCTCGCGGGCCGACACCCGTCCCGAGCCACCGGACCCGGACGGGCTGGTCGCGCCCCGGCCGGGACCGGCGACGATGAGCCGGCGCGGGGTGCTCGCACTGACCGGCGGCGGGTCGCTGCTGCTCGCCGTACTGACCGTCGGGCAGAGCCTGGACGGCCCGTGGCGGCGGTTCGCCCTGCTGCTGCCGAGAGGCCAGCGGCCCGGTGACGGGCCGAACGGCTTCCCGGTCAACCGTACGGCCGCCGCCGCCGGAATCGGGTCCGCCGACGTCGGCGCGGACTGGCGGTTGGAGCTGGGCGCCGGCCCCGAGGCCGGGTCCGGAGCCGCCCGTACGGTCCGGCTCAGCCGTGACCAGCTGCTCGGTCTGCCCCTGCACACCGCTCGACTGCCGATCGCCTGCGTGGAGGGCTGGTCGACACTGCAGACCTGGACCGGTGTCCGGCTGCGTGACCTCGCCGCCCTGGCCGGGGTGCCCGATCCGGCCTCGGCCCGGGTCGAATCGATCCAGCGCGGCGGGCTGTTCAACAAGGCGACCCTGCAGGCCAACCAGGTGCTGGACGCCGATTCGCTGCTGGCCCTGCGGGTCAACGGGGTCGACCTCTCCCTCGACCACGGCTTCCCGGCACGGATCATCGTGCCCGCCCTGCCGGGCGTGCACTGCACCAAGTGGGTCGGCCGCATCGAGTTCCGTCCGCCCGGCGGCACCGATGGGTGACCAGCCGTGGCGGCGGGCCGGTGCCCGTTTCCAGGCCAGGTACGGTGCGCCGGCCTGGCATCTGGCGCTGGTGGTCGGGTGCTTCACGGTCGCCGGCTGGGTGGTGCTGCGGCTGGCCGGCGAGGCGACCGCCGTACGGATGCTGGTCTGGTTCGTGGCCGCGGTGATCGTTCACGACCTGGTCCTGTTCCCGGTGTACACCGCCGCCGACCGGATGCTACTCACGGCGACCCGGGCATCGTCCGGCGCGCCCGCGCCCGCGCCCGCGTCGACGGCGACCGGCCGCCGACCGGTCGCCCTCGACCGGTCGGTGCGGCTGTCGCTGGTGAACCACGTGCGGGTGCCGGCGCTGGGCTCGGCGCTGCTGCTGCTCGTCTACCTGCCCGGCGTCCTACGGCTCGGCGGCGACACGTTCACCGCCGCGACCGGCCTGACCCAACAGCCGTACCTGGCCAGATGGCTGCTGATCAGCGCCGCGATGTTCGCGGCCAGCGGGCTGTGGTTCGCCGCCCGCTGGTATCGGGTCCGGTCGCGGGCACGGCCGAGATCCACGGCTACCCGCGAGATCCACAGCGCGGGATCGACCTGACCCGCCGAGAACCTGTCCGTACCGCCGCGGTCAGGCCTTTGTCTGCATGCTGGAACGGGCGGGGTTGGCCTGCTCGGTCGCCTTCGGATCCTTTTCGTCCTGCTTGGCACGGACACCGGCCTCGACCCGGTCACCGAGGTCGGCGTCGACGTTGCGCCAATACTCGAAGGCGCGCGTCAGCACCGGTTCGCTCACCCCGTTGAGCAGGTGGCCGACGATGTTGTCGACCAGTCGTCGCCGGGCGTCGTCGTCGAGCACCTCGCGGACCATGGTGCCGGCCTGGCCCCAGTCGTCGTCGGCGGCGTGCGGTGTGTACGCCGCCCGGACCATGTCGCCGTCGGCGTACCAGGTGCCGCCGTCGTCGGTCAGACCCGGCTGCGCGACCGGACCGCCGTACGAGTTCGGCGCGTACACCGGGTCGGTGACGTTGTGCATGCGCATCGCGCCGTCCTTGGCGTAGCTGTGCACCGGGACCTTCGGCGCGTTGACCGGGATCTGCCGGTAGTTGACCCCGAGCCGGGCGCGGTGCGCGTCGGCGTAGCTGAAGCCCCGGGCCAGCAGCATCTTGTCCGGCGACAGCCCGGTCCCCGGCACCACGTTGTTCGGCTCGAACGCCACCTGTTCCATCTCGGTGTGGTAGTCGGTGACGTTACGGTCGAGGGTGAGCCGGCCGACCTCGTGCAGCGGATAGTCGCCGTGCGGCCAGACCTTGGTCAGGTCGAACGGGTTGAAGCGGTACGTCCGGGCGTCGTCGAACGGCATGATCTGCACCTGCAGCGTCCAGGACGGGAACCGCCCGGCCGCGATGTGCTCGAACAGGTCCCGCTGGTGGTAGTCGGTGTCGGCCGACGCCATCTGGTCGGCCTCGTCCTGGGTGAAGAACTCGATGCCCTGGTCGGTCTTGAAGTGGTATTTGACCCAGAACTTCTCGCCTCGGGCGTTGATCCACATGTACGTGTGGCTGCCGTACCCGTTCATGTGCCGCCAGGTGCGGGGGATGCCCCGGTCGCCCATCAACCAGGTGACCTGGTGGGCCGACTCCGGCGACAGCGTCCAGAAGTCCCACTGCATGTCGTGGTCGCGCAGGTTGTTGTCGGCCCGGCGCTTCTGCGAGCGGATGAAATGCTGGAACTTCATCGGGTCCTTGATGAAGAAGATCGGGGTGTTGTTGCCGACGATGTCCAGGTTGCCGTCGCTGGTGTAGAGCTTGACGGCGAAGCCGCGCGGGTCGCGCCAGGTGTCGGGGCTGCCGCGTTCACCGGCGACGGTGGAGAACCGGACGATCGCCGTCGTCTCGGTGCCGGGCTGGAAGACCGCCGCCCGGGTGTACGCGCTGACGTCGCTGGTGACCTGGAACGCACCGAACGCGCCGCCGCCCTTGGCGTGTGGCTGCCGCTCCGGGATCCGTTCCCGGTTGAAGGTGGCCATCTGCTCGATCAGGTAGTGGTCCTGCAGCAGCAGCGGGCCGTCCGGTCCGACGGTCAGCGAGTGCTCGTCGCTGGCGACCGGAATCCCGGCGTCGGTGGTGGTCGGCGGAGGTTGCTGGTGGTCGGTCACTATGGCTCCTCGGGTCGGCGGCACGTCCGTGTGCTGATGACACCCATACCCAGCCAACGACCGTCCCAGCCCTCCCGGAGCGCTCCGACCTGGTCCGTCAGCGTCGCCGCCGCGTACCGGACGCCGTACACGCCGATGTGCCGGACCGTGGGTGGCGGTCCGGCACATCGGTTTTGGGGGAGGGAAGCTCAGATCATCCAGCGGTTGCGCTGCACGAAGGGCAGCCGGGCCCAGAGTCGGCCGAGGCCCCAGGTGTGGCCGGCGTACGCGGCGGCGAGGGCGACAAGCACGATCGCGTAGACGATGTGGTAGTCGACCAGCGGGTTGGTGGCGTGGGCCGGTTCGCCGCTGGCGGTGACGCGGTCGAGCGGGAACTCGGCGAGCCACATGAAGACCATCATCAGGGTGCCGGAAGCGGCAGCCACCCGCAGGCCGATACCGGCGATCAGGGCGACGCCGATGGCACCGAGGCCGGCCATGAAGAGGGTGTCGGCCCACCAGGTGCCGGCGATCGTGTGGAAGAACGACTGCAGCGGTCCGACCTCGACCGAGGAGAGGAAGCCCTTGGTGGGGGAGCCGCCGTTGATCCAGGCCCGCTCGGCCGCAGTGGCGAAGCCGAAGCCGAAGGTCTTGTCGAGGAACGCCCAGAGGAAGACGAACCCGGTGGAGATCCGCAGCACGGCCATGACCCGCGCGGCGGTCGTGGTGAGCATGTGGCCGGGGAGTTCTGCCTGCTCCAGGGGGCGGTCGATCGATCGGTGGGCGGCCTGGCGGGTGGCCTGCTGGGTGGTCATCGTTGCCTCCGCAACTCGCTTCTCTCTGTGACGAGATCAGCTTGCCGCGTTGGCGGTGTCCCCCGCCTGAGGCGGAACACCCGTGGTGGTCGGGACCAAGGTCCCGACCACCACGGGCCACCTGCCGGGCGCGGAGTTCGCCGCCTCGACATCCGATCGCGGCGGGTGCCTACCGCGCGGAGCAGGTCGGGGACATGCCGGAGCCCGTACCGGTGCCTTGGAAGCCGAACTCGGTCGACTGCCCGGCACCGACGTTGCCGTTGTAGCTGACGTTGGTGAACTGGACCGCACCGCTGTTGCCGCTGCGGCTGGCGTTCCAGGCGTTGGTGACGGCGGCGCCCGACGGGATGGTCATCGCCACCGACCAGCCGCTGATCGACGCCGAGCCGGCGGTCACCCGTACGGTGGCGACGAACCCGCCCGGCCACTGGTTGAGTGACACGGTGGCTGTGCAGCCGCCACCAGGTGGTGGCGTGGTGGTCGGCGGCGGGGTCGTGGGCGGCGGGGTCGTCGGGGGAGCGGTGGTGGGCGGGGGAGCGGTGGTGGGCGGTGCGGTGGTCGGCGGTGGCGTGGTCGGGGGTGCGGTGGTCGTCGGTGGCGTGGTCGGGGGTGCGGTGGTCGGCGGCGGGGTCGGGCCGTCGGCGAGCGTCGGCGTCGTCCAGTCACGCCACTGGGCCAGGTTGCCTTGCCGGTTGCTGGCAATCCGGAAGGTGCCGGCCGCGCTGCCGGTGTTCAGCAGGTACTTCTGGATGTGCTGTTGCAACGGCGTACGCCACTCCGAGCGGGTGGCGCAGTGGTTGCCGTCGGAGACGGCGGACCAGTAGGTGATGTTGTCGATCGCGCCGAGTGCCCGGTAGACCTCGGCACCGCCGAGGGCGCCGACGCTGCCGGAGGTCGGAGCCAGCCAGTCGATGTGCGGGTTGTCCATGACGAACAGTCCGCGCGGGGCGATCATGCCGACCATCTGGTGCGTGTCGACCGGCAGTCCGGCCGGGTTGCCGGTGTAGGAGCCGAACGCGTCACCGAGCCACGGCTGCTCGCCGTACGCGCTGCTCAGTGGCTGCGCGCCGCTTTCCTGGGCGATGGAGCGGAAGGCGGCGACGCCGCCGCTGCCGGATTCGATCGGCATGGTGAGCGCGACCCGCTGGTCGAACACGCCGGCGACGAAGGCACCCTTGCCGAAGCGGGAGCAGCCGGTGACGCCGATGTCCGTGCGCAGGATGGCGCCGCCGGACTGTTCGATGACGTCGATGATCCGGCTGACGCCCCAGGCCTGAGCCATCAGCAGACCGGTGCTGCTGGAGGAACCGTACAAGGTGTAGAAGGCGCCCTGCTTGTTGTTGCGGGGGGTGCCTTCGCGGGCGACCGACGCCGGGTCGAAGTTGATGACGGCGGCTCCGGCGGACCGGATGGTGGCGGTGTCGGCGCCGAATCCACCGTAGACGATTACGGCCGGGTGGGGTCCGGAACCGCCGCTGGTCGGTAGTTGGACGCTGGCCGAGAAGCTGGCGCTGCGACCCTGGTGCGACACGTTGACCGTGATGCTGCTGCTCGAAACGGTTCCGCTGACGGTCGCCGGCTTCGCCGGCTTGTCGCCGTAGACGTACCGTTCCGCCTGCTCGCGGATCTCGGCCCGCCGGCACCGCCAGTCGGCCTTGGTGGTGATCCGGGATCCGTCGATTTTCCGGAACGGGTCCGGAAGTCGGGAGGTCGAGGTGAAGGAGCCTGGGTTGGGGACGGGGCAGTCGGCCCCCTCGTCCTCGACGGTGGACGCGAAGGCGAGGGTGTCGACGTTGGCTCTGGCGGTAGGGGTTGCCGCCAGCACTGTTACCGCTCCAGCGACGGTCAGCGCCGCTGTCGACAGCACGACGACTGTCGAACGGAGTTTCGAGCGGCCCGATTTGATGATCACTGGGCCCTCCTTCCGGACTAGGTGATGGCCGCGTCGCGTGATCGATGATCACCGATGCCACTCGATAAGTTTCGAACAAATCACCGAAACGTGTCAACGGTTTCGACAGTACCGGGGGAGTGGCACGGCCTGCGGTCGAGCCGCACCGCTACCCGGCGCCGAAGCAGACGAAGGCGGCGGCGGTGGCGCGGGCGGCGGCCACCGAACCACCGGCGCCGTCGCCGAACGCCCGCTGGGCGTTGGCCAACGCCGTCGCCGGAGCGTCTCCCGCCCGCATCCGGCCATGCAGATCCAGCATCAGCGTGCTGGTCAGATCGGCCGGCACCGGCAGGACGGTGGCGATCAGGCTCCGGGTGCCGAGCGCCAGCAGGACCGCGGTGAACCCCATCACCTCGTCGCCCGGCCGGATCCCGGCCAGACCCGAGTCACAGGCCGACAACACGACACAACCGGGCGGGCTGGTCAACCGCTCCAACTCGTACGCCGTCAACGGCCCGTCAGCCAGCTCCAAAGTGGAAAACAGCGGGTTGTCCGCTCGGAACCGGCCATGCGCGGCGATGTGCGCCAGACCGGCGCCGTTGAGCGCCCCGGTCACCGCGCCGGCCGTGGCCGCCGCACCGGTCAGGACGCGCGATCCGGGCAACACGGCGTCGAGCTGACGTACCTCGCTCTCACCGGCCGGCAGCCGGGGCCCCGCCACCAGCACCGAGGGACCCTGCGGTGTCGGCCGTCCGCCGGCGCGCAGCCACGCCGCCGCCGACGGCGCCACCGTCACCGCCCGGCCCGCGCAGGTCGCCAGATCAGACCACGGTACGGCGTGCAGCGCGCCGATCGGCACGATCACCAGGGGTCGGTCGGCGACCCGCCGGCGTACCGGATCGAACAGTTGCCGGTCCAGAGTGGTGGCGGTGTGCGCCACGGCGGCGCGGGCATCGGCACTGTCACCGGTCACGACCAGACGACGCAGCCCGAAGCGGTGCAGCCGGGCGACCCGGACCGCCTCGGCCAATGGGCCGAGATCGTGCAACGTCGCCCGACCGTCACGGACCAGCACCGCGTGCAACTGGCTGCCGTGCGCGACCAACTCCAGCAGCACCGCGTCGCCGAGCGCCGTGGCCAGATCCCGCACCCCCGGTGGGGCGAGCCGGCCCGGCGGGTCGAGCAGCCGTCCGCCGGCCGCCCCCCGTGCCAACTCCCGGATCCGCTGCTCCAGCCGTGCCTGCCGGCCCCGCAACGCCTGCACCGGATTCCCGGTGAGCAGCGCGTCCTCAAGCCCGGCGCTGACCATGCGCAACTCGGCGAGAGCGGTGGCCAGATCCGGATCCGCCGGCGGGGACACCGGCCGCATCCCCAGCGCGTTGGCCCGCCATCGCTCCGCCCAGGTCAACACCTGGGCCGGCACACCCCGGCGGATCGCGATGTCCAGACCTTCGGCGGCCAGCTCCTGGCCGTACGCGCCGCTGTGTGCCCGTAGCTCCGTCGCGCCGAGCGACGCGCGGTGCCCGTCCAGCACCGCCAGACCCAGCCGCAACGCCCGGGCGGCCCCCGACTCGTCCCCGGCCAGCCGGCGACGCAGCGCCAGCGCGTACCACCCCTGCGCCCGGTGGGGTGCGGTACCCCGCGATCGGGAACCGGCGGCGACGGTCAGCAGCTGCGTGGCCCGGCCCGCGCGCCCCAGCGCGGTGGCGAGTCGGGCGGCCTCGATCCGGGTGGTCAGCGCCGGACCGGGCCAACCGGTCGCGTCGAGCTGATCGGCGGTCCGTTCCATCGCGGTGAGCAGTCCCGGTGACCGCAGGCCTCGGGCGTAGCCGGCCCGCAGCTCGACGTGTCGGGCGAAGGCGGCCCAGGTCGGGCGGCCCTGGCGGCGGAAGCGGCTGCGGGCGGCGGTCGCCGCCTCGGTCGCGGTGACGAGATCGTCGGCGAGCAGCGCCGCGCGGGCCTGGGCCAGCAGCGCTTCGGCCAGGTCCGAAGCCATGCCCCGGCGGCGCAGCTCGGTCACGGCGGTGCTGGCCACCGCCACCGCCTCGTCGATCAACGGTACGGACAGCAGCAGCTCGAACCGGTCCAGCAGGAGCGCCGGCCGGGGTACGGCGAGCCGGCGGTACTCGGCGTCGACCGTCGCGAAGCAGTGCAGCGCCCCGGCCACGTCACCGCGCTGGCCGGCGGCGATGCCGCTGTTCCACCGCGCGTCGGCGGCGGCGAGGTCCAACCCGAGCCGGCCGAAGATGTCGGCCGCCCGTTGCAGGTCGTCGTCGGGGCCCTGATCAAAGCCCTGGTGAGCGTTGAGTAGCCCACGGTTGTTACGGGCCCGTGCCTCCAACAGCGGGTCACCTTCGCGTCGGGCGATCTCGACGGCGACGTCGTAGTCGCGCACCGCTTCGTCGAAGCGTCCCCGGTAGTGCAGCACCACGCCGCGCTGCATCCGGGCCCGGCCGGCGTCCGCCCCGGTCAGTTGCGGCAGCGCCGAAGTCACCGAGCGGAGGGCCGCTCTGGTGCGCCCGGCGCTGGCCAGCACGTACCCGAGGCTCATCTGGGCCAGCGCCCGCAGCCGGGGGTCGTCGGCGGCCCGGACGGCGCGGCGCAGGTGGCGCAGCGCGCCGGGCAGGTCGCCCAGTTCGCGCAGGGCCAGTCCGATGGCACGTTCGGCGGTGGACCGGTCGCCAGGTCGCGACGGGTCGGCGATGACCTGGCGAGCGACCGCGATGGCCTCGTGCGGGTATCGCTGGACGGCATCGAGGGCGGCCTGTGCTGGGTCGGCACCGGAAACGGTGCGGTCGGCCATGTGCTGAAGAATTCCCGACCCGCGCGTCCCGGTCAATCTCGCCGGGCGCGGCGCGGGGTGCCCGGCCGGTGGTTGTCGGAGCCTGGCACCGACAACCGGGTACGTTCGACCCCGTCATCAATTGACATTGGACTATCCTTTGAAATAATTGTGCTGCTCCCCACCGTTTCGTGTCCCACGCCGTCCGTGGCCGCTGCGGTCGGGATCGCCACCCACCCCACCGCTGGAGGTCCGATGTCACCTGAGGACCGCGACACGTCGGGCCCGTCCGGGCAGATCTCCCGCCGTCACCTGGTGGGGTGGTCGGCGCTCATCGCCGCCGCCCTGCCGTTCGGAGCGGCCGGACAGCCGGCCGCGGCCAAGGCGGGTGAGCCGGTCGACGACGGCTACCAACAGGCCGTGTGGAAAGCCCTGACCGCCGATCCGGCCGTTCGCTCCTACACCGCCGTCGCCGGTGGCGAGTTCCTCTACCGCCCCCGGCAACTGTTGGTCGCCCCGCCCGACGTACCCCGGGTGCTGGCCCGGCTGCGTGCGGAGGGCCGTCAGGTCACCGAGAGTCCCGGGTTCGCCGGGGTGAGTCGGTTGCGTTTCCACCAAGAGACCGACATCCCGGCCGTGGTCCGCACGCTGCGCGACCCCCGGCAGTGGGGTGGGCAACCGGTTCCCCGGGTACAGCCGCATCACGTCCTGCTCGGCTTCGGCAACATCATGGGCAACCCAGGGGGACCGCCGCAGGCCGCGTCGGCTCTGGCCCCTCCTGACCCGGCACGGCTCGGCGAGGGGGCGGACGTCATCGTGGGCGTCTGCGATACCGGCATCTGGGACCGGGCCGGCAACGTCCACCCACTGTGGCTCGGCGGTAGCTATCTGCCGGAGCCTGACGACGAGGATCCGCTCTATCTCAGCGGCAACCAACTGGCGCTGCAGGGCGGACACGGCACCTTCGTCGCCGGAGTGGTCCGCCAGGCCGCCCCCGGGGTCCGGGTCGACCCCGAGGTCGCGCTGAACGCCAACGGCGTCGGCGACGAGGAAGGACTCGTCGCCGCGATCGGCCGACTCACCCCGGACGTGTCGATCATCAACCTCTCGCTGGGTTACTTCACCCAGGATGACCAGCCACCGCTACCACTGGCCAACGCCCTTGCCGCCGTGCGCCCCAGGGTGGTCGTGGTCGCCGCCGCCGGCAACACCGGCACCACGCGCAAATCCTGGCCGGCCGCGCTGGACGGGGTGCTCGCCGTGGCAGCGGTGAGCGAGGTGGGTGGCGGTCCGGTGCCCGCCAGCTACAGCAGCCACGGCCCCTGGGTCGACCTGTCCGCCCGTGGTGACCGCACCAGCACGTACGTGCACGGCGAGCTGCACCTGCCCGGTCACCCGATCCTGCCGTTCTCCGGCTTCGCCAACTGGGCCGGCACCTCGTTCGCCACCGGCCACGTCTCCGGTCGGCTCGCCGCGCTGATGACCGCCGGTGGATGGGACGCCCCGACGGCGGCAGCGGTCATGACCTCCGATCCGATCTGGCATCCCGACTTCGGCGTGCTGATCGGATGAGTCGACCCGTCGCTTCAGGCAACCACGACGAGGCCGTCGCCACACTGGTCACCGCCGCCGCTTCCGGTGACGAAAGCGCCTGGACCCAACTGGTCCGCCGCTACACCCCGTTGGTCGTCGCGGTGATTCGCAGTCACGGTCTGGATCGGACCGACGCGGCCGATGTCAACCAGACCGTCTGGCTGCGTCTGGTCGAACACCTGGGTCGGTTGCGTGAGTCACACGCCTTGCCCGCCTGGTTGGTGACGACCACCCGGCGGGAGTGCCATCGGATGCTGCGGCTCGGCCGGCGTACCCAGCCGTTCGACCCGCACGCCGACCCGGTCGACGGCCGCGCCGGGGTCTTCGGGCTGGTGGAGCCGTCCGCGCCCGACGAGGAGCTGTTGCGTGCCGAGCGCCAGCAGGCCCTGCGGGACGCGTTCGCCCAGCTCCCGTCCCGCTGCCAGGATCTGCTCGCCATGCTCGCCCAGGATCCGCCGGCGAGCTATCGTGAGGTCGGGGAGCGGCTCGGCATGCCGGTCGGCAGCGTCGGTCCGACCCAGGCTCGATGTCTGGCGAGGTTGCGTAGCTGCCCGGCGCTCGCCCCTTACATCCGACCGTCCCCGGGTGGGACACCGGGGAGCGGAGGTGAACGCGATGGAGCAGTGGCCGCCCGCCCGTGACGACGCGCTGCTGACCGAGTTGGGCGCCGCGCTTCGTGGCCTCGGGCCGGTGCCGGAGGAGTTCCTTGACGCGGCGTTGGCCGCCTTCAGCTGGCGTACGGTCGACGCCGAGCTGGCCATCGCCGAACTGACCTTCGATTCGGCCCGCGACCTGGAACCGGCCGGTCCGACCCGGTCCACGGCGGTCGACCGGACGCTGACGTTTCGATCCGGACCGGTGATCGTCGAGATCGAGGTGACCGCCAGCGGTGTGGTCGGTCAGCTCTCTCCGCCGTGCCCCGGCCGGGTCAGTGCCCGGACCGCCGACGGGCAGTACGAGGACGTGCCGGTCGATACGCTGGGCCTCTTCTCGATGGGTGTGCCGCCCGTCGGCCCGGTGCAGTTCCGCGCCACCACGGACCGCTACGGAGTCCGTACCGCCTGGGTGAGCCTGCGCTGACGCAGGCCAGCGGGGCGGGCCCGGACCGTCTGGTCCGGACCCGCCCGTGACCCACGACCCCGACCCGCCCGGCCGGCGTACCCGACCCTTCCCGGACAGGGC
The DNA here is from genome assembly GCF_029626025.1 of Solwaraspora sp. WMMD406. Lineage (NCBI taxonomy): Bacteria > Bacillati > Actinomycetota > Actinomycetes > Micromonosporales > Micromonosporaceae > Solwaraspora > Solwaraspora sp. WMMD406. Next base: position 1,897,791 of record NZ_JARUBF010000001.1, read on the forward strand.
CGGGTCGCCGTCAGGGTCGTGCGGTCGCGGTACGGGTGGAGGTCGCCGGGTCCCGTTCGGTGACCTCCACCCGTACCGCTTCCTGGCGGCTACTGGGCTCGCTTGCTCACGGTCACGTTGTAGCGGACGCCGCCGAGGTCGGTGCGCTCGCCGCCGTCGGCGCCGGGGCCGATCTGGATCACGTCGATCGCGATCGGCTCCCTGATCGCCGTGGTGGCGGTGAAGTACAGCTTCAGTGTGAGTCGCTCGCCGGGATTGAGCACGATGTTGTCGATCGAGGCCTGCGCCGGATCCAGGATCTCGATCTGGGTCCGGCCGACCTGCCGGATGGCCTTGCCCGCCTTGCCGCCGGCGGCCCAGCGTTCGTGTAGGGCCGGTCCGAGGTCGGCGATGATCCGACCGCCGGCGGCGCGCAGCGGCACGTCACCCTGGCGGAAGATGATGCCGTTGCGGGTCGGCTGGCGGTGCGTGTTGCCGATCGCGAACGGCCGCTCCTCGGGCTGGCTGTCCGGTGCCAGGGCCACCGAGTCGACGTTACGCCAGACGATGTTGTTGTTGTTCTTGGTGTTCTGGACGGTGTCGGGGCCTTCGCTGCTCATCGGGTCGTTGGGGGAGACCCAGCGGGCCAGCAGGCAGAAGTGCCCCGGGCCGGGGACGTCGTCCCAGGGGATGGTGACCGTGGTGACGCCGCCGGGTGCGACGGACACCGACATCCAGCCGATCTCGGTCCAACCGCTGGGCCACATCGTGCCGCCGCCCGGCGTGCTCCGGTAGACGTGGAGTTCGCCCTGCTCCGTGACTGGGTTGCCGTACGGTCCGGGGTTGCGCAGATTGACGAAGATGTAGTTGGTCTGTCCGATGATCGGGTTCTGGCTGTTCTGGCATCCTGCGGCGGTGTTGCAGACCTTGATGTCCGGGCTCTGCCAGATGTCGCCGATGAGGTGCGGCTGGAGCCCGACGTCGGCCGAGTTGTCCATCATCCAGACGTCGGCTGCCGTGCTGGCGGTAGCGCTGTCGGTCGAGCGGTCGAGAGCTGCCGCTCCGGCCGAGGTGACCGGCAGCAGCAGCGCCACAGCCGCTGCGGTGATCAGGGCGAGTGTCGATCGACGTACGCGTCGCGTCAGTCGCGTGGACAAAGGTTCCTCCCGAGGTAGGGGTGGAACGCGAACCGTGACGGTCACGGCCGCGCGGGGTGGATACCTCTACCGAGAGAGATCGACGGACGAAAATACCTCTGGTGGGGTGGGTGGATGGTCAGATGGCGAAAATAGCGGCGTTCGCCGCGCGCGTGCCCGCCACGTCCACCGGGGTGGGGCTACCAGTGCGGCGGCTTGTTGTCGTCGAAGACGATGTCGATGGCCGGCTCGACCGGCTCGACCGGAGCACTGGTCTGCTGCAGGAACAGCGAGACGGTCGAATCGTGGGCGACGAGGGAGCCCGCCGCCGGCGACTGGCTCCGCACCTCCCACGTGGTCCCCTCTCCCAGGTCGAGGAGCACCATCTCGCCAGGGTGGATGACCTGCCCGTTGATGTCGGCACGTAGTTGGCTGTCGCCGAGCCGGCTCAGTGCCATGTGCGGGTCGAGCCCCACCACATCTGGTACCGACACCGGCAGATGTTCCTCGGCCGGAGCGGAGTCGACCGTGATGGTGACCCGCGCGCTCACCGCCGCACCGGCGGCCAGGCCGAGCGTCGTCGAGTGCACCCGGGCCTGGAACCAGCATCCGTGCGTCGGGACGCCCGCCGGCACCGCGACCCGTACCCGGAAGTCTTCGGACACGCCGACGTCGACCTGCCGGTGGGGCTCGTCCACGACGAACCACGCCCCGCTGGTGTTTTCCCCGGGCAGCACGTCCACGGTGGCTCGATCGGTGGTCCTGCTCCCCGACCTCAATCACGTCGCCTAGCTATCACGGATCCGGCCAGGTCGAGCGCTACGGAAAGTGGATCACTCGCCGCTGCTGGCAGATAGCCCTGGTCTAGCCCCAACGCCGCTCGGTTAGGGCGGGTGGATGGTTAGCAAGTGTTTGTGATTATATCGATGGCTATGGTGGCTTTGTAGCTGCGTCGGTCTACGTTGGGTCCGCGGGCTTGGTACTTGGAGTTCGAGCGTTTGATCATGCGGGTCTTCACCCGGATCCGACGCTCAGGTAGCAGGTGGGCCAGAACCGCACGACCGATGGCGCCGACCAGGTCGATGACGGTGTCGGCGAGGACGCCGGCGGCGTGGGTGACCTGGTCGCGGGCGGCGTTCAGGGCGGTGGTGAAGCTGGCCCGGTCAGGGCCGGTGCCGGGCCGGCTGTCGGTGGCGTCGGTCATGGCGTTACGCAGGATCTGGTAGACGACCAGCAGGGCGTAGACCTCCTGGTCGATGCCGTCGGGAGTACGCGCGCGCAGGACCCGGCCGCCGAGGATGCTGGATTTGATCTCCAGGTAGGCGGTTTCGACCTCCCACCGGCGGTGGTACAGCTTTATCAGTTCGCCGGCCGGGTGGGTGCGTGGGTCGAGCAGGGTGGTGATCAGCCGGTAGCCGCCCGTGCGGACGCCGTCGATGGTCTGGACGCTGATCTCAGCGTCCACGACCCGCACCCGTACCGTGCCGATGGTCGACAGCCAGGATCCGTCGTGGTACCGGCGGATCACCGGCAGGCGGCGGCCGTTCTTGCAGCGGATCAGCAGGTCGGCCCTGGTGGCGGCGAGTGTCTGGATGAGGTCGGCGGCGGCGTAGTTACGGTCGGCCAACAGCAGCATCCCGGCGGCCAGGCTCCGGGCCAGGGAGCGGGCCTGGTCGAGTTCGCTGGTGCCGAGTGGAGCGAACACGGCGTCGATGATCGAGCGGGTGCCGCAGGTCAGCAGGACACTCAGCCGTAGTGCCGGGTAGCCCGCGCCGCCGTGGTTACCCCGTTGTTTGCGGTAACGGACCCGGACCGCCTCGGCGTCGGCGACCGACATCGTGGTCCCGTCGATCGCTGTCACCAGCAGGCCCCGCCACCGCACGGCGTGCGTCGCCGTGGTGACCGCCGGGCCGCGCAGCAGATCGAACAGGGCCCGCAACGGCGTCGACCCGAGCCGCTGACGCGCCTCCCGTAACGTGCCTGAGGCCGGCTCGGTCAGATCCAGCCCGGTCAGACCGGCGGTCAGTTTCCGCCACACCTGCCCGTAGCCGAGTTCGGCGAACAAGCAGCCTGCGAGGACGAGGTAGACCACGACCCGGGCCGGGAGTAGCCGGATCCGCTGCTGGGTACGACGGGTCGCGGCAAGGACCTCATCGACCATCTCGAAGGGCAGGAACTGGGTCAACTCACCCAGATGACCCGGCGCGAACACACCTGCGGCTACCCGCACCGTCCGAGTTATGGCAATCTGATCGACCAAAGCGGAGTTCCTGGTCTCGAGGCGTCTTGGAGTGACTCACCTCGTTACAGGAACTCCGCTTTCCCATGTCCGACCGACACACCCTTGACCGCTGCCGCAACGGCTTAACCGAGCGGCGTTGGGTCTAGCCCGCTCGCCTTCATCAAGAGGCGTAGCTTCCCTTGGTGCTCGGCCGCGACAGCCGAGTGATTGATGAGGTCGCGCGCCGCGTTCGCGTCCTCGTCGTGAACAGCATCTGCCACCAGCTGTTTGATCAGGCCATCTGCGACATTGGTTGGCAAGCCCACCCCCGAGAGGTCCAGGGCCGCCAGTCCGAGGCGAACGCGGAACACGGCGAGCCCGGGAGTTCGCGGTACGGCTGACACTCGATCGATGAGGTCAGCGTGGTCGGCGGCGACCGTCCCCACGGCCAGCTCCTGCCAGGTGTTGAGGAGCCCATGCGCCGATTGCTCCCACGGCGCCTCGATCTCGGTGGCCGCGAGGAGAGCCGCTGCTGACGGCCCTTCGTCCCGCAGCAGATGAGCGACGATCGCGACCTGTCGTCCATCAAGGAGGGTCGGTCCGATCCCGTCGTATCGGCGTACATGGTTCACGGCGTCGTCCCACCGTCCCGCAAGGGTGAGGGCGCGGGTTCCGTCGGAGAGCAGTGTGCCGCGCAGCCAACTGATGATCTGACTGAGTTCTTCGGGAGCGGCGGGAAGGTGTCGAGGATGTACCTCCAGGTCGTCCAGAACAGCGGGAGTGCCGCCGACGATGGCCGTGTACAGGTGGGTGAGTAGGCGGTACGCGCCGTCGCCGTCGCCGTCACGAATGCGCAGGCGAGCGAGGTTGACGACTGGTTCGAGAGCGAAGCGGGCCGTGTAGCCGTTCAGCGGGGCTTGGCTGAGGTAGAGGCTGGCGTGGCGGCGGCACCAGGCGCGGGCAAGATTGGGGTCTCCGCAGTCGGAGGCAACGAGGGCCGCCCCGTTGAACACCATGGACGCCTTGTCCGGGTCGCTCTCGCAGTGTGCGGTCTCGGCGAGCCTGACGAGCCGGTCTACCCGAGCGTCCAGAGGTTTGGCGGGCGGTCGTTTGCGGGCGACGAGAGGGAAGCGGGCGGCGATGGTGGCGGCACGAGACGGAGTCATGATGTCCTCATCTGCTGCGAGAGGGCCGCATGTGGGCAACGAGGTGCGTTCAGGTCGTACGTGACGGCTGAGCCGCGCTCGTCTACCGGGGCGGGACAGGGCACCGCCCCGGCCTGGATACGGTCAGAAGGAGATCGTGAGGATGGTGTCGGCTCGGCTGATGTCGCCGTGGTCGGCGGGCTGGGTTCCTGCGCGGTAGGCGGTGACGGTGGGCTGGTTGGGGCGGTTCGCCTCGTCCCATTGGTCGAGCAGGTTGGTCAGCTCGGTGGCGAGCGTGGTGGCGTCCGGGCCGTGGGCGATCGCGCCGAGTTCGTGGTGACCGTTGCCCGCGTCCTGGAAGGCGAGGTAGGCGATGGTGGCGCCGTGGTAGATGGCGGCACCGGCCCACCTATAGGCGGGGGTGACCAGTCCGCTGGTGCGGGCGGTGTCACCGACGCCGAGGCGGCCGAACGGCCTGTTGGCGCTGACGAGGAGCCACAGGTCGAGGTGGCCGATCGGGTCGGTGTCGCTGACCTGGATGCCGGTCCAGCGTTCAAGCCGGGGGTGGCTCAGAGCCTTGGCGAGCGCGGCGCGGTCGGGTTGGTCGGTGGCGTCGAGTTTGAGGACCACGTCGGTGTCGAGGCGTACGTGGTGGTCGGTGTGTTCGGTGCTGCCGCGCATGGGGACGAATCCGCAGACCAGCGGCGTCGTGGTGCTGACGAGCTGGTGGGGGCTGGTGCGGTGGAAAGCGAAGCATCGGGTCAGGCCGCTTTCGTGTACGCGCAGGGGCACGACGATGCGGCCGTGGTCGGCGAGTTGTTCCCACCAGGCGGCGGAGATGTCCCAGGCTCCGGCGGTGACGATGATCCGGTCGTAGGGCGCGTGGTCGGGGTCACCGAGGGCTCCGTCGCCGCAGACCACTGTGACGCTGTGGTAGCCGGCGCGGTCGAGGCCGGCGCGGGCGCCGTCGGCGAGGTCCTGGTCGAGTTCGATGGTGACGACCGTGCCGCCGGGGCTGGTCAGCTCGGCGAGCAGGGCGGCGTTGATGCCGGTGGCCGCGCCGATCTCCAGGACGCGGTGGCCGGGTTGTGGGGCGAGTTGTTCGAGCATGTCCGCGACGAGGCTGGGACTCGACGCGGACGACAACGCGGCACCGCTGGGGTCCCGTTTGGTGACGATCTGGCGGCGGGTGTACACGGTTTCCAGGTCGACGCCGGGGAGGAACTGCTCGCGGGGGACCGTACGGAATGCGTGCGCGACGGGGGCGGAGCGGATGTGGCCGCGCTGTTCGAGCGTGCTGACGAGTTGTTCGCGCAGCGTCGCGGCACTCGACGTTCCCGGTGCGGTGGGGGAAGTGTTCACTGCGTTGACCCTACTTCCGATCTTGGCGGCGGGTTGATAGCCGGATGGGGTGTCGAACGGGTGGTGGAAGGCGACGTTCACGGCCGCCGTCGCGAGCAGCCAGGTGTCAGCCGCAGAGATACCGAGCCGGTTGAACAGGAACAAGAGGTGGTGGGTGAGCACCTCGCGTAGGTCGCGGGTCAGCGCGCCGTGCCGGTCGAGGAAGCCGAGGTCCGCGCCCGCCAGCTCGTGGGCTTGTGGCCATCGCGGGGTGATGACCAGAGGGCTTCCGGCCGTGTCGTCGGCTGCGGTGATCAGGCGCTGCACCGCCGCGATGAGCCGTGGGCTCGGCGCGGGGGCGTTCGGTTGGTGCCGGCGCGAGGCGAGAAGCCGCCAGACGTCGCCCTGCTCGGAGAACTCCAGTCCGGCGGCGCGCATGAGGCGAGTGGCGAGCAGGACGCCGAGTTCACGCCGATGGGTGCCGCCGGCGGTGGCGAGATGGCCGAGGATGTGGCGGCTGTCCGCGTGGAAGAGGGAGTGGGCGATCGTCATTGCCTGGTCCCCGCCGAAGGCGTACGCCTCGGGCCGGTAGATGGGCTCGGTGACACCGCGGATGCGGTCGTCGTCGGTGATGGAGGCGAGGAGGGCGTAGACCTGGGCGAGCCTGTCGCCGGGCAGGAGCCGCAGCCGCCACGTCTCGCTCTTGCGGATGAACCAGAAGGCGGTGATCGCCCGGTGGTCTTCCGCAGCGATGAGCTCAGGGGCGAGCCGCGTTGCGGCGAAGTCCTCAGCGGTCTGCCAGTCCGAGAACGTCAGGTTGATCCGGCGCCATCGGCTCACCGGTGCCACGCCTGGTGGCTCGGTGTCGGGTTCGGAGTCGAGATCCACGACGCTCTCCTCGTCTAGGTGATCAGCAGGCTGGTGGCCCAGCGGGCGTCGGTCTCGGTCGCGACGGTGTGCAGGGTGAGGGCGATGCCGGCGGGGCCCGTGATCAAGCCAGATCGCGCCGGGGTGGTGTCCGTGGCGTGCTGGATCAGCAGGCGCACGATCTGAGGCAGCTGTTTTCGGAGGCTGGTGGTGCGGGCGTCGGCGGCGGCGTACCAGGCCGTAGCGGCAAGCCCTGCCCAGCCGCGACACAGCGACGGATCGATGATCCGGCTGAGTTGGAGGGGGTCGGCTAGGCAGCGGGTCAGGGCCTCTTCTGCCGCCTCTTGCCGGGCGGGGTCGTTGAGAGCGATCCCGGCTAGCTGCTGAGCGCGGGCGATGCCGGGGGTGCCGTAGCACCAGGACGGCCGCGCCGGTCCGCTCGTGGAGGGCTTCCCGGCGCGCAACTCCGCGACGGTGATCTTCTCCGGCCACCACGGTCCCGCAGGGCTTGTCTGCTGCCAGCGGTCGAGCCACGTGCAGATCCGGCGGATCGCCTCCGCGTGTCCCGGCACCCGAATGTCCTGCCGCATGGCCAGGGCCAGGAGAGCCAAAGGGCCGGTGATGCCGTGCGCCATGCCGAAGTTGGCATGTCCGCCCTGCTCCGGACCTTCGCGGTCGGCGGGGTCTGCGCTCCACCAACCTGGCGCGAGTCGGCCCGCCTCGTCATCGGTGTGCACCGGCTCGGTGAGTTGGACGAGGTACGCCAGCACCCGCCGGAGCAGAGGTTTGTCCGGGGTGCGGCGCAGCAGGTGGGCTCCCAGGCCGGTCAGCCCGCGTACGAGGTCGAATTCCGACAGCGAGGGCCGGGCACGCGCCGCAAGGCGTGCCGTGGCAGCGGCCAGGCGGCGTTCCACCAGATCGTCGAGGGCATGATCAAGCGCGTCCAGGGCTGCCGGGTGGGAGTGCGGCATGGCCATGGTCAGCGCGTGGGTGACAGCGGGTGCGCCGAACCAGAGTCCGGCTCCGCTGCCGTTGTTCAGCGTGTCAGCGGTCGCGCGTCGCAGCCATACATGGACCGGTTCCCACCCACCGTGTCCTGTTTGCGCTCGCACCCCGTGCAGGAGTGCCACTCCGGCGGCACCCCGGGACAGCGACTGGGCGTACCAGCGGGTACTGCGTGGCCCGTAGTCGTCTGCTGCGAAATCCGGGGGCGGCGGCTCGGTCAGGGTATCGGTGATGCACGCGGCCATCGCCTCGGCCGCCCGTAGCAACGGTGTCCTCAGCGGTGTTTCGGTCATCGGGATGCTCCTACGGCGCGAACCCGGCGACGCACCGCCGCCAGCGCGACATGGCGAGCCAACCGATACGTGAGCTGCTCGGCGTCTTCGTCGGGACCGAGAGCGCGAACGACGTGCAGGTGCGTCAGCGACGCGAGCACCGAGGCGGGGGTGAGCGGGCCGGCGACGGCGGACAGTTCGGCTGCGTACCGGGTTGCGGCCCTGGAGCGTTCCTGCCATGCCTGCTGGATGGGCTCGGGAAGTTCGCTCGGGTCGAGGGTGACCGCTTGACGCAGCACGTCCCGCTGGACCGTTGCCTGCCCGGTCTGCTCGGGGCGCGCCACCAGCCACTCGCATCCCTCGGTGCGGCTGCCGAGCATCGAGGCGGCCAGGTCAACCGTGCTCAGGGCGGTCAGTGCCTGCCGATCGATCCCAGACGCCGGCTGCGCTACCAGCTGCGCCAGGGCTGCGGTGGAGTCGGCGGCGAACAACTTCTCGGCCGCTAACAGCGCGGTGCCGCAGCCGTAGCGACCGGACTCGGGATGGTAGGTGTCCAGGCTCCAATCGCCGGCAAGGCGCTGCTGCCGGAGCCCGGCGACCCACCGCCCGATCCGTACCGCCGCGTCGCCGTAGTCATCGGTGTGCAGTCGTAGTCGAAGATGCGGGGTGGGGCGTTGCATGCGCACGAACCACCACAGCGGCGGCTCGGGCCAGTCGGCGAACAGCGCGGGTAGCCCTCGCATCACCACCAGCTCCATTGTCGAAGGCTCGACGGCCACCGAAGCGGACAGCAGGCGACTGGCACCCGGCATGACCGGCTCGGGGGGAGCGGGCGGAGGCCATGCGCCTGGCGCGGTAACCGCGGCCGGCGCGGCGGCGGGCGCTGCCATCGAGGCGACTGGCACGACGATCTCGTGGGCGCGCCCGGAGAGCCAACCGAAGTCCTCCGGGCTCGCCGCGTCTACCACGGTCACCCGTCCGGCGCTGGCGTCCAGGTGGGCACGCAGCAGGGCACGATCCATGGACTGATCGAGGTGGAGCCGAAGCCTCTGGTCACCGTTGCCGACCTGCACCCATGCCGGCAGCCGCAGCCTCTTCCGCAGCGCCTCCCAGGCCGTCAACCATTCGCCATCGCCTGCGTTCGCAGCGGGCAGGGACGTCGGATCGACGCGCCACCGGGCCGCCGCCAGGAGGACGCGGCCGTATCTCAGCGCGGGTCGAAACGGCAAGCAGGAAGCCGTACCCCAGTCGAACGGTTTCAGCCGGGCATCCGTGGCTCGCGGCAGCTCCAGGAGGAACCGGCCGAGTAGCGGCATCGTGTGTACGGCGGCGGCATGCGCCACTGTCGGCTCCACCACCCGCCGCCGCGACATCGACACCAGCACTAACCGGTCGCGGCCGGCGGTCACACCGAGGTCGTCGAGGCCAATCACGTTCTCGGCCACGGGCCGGTGCTCGGCCAGGCTGACCAGCCACGGTAGTACCTGCCGAGAGCTGAGCACGTTCTGGGTGTGCAGCGTGCGCGGTGGGAAGCTCAGCTGCGCCGGTATAGCGCCAGCCACCGCGACAGGAAGGCGGGCGAACTCCCGGTACATCAACTCCCGGTCGGCGTAGGGCAGCCCGTCGAGGAAGCGCCCGCTCGTCGCCATCGCCGAGCGGCCCATGCCAGTCAGCGCGACAGTGAACCGTCTCTGTGCCAGCGCTTCCAGCGAGACCGCGCGGACCTCTGCCGAGACGTCGACGTGAGGGCTGACAGGCCCGGTGACTCTGCCAGTGCCGGCGAGCCATTCGACGGTCGCGTCATCGAGAATCACCTCACGTACACCGTCGATCAACGCTTGCTGAGCCAGCGTTAGCAGGCGTTCATCGCGGCTGGACAGTGGTGCCGCAGGCGCGTCGGTCACAGTGCCGAAGTGTTGTGGGTAGCCCAGCCCGACGAGCGGATCTACCAGCCGAGCGAGCGGCACCACTGCCGTCATCCCGTAGCGGTCGACGAACCGGGCACGGTACGCACGCCACTCTGGCCGCCCCGCCGGATCTGGCGTCAGCCGTCGTAGCACCTCCACTGATGCCGCGATCTCGGCGGCGACCTGCTCCGGCAGGGCGATCTGATCCGCGAGCTGAAGATCCACCGCGAGCGGCTGGGTAGCCGTTGCCACGCTGCGCATGTGGTCGGCGAGCCCACGAAGGTACGTCGCGCTCCCCGCGCTGGTAACACCGAGACGACCATGCAACGAACGCAGCTCGGCCCGAAGGGCGCGCTGTCCCTCAGGATCACCGTCGAACACCGCATCGAGGGTGTCCAGGACATGCCTGATCGGGTCTGTGCACGTCGATGGTGGTCGGAGAGCGGAGATCAACACGCCGTGATCCACCAAGCCGGCAACCATCACCTCAGCGGACGCGCGTGGAAAGCCTGGAAACGCAGCAGCTACCGCGTCGACCAGCTCAGCCCACGGCAATGGGGCACAGGCGAGCGACACCGCCAGCCGTACCGCTTCGGTGTTCCTCACCGAGGTCGACTCCGCACTTGCAGAGGCGTGCGGCCGGCGCGCCACGACGATCCGAGGCCCGTTCACCAGCGCCAGGTTGTTCGCCTGCAGGGGCAGACGGCGGCGTACGTCGGGCTCGGCTTCAAGGCGCGCAATCAGGGAGGCGAGCCACCTCGCGTCCGGCCGTACCCGGATCGCCGGCTGCCCTGCCGGTACCACCGCAGCCACCGTGTCGAACCGCAGGTTTGCCACCCCCGAGAACAACCCGAAGGGTGTCGCCCGCCGCTGCGCACGGACCAGGTACCGCGCCAGCGCTAGCGCCATCCGCCACCCTCCGTCCGGAGTGGCGCCTCCTGTAGCGAGGACCGCTTCTACGCGAGCAGCGAACTCAGGGCTGGCGGCCCAGACAGCCTCGGCCAAGCCGACCTTCCGCCACGTCGCGTGCAACCAGTCCGCAATACCGGAGGGGTCGCTCCGGCCTTGCCAAGGCGCTGGGCCGTCGGGCCATGAGTGAGCGGCAATGCGGATCGTCGCGGCATCGACCGACCGAAACATGAATCGTCCCCCTTTCGTTACGAGGCGCTCCTCCGAGGACATGGCTGGATGTGGGGTGCTGGTTCCGGCAGGCATCGGGGGATCGCCTGCCGGAACCAGCGGGGGTGTTCGGTCAGCAGTCGCTGCCCTTCACGGTGTCGCAGCCGTCGTCCGTGTCGGCCAGCAGAGCGGCGGCGACCGGACCCTCCGTGACGATCTGCACGTCGAGCTCGAACGGGTCGTTGCTGACGGCGAGCAGGCTGTTCATGGCAACCTCCAATGGGACTGGATGATGGGTGGGCAGGTAGCCCCCGCAGCTACCGGCACGTTGGCTGGCGGATCGATCCGCCTTCTCTGGCACGGCGTCCAAGGAGAACTCGCGACGTTCGGCCTGCCCGCCGCCACGCCCTCCCCGGCAGTGATAGCGGGCAGGAGCCAGGGATGCCGGACGGCGATCAGCGTTGCGCTCGTGGCGTCCATGCCGCTCCTCCCGCACCTCGGACCGTCGGGACTCCGCCGCGAATCTGTCGCCGCGTGACCCCACTCCAAGCCGTAGACACATCGCTTGTGGTGATTCCACGATCGCGGTTCTTGCATAGCCCCGGGAACACCGGCCAATGGGGAAAGTTAAGGGGGAGAGTTATCGGTCGCCGCGCGCTTGACCAGGGGTTTCTATGCGGAAAGCATGATCGGCGCTGGCGGTGATCGGCAAACAGGCGTTACGCTCTCGTCGCCGGGGTCCAGGCGGGATGGATCGTCGGAGCTATTCGCGTCTCTCTCTCGCCGGGGGTGTCGTTGATCAGTCCGTTTGTGCGTCGTCGCCGGCTCGCTACCGAACTCGTGCGGCTACGGGAGGAACACGGCTACTCCGCTGAGCGGATTTGCAAAGAGACAAAGATCGCCAAGCAGAAGCTGAGCCGTTTGGAAAACGCGAGAGTCCGACCAGATCAAGACGAGATCATGCGAATCCTCGACCACTTTCGGGTTGACGAGCAGCGGTGGGAAGAGATCATGGCCATCGCTCGCGAGTCCCAGGAGAACGGCTGGTGGGAGAAGTTCCGCGTCGAGATGGGACCACGCCAGGCCGCCAGGCCCTCTACGCGGACCTGGAAGCCGGTGCGGAGCACATCGCCGAATACCACATCACCCTGCTGCCAGGCTTGTTGCAGATCCCGGCGTACACCGAGGTCCGCGCGGTGGCAGATCGTGCCGCCTACCCCCGCAGATTCACCGTGGAGCGAGCACTGGAAGCCCGAGCTGCCCGGCAACGGGTCCTTGACAGACCCGGCGGACCCACCTACGAAGTGATCATCGATGAGCTCGCGATCCGTCGGCACGCCGCACCGCCGGAGGTCGTCCGCGCGCAGCTTGACCACCTGATCAACGTCGGTCACGAGAAGCAGAAGACCACGATCCGGGTACTGCGGCTGACCGCGCGAATCGCTGGCAACGCGGTACCCCGGCCGTCGTACTTTAGCTACCGATACCCCGACCCGAGCGATCCAGTGGTCGTCGCGGTCGACACCATCACCAGCGACCTCGTCCTCACCGACCCGGACGAGGTTGCCAACTACGCCTCCTTGTACGAGCGCCTGCGTTCCGCGGCCCTCAGCCCCGCCGACAGCCTCGACTTCCTCGCCAGCGTGGCGGAGGAACTGCCCGACTACACCAGGAGATGACCATGTACCCCGAGAAGTTCACCAACTGGCGGAAGTCCAGCCGCTCCGGCGGTGGCGACAACTGCATCGAGGTCGCCTTCGCGCTCGACGGCACCTTGGGCATGCGGGATTCGAAGGACCGGACGGGACCAGTGCTGGGGTTCACCCGGGGTGAGTGGACGGCGTTCACTGGCGGCATCCGCGAAAGTGATTTTGACGCACACTGAGATGCTGCCTCGTCGGCGCGCCCGGGAAGCCGGGCGCGCCGCGCAAGACCTCGGAGTGTCACCGCTTGCAGGCGCAGTTCATGCTGGCCGGCGTAGTGCCCTGCCCGCCAATCTCGCGCCGGCTCGGAAGAAGCCGGACTCCGATGCGAGCATGAAGTGGGAGTTGCGCGCTCCTGTCGATTTGTTCTCAGCTCAGCGCATCGAGACCAACGTCTGCTCGATGTGTTCGAAGATGTCCGAGTCCGTCTCCTGCTGCCACTCTGGCATGTCTGACCAGTCGGCCACGTAGGAAGCCTTCGGGCTGGGAAAGTGTTTGAAGATCTGCGCAATCCAGCACAGGGCGACGAAGCGTCCTTTCTGTTCACGGGTCAGCTTCGCGGTTGCGCCGGCGGCGGCCTCGATGAACTGGCGGACCTGCTCATACACTGCGGCGGCACTGTCCCGTTCCCATTCGGGCGTATCATCCCAGGGCGTGACGTAGCCCGGTTTCGGTTCGCCGGGGTAGTGCTTTCGGACTCCCGCGATCCACGCCTCCCGGAACACACGCCCTGGTTCTTCGACCTGCACGCTGGTCCTCCCTCCGGTCGTGTCAGTTCCCTGCCCTTATCAGGGCATTGATTTGGCTGTTGAGATGCCGCACGTGAGTGTCGGCAAGGAACGGCTGCAAGTGGTGGTGTAGTCGGTTGAGTTTGGAGCCGACCACGCCGGAGCCGCTTTGGCGGGCAGTATCGAGGGCGGCGCTGCCGTAGAGCACGATCTGGTGTACGTCGCTACGGTGAACTCCGACCAAGGCGAGGTCTGTCAGGACGGTTCCGCGTCGTCGTGTGGAGAGGCTCTGCGACAGAGCGCCGGACAGCACAGGTTCGGCCAGGTCTGGGCGCCTCAACTCGACGTAGCAGGCCCCGCGTTCCTCGGCGAGCCGGGAGCCGTCGAAGCGCAACCATCCGCCGTTGTGAACCCGGCCGGGCAGGTGGTTGACCTCTTCGGCTTGGTCGAGCGCCCGCCGGCATCCGCTGAGGTCGTCGAGGCCCGCGAGAGCCTGCGCCTGCACGGTTCGTGCCCAGTGCCGGGTCGATAGCGCGCTGTCCCCGTTCTGGGCTAGGCCGGTGGCAACGTCCAGCATCGGTGCGGCGTGCCGGAAGTCGCGCTCGTAGACGCTGATGAAGGCGTGACGGATCATCGCGCACGCCCAAAGATCGTAGGCAGCGGCTTCTCGGGCGGCGGTCGCTGCCAGCGTGTAGCAGTGCGCGGCCTCGCCGTACGCGTTCGCGTCGAAGGCGACCTCGCCCGCTAGCTGGAGCAGGTCGGCGGTGACCCCGCAGAGCCTGCGGTGCACGGGTGTCGTGTGGGAGCGGCGTAGGTTGACCGTGAGCGTCGTCAGCTGACGGTTGACCAGCGGTGATACTGCTGCCTTGGACTCGGCTGCGCCGAAGGCCGCCCACAGCTGGGCGTTCAGTCCCTCGTACTCGTCGAGGGTCGCTGGATCTAGTCGCCTGGTCCCGTCACTGGAGGACTCGATGCGCGCCCAGTCGAGCTGGCTGCCCGGGACAGGCGCGGCCAACAGCGCACCTGTCAGGCTCAGCAGGCGTAGCAACTCGCGGCGGTTCATGTCGCCAGTGTCCGTGATCTCCCCGCCGGTCAGCGACTCGTTAGCGTGATCATCACCAGCGGTGAGCATCTCGCGAGGGGGTCTCTGGTGCGCCACGGGGTCGGAGTGGCGTTGGCCACGGGTGATATAGAAGCCCAGGTCAGCGTCCCGCGTTGCCTTCAGCACCGCTCGGAATGCCTCCCGGGTTGTCGGCTTGGGCCAGCGGTGTTCTCCTCGCTCAAGCTTGCCGACGTGGTTGGCGTCCATGCTGGTTCTCGTGCCGTAGGTGTCCCACAGGTAGTTGTTGACCGCCTCGGCGACCTCCTGCCGGGACATCCGTCGGCCTGAACCGCTTGGGGACAGAAGTCGGCGGCGGGCGTCGCTGAGCAGCGTGTTGGGGCCATCTGACGCACCCGACTTCGGTGCCAACCCATCACCGCCCGTCAAAACTCGCTGGTACCCCTGTCGGGCGGTCCTGCAAGACCGCTCCCACCCTCATCCCCTGGTCTGCTGGACCATGCCACGCCAGAATGCCAGCGTGAGCACCTGACTACAAGACACATCGCCCCGTGAGGCGTAGTCAACCAGTAACGCCGATGGTCGAGGGGACCTTCGGACTGGGCTACGAGCGGGACTGCTGCGCCTCGTTCCGGCGGGACAGCCCGGCCTGTTGCGGTGCCATCCTTTGAAAGGGTGTTGACAATACAACACAAGAGGCCCAGTCTTGTCATGTCACATGACTTTGAAAGGACTGGACATGACCCAGATTGCGCTCGCACTGGCGAAGTTCGCCCGCGCACAAGGCGATCTCTACCTCAACCTGGCCGCCGACTTGGAAGCCGCAGCGCAGGTCCCTGACCTCACCGCAGACGCTGAGGTCGAGATCCCGACCGGGCGCGGCCAGCGCCAGCAGCAGATCCTCGCCGTGCCCGGTCTCAGCACCGAGAACGGCATGAAGACTGCCGACATAGCCGCCGCCATCAGCTACGACGGACCGAACACGCACACCTCGCTGCAAGCCCTGCACAAGGCCGGCCTCGTCGAGCCGGTCCCGGGCGCGTCCCCGCAACGATGGCGGCTGGCCCCCCGCTATCGCACCACCAGCGTCGTCTTCATGCGCATGGCATCCCGCGTCCGCGAAGGCGAGTGGACAACCTACGGAGACATCTCGATTGCCGTGCGCGGCGACACCAAGGCGGCCCGAGGCGTTGGGCAGGCCGCCGCAGCCCTCGCCAACTTCCCCCACCCCGAACGAATCCTCATGGAGGGCGGGCGCATCAATCCGAAGTGGCGCGACAGTCAGAATCGGGGGCCGGAGTACTGTCGCCAACTGTTGGAGAGTCAGGGCGTTCGATTCGACAACGATCTCGCCGATGCAAGCCAGCGCGTGACGTGGGATGAACTGCGTCGCCGCGACGAGTCTGAACCCGTCACCGAATGACCGCGTCGACGATGTAGCCAGGACGGAGCCCATGGCACACGGACCGAACACCATCGAGATCAACGGCGCCGCGATGCTTCTCACGGCCGTCAGCGGCGGCACTGCGGTTCACCTCACCGCTACCACGGCACCCGGCGCCGGCCGCGAAGCAGTACCCGACTTCTACTTTGACGGCAACGACCGCGTGCCGGCCGACTACGACCTCATGGCCCTGCGTGACCTTCAATGGTCCGACAAGACGATCTGTGGCCGCGTCTGGGCGGTCATGGTCGGCGGCGACGGCGGTGCAGTTGGCCGGCACGGCGAAGTAGCGTACGCCCCAACCTGCCGGCGCTGCCTGACCTTGATCGACCGCCATTTCCCAAAGCCCGAACCCGACGACCGACTCGCGCTCGTCGCCCAACTCGCTACCGACGTGGTCATGGACCGACGAGGCTACGTCGAGATCCACCACGTACCCGGTGACCAGCAAGACGCTCTGCGCAAAGCCGTCCGCGCCGCGATCCGGAGGCGCACCGATCACCCCGTCCGGACCTACTCGATCAACGGCGTCATCTACGTCGAATGCCAGGCCATGTACGACCGGTACGCCCGCCAAAACGACCGCGAAGCCGCCGACGCCGTGGGCGCGGTACTGCGAGGCGAGCCGCCGCCGCAGCGCGAACGCGACTGGGTCATCTCATGGGCCACCTGGGGCGTCAGCTGACGCCGAGGCCATGAGACGAGCGAACGGCTCCCGCCGATCTGGGCGAGGAGCCGTTCATCACGATCCGAGCGAAAACTGAGCCTCAACGGTCAGATGTCGGTCGATGACCACGCGTTGTTGCAGTTCTGTGATGTGCCCCCGGCAGGATTCGAACCTGCGCCCCCGCCTCCGGAGGGCGGTGCTCTATCCCCTGAGCTACGGGGGCTCAGCGACCCAGGAAGACTAGCAAACGACCCCCAGGGTTGCCGAACTGGTATGCGTGATGTCGCGTCCAGGCTGATCGGGTGCCGTGCCGCCGGATCGGCGGCCCGTCCGGCGGCCGTCCGGCGACCACGCGACCGCCGGACGGCATGGCCGGTCCGCCCCTGCGGACTGCCGCCGATGGTCAGGCGGTGCGGGCCGTCCGGGCGCAGCTGGGCAACAGGTGCGTGACGATGGTGCGCGGCAATCGTCGGGGCAGCTGGGAGCTGACCCAGGAGCCGTCCACCACGATGTGCGCGCCCCGTCGATCCGGGCCGCACAGGCGCAGCAGGAACTCGCGCGGTAGTGGCGGGTCGAGTGACGGGGTCAGGATCATGAAGCGGATCTGTCCGCGTACCGAGGCGGCGGACAGCACGTCGGCGGCCGGCGTCGTGCCGTGCAACCGGGTCCGGCCCAACCACCACAGGTCCATCCGGTGCTCGCGGGCGGAACGCATCACCTCTGGGTAGACGTGCTCGACCCAGTCGGTCACCGCGTCGACGCAGAGCCCGCAGGCCCGCTGCGCCGGCTTACGGGGCGCCAGCCCCCACGAGTCCAGGTAGTGGCCGACGTCGGTCGGGCTCAGCGTCAGCCCGAAGCGTCGTTCGACGAGGGTGGCGACGGTACGCCGGCTCCACAGTTCGTCGTCGAGCGCGTGTTCCTCGGGCCACCGACCCCGCAGCATGTCGATGAGTTCGAGTTCTTGTTCCGGTGTCAGCCCGCCAGCTTCACCGGTCTGTGTTCCGCGACGGCGGGCCGCCACCGCGCCGTCACCGCCGAGTGTGTGCCGCCGGCACCAGCTCGTGATCGATCTCCGAGTGTCACTGAGAACTGCCCCCACGTCAGGACCAACGATGCTGTATCGGGACGGTAGCGATATCTAGCCAGAAAACGTCCGAGACCGTAGGGTCCGTCAAAGCATCTAAAGTAGCTATATGGTATACTATGTATATATAAGTCCGATTTGCCCTTACGGGCATCCCGGCTCGGCGGGCCGCGTGCTCCTCGGGAGGATGTGGAAGGTGTGGGCGCCAGGTTGGCCCCGAAGGGCGCATTCACGCGGGAGTCCATGTAGAGATCGTCGAGGCGTGCTGGCGGATAGCTGCACGACCGCGCAGGTCGGGAGGGACTTCGGGAGAACCGCCGGTCCTACGAGGACGTCGACATCCTCATGTGGGCTACGGACTTTTTCGTTTTAATGCCGGGCTGATCGATGTTTGCCGAGGTTCGCTCGCTGCCGGTGTATGAGCCGCCGGCCGGAACGTGACCGTACGGAGACCCGGTGAACGTGTACCCGTTCATTGAGGCGGAGAAGGCGCGGCCAGGCAGCGCGTCGGAGGCGGGTGTGCGCGGACCGCGCGGCGGTCCGTGCACCGGCCGGTACCAGCGGCCTGGCGCAAACCGCCGCGCGGTGTGAAGATCAGGCGTAGATCGTAAAGGCCGGGCTCGTGGATGTGGTTTGCAGCGCCCCGCTGGCCGTGTAAATGGTGACCCTGCTCCGGATGGTCTTGTAGCTGGCCGGCAGGCTGGCGACTGCCTGATACCAGCAGCACCAGTTTCCCGACCTGGTCAGGCGTGCCTGGTTGACCTTCTGGTGCCAGGTGCCGTTGACCTGGATCCACACCGAGTAGTAGTAGTAGTAGTTGTTGGGGGTCCAGTTGAAGTAGAAGTCGGCTCGTGCGTTGCTGCCGTACGAGCCGTGGTCGATGCACGCCCCGACTGCCTGATTGGTCTGGTCGCAGCCGCCGACGGCGAGCGCTGGTGAGGCGGTGACCACGGTTGTGCCGCCCACGACGAGTGCGATCACAGCGAGGTACCGACCCAACTTTTTGATCATGCTGGTTCCCTTCGACTAGCCACTGCCTGCCTGCACCGGGACTCCCGGTCGGTCGTCCCTAGAGGAGTCTGTCGGAGCAGGCTGCGCGCGCTATGCGTTCGCTATGCGCGATCATCCGGCTTCCCGGGTAGCGATCTGCCTGTCGTGCAGGCAAGTGATCGACCTCGATGGTGCGCTACTCTGGCCTTTGTTACGTGAGAACGTGACCACTTCGGGCAACGGGGGCAGGATGAAGTGGAAACTTTTGGGGCCGGTGGAGGTGCACAGGGTCGACCGACAGGTGCGCCATCTCCGGCCCCGACAGCGGGCTGTGCTTGCCTATCTGCTACTCAACGCCAACCGGGTGGTCTCCACCGGCCAGGTAATCGATGCCGTGTGGGCCCATACCCCACTGCGGAGTGCCCGGCTACAGGCGCAGGCCTGCGTCTCCGCGCTCCGACGGGCCATGGCGGCCAACCTGGCAGACGGACCGCTGGTCAGCGAGGCCGGCGGCTACCGAATGGTGGTGGCGAACGGTGAGCTGGACCATGAGGATTTCGTCCAGCGGGTCAGCCACGCCCGGTCGTCCCATCGGGCCGGGCGGTCCGAGGAGGCGGCCGACCAGCTCCGTGCGGCATTGGCGTTGTGGCGGGGAACGCCGCTGGGCGGCGCCAACGGCGCCTTCGTCGCGGATGCTTCGGCGGCCCTGGAGCAACAGCGCCTGGCGGCACACGAGGACTTGGCGGACATCGAGTTAAGTCTCGGGCGGCACGCCTCTCTCGTCCCGGAATTGTCCACGTTGGTCAGTGCGAATCCATTCCGGGAGCGCCTGGCGGCGCAGTTGGTCGTCGCTCTGGCCGGGGCCGGTCAGCAGGCGCGAGCCCTAAAGGTCTATCAGGAAGTGAAGTCCCGGCTCGCCGAGGAGTTGGGTCTGGAGCCCGGGTCGGGTCTGAGCGCCGCCTACCTGAGTGTGCTGCGCAATGAAATCCCCGGCAGACGGCGAGACGGCAGCGCACCATCGTCGCTGGTGCGGATCGACGGTTGGCAAGCCTCGATCTGAGCGTCGGACGGGCCGGCGGCCGCTGGCCAGCCACCGAGAACGCGAGCTGTCCGCCGGCAGCTCGCGTTCTCGGGTCGACCCGGAGTGCACCCGTTGGCGTCAGCCGCCGATCTGGGACTGCAGCGTCCGGATCAGCTCAATCTCCTTCTGCTGGCCGCTCACCATCGAGCCGGCCAGCCAGCGCAGGTTTTCGTCGTCGGAGAGATCGAGAATGCCGTCCGCCATGTGGATGCCGCCTAGGTGATGGGTCAGCATCAGCGACAAGTAAAGCCGGTCGACGTCGATCCCGTCGGCCTCGCGTAGCTCGTTGCGTTGGGCGTCGGTGGCCATCCCGGGCATCAGCCCGTCCACGATCGCCCATTCACCACTGGTCTCCATCCAGGCCATCCGAGGTTGGGTGCCGGTCGGCTCCAGACCCCACTCGCGCAGCCAGGTCTGCATGACCCCGATCTGCCCTTGCTGGGTCAGCGCGATGTCGCTGGCCAACGTGCGAACCGCCGGGTTCTCGCTGCGCTCCAGCACGATCATCGACAACTCCACCGCCTGCGCGTGGTGGGTCGACATGTCCCGGGCGAAGCCGGCTTCGGGGGAGGCGTCACCGGGTTCGAGTAGACCGGGGGTGAGCAGACCGGCGGCGTACCCGAGAAGCAGGCCGACTGCGACGGCGGCCGTCAGCCAGGCGACGCCGAACCCGGCGCGGCGCGGCGACGCCGAATCCACCGCCGACGTCTCGGTGCTGGATCCCTCGGGCGTGACCTGCTCGGCCGACTCGGTGGCGGCGGCCGGGTCGCGGTCGGTGTCACCCATCGGACCTGTCCTGGTCACGACCCCGCGCCGTCCATGGCCTGTTCCTGCTGGCCGAGGTCACGTGGGGTGTCGCCGGTCGCGGTGATCCCGCCGGAGCACGTCGCCTGCGGCTCGACGGTGGCATTCTGCCGCAGCGCGCGGATGAACTCGTCGACGCGCGGATCGCCCGCGTCGTCGACGGCCAACTGGAAGCCCCAGGCCTGCAACGAGATCGGTGACTCCAAGCCCTCGTACGGGCTCATCATCGTGTATTCGTTGCCGCGTACCTTGCTGGCCAGCGTCTCCACCTGGTCGGCCGGCAGATCGTCGCGATAGGTCACCCAGACCGCGCCGTGCTCCATGCTGTGCACCGCGTGCTCGTCGGCGATCGGTGCCGGGTAGACGTCACCCATGCAGTTCTGCCAGTTGGGGTTGTGGCTGCTGCCGACGGGCGGCTGAATCTCGTACTCCAGCGGACCCCACTCGTGGGACTGCTTGCCGGCCATCGGCTGCAGCGCGGCCGGGTTGGACTCCCGGTAGTTGACCAGCCCCTCGATGTCGGCGGCGCGATCCTGCCAGGAGCGGGCACCCTGGGACACGGCGTACGCGCCGTACCCGATGATGCCGGTGGCCAGCACCCCGACCGCGACCATCAGCGCGATCGGACCCCAGTTGCGCTCCTGGGTGACCTTGACCGGTTTGACCGGCTTGCGCGGACCTTTGCCGCCCTTGCCCGCCGGACCCCCCGGCCGGCCGCCGGCCGGCTTGCCGCCGCCGCTGGCCTTCCCGGCCGAGGACTTCGCGGCCGTCGGCTTGCCGCCGGCGCCTGGATCGGCCTTGGGCTTGCCACCGGCCGCCGGCTTGCCGGTGCTGACCACGGAGGGACGGCGGTTGTCGCCACCCTGGGTGCTGATGCTCATGGTGTGGTGCCTCGTCAGGTCGGTCGGTCATGGGGGCGGGGCGGCACTGGAGCAGGTCGGGTCGCCGCCGAGTCACCGAGTCTACCCCCGGTAACATGCTTTGGTGACTCCCGCCAATCTCGCCGAGATCGTCCGCGCCGCGGCCCGGTCGGTCTTCGTCGACCGTGACCTCGATCTATCTCTGCTCCCCGACGCGGTCACCGTCGAGCGTCCCCGCAACCCGGAGCACGGCGACTACGCCGCCAACCTGGCGCTGCAGTTGGCCAAGCGCGTCGGCACGCCGCCACGCGAGCTGGCCGCCGCGCTGGCCGCCGCGCTCAGCGCGGCCGACGGGATCAGCTCGGTGGAGATCGCCGGACCCGGCTTTCTGAACATCCGGCTCGACTCGGCCGCCGCCGGGGCGCTGGCCCGCACCGTGGTCCAGGCCGGCCGCGCGTACGGGCACAGCACCCACCTGGCCGGTCAGCGGCTCAACCTGGAGTTCGTCTCGGCCAACCCGACCGGACCGGTGCACATCGGCGGTAGCCGGTGGGCCGCCGTCGGTGACTCGTTGGCCCGGATCCTGCGGGCCGCCGGTGCCGACGTCGGCACCGAGTACTACGTCAACGACGCCGGTGCCCAGATCGACCGGTTCGCCAACTCGTTGCTGGCCGCCGTCCGGGGCGAGCCCACGCCGGCCGACGGCTACGCCGGGGCGTACATCGCCGACATCGCCGGCGTCATCGCCGGCAAGCACCCACAGGTACGCGACCTCGACGACGACGCCGCCTGGGAGCTGTTCCGGGTCGAAGGCGTGGCGCTGATGCTCGACGAGATCAAGTCGTCGATGGCCGCCTTCGGCACCCACTTCGACACGTTCTTCCACGAGAAGGACCTGCATTCCCGGGGTGAGTTGGACCACGCCCTGACCCGGCTGCGCGACCAGGGTCGGGTCGTCGAGCGCGACGGTGCCGCCTGGCTGCGGACCACCGACTTCGGTGACGACAAGGACCGGGTGCTGCGCAAGTCCAGCGGCGAGTGGACCTACTTCGCCGCCGACTGCGCCTACTACCTGGACAAGCGGGAGCGCGGCTTCGAGCGGATCGTGATGATGCTCGGCGCCGACCACCACGGCTACATCGGCCGGCTGCGCGCGATGGCCGCCTGCTTCGGCGACGACCCGGACGTGACGCTGGAGATCCTGATCGGGCAGATGGTCAACCTGGTGCGGGAGGGGGCGCCGGTACGGATGTCGAAGCGGGCCGGCACCGTGGTCACGCTGGAGGACCTGGTCGAGGCGATCGGCGTCGACGCGGCCCGGTACGCGCTGGCCCGCTACTCGTCCGACTCGCCGATCGACATCGACGTGGAACGCTGGACCCGGGCCAAGAACGACAACCCGGTCTTCTACGTGCAGTACGTCGCCGCCCGGACCGCGAACGTCGCCCGCAACGCCGCTGATGTCGGCCTGCACCGGGGCGAGCCCGAGGCGTTCCGCCCCGAGCTGCTCGACCACGACAAGGAGAACGAGCTGCTCAAGGCGATCGGGGAGTTCCCCGGCGTGGTCGCCTCCGCTGCCGAGCTGCGGGAGCCGCACCGGATCGCCCGCTACCTGGAGGAGCTGGCCGGGGCGTACCACCGGTTCTACGACAAGTGCCGGATCATGCCGCTCGGCGACGAGGAGATCACCGACCGGCACCGGGCCCGGCTGTGGCTCAACGACGCCACTCGTACGGTGATCGTCAACGGCCTGGACCTGCTCGGCGTCTCCGCGCCCGAGCGGATGTGACCGATGTCATCCGGTAGGCGCGAGCAGCCGATCCGGTCCACCCCCGCAGGACCTGACCATGATCGACGAAGGACGGTAGCGCGTGCGCGCACACGAAGCCGGGGCACTGCACGGTGACCTGGGCAGCCGAGGACCCGGCTGGCTGCGTACCCCGGAGGACGTCAACGCCCTGCTGCCGCAGCTGTGGCCACGGACGGTGACCCGGTCGGCCGCCGGTGCGCTGACCATCGGCGGCCGGGACGTGCGGGAGCTGGCCGCCGAGTACGGCACCCCGGCATACCTGCTCGACGAGGCCGACCTCCGGGCCCGCTGCCGCGACTTCCGGGCCGCGTTCGCCGACCACGACGTCTACTACGCCGGCAAGGCGTTCCTCTGCCGGGCGGTGGTGCGCATGGTCGCCGAAGAGGGCCTGCACCTCGACGTCTGCACCGGCGGTGAACTGGCCGTCGCCCTGTCGGCCGGGATGCCACCGGAGCGGATCGGGTTCCACGGCAACAACAAGAGCGCCGCCGAACTGACCCGGGCACTCGACGCGGGCGTGGGCCGGATCATCGTCGACTCGTTCGACGAGATCGCCCGGCTGACCGAGCTGGCCCGGACCCGCGGTGTACGGCCGAAGGTGCTGATTCGGGTCACCGTCGGGGTGGAGGCGCACACCCACGAGTTCATCGCCACCGCCCACGAGGACCAGAAGTTCGGCTTCTCGCTGGCCGGCGGTGCCGCCTTCGACGCCGCCGCCCGGATCCTGGACGACGGTGTGCTGGAGCTGCGTGGCCTGCACTCGCACATCGGCTCGCAGATCTTCGACACCAGCGGGTTCGAGGTGTCCGCGCGGCGGGTGCTGGCCTTGCAGGCGCAGATCCGCGACGCGCGCGCCGTCGAGCTGCCCGAACTCGACCTCGGCGGCGGCTTCGGCATCGCGTACACCAGCCAGGACGACCCGGCGCCCGCACACGACCTGGCCAAGCGGATCAACAAGATCGTCGACAGCGAGTGCGACGCGCTCAAGCTTGCCGTACCGCACCTGTCGATCGAGCCCGGCCGGGCCATCGTCGGCCCGGCCGTGGTCACCCTCTACGAGGTCGGCACGGTCAAGGACGTCGACGGCATCCGCAGCTATGTCAGCGTTGACGGGGGGATGAGCGACAACATCCGTACCGCGCTCTACGACGCCTCCTATTCCGCCACCGTGGCCTCCCGGTCGTCCACGGCGCCGCCGGTCCTGGCCCGCGTGGTGGGAAAGCACTGTGAGTCCGGGGACATCGTGGTGAAGGATGAATTCCTGCCCGCCGACGTGCAGCCAGGAGATCTTCTCGCGGTACCCGGTACGGGGGCGTACTGCCGGAGCATGGCGAGCAACTACAACCACGTGCCCCGGCCGCCGGTCGTCGCGGTCCGCGACGGTGTCGCCCGGTTGATCGTCCGCCGGGAGACCGAGGACGATCTGCTGGCCTTGGACGTGGGTTGACGCTTGTCAGAACCGGGCGTACGGGTCGGTCGGCGGCTTGGACGTGGGAGAGCGCGCGGCTTGGACGTTGGAGAGCGCGCGGGCGCGATCGTGATGTGGAGTGAGCATGGGTAAGCCGGTACGACTGGCGTTGCTGGGCTGCGGCACGGTCGGCTCCGAGGTGGTGCGGCTGCTGCACGCGCAGTCGACCGACCTGGCCGCCCGGGTCGGAGCGCCGATCGAGATCGCCGGTATCGCGGTCCGTCGGCCCAACCGGACCCGCGGTGACCTGCCGGTCGACCCGGCGCTGTTCACCACCGACGCGCTCGGGCTGATCAAACGGGACGACGTCGACGTGGTCGTCGAGGTGGTCGGCGGGATCGAACCGGCCCGTACCTGGCTTGTCGAGGCGCTGCGGTCCGGCAAGAGCGCGGTCACCGCCAACAAGTCCCTGCTCGCCGAGGACGGCGGCACCCTGCACGACGCCGCCGCCGAAGGCGGCGCGGACCTCTACTACGAGGCGTCGGTCGCCGGTGCCATCCCGCTGCTGCGCCCGCTGCGGGAGTCCCTGCACGGCGATTCGATCACGCGGGTCACCGGCATCGTCAACGGCACCACCAACTTCATCCTCTCCGCCATGGACACCACCGGGGCCGGGTTCGCCGAGGCGTTGGCGGAAGCCACCGAGCTCGGGTACGCCGAGGCCGATCCGACCGCCGACGTGGAAGGCTTCGACGGCGCCGCCAAGGCCGCAATTCTCGCCTCACTGGCCTTCCACACCCGGGTCGGTGCCGCCGACGTGCACCGGGAAGGCATCACCGAGGTGAGCGCCGCCGACATGGCCAGCGCCAAGGCGATGGGGGCCACCATCAAGCTGCTCTGCATCGCCGAACGTGGCCTGGGCGCGGCCGGCACCGAATCGGTCAGCGTCCGGGTCCACCCGGCGATGATTCCCCGTACCCACCCGCTGGCCAGCGTCGGCGACGCGTTCAACGCGGTCTTCGTCGAGGCGGTCGCCGCCGGGCAGTTGATGTTCTACGGCCGGGGAGCCGGCGGCGCGCCGACCGCCAGCGCGGTCCTCGGCGACATCGTCGCCGTCGCCCGAAACCGCCTCGCGGGGGTACGCGCGGCGAGCGAGTCGGTCTACGCCGATCTGCCGATCCGGCCGATGGGTGAGGCGATCACCCGCTACCACATCAGCCTCGACGTGGCCGACCGCGCCGGGGTGCTGGCCGCTGTCGCCGGGGTCTTCGCCCGGCACGACGTCTCGATCGCCACGGTGCGCCAGTCCGGCCGGGACGCCGACGCCAGCCTGGTGATCGTCACCCACCGGGCACCGGACGCCGCGCTCGCCGCCACCGTCGAGGAACTGCGCGGCTTGGACATCGTCCGCTCCATCGCCAGCGTGCTGCGGGTCGAAGGTGGCCAGTAGCTGCCCGTACCCGAACCGTGGGGTGCGGAGCCTGCCGTACCCGGCGCACCGGGACGGCCGGTACGCTGGGCGCGCTCACCCGAGGAGGTCGTCATGTGGCGTGGCTTGATCGAGGCGTACCGGGACCGGCTGCCGGTCACCGACGCCACGCCGGTGATCACCCTCTACGAGGGCAACACGCCGTTGCTGCCGGCACCGGTGCTCTCCGCCCGGGTCGGTGCCGACGTCTACCTCAAGATCGAGGGGGCCAACCCGACCGGTTCGTTCAAGGACCGGGGCATGACGATGGCCGTGTCCAAGGCCGTCGAGGAGGGCAACAAGGCGATCATCTGTGCCTCCACCGGCAACACTAGCGCCTCGGCCGCCGCGTACGCCGCTCGGGCCGGCCTGACCTGCGCGGTGCTCGTACCGCAGGGCAAGATCGCGCTCGGCAAGCTGGCCCAGGCGCTGGTGCACGGGGCCAAGCTGCTGCAGGTCGACGGCAACTTCGACGACTGTCTGGCGCTGGCGGCCAAGCTCGCCCAGGACTACCCGGTGGCCCTGGTCAACTCGGTCAACGTCTTCCGGCTGCACGGTCAGAAGACCGCCGCGTTCGAGATCGTCACCGGGCTCGGTGACGCCCCGGACATCCACTGCCTGCCAGTCGGCAACGCCGGCAACATCAGCGCCTACTGGATGGGCTACACCGAGGACGTCGAGGCCGGCAACGCCACCCGTACCCCGAAGATGTACGGGTTCCAGGCCTCCGGCGCCGCCCCGATCGTCACCGGCGAGGTCGTCCGGCAGCCGTCGACCATCGCCACCGCGATCCGGATCGGCAATCCGGCCAGCTGGACCAAGGCTCTGGACGCCCGGGACGCCTCGGGCGGGTTGATCGACGCGGTGACCGACCGGGACATTCTCGCCGCGTACCGGCTGCTGGCCCGGGAGGTCGGGGTCTTCGTCGAACTGGCCAGCGCCGCCAGCGTCGCCGGGCTGTTGCAGGTCGCCGCCGCCGGTAAGGTGCCGGCAGGGGCGAGGGTCGTCTGTACGGTCACCGGGCACGGCCTCAAGGACCCCGAGTGGGCGATCTCCACCGCCCCGGCGCCGACCACGATCGGGAACGATCCGCTACTGGCCGCCCGCGCACTCGACCTGGCCTGACCGCGCCTGGCCCGACCGCCCGCCAGCTGAGCTGTTGGTGTCGGCGGCGTCGGTCTCGGCGGCGGTGACCATCAGGTCGGCCGCGACCGCGACCGTCCGCAGGTCGTCGAGCTCCAGCCGGGCGAGGATCCGCGCCTGCCGGTCGGTACCGGCGGTGACGATCGTGTCGATCAGCCGCCGTCCGGGGCCGGTCAGCTCGACCCGCCGGACCCGCCGGTCCTGTGGGTCTTCCCGGCGGCTGACGAACCGGTGCGCGACGAGTCGGTCGACGATGCCGGTGACGGTGGCCATCCGGACTCCGAGCACCTGGCTCAGCTCCTGACCCGAGGTGCCGCCGTGCAGGTAGAGCAGGAGCAGTATCTTCAGCTGCGGCACGGTGAGTTGGGACTCGAACAGCGGATCGGATCGGTCGGAGGCGAACAGGAGCTGCAACCGGTGGTGGGCCGCCATGATCTGGGCGATCAGTTCGTCCCGCTGGGCCACCGGAGCTCCCTCTGATCGGTCCTCGGTTCGGGCCGGTCGCCCGCCGTGCAGCAGACGGTAACCCAATAACGAAGCCAAAGGCTAACTGTTAGCCTTGGCCGAAGTATTCTTCCTTCGAATCCCGCTGCCGGACCCTTTCAGGAGTGAGCCCGCTCATGTCGTTGCTCGCCAGACTCAGCCTCGCCAACCGGGGTCTCGTCGCGCTCGTCGCCGTCGTGATCACGATGTTCGGCGCCTTCACGATCCCGTCGCTCAAACAGCAGCTGCTGCCCTCACTGGAGTTGCCGGCGGCCTTCGTCAGCGCGGGCTTCCCCGGCGCCGGCCCGGAAATCGTCGAGGCGCAGGTCACCGAGCCGATCGAGAACGCGATCGCCAGCGTCGCCGAGGTGGAGGAGATCTCCTCGACGACGAGCGGAGGGTTCGCGACCATCCAGGTCGAGTTCACCTTCGGCGTTGACCTCGAGGGCGCGGTCAACGATCTGCAGACCTCGCTCAGCCGGATCAGCGGGCAGCTTCCCGACGGCGTCGAGCCGGTGGTCTTCGCCGGCAGCACCGACGACCTGCCGGCGGTGGTCCTCGCCGCCACCGCCGACTCCGGAGACCCGCTCGAGCTGTCCCGTCAACTCGACGAGATCGTGGTCCCCGAACTGGAAGGGATCGACGGCGTACGGGCCGTGGACGTCACCGGCGCCAGCGAGCAGGTGATCACCATCACCCCCGACTACGCCGCACTCGCCGCCGCCGGCTTCGACCCCACCGCGATCGCCACCGCGCTGCAGGTCAACGGCGTCACCACTCCGGCCGGTGCGCTCAGCGACGGTGAGCAGACCCTGACGGTGCAGGTCGGCAACCGGATCGAGAACCTGGACCAGCTCGCCGCGATCTACCTGACCGGACCCGGGCGGCAGCCGGTCCGCCTGGACGCCGTCGCCGAGATCAGCCAGCAGATCACCCCCGCGACGTCGATCACCCGCACCAACGGCGAGGACAGCCTCGGGATCGCGGTCACCGCCGGCCCGGACGGCGACGCGGTCGGCATCTCCCACGAGATCCGCGACCGACTCGACGAGCTGGGCGAGGCCACCGGGACCGAGCTGATCGTGGTGTTCGACCAGGCGCCGTTCGTCGAACGTTCGATCGAGGCGCTCACCACCGAGGGACTCCTCGGCCTGGTGATGGCCGTCCTGGTGATCCTGGTCTTCCTGCTCTCCATCCGGTCCACGGTGGTGACGGCGGTCTCCATCCCGCTGTCGGTGCTGATCGCGTTGATCGCCCTCTGGGTCGGGGACTACACGCTCAACCTGCTCACCCTCGGGGCGTTGACGATCTCGGTCGGCCGGGTCGTCGACGACTCGATCGTGGTGCTGGAAAACATCAAACGACATCTCGGGTACGGGGAGGACCGGCGTACCGCGATCCTGGTCGGCGTCCGGGAAGTCGCCGGCGCGGTCACCGCCTCCACCCTCGCCACCGTCGCGGTCTTCGCGCCGATCGCGATCGTCGGCGGCTTCGTCGGTCAGCTCTTCGCGCCGTTCGCGGTGACCGTCACCGTCGCGCTGCTCGCCTCGCTGCTGGTGTCGTTGACCATCATCCCGGTGCTCGCGTACTGGTTTCTCAAGCCGGCCGCCGTCGGGGAGGACGCCGACGCGGTACGCCGCGACGCCGAAGCCAAGGAACTGCGCAATCCGCTGCAGCGCGGATACTTGCCGGTGATCCGGTTCGCCACCACCCGGCGGTGGATCACGGTCGGCATCGGCTTGGCCGTGCTGATCGGCACCTTCGCCCTGAGCAGCCGGCTGGAGACGAACTTCATCGACGAGGCCGGTCAGGACACCCTGAGCATGCGGCAAGAGCTGCCGGTCGGCACCAGCCTGGCTGCCGTCGACGCCGCCGCACGCCAGGTGGAGGACACCCTCGCCGACACCGACGGGATCGAGGCCTACCAGGTCTCGATCGGCAGTAGCAGCAACCCGTTCGCCGGCAGCGGCGGCAACACCACCGCGAGCTACTCGATCACCCTCACCGAAGGCACCGACAACCTGGCGCTGCAGGACGAGCTGCGGGCCGCGTTCGCCGGCCGTGACTCCCTCGGCGAGATCACCGTCGGCGGGGCCGGTGGCGGCCCGGGCGGGGGCAGCACCAACCAGCTCCAGGTGATCGTCCAGGCCAACGACCCGGACGACCTGGCCGCGGCCGCCGAGCAGGTACGCGCGGCGATGGCCGACACCCCGGACGTGGCCGACGTCACCAGCACTCTCGCCGCGGACGCCACCCGGGTGGAGGTACGGATCAACCGGGCCGCCGCCGCCCGCAGCGGACTCAGCGAGGCCGCCATCGGTCAGATCGTCGCCCAGGCGTTCCGGGGCAGCCCGGTCGGGCAGCTCACCATCGACGGCGAGCGGCTCAACGTCGTGCTCACCCCGACCGCCCGACTCACCTCGATCGACGAACTACGGGCACTGCCGGTCGGGCCGGTCCTGCTGGGCGACCTGACCGACATCGTCGAGGTGAGCGGTCCGGTGCAGATCAACCGGGTGGACGGCGAACGCAGCGCCACCGTCACCGGTACGGCCACCGGCTCCAACGTCGGTCAGACCAGCGCGGAGCTGACCGACCGGCTGGACGCGTTGACGCTGCCGGCTGGCGCCACGTACACCGTCGGTGGGGTCAGCGCCGACCAGGCGGAGGCGTTCGCCGATCTCGGGCTGGCGCTGCTGGCCGCGATCGCCATCGTCTTCGTGATCATGGTGGCGACGTTCCGGAGCCTGATCCAGCCCCTCATCCTGCTGGTGTCGGTGCCGTTCGCGGCCACCGGTGCGATCGGCCTGCTGGTGCTCACCGGTACGCCGCTCGGCGTACCGGCGCTGATCGGCGCGTTGATGCTGGTCGGCATCGTGGTGACCAACGCGATCGTGCTGATGGACCTGATCAACCAGTATCGGGAGCAGGGCATGAGCGTCTCGGACGCGGTGGTCGAAGGTGGCCGGCGCCGGTTGCGCCCCATCCTGATGACCGCGATCGCGACCATCTGCGCATTGACCCCGATGGCGCTCGGTCTCACCGGGGTCGCCGGCTTCATCGGTCAGCCGCTGGCGATCGTGGTGATCGGTGGGTTGTTCAGCTCCACGCTGCTCACCCTGGTGCTGGTGCCGACCCTCTACAGCCTGGTGGAGGGGGCCAAGGAATGGCTGCGTCGGCGCCGCCACGGTGGCACCACCGACGAGGGCTCGACCGGCGGGGCGTCCGGAGCGGTGCCGGCGACCGCCGGTGTCGGTGCGGGTGCCGACGGTGCGGGTGCCGGCGGCGGTGCCGACCGCTCGGGCGGCGGCAACGGTGACCGTCCCTTGTCACGGGTGGCCGCGCCGCCGACCCGGCCCTCCGCCGCGTTGATCGACGGGACCGACCAGTTCGAGGTGCTCAAGCTGCCGAAGAGCCGCAAGTCCCCGTTGCCGCCGGCCGACGAGTGAGCCGACCGGTTCCCGGTGCCCGCCCCCGGCGGGCACCGGGAACCGGCGCTGCCGATGCCGGTCCGGGTTACGCGGCTCGCACCGACTCGGAGTCACGTGAGTCACACCGGTTCGGAGTCACGCGAGTCACACCGGGCACGGTGGCCGGGCATCGATCGGTAGGGTTCCGGTACGTGGCCTCACCGTTAGCGGTCCTTACCGGCAATCGGGACTTCCGGCGTCTGCTCCTGGCCGAACTGGTGGTGTTCGGCGCGGACTGGTTCGTGATGGTGCCGCTGCTGGTACTGCTGCCCGAGCTGACCGGTAGTGGTGTCTGGGGTGCGCTGATCCTGGCGGCCGACACCGGCATCCACGCGCTGCTGT
This sequence comes from Solwaraspora sp. WMMD406, assembly GCF_029626025.1. Lineage (NCBI taxonomy): Bacteria > Bacillati > Actinomycetota > Actinomycetes > Micromonosporales > Micromonosporaceae > Solwaraspora > Solwaraspora sp. WMMD406. The sequence continues at coordinate 1,929,328 of NZ_JARUBF010000001.1, forward strand.
TGCCGTACACCGGCACGGTGGCCGACCGGATCGACCGCCGCAAGATCATGATTGTCGCCAACGCGGCGGCGGTGCTCGCCGTGCTGGTGCTGCTGGCGGTCCGTACGCCCGGCACCGCCTGGCTGGCGGTGCTGGCCGTCGCCGCGCTCGCGGTCGCCAAGTCGTTCTACTCGCCGGCCGCCCAGGCGGCGCTGCCGAACCTCGTCTCGCCGGCGGAACTCGCCAGTGCCAACGTCTTCGCCGGCTCCGCCTGGGGCACGATGGCGATCGTCGGGGCGTCCCTCGGCGGGTTGCTCAGCGCCGCGTTCGGCCCGTACGCCTGTTTCTGGATCGCCGCCGGGGCGCTGCTGGTGGCCGCCGTGGTGACCACGACGATCCGGCGGCCGATGCAGACCGCCCGGGAAGAGTCTCAGCCGGTGCCGCGCACCTTCGCCGCGATCGGCGAGGCGTTGCGCTACATCGGTGGTCGTCCGCAGGTGCTGGCGTTGGTCACCGTGAAGAGCGCGGTCGGCCTCGGCAACGGGGTGCTGACGCTGTTTCCCCTGCTGGCCGGGGTGTACGGGGTCGGAGCGATCGGCACCGGCCTGCTGTTCGCCTTCCGTGGCGCCGGCGCGGTGATCGGTCCGCTGTTGATGCGTCCGGTGCTCAACCGGCGGCGCTGGCTGCTCACCGCGCTGGCCGCGTCGATGTCGGTCTACGGGCTGTCGTACGCGAGCATTTCCCTGGTCACCTGGTTCCCGCTGGTGTTGGCCCTGGTGTTCCTGGCCCACCTGGGCGGCGGCAGCAACTGGGTGCTGTCGAACTACGCGCTGCAGGCCGCGGTGCCGGACCGGCTGCGCGGCCGGATCTTCGCCACCGACCTGATGCTCGCCACCCTGGCGATCTCGGTGAGCCAACTCATCGTCGCCAGTGTGATCGACATCGTGGACAGTCGGATCATCCTGGCCGGCTGCGGACTGGTGACGGTGACGTACGCGATCGGCTGGCGGTTCGCCACCCGCCGACTGTCCCTGGCCGCGCCGACTCCGGCTGCCGACGTGCGCGGCTGATCCGGTTTCCCGCCGGTGGTCCGGTTCCCGGCCGGTGGTCCGGTTCCCGGCCGGTGGTCCGGTTCCCGGCCGGTGGTCCGGTTCCCGGCCGGTGGTCCGGTTCCCGGCCGGTGGTCCGGTTCCCGGCCGGTGGTCCGGTTCCCGGCCGGTGGTCCGGTTCCCGCCGATCGTTTTCCCTGATCATCGGGACTGTTGCGGAGGTGTGCCACGCTGCTAGCGTAGTGATATCACTTTGATACTGAGGAGAGGTCATGGAACGGGCTGTCTTCCGGGTCTCCGGGTTCCTGGCGATCGTCGCGTCGATCGGGCTGGGGCTGGCCGCGACGGTGATCGCGCTGATCGGGGTCGCGGCCAGCGGTGGTGTCGCCACCGCCGACGGCGCGACCTGGATCGCGGCCACCGCCGCCGCGTACGCCGTGGTGGTGGGGCTGGTCGCCACCGGATTCACGGTGGTCAACCCCAACCAGGCGCAGGTGGTGCAGTTCTTCGGCCGATACCTCGGCTCGATCCGTACCGCCGGTCTGCACTGGACCTGGCCGCTCACCGCCCGCCGGCGGGTCACCCTACGGGTCCGCAACTTCGAGACCGACCGGCTCAAAGTCGCCGACGCCGACGGCAACCCGGTCGAGATCGCCGCCGTCGTCGTGTGGCGGGTGGTCGATTCGGCCAACGCCGTCTTCGCCGTCGACGACCACGTCGAGTACGTGGCGGTGCAGGCCGAGGCGGCAGTACGCCACCTGGCCACCAGCTATCCGTACGAGGCGCACGACAGCGGCCGGTCCAGCCTGCGCGACAGCACGGTGGTCGCCGACGAACTCACCGCCGAACTGCGCGAACGGGTCGAGTTGGCCGGCGTCGAGGTGCTGGAGTCCCGGGTCACCCACCTCGCGTACGCGCCGGAGATCGCCCAGGCGATGCTTGCACGCCAACAGGCCTCGGCGATCGTCGCCGCCCGCTTCCGGATCGTCGAGGGTGCCGTGGGCATGGTCTCCAACGCACTGGAGCGGCTGCGCGACGAACACGTCATCGAACTCGACGAGGAGCGTAAGGCGCAGATGGTCGCCAACCTGCTGGTGGTGCTCTGCGGCGACCGGGCGGTGCAGCCGGTGGTCAACACCGGGTCGCTCTATGGGTGAGGCGGTTGGCGGCTGATGGCCGAACGCAAGAAGGTGCTGCTGCGCCTCGACCCGGCGGTCCACGAGGCCATCGCCAAGTGGGCCGCCGACGACCTGCGCAGCGTCAATGCCCAGATCGAGTACGCGTTGCGGCTGGCGCTGCGGGCGGCCGGGAGGCCACCCCGTGCCGGAGCCGGGGGCGCGGCGTCGGAGGGCGGGTCAGAAACCGGTGGTCGGCCGGCCGCCGGCGGCGTGCCGGGCCAGCACCAGGATCCCGGCGAGGAGTAGACCGAGCCCCACCGCGTCGAGCAGGGTGACAACGCCCCCGATGGTCGCCGAGATCAGCCCGATCTGGCTCGCCCGGAGACCACCGGAAGCGAGGTACGGCAGACCAGCCGACCAGAGGATCCCCGCGAACACCGCGACCAGCAGCGTCGCGCAGCCGGCGATCGCCAGCCCACCGCCCCGGCCGGCGAGGGCGCTCCGGCGCGGGGCCAACAGGGTCAGGGCGACCACCAGGACCACGATGACCGGCAGTCGCATGGCGAACTGGATCGCCAGGTAGCTCGGGCTGATCGGACCACCGCCCAGATCCCACTCCACGACTGTTCGTCTCCTCTGCCGCGCTGACGTCTATGATCACCCGGCACCCTAGCCGGGCGGGTAAAGGCAGGCCCTAGCATGATGCGATGGGTATCAGCTTCGTACCCGGGCCGGTCACCGTACGGGTCCCGGCCACCAGCGCCAACCTCGGGCCCGGCTTCGACGCGTTGGGCCTGGCGTTGGCTCATCACGACGAGGTGACCGCCCGCGTGGCGTCGGCCGGCTGCCACGTCGAGGTGACCGGTGAGGGCGCCGGTGAGTTGCCGGACGACGACAGCCATCTCGTGGTCCGGGCGATGTACGAGACGTTCGACGAGCTCGGCGGCCGCCCCACGGGTATCCGGCTGAGCTGCGTCAACCGGATTCCGCAGGCACGTGGCCTCGGCTCCTCCTCGGCAGCGATCGTCGCCGGTGTGCAGTTGGCCCGGGGACTGGTGAGCGACGGCGTCCAACGGTTGGACACGGCGTCGGCGCTGCGGATCGCGGCACGCATCGAGGGTCATCCCGACAACGTGGCACCCTGTCTGCTTGGTGGTTTCACCATCGCCTGGGTGGAACCGGACGGGGCCCGCGCCGTGTCGCTGCCGGTCTCCGGCGAGGTCCGGGCGACGGTGTTCGTGCCGACGAGCCGTGGGCTGACCGAAGTCGCCCGAGCGGCGCTGCCCGAACAGGTGCCGCACGCGGACGCGGCGTTCGTGGCTGGCCGGGCGGCGCTGCTGGTCCACGCGTTGACCACGGAACCGGCGCTGCTGCTGGCCGCCACCGAGGACCGGTTGCACCAGGATTATCGGGCACCGGGGATGCCGGCGAGCGCCGAACTGGTCGCCGCGCTGCGGGCGGAAGGTGTGGCAGCGGTGATCAGTGGGGCGGGGCCGAGTGTATTGGCGCTCTCCCACGTACCGGATGATTTCAGTCCGGGAATGGACTGGCAGGTGCACTCGTTGCTGGTAGACGTTAGCGGTGCGCAGATCGAAGGCGCTATAGTGGGACACGCCGAGCGGGACCCTGTTGCCGCAGGTCGGATGAGTTGACTACGCTCTAGGCCAAGCACAGCCGCGAAGCACGCGATCTCCTGCGGGCGGCGCACCCCCGAAGCTATCGGCGGTAAGCCCGTCTCACCCCTGCCTAAGGTCTACGCCAAACCGCAGTCTCCACGGATCGCTGCAGACGTCGAGACCTGTTCGCCGATGCTGGCGAGGCGGGATACCGGCAGAGCTGCGCGACAGACTCCCGCGACGTGTCACGCGAGGCGGGTGCACCGAGGCCACCCGGCCACCTAGTTCCGCTGACCCGGGTAGCCCGGCCTATCGAGGGAAGGAATCCATTGAGCGACACCACCGACGTGACGTCGGATGTCTCCAACGTCGCTGACGACACCGCCGCCGCTCCGGCCCGCCGTCGGCGTTCCGGCACCGGGCTGTCCGCGATGCTGCTGCCCGAGTTGCAGAGCCTCGCCGCGTCACTCGGCATCTCCGGCACCGCCCGGATGCGCAAGAGCGAGCTGATCGCGGCGATCTCCGAGCGCCAGGCCGGGGGCGCTCCGCGTCCGCGCGCCGAGGTCGCAGCAGCGACCGCACCCCCTCGGGAGGAGGTCCGGGCCGAGGTTCGCGTGGAAGCCGAGCGCCGTGACGGCGCGGCGGAACGTCGCGACGGCGGCGCGACCGAGCGCCGCGACAGCGGCAACGGTGAGCAACTCGCGATCGTCGAGGAGGCACCGGTACGTGAGCGCGGCACCCGTCGGGGCCGGTCCAGCCGGGCCGCGGCCGCCGCCGCACCCGAGAGCCGGACCGAGTCGACGGAAACGCCCGCCGCCGCGCCGGAGCAGGGTGACCGGGCCGATCGTGGTGACCGGGCTGACCGTGGTGACCGGGCCGATCGTGGTGACCGGGGCGGCGAGGCGCGTAACGGCCGCGACCGGGGTGACCGGGGCCAGCGTGAGGACCGGGGTGACCGGGGCCAGCGTGAGGACCGGGGTGACCGGGGCCAACGCGACATGGACGACGACGCCGACGGCGACGGTAGCGGCCGGCGGGGACGCCGCAGCCGGTTCCGGGATCGCCGCCGACGGGGCGACCGTGGCGACGGCGCCGAGAGCGGTGGAGGCCGTGAGCCGCAGGTGTCCGAGGACGACGTGCTCGTTCCGGTCGCCGGCATCCTCGACGTGCTCGACAACTACGCGTTCGTCCGGACCACCGGATACCTGTCCGGACCGAACGACGTCTACGTGTCCATGTCCCAGGTCAAGAAGTACGGCCTGCGGCGCGGCGACGCGGTCACCGGTGCGGTGCGGGCCACCCGTGAGGGCGAGCAGCGCCGTGACAAGTACAACCCGCTGGTCCGGCTGGACACCATCAACGGCATGGAGCCGGACGAGGCCCGGCGGCGACCGGAGTTCTACAAGCTCACCCCGCTCTACCCGCAGGACCGGCTGCGGCTGGAGACCGAGCCGCACATCCTCACCACCCGGGTCATCGACCTGGTGATGCCGATCGGCAAGGGGCAGCGGGCACTGATCGTCTCTCCGCCCAAAGCGGGCAAGACGATGGTGCTGCAGGCGATCGCCAACGCGATCACCCACAACAACCCCGAATGTCACCTGATGGTCGTCCTGGTCGACGAACGTCCGGAAGAGGTCACCGACATGCAGCGGTCGGTGAAGGGCGAGGTCATCGCGGCCACCTTCGACCGGCCGCCGCAGGACCACACCACGGTGGCCGAGTTGGCGATCGAGCGGGCCAAGCGGCTGGTCGAGCTCGGCCACGACGTGGTCGTGCTGCTCGACTCGGTGACCCGGCTGGGTCGGTCCTACAACCTGGCCGCACCGGCCAGCGGCCGGATCATGTCCGGTGGTATCGACTCGACCGCGCTCTACCCGCCGAAGCGTTTCCTCGGTGCCGCCCGCAACATCGAAAACGGCGGTTCGCTGACCATCCTGGCCACCGCTCTGGTCGAGACCGGCTCCATGATGGACACCGTCATCTTCGAGGAGTTCAAGGGCACCGGTAACGCCGAGCTCAAGCTGGACCGGAAGATCGCCGACAAGCGGGTCTTCCCGGCGATCGACATCCACCCTTCCGGCACCCGTAAGGAGGAGATCCTGCTCGCGCCGGAGGAACTGGTCATCATTCACAAGTTGCGCAAGGTGCTCCACTCGCTGGACTCGCAGGCCGCGTTGGACCTGCTGCTGGACCGACTCAAGCAGAGCCGGACCAACATCGAGTTCCTGATGCAGATCGCCAAATCCACTCCGGGGGAGTGATCCCGGGCCGGGAATCGACCGGGTCCGTCGGGCGTTGTGCCCGGCGGACTCGGATCACCCGGATCGGACCAGACCTCCGCCCGATACGATCCGACCACACCACCCATGGCAGACTGGTCACCTGGCCAGTGGTTCCGGTTCACGCCCGAGTCGGGCCGCGTATCGACGCGGTCGATGTCGACGGCGACCCGGCGACCGACGATGAAAGGATCATGCCCCGATGAAGCGCGACACTCACCCGCAGTACGTGACGACCGAGGTCACCTGCTCCTGCGGCAACTCCTTCACCACCCGCAGCACCGCTTCCAGCGGCAAGATCCACGTCGAGACCTGCAGCGCGTGCCACCCGTTCTACACCGGTAAGCAGCGTGTCCTCGACACCGCCGGCCGGGTGGCCAAGTTCCAGCAGAAGTACGCCAAGGCCCAGGCCGCCAAGAAGGCCAAGTAGCTACTCGCGCGGCGCCCGCCTCCGACCATGGCCGGAGGCGGGCGCCGCGGCGTCTGTCAGGGTCGCTGGTGGTTGGCCGCGCTCAGCGGCGCGGCGGTGTCGTCGTCGGTGCGGGCGGAGTCCGTATCCTCCCCGCTTGGTATCCACGGAAGGCATCTGATGAGCAGCGAACGTCTGGCCGCGCTTCTCGACGAGTACGCCGAGCTGGAGAAGCGGTTGGCCGATCCGGCGATTCACGCCGACCAGACCACCGCCCGCCAGGTGGGGCGGCGGTTCGCCGAGCTGGCACCGATCCACAAGGCCGCCGTCGAGCTGGCACAGGCCCGCGCCGATCTGGTTGCCGCCCGGGAACTCGCTGGCGAGGACGCCGGCTTCGCGGCCGAGGCCGACGAGATCGCCGCCGCGCTTCCGTCGCTGGAGGCCCGCCTCGCCGAACTGCTCATTCCGCGCGATCCGCACGACGCCAAGGACGTGATCGTCGAGATCAAAGCCGGGGAGGGCGGCGAGGAATCCGCCCTGTTCGCCGGGGACCTGCTGCGGATGTATCTGCGGTACGCCGAACGCCACGGTTGGCAGGTCGAGGTCATCGACTCGCAGGACTCCGATCTGGGTGGGGTCAAGGACGTCTCGCTCGCCGTCAAGTCGCGCGGGGTGCCCGAGGGGGGCAACGGTGTCTGGTCCCGGCTGAAGTGGGAGGGCGGCGTGCACCGGGTGCAGCGGGTGCCGGTCACCGAGTCCCAGGGCCGGATCCACACCAGCGCCGCCGGAGTCCTGGTGCTCCCCGAAGCCGAGGACGTCGACGTCGACGTCGACCCCAACGATCTGCGAATCGACGTGTTCCGCTCGTCCGGCCCAGGTGGACAGTCGGTCAACACGACCGACTCCGCGGTGCGGATCACCCATCTTCCGTCCGGCATCGTGGTTTCCTGTCAAAACGAGAAGAGCCAGCTGCAGAACCGGGAACAGGCGATGCGGATCCTGCGGGCCCGGCTGCTCGTCGCCGCTCGGGAACAGGCCGACGCGGCCGCCTCCGACGTACGTCGAGCGCAGGTGCGTACGGTCGACCGGTCCGAACGGATCCGGACCTACAACTTTCCGCAGAACCGGATCACCGACCATCGGATCGGCTACACGGCGTACAACCTGGATCTGGCGCTCTCCGGCGAGCTCGACGGTGTCCTCGACGCGCTGGCCGAGGCGGATCGGGCGGCCCGGCTCGCTGGCGACACCGAGCTGACCCGCCGCTGACCGTTCGTCAGCCCCGCCGCAACGAGCCCCGGTCCTGGATCAGCGGCGATGCGATCACCGGCCCGGGCGAGCGCGGGCCTTGGCGTCGCGCAGCTCCCGATCGGCGATCTCGAAGGCGGTGCCGAGCGCTTCGCGCAGGCCCGGCCCGGACCCGCCGACCTCGGCGTAGCCGACACTCACCCCGACCGGGGTTCCCGGGACGAGGGATTCCCATTCCTCGGCGGCGATCGCGACGGTGATCCGGCGGGCCACCTCCGCCGCTTCGACCCGGGTCGCTCGGGGCAACACCACGACGAACTCGTCCCCGCCGTACCGAGCGACGAAGTCCCCTCGGCGCATGACCCGGTTGACCACGCCGGCGACCCGCTGCAGCACCAGGTCTCCGGAGTGGTGGCCGTGGATGGTGTTGACCGACGTGAAACCGTCGAGGTCGCAGACCATCACCACCGCGCGCTCGCCCCGGCCGACCATGTCGGCGACGTAGAGATCGAGTTGACGACGATTGGCCAGCCCGGTCAACGGGTCGGTGAGCGCCTCGCCGGCGTACTGGGCGGCGGTCCTGCGCATCTCCTCCTGGTCCAGCCGTGCGGCGATGCCGTCCACGTACAGATCACGGAGCCGGTCGTTGCGCCGGGTCGCCAGGCGGAAGGCGTACCGGTCGGCGCGGTGCGCGGCGGCGTGGTCTCCGGCCCAGGTGTACGCCACGCTGCGCAGCCGGGGCTCCTCGGCGGCGCCCAGGGTCTCGGCGGAGACCATCGCCGCTTCCAACCGGACCAGTGCCTCGGCCGGCTTGTCGGCGGCGATCGCCAGACACACCACACCGAGCTGACGCAGGTCACGAGCTCGGGCGCTGTCGCCGCCGTCGATCATCAGGCGGGCGGCCTCCGGCGCGCCGGAGGGCAGCTGGACCGGCTCACCGAGGGCGGCCAGTCGGGCCAGCGCGTACCCGTACGCCACCCGGCTGCTGGGGCGCAGCCGGGCGGCCCGACCGGAGCGGACGAACTTGGCGAGGTCGCTGCCGATGTCCCGGAGCACCCGCAGGCAGCCGTCGGTGTCGCCGTGGTGGTCGAGAGCGACCGCGTTGCGCAGCCGGATGCCGGGTGCCGCGAAGATCTCCTCCGGAATGCCCGAGGCGTTGCCGAGCTGGCGGGCGCGCTCGATCGCGCTCAAGGCGTATCCGTGAAAGCTGAGGTAGGAGTAGGCCATTGCCAGGTCGTGCCAGCCCCAGGCGGTTTCCCGGTCGACGTCCGGGGCGGCGCCGAGCGCGCGGGAGCTCTGCACCAGGTGGGTGACGCAGCGGTCGAAGGCCCCCTGATGGTGGGCGGCGAGTGCGGCCAACGCGTGCAGGTGCCCGTGCAGGTAGGGCTCGTTGATGTCGCGGGCGGCGTCGAAGGCCCGGTCGACCGCGACCGCGTATTCGGCGGTGCGGCCCAGGTTGAGTAGGGCGGAGAGTCGTTGCACCAGCGCGTCGGCGCGCACGTACGGGTCGTCGCTGGTCCGGATGACGTGCTCGAACGCGACGCAGGCCTCGGCCGAGCGGCTGCTCTCCATCAGCGCGCGGGCGTCCATCAACGCCTGCGCCTGGCCGGTGAGCCGGTCGAGCCAACCCACGCACAACCTCCCTGAAGTCCGCTGGACCGTGGCGGAGCACGCGCCCGAGCGATCCTGGTGCCGTGGTGACCGACACTCTTTGGACGCTTCATGATTATGTCGTGAACCGCTTGCCGGAAAACAGCTCCCAGGAGCCGGATCGGATGCCGATATCGACCGTGTTGGCCGCCGCCACGGCGGAACTGACCCGTGCCGGGGTGTCCTCGGCCCGGGTCGACGCGGAGCTGCTCGCCGCCGCTGTTCTGGGCGTTCCGCGCGGCCGGCTAGCGCTGAGCAGCGGCTTTGATTACATCGATAAAGCTCGATTCGATGAATTCGTGTCCCGGCGCGCGGCCCGCGAGCCGGTGCAGTACCTCACCGGATCGGCACCGTTTCGTTATCTGGATTTGATGGTCGGTCCGGGAGTGTTCGTGCCCCGCCCGGAAACCGAACTGCTCGCCGAGGCCGGGATCCGCGAACTGCGCGCCCGGGGCGGTGGCACGCTTGTCGACTTGTGCAGCGGCAGCGGGGCCGTCGCTCTCGCGGTGGCACACGAGGTGCCGGCGGCGCGGGTACTGGCGGTGGAACGTTCCGAAGCGAGTCTGGACTGGCTGCGCGCCAACGCGCGGCGGCGGGCGGCGGCCGGGGACCGCCCCGTCGAGGTGGTGTCCGGCGACGTCACCGACCCCGACCTGCTCGCCGAGCTGGCCGCGACCGTCGACGCGGTGCTCTGCAATCCGCCCTACGTGCCGTTGGGCACGCCGGTGCCGGCGGAAGTGGCCGGACATGACCCGGCGGACGCCGTCTTCGGCGGACCGGACGGGCTGGCGGTGATCCGCCCGGTACGGGAGCGAGCGGCGGCCCTGCTGCGTCCGGGCGGCCTGCTCGCTGTCGAACACGACGAGAGTCATGCCGACGCCGTCGCCGACCTGCTCGCCACCGGCGGACGGTTCACCGAGGTCACCGGGCACCAAGACCTGACCGGGCGCCCCCGGTTCGTCACCGCGCTGCGGGCCGGGTGACCGGATGGGCGGGCCGGGTGACCGGATGGGCGGCGGGCTGGGCGGCGGACCGGGTGACCGGGGCGGCGGATTAGGTGACCGGGGCGGGTGACCGGGGCGGCAGGGTGGTGATCGGTGCGGATCGTCCAGCGGGCACGTGGCACACTGGCTCACCGTGATGCTTTATGACTGCCGGTCCGCCGCCGACCGTGACAAAGGCATCGCCGCGGCGATCGAGGCGGTCAAGAACGGCGAGCTGGTCGTGCTGCCCACCGACACCGTGTACGGCCTCGGCGCCGACGCGTTCACCTCGTACGCGGTCACCGCGCTGCTCAACGCCAAGGGCCGGGGCCGGCAGATGCCCCCGCCGGTGTTGGTCGGCTCCCGGCACACCCTCGACGGTCTGGTGCTGATCCTGCCGCAGACCGCCCGTGACCTCGCCGACGCGTTCTGGCCGGGCGCGTTGACGATGATCGTGGAGCACGCGCCGAGCCTCAACTGGGATCTGGGCGACACCAACGGCACGGTCGCGGTACGGATGCCGCTGCATCCGGTGGCGCTGGAGGTGCTGCGCGAAACCGGACCGATGGCGGTCTCGTCGGCGAACAAGACCGGCAAGCCCCCGGCGCTCACCGCCGCCGAGGCCCGCGAACAGCTCGGCTACTCGGTGCGCACCTATCTGGAGGCGGGGCCGTGTCCCGACCCGGTGCCGAGCACCATCGTGGACCTCACCGGGGACGTCCCGAGGGTGGTACGCGACGGCGCGATCCCGATCGAGAAGCTCCGCGACGTGGTGCCGGACATCATCGGTACGGAGTCCTGAGTGCCGCCGTTCACCGTGCTCCACGTCTGCATGGGCAACATCTGCCGGTCACCGATGGCGGAGCGGCTGTTGGTCATCGCGATGCGCGAGCGGCTGGACCGGTTGTCGCCGGTGACGGCGGCTCCGGCGCGGGCGGCGGCGGTGGAGGAACTGTTGCACAGCCACAGCGCCGGCACCGGCGGCTGGCACGCCGGGGAGGAGATGAATCCCCCGGCGGCCCGACAGGTGATCGCCCGGGGCGGTGACGTCGACGGGTTCGCCGCCCGCAAGCTGCGCTCGGACCAGATCGACGCCGCCGACCTGGTCCTCACCGCGACCGCCGATCAGCAGGAGTACGTGGTGGCACTGCGTCCGGACGCCGCCGCGCGTACCTTCGTGCTCGGCGAGTTCGGCCGTCTGCTGCCGGCGGTCGACGTCGCGGCGCTGCCGCCGGCGAGCGCCACGCCGGACGAGGTGTACGCCCGGGGAGTGGCGCTCGTCGCGGCGGTCGCCGCCGTGCGCGCCGAGGCGAGCCCGCAGCCCGGCGACGATCTGGACGACCCGTGGGGGCGGGGCGATCACACGTTCGCCCGGGTGGCCGACGAGATCGAGGAGACGGTGGGGGCGCTCGGCGCGGCGCTGCTGCCCTGAGCCGCTGCCTGATCCGGTGCCCTGGGAGGCCGAGCGGATGGACATGAACGACACCCGGTCATGGTCGGGGCGGCCGCGATGATGCGCGCGCGGCTGCGGCACCTGCCGGTGCCGCTGGTGGTGTCGGCGGTGCTCCTGGTGGTGCTGACGGCGATCGGTGCCGGGGTGGACGGTGGTGCCGGAGCGGCCGGAGCGGCGGCGGGGACGCTGCTGGTGGTGGGTAGCTACGTGGCGTCGAGTCTGGCGCTGGCCTGGGCGGATTCGGTACATCCGAAGATGGTGCTCAGTGTGGGGCTGCTCACGTACAGTCTGAAGTTCTCGGTGCTCGGCGTGGCGGTCTTCGCGGTGGCGGGGTCGGACTGGCCGGGCCAGCGGATGCTGGTGGTGGCGATCGTCGCGGGCACCCTCGGCTGGATCACGGCGCAGGTCTGGTGGACCTTCCGCGCCCGCATCCCGTACGTCGAAATCGATCCACGATGATGTCCGACCGCCGCTGATCCCTCCGCGTCGGGTAGATCATCCGGGTTCCGGGCCGCTGCCGGCCGGACCGCACGTAGTCGCGACCACGTCGCCGCAACGCCGATCTCGGGCGTGGCGCGGGGACTGGATACCGGTGAGCGCGGAAGAGGAGTACCGTGTGCTCCCATCTGAGGTGCCACCGGTCGCCCACACAACGAGGGTTGTGCGGGGGGTGACGCACAGCCTCTATCGTTGCCCTGATATGTTTCCGGCGTCATGGCCGGTGAACCACCTTCTGAACCCGCAGGCCCTTCGGGGGCCGACACGGGGTTCGCCGCGCTCGGCTATCTACTCGGCGGGATGGCCGTGTGGGGCGGGGCGGGGTGGCTCGTCGACCGTTGGCTGGACCTGCCCAACGTCGGGCTGCTGATCGGACTGATCGGCGGGACGGCGGCCGGGGTCTACCTGACCGTTAAGAAGCTGGGCGCGTGAACCAGGCCCGACCGACGGAGGATGCGCGTTGACTGAGCAGCCGACCGTTCTCGCCGCGGAGTTCCCTCCCGGCGTGGATGCCTTCGACTTCCGCAGCCTGATCCCCGGGCTGGAAGGGACCGCCTGGGCGGCCGCGTTCACCAAGATAACGCTTCTGCTGTGGATCGCCGCCGCGCTGGTGATGATCTTCTTCCTGGTCACCTACCGCAGCCCGAAGCTGGTGCCGACCAAGGGCCAGTGGCTGGCCGAGGCGGTCTACGGCATGGTGCGCGACAACATCGCCCGGGACGTGATCGGCAAGGACGGGGTGCGCTTCGCGCCGTACCTCACGGTGTTGTTCTGTTTCATCCTGATCAACAACCTCTGGGGCATCGTCCCGTTCGCCCAGATCTCCCCGATGTCGCACATCGCCTTCCCGATGGTGCTCGCGGTCGTCAGCTGGTTGCTGTACATCGGGCACGGCATCGCCAAGTGGGGCTTCGTCGGCTACGTCAAGCACGTCTGCTGGGTCTCCGGCGCGCCGCTGTGGGTGCAGCCGATCCTGGTGCCGATCGAATTCGTCTCCAACCTGATCCTGCGGCCCGTCACGCTTTCCGTCCGGCTTTTCGCCAACATGTTCGCCGGACACATGATCCTGCTGGTCTTCATTCTCGGCGGCGTGGCGCTGTTCCAGGCCGACAGCTTGTTCATCAAGCCCATCGCCGTCCTGAGCTGGGGCATGGCGATCGTGATGACCTTCTTCGAGTTCGGCATCATGATCCTTCAGGCGTACGTCTTCACCCTGCTCAGCGCGACCTACCTGCAGCACTCCCTGGCCGAGTCGCACTGATCCCGGCCCCCTGATCGGCACACGTTCGCGGTTCGTTTAGCGGGCGACAACTGAACATTCACCTAAACGTGCGCGTGATGGACACGCGTTCAACGCAGGAGGAAAACAACCATGGAGATCACCGGCAGCCTGAACGCCATCGGCTACGGCATCGCCGCCCTCGGCCCCGGTATCGGTGTCGGCTTGGTGTTCGCCGCCTACATCCAGGCGACCGCGCGCCAGCCGGAGAGCGCCGGCCTGACCCGGGTCTACATGTTCATGGGCTTCGCCGTGATCGAGGCGCTGGCCCTGCTCGGTCTGGTGCTCGCGTTCGCGCTCTGACGACCGGCGTGGTCTGACTCGGTGACCGGCAGCGCGAGCGCCGGTCCGGGCGAAGGGAAGTGTCCATGTACGAAGACGTCACGTACATAGCCGCGGAAGAGGGCGGGAACATCCTGCTCCCGCCGCTGTCCGAGATCATCGTCGGTCTGATCGCCTTCGGTCTGCTCGTCGCCGTCCTGCTGAAGTTCGTGTTCCCACGGATGGAAGCGATGTACCAGGCGCGGGTCGAGGCGATCGAGGGCGGCATCAAGCGGGCCGAAGCCGCCCAGGCCGAGGCGAACCAGCTGCTGGAGCAGTACAAGGCACAGCTGGCCGAGGCGCGTACCGACGCGGCGCGGATCCGCGACGACGCCCGGGCCGACGCCGAGGGCATCCGGCAGGACATCCTCGCCAAGGCGCGGGAGGAGTCCGACCGGATCATCGCGGCCGGCAAGGAACAGCTCGCGGCCGAGCGGCAGACCATCATCCGTGAGCTCCGGGCCGAGGTCGGCACCCTCGCGGTCGACCTGGCCGGTCGGATCGTCGGGGACGCGCTCGCCGACGAGGCCCGCCGCAAGGGCACCGTCGAGCGGTTCCTGGCCGACCTGGAAAGCACAGGAGCCCGCTGATGCAGTCCGCCACCAGCCGGGAGTCCTACGCGGCGGTGACCGGCCGCTTGGTCGACTACGTCGCCGGCACCACGCCGGACGCGGTCGCCACCACGGCCGACGAGATCCTCTCCGTCGTCGACCTGCTGCGTCGCCAGCCCCGGCTCCGGCGGGCGCTGGCCGACCCGGCCCGCCCCGCCGACGACCGGATCGGGCTGCTGAGGGGCCTACTCACCGGCAAGATCGGTGCGGACGGCGTCGAGCTGCTCAGCGCGGTCGTCGCGGCCCGCTGGTCGGCACCGTCGGAGCTGCTCGACGCCGCCGAACGACTCGGTGTCGACGCCGCCCTGTCCGGGGCCGAGAGCGCTGGCGAGCTGGCCGAGGTGGAAGACGAGCTGTTCCGCTTCGCCAAGATCGTCGACGGTGACCCGCAACTGGGCGCCGTGGTGGGCGACGTGACCGTGCCGGCCGACCGGCGGGTCGAGCTGGTCCGCACGCTGCTGACCGGGAAGGCGCTGCCGGCCACGGTACGCCTGGCCGAGCAGGCGGTACGCGGCTTCGGCGGCCGGTCCGTCGGGGCCGGGTTGAACCGGCTGGTCGAGATGGCCGCGGCGCGGCGGGACCGACAGGTCGCGCACGTGACGGTCGCCGCACCGCTGACCGAGGCCGAGGAGCAACGGTTGGGCACCACACTGGCCGGAATGTACGGTCGGGAGGTCTCCGTCAAGTTGACGGTCGACCCTGCCGTACTCGGCGGGATGAGCGTACGGATCGGCTCCGACCTGTACGACGGCACCGTGCGCCGCCGCCTCATCGACACCCGTAAGGCGCTCGCCGGGCGCTGATCCAGTCCATGCCGTCCGGGCTCGTCCCGGCCACTAGACATAGAGGAAGCAGAGGATGGCCGAGCTGACCATCTCGTCGGACGAGATCCGTGGCGCACTAGAAAGCTACGTCTCCTCCTACACGCCGGAGCTGTCTCGCGAAGAGGTCGGCACCGTGGCGGACGCCGGGGACGGCATCGCCCACGTCGAGGGCCTGCCCTCGGCGATGGCGAACGAACTGTTGGAATTCGAGGACGGCACGCTGGGCGTGGCGCTCAACCTCGACGTACGCGACATCGGTGTGGTCGTGCTGGGCGACTACGCCGGCATCGAGGAAGGGCAGCGCGTCAAGCGCACCGGCCGGGTGCTCTCCGTACCGGTCGGCGACGCCTTCCTCGGCCGGGTGGTCAGCGCGCTCGGCGAGCCGATCGACGGCCTCGGCGAGATCGCCAACGAGGGCTTCCGCGAGCTGGAGCTGCAGGCGCCGAACGTGATGGCCCGGCAGTCGGTGCACGAGCCGCTGCAGACCGGTATCAAGGCGATCGACGCCATGACCCCGATCGGCCGCGGCCAGCGGCAGCTGATCATCGGCGACCGCAAGACCGGCAAGACCACCGTCGCGCTGGACACGATCCTCAACCAGCGGGCCAACTGGGAATCCGGCGACCCGACCAAGCAGGTGCGCTGCATCTACGTGGCGATCGGGCAGAAGGCCTCCACCATCGCCTCGATCAAGGGCGTGCTGGAGGAGCACGGCGCGATGGAGTACACCACCATCGTCGCCTCGCCCGCCTCCGACCCGGCCGGCTTCAAATACATCGCGCCGTACACCGGATCGTCGATCGGCCAGCACTGGATGTACGGCGGCAAGCACGTGCTCATCGTCTTCGACGACCTGAGCAAGCAGGCCGAGGCGTACCGGGCCGTGTCGCTGCTGCTGCGTCGCCCGCCGGGCCGTGAGGCCTACCCCGGTGACGTCTTCTACCTGCACTCCCGGCTGCTGGAGCGCTGCGCGAAGCTCTCCGACGAGCTCGGAGCTGGCTCGATGACCGGCCTGCCGATCATCGAGACCAAGGCCAACGACATCTCGGCCTTCATCCCGACAAACGTCATCTCGATCACCGACGGTCAGATCTTCCTCGAGACCGACCTGTTCAACCAGGGCCAGCGGCCGGCGATCAACGTCGGTACGTCGGTCTCCCGGGTCGGTGGTGCCGCGCAGGTCAAGCCGATGAAGAAGGTCGCCGGCCGGCTGCGGCTGGACCTGGCCCAGTACCGCGAGCTGGAGGCGTTCTCCGCGCTCGCCTCCGACCTGGACAAGGCGTCGCGCAACCAGCTGGACCGTGGCGCCCGCCTGGTCGAGCTGCTCAAGCAGGCGAACTACTCGCCGTTCCCGGTGCAGGAGCAGGTCGTCTCGGTCTGGGCCGGCACCGAGGGCAAGCTCGACGACGTCCCGGTCGGTGACATCCGGCGCTTCGAGGCGGAGTTCCTGGAGTACCTGCGGCACTCCCACAAGGGCACCTTGGACTCGATCGCCGCGCACAACTGGGACGACGAGATCACCTCGACGCTCGACGGTGCGATCGAGAAGTTCAAGCAGATGTTCCTGTCCAAGGATCCGGCGCGGGTGATCAACGAGGCGCCGGCCGAGGCCCTGGAAGGCGAGCAGGAGCGCGAGAGCGTCACCCGGTACGTCGCCGACGCCGACGCCGAGAAAGAGTAAGGCGGTTCCGGATGCCAGCGCAGGTTCGGGTACTCCGCCAGCGGATCCGCTCGGCGAAGTCGATGAAGAAGATCACCAAGGCGATGGAGCTCGTCGCGACGAGCCGGGTCGCCAAGGCCCAGGCGCGGGTGGCGGCCTCGCTGCCGTACGCCAACGCGATCACCGGTGTGCTCACCGCGCTGGCCTCCAACGCCTCGGTCGACCACCCGCTGCTGACCGCGCGCCCACGGGTGCGGCGGGCCGGCGTGCTGGTGATCACCAGCGACCGGGGTCTGGCCGGCGGCTACAGCACCAACGCGATCAAGACCGCCGAGTCGCTGATCGCGCGGTTGAAGGAAGACGGCAAGGAACCGGTGCTGTACGTCATCGGCCGCAAGGGCGTGTCGTACTACCGGTTCCGTAACCGGCCGATCGAGGCGAGCTGGACCGGCTTCTCCGAGCAGCCTGGCTTCGCCGACGCGCGCGAGGTCGGCCAGACGCTGATCGCCGCGTTCCAGCGCGGCGCGGACGACACCGACGGCGCCGGGGCCGACCAGGTGCTGGGAGTGGACGAGTTGCACATCGTCTCCACCGAGTTCAAGTCGCTGATGACCCAGACCCCGGTGCCCCGGATCCTCGGCCCGATGGAGGTCAAGGACAAGCCGAAGGACGCTGCGGCGGGCGTGCTGCCGGCGTACGAGTTCGAGCCGAACGCCGAAGCGTTGCTCGACGCGCTACTGCCGAAGTACATCAACACCCGGATCTACGCGGCGCTGGTCGAATCGGCGGCGAGTGAATCGGCCGCTCGGCGGCGAGCGATGAAGAGCGCCACCGACAACGCCGAGGAAATGATCGAGAAGTACACGCGGCTAATGAACTCGGCGCGTCAGGCCGGGATCACCCAGGAGATCAGCGAGATCGTCGGCGGCGCCAACGCGCTCGCGGCGGCGGGAAGTGAAGTGTGATGACTGCCTCTGTAGAAACCCAGGCAACCGGAGCGACCGCATCGGCTACCGGCCGCGTGGTCCGGGTCATCGGCCCGGTCGTCGACGCCGAGTTCCCGCGCGACGCGATGCCCGAGATCTTCAACGCCCTGCACGTGGACGTCGCGCTCGCCGGCGGTGAGCGGACCCTGACCCTCGAGGTCGCCCAGCATCTCGGCGACAACGTGATCCGGGCCATCTCGATGCAGCCGACCGACGGCATGGTCAGGGGCGCCACGGTCCGCGACACCGGGTCGCCGATCATGGTGCCGGTCGGTGACGGCATCAAGGGCCGTGTGTTCAACACCATCGGCGAGTGCCTCAACCTCGCGGAGGGTGAGACGCTGCAGGTGACCGAGCGTCGCTCGATTCACCAGAAGGCGCCGGCGTTCGCCGATCTGGAGCCGAAGACCGAGATGCTGGAGACCGGCATCAAGGTGCTCGACCTGCTGGCCCCGTACGTCAAGGGCGGCAAGATCGGCCTGTTCGGCGGTGCCGGCGTGGGCAAGACGGTGCTCATCCAGGAGATGATCATCCGGGTCGCCAACAACTTCGGTGGTACGTCGGTCTTCGCCGGTGTGGGTGAGCGGACCCGTGAGGGCAACGACCTCATCCACGAGATGACCGAGTCCGGCGTCATCGACAAGACCGCGCTGGTCTACGGCCAGATGGACGAGCCGCCGGGCACCCGGTTGCGGGTCGCGCTCGCCGCGCTGACCATGGCGGAGTACTTCCGCGACGTGCAGAAGCAGGAAGTGCTGCTGTTCATCGACAACATCTTCCGGTTCACCCAGGCCGGTTCCGAGGTCTCCACACTGCTGGGCCGGATGCCGTCGGCGGTGGGTTACCAGCCCACCCTGGCCGACGAGATGGGCGAGTTGCAGGAGCGGATCACCTCGGTCCGGGGTCAGGCGATCACCTCGATGCAGGCGATCTACGTGCCCGCCGACGACTACACCGACCCGGCGCCGGCCACCACCTTCGCCCACCTGGACGCCACCACCAACCTGGAGCGGTCCATCTCCGACAAGGGCATCTACCCGGCGGTGGACCCGCTGGCGTCCTCGTCGCGGATCCTCGCCCCGGAGTTCGTCGGCCAGGAGCACTACGCGGTGGCCTCCGAGGTCAAGCGGATCCTGCAGAAGTACAAGGACCTGCAGGACATCATCGCCATCCTCGGTATGGAAGAGCTCTCCGAGGAAGACAAGATCACCGTCTCCCGGGCTCGGCGGATCGAGCGGTTCCTGTCGCAGAACACCTTCGCAGCCGAGGTCTTCACCGGCATCAAGGGTTCGTACGTGCCGGTCAAGGACACCATCGAGGCATTCCGCAAGATCAGCGAAGGGGAGTACGACCACTTCCCCGAGCAGGCCTTCTTCATGTGCGGTGGGCTCGATGACCTGGAGCGCAACGCCCGCGAGCTGATGAAGGGCTGACGACGGCGTCAGCCGTCGGCCTGGAAGAAGGGCTGACGACGGCGCGCCAGCCGCCGGCACCACGTCACGACCGCCCCGCCGATCCGGCGGGGCGGTCGTCGTTTCTCCCCGGTCACCGGCACCCCGGCCTCCCCGGTGACCCTGGCAGGCCGGTCACCCCGGCAGGCCGGTCACCCCGGCAGGCCGTGTCGGGTCATCCCCGGCGGCCGTTTGCGCCCGCCGCTGCCGGGTACCCGGCTGGCTCTGCGGCGGACGGGGGCGGGGTCAATGGCGGAGTCGAACGAGCCCGGCAACCGACGACCACGACTGAACCGCCCGGAACGCCGGGCGCTGGTCGCCGTACTCGTCGGGTTGCTGCTGGTGGCGGGCTCGGTGGTGCTGTTGAGCCGGACCGTCGTGGACCGGGCCGTCACCTCGGTGCCCACGGCGGACCTGTTCGGCGACGGCGGCGAAACGGCCGTGCAGGACGACCCGCTGACCGGGCCGGTGAACCTGCTGCTGGTCGGCATCGACCGACCCGAGAACCAGGCGCACCGGGTACCCCGAGCGGACACGGTGCTGGTGGTGCACGTACCGGCCGGACTCGACCGGGCGTACCTGCTCTCGCTGCCCCGCGACCTGCTGGTGGACATCCCGGCCTTCGGGATCAGCGACTATCCCGGCGGTGTCGACCGGATCAACGCGGCGATGGCGTACGGCAGCCGGGTGCCCGGTGTCGAACTGCCCGACCCGGTGCCGGGTTTCCAACTGCTCGCCGCGACTGTCGCCGCCCGTACCGGTGTCGACCGATTCGACGCCGGGGTGATCGTCAACTTCGCCGGACTGGAGCGGCTGGTCGACGCGATCGGCGGCGTACGGCTGCGCATCGACGCCGACGTGCGCTCCGCGCACCGGCAACCCGACGGCCGGCCGCGTCCCGCCAATCCGGACGGTCCCGGCTACATCGGCCCGCAGGCCGAGTATCAGCAGGGGGAGCAGGTGCTCTCCGGCTGGCAGGCGCTGGACTACGTCCGGCAGCGGGAAAGCCTGCCGGACGGTGACTACGGCCGGCAGCGACATCAGCGACAACTGGTCCGGGCTCTCGCCGAGCAGGTGATGACCCGGGAACTGGTCACCGACCCGGGGCGGCTGACCGCCGTGCTGGACGCCGCCGGCCCTGCGATGGTGGTGGACACCCGGGGTCGGTCGCTGCTCGACCTCGCCGTGGGGTTACGGCGGATTCGCGGCGACCGCATCGTCCCGTTGGACCTGCCCGGCGTTGCCGTCACCGGCGGTGACGGCGCGTATCTCGGCGAGCAGTTCACCGCCGCCGCCGACGACTGCCTCGCGGCGCTGCGCGACGGAACTCTCGACCAGTTCGTGGCGACCCGTCCCGAACTGGTCGATCGCGCACAGTGACCGGCTGTGGCCGGCACCCGGCTCTGGTCAGGACGTCCGCCCCGACTAGACTCGTAGACGTCCCCGCCACCAAAGGAGACCGCGTTGGCAAAGCAACTGCACGTCGAACTCGTCGCCGTCGAGCAGATGGTCTGGTCCGGTGAGGCCGAGATGGTCATCGCCCGGACCACCGAGGGCGAACTCGGCGTTCTGCCCGGCCACGCGCCGATGCTCGGTCAGCTCGCCGAGCCGGGTCAGGTGCGGATCACGCTGCCTGACCGGCAACAGGTCGCCTACGACGTCGCTGGCGGATTTCTCTCCGTGACCACCGACGGCGTGACGATCCTCGCCGAGGAAGCCACTCCGGCCGCACCCGCCACCGCGTCCGGCCACTGAGCGGCGGCGTCGATGTCGACCCTGCACTGGTTCGGGATCGGCGTCCTCGTCCTGCTCGCCGCGATCGCGACGCTGATCGTCCGGCGGGCACTGATGGCCCGGGTACGTGGCACCATCAAACTCAGCTTCCGGGTCAACACCATCGTCGATGGCCGAGGCTGGTCACCCGGATTCGGCCGGTTCGTCGGTGACGAGCTGCGCTGGTATCGACTGTTCAGCTTCGCGCTGCGTCCCAAACGAGTGCTGTCCCGCCGTGGGCTGGCGGTGGAGAGCCGCCGCAGCCCACGTGGCCAGGAGCGGCTGGCGTTGCCGCACGACTGGGTGATCCTGCGCTGCACCAGCCACCACGCGCCGGTCGAGATCGCCATGGCCGAGATCACGGTGACCGGGTTCAGCTCGTGGCTGGAGGCGAGCCTGCCGGGGGAGGACTCCCGCCGGCTGGCGGCCTGAGCGCCGATCACCGGTCGGTCGGCAGCGCCGATCACTCGTCGGCTACGAGTTCGACCTCGTAGCCGTACCGGTCGGTCAGATAGCCGGCGTAGGTGTCCGGCCCGCCCGCGTACGGATGCCGGTCGGCGAACAACAGGGACCACCCGTGGTCCGGCGCGGCCGCGACCAGCTCGTCCACCCGCCGCCGGGGCCCGGCGTGCAACGCCAGGTGGTTGAGCCCCGGCGCGCACCGGTCGTGGACGTCGGCGGTCAGCGCCGGCGACTGCTCCAGCACCAGGTAGGTGTCGCCGTGGCGCCACGACCGGCCGGCCGGCCACCGCTGGTACGGCTGCCAGCCGAGCTCGGTCAGCAGCCAGGACCAGCCCGGCTCCGAACCGGCCAGATCAGGCACCCAGAGCTCGATGTGGTGCACACCGCCCAAGGTCAGCGGCCCCCACCGGGTACCCACAGCACATCGCCGCCCGGGTTCGCCGTTCTCGCCAGGATGAACAGCAAATCCGAGAGACGATTGAGATACTTTGCCGGAAGGGTACTGGTTCGCTGCTGATCGGCGGACACGAGTGCCCACGCCGCGCGCTCGGCCCGCCGAGCCACGGTCCGTGCCACGTGCAGGAGTGCGGCGCCCGAGGTGCCGCCGGGCAGAACGAAGGAGTCGAGCTTGGCCAGCCGCGAGTTGTACTCGTCACACCAGCCTTCCAGCCGGGTGACGTACTCCTCGGTCACCCGCAGCGGCGGGTACGCGGGGTCCGGCTCGATCGGTGTGGCCAGATCGGCGCCGACGTCGAACAGGTCGTTCTGGATGCGGGCCAGGACCGTGGTCAGCGGCTCGTCGAGTCCGCCGAGCGCGATCGCCACCCCGATGGCGGCGTTGCACTCGTCCACGTCGGCGTACGCGCAGATCCGGGGGTCGGTCTTGGCGACCTGCTCGTTGTTGCTCAGCCTGGTCGTGCCGGTGTCGCCGGCCTTGGTGTAGATGCGGGTGAGGTGGACGGCCATGAGTGACAGGGTACGGACGACCAGCCGCGCCGGCATCGGCGGCGTGGCATCGGACACCGACGAGGCGCGTGCCGAGGCGCGTCCGGCACTGACCGACGCCGTGGCCGGTGAGCCGGAACTGACCCCGGCCACCCCGACCGAGATGGACGTGATCCGGGTCGTCGGCGGTGCCCGGCTGGCCGGTTCGGTGCCGGTCGAAGGCGCGAAGAACTCCGCGTTGAAGCTGATGGCGGCCGCGTTGCTGGCCCCGGGCCGTACGGTGATCAGCAACGTTCCCCGGATCACCGACATCGCGATCATGGGTGAGGTGCTGCGGCGACTCGGCTGCGAGGTGACCTTCGCCGCCGAGTCGGATCCGGTCCCCGCGTCGCCGACGGTCTCCCCGGTCCCGGACTCCCTGCCGGTGTCCCGGGCCAGCACGGTGACCATCGACGTGCCGCCGATGCCCGGCTGCGAAGCCGACTACGACCTCGTACGGCGGCTGCGCGCCTCGATCTGCGTGCTCGGGCCGTTGCTGGCCCGGTGCGGGCAGGTGCGGGTCGCCCATCCCGGCGGCGACGCGATCGGCTCGCGGGGTCTGGACATGCATGTGGCCGGACTGGCCAGGATGGGTGCCGACATCGCCAACGAGCACGGGTTCGTCATTGCCTCCGCGCCGCGTGGGCTGCACGGGGCGACCATCTGGTTGGACTTCCCGAGCGTCGGCGCGACCGAGAACCTGGTGATGGCCGCGGTGCTGGCCGACGGGGTGACCGAGATCGACAACGCGGCCCGGGAACCGGAGATCGTCGACATCTGCACGATGCTCAACCAGATGGGTGCGCAGATCGACGGGGCGGGCAGCGCGACTCTGCGCATCGAGGGCGTACCCGAGCTGCGTCCGGTGCGCCATGCCACCATCGGGGACCGGATCGTCGGCGGAACCTGGGCGTTCGCGGCCGCGATGACCCAGGGCGACGTGACCGTACGGGGAGTCAGCTCGACGTTTCTGGAGATCGCCTTGGACAAGGTGGCGACCGCCGGGGGGACCGTCGACACCACCGACGACGGTTTCCGGGTACGGATGGACCGCCGTCCGCGCGCGGTGGACGTGGTGACCTTGCCGTTTCCCGGCTTCGCCACCGACCTGCTGCCGATGGCGATCGGCCTCGCCTCGGTCAGCGAGGGTGCCTCGCTGGTGACCGAGAACATCTTCGACGGGCGTTTCATGTTCGTCAACGAGCTGGTCCGGCTCGGCGCCGACATCAAGACCGACGGGCATCACGCCGTGGTCCGGGGCCGGGAGCGGCTCTCCGGTGCGCCGGTACGGGCGACCGACATCCGCGCCGGCGCCGGTCTGGTCATCGCCGGGCTCTGCGCCGACGGCGTCACCGAGATCTCTCACGTGCACCACATCGACCGGGGCTATCCCAACTACGTCGCCGACCTGTGTTCGCTCGGGGTGCAGGTCGAACGACTCGCCGCGCCTCAGGAGCCGGCGTACCGAATGTGACGTGACGCCGGCCCGGCCTATCGGCGGGCTGGCGGGTCAACACGGTCCGCGCGGGTTAGCGGGTCAGTGGGTTAGCCGGTTTAGCGGGTTTAGCGGGTTAGCGATCGTTCAGTGCCGCCGGTTAAGGTGCTAGGCATCTGGTGGGATTCGGACGTGGACAGGAGCGGCAGATGGCGGGTCGGCTGGCAGTGATCGGAGCCGGATTGATGGGGTCGGGGATCGCTCAGGTCGCGGCCCAGGCCGGCTGGCAGGTGACCATGCGCGACCTCGACGACGCCGCCACCGCGCGGGGCGTCGACGGCATCCGGCGCTCGCTGGACCGGTTCGCCACCAAGGGCACCATCAGCGCCGACGACGTCGAGGCGGCGTTGAGCCGGATCATCACCACCACCGATCTGGAGGCGGCGGCTGACGCCGACATCGTCGTCGAGGCCGTCTTCGAGCGGATCGAGATCAAGCACGAGGTGTTCCGGGCGCTGGACAAGATCTGCAAAGCCGACGCGGTCCTGGCCACCAACACGTCGGCGATCCCGGTGACCCAGATCGCCGCCGTCACCGAACGCCCCGAGTCGGTGGTCGGCACGCACTTCTTCTCCCCGGTGCCGATGATGAAGCTCTGCGAACTGGTTCGCGGCTACAAGACCTCGGACGCGACACTGGCCACCGCGAAGGCGTTCGCCGAGGAGATCGGCAAGACCTGTGTGGTGGTCAACCGGGACATCGCCGGCTTCGTCACCACCCGGCTGCTCACCGCCCTCATGGTGGAAGCGGTCAAGCTCGTCGAGGCGGGCGTCGTCTCCGCCGAGGACCTGGACACCGCCTGCAAGCTCGGGTTCGGGCACGCCATGGGACCGTTGGCGACGACCGACCTGACCGGCGCGGACGTGCTGCTCAACGCGGCCCGCAACATCTACACCGACACCGCCGACGAGAAGTTCTTCCCGCCGGAGTTGCTGCAGCGCATGGTCGTCGCCGGTGACCTGGGCCGCAAGACCGGCCAGGGCTTCTACAGCTACTGACCATCGGCGCTTCGTGATGCGATGAGGCGGGATCCGGGCCGAGGAACGCACCGAGGTGAGGCTCATCCACGTCTCGATCGACGGGTGACGTGGATGAGCCTCACCTCGGCGCGACCCACCTGATCCCACCCACCCGGTCCGGTCGGGTGGGTCGGACCGGTGGGAGCCTGTCGGATCGGTGACGGAACCCGCCGTACGGACAGCGGGCGGAGAGACGGCGGGGCAGACTCTGCCGGTGCCCCGCCCGGCGAAGATCCCACGCGAGCTGAGCTTCGACCCGTTTCGTGGCAGCACGGCGGTGGCGGCCGGCCTGATCACCTGGCGGATGCTCGACGGGCCGGCCTGGCGTCGCCTCCTTCCGGACGTCTACGTACACGAAGCTTCGTACCTGCCTGACGACCACCGCATGTGGTGCGCCGCTGCCGCTGCCCGCTCGCCGAAGGGCGCTGCGGTCTGCGGGCTGAGCGCCGCGTACCTGTGGGGGGTGGATCTTCTGCCCTTGGTGCGGGGAGGCGGACCGGCGGTCGCGGTCCAGCTGGCGCTGCCGAAATCGGCGCGGCCTGATCCGCACCCGATGATCAGCTACCGGAATGCGGGCCAGTGGTCCGGCCTTCAGTCCGGGGGTGAAGGCCCGCGCTGGGAGGGCCGCCAGGCCCGAGCAGTGCCTTGACCGGGACGGTTCTGCTGCTCGATGTACTGCTTGATGACGCTCAAGGGTGCGCCGCCGACAGACCCGGCGAAGTACGAGCCGGACCAGAGTTTGTTGGCCCGGTAGTAGTGGCGCACCAGGTCGGGGAACTCCTGCCGGAGGCGGCGCGAGGAGACCCCTTTGAGGCTGTTGACCAGCCTGGCCACGGCGACCTTGGGCGGGAAGTTGACCAGCAGGTGGACGTGGTTGTTCTCGCCGTTGAACTCGACCAGTTCGGCCTCGAAGTCGGCGCACACGTCTCGCATGATCGCCTCCATCCGGGTCAGGTGCCGGTCGGCGAACACGTTGTGCCGGAACTTCGTCACGAAAACCAAGTGGACATGCATCGCGAAAGTGCAGTGCCTGCCGGTGCGGATGCCTTGAAGTTCGACCATAAACCAACATGATACAGTGATGGTCGTGCAGCTCCGTTACAACTACCGGATCACCCCGGACGCCGCCCAGCGCACCGCGCTGGCGCAGGCGTTCGGGTGTGCCCGGGTGGTTTTCAACGACGGACTCAGGCTGCGTCAGCAGGCCCGCGAGGCGGGCGAGAAGTACATCTCCGACGGCGACCTGTCGAAGTTGGTCATCACAGCGGCCAAGGCCAGCGAGGACCGGGCCTGGCTGGGTGAGGTGTCGGCCGTGGTGTTGCAGCAGGCCCTCGCCGATCTGAACACCGCGTACCGCAATTTCTTCAACTCGCTGTCCGGCAAACGCCGGGGCCGCAAGGTGGCCCCGCCCCGGTACCGGTCCCGTAAGGACAACCGGCAGGCGATCCGGTTCACGAAGAACTCCCGGTTCGAGGTCTGTGACAACGGCCGCCTGCGGCTGCCGAAGATCGGCGACGTTGCGGTGCGCTGGTCGCGCGGCCTGCCGTCGGATCCCACCTCGGTCACCGTGATCAAGGACACGGCAGGCCGGTACTTCGCCTCGTTCGTCGTGCGGATCGGCGAGGACGAGACGCTGCCGCCGGTCGACTCCGAGATCGGCATCGATCTGGGCCTGACCCACTTCGCGGTCATGTCCGACGGCACGAAGGTGACCGCACCGAAGTTCCTGCGCCGCGCGGCCCGCAAGCTCAAGCGGTTGCAGCAGGCACTCTCACGCAAGCAGAGGGGCAGCAACCGCCGCAGGAAAGCCGTGATCGAGGTGGCCCGCGCTCACGCGCGGGTAGCCGACACCCGGCGGGACTGGCAGCACAAGCTGTCCACGACGTTGATCCGTGACAACCAAGCGGTGTACGTCGAGGACCTGTGCGTTGTTGGTCTCGGCCGGACCCGGCTGGCGAAGTCCGTGCACGATGCGGGCTGGGCCGCCTTCACCCGCATGCTGGAGTACAAGGCGGAGCGGTACGGGCGCACCTTCGCCCGGGTGGACCGGTGGCTCCCGTCCACCCGGATGTGCTCCGACTGCGGCCGGATCAACGAGAAGATCGCGCTGAACGTCCGGGAGTGGGACTGCCCGTGCGGCAGTCACCACGACCGGGACATCAACGCCGCCATCAACATCAAGGCCGCCGGACAGGCGGACTTCAACGACCGTCGAGCGCGGGTAAGACCAGGGCTTGTCCCGGCACCGCGCAGTGAAGCGGTAACCCACCCGGACGCCGCGTGTTCCACACGCAGCGTTGAGGGAATCCTCGTCCCTTAGGGCGAGGAGGATGTCAAAGCAGGCTGGTTGGCTCGCGTTGCGGTTCACGGCGGACGACGTACTCCGGCGAAGCGCGCAATTGACGCGAACGGTCAGGCAGGCGATCGCTGATCGTGCCGGCTCGGTGCCCGCGAGCGCGCCGAGGTGAGGCTCATCCACGTCTCGATCGACGGGTGACGTGGATGAGCCTCACCTCGGTGTTCCGTGGGCGCCGTACGTGGTGCCGGTGCCGGCGCCGGCGCCGGTCCAGGCGGGCAGGTTGATGGTGGTCCGGGTGGTGGCGGTGGCGTGGGCGGCGTTGGCCTGGCTGGTCTGCCAGCGGCGGAGGGCGTCTTTGATGCGGTCGTTCTGTTCGATGGTGCGGTCGAGTTCGGCGTAGAGGATGCCGAGGTCGTGGGCGACGCGGTCGAGGAAGGCGGTGACTTCGCCGGGGTCGAGGCCGCGACCCCGGCCGTGGCGG
This sequence comes from Solwaraspora sp. WMMD406, assembly GCF_029626025.1. Classification (NCBI taxonomy): domain Bacteria; kingdom Bacillati; phylum Actinomycetota; class Actinomycetes; order Micromonosporales; family Micromonosporaceae; genus Solwaraspora; species Solwaraspora sp. WMMD406. Next base: position 1,957,258 of record NZ_JARUBF010000001.1, read on the forward strand.
GTGACGGTGGGGAAGTGGTGGGCGCGGATCTGCCAGGGCCGGATCGGTCGGTACGCGGTGCGTCGTTGGTTGCGGTGGATGTCGGCGGGTACGCGGTGGACGCCGGTGCCGGCGGGCCATTGGCGGGGTGTTGGTCTTCATCCGGTGGCGTTGCCAGCGGAGTCGCCATCGTTGCCAGAGTTGCCGGATCACGTGGTCCTCCCGTTGGGGGTGTTCGGGTGTGGTGGTGGATGGGGTGGCCCTGCCCGTTGCCGTTGCGGCGGGGCCACCCCGGCCGCCAATCGCCGCAGCCTTGTTCGGCGGTACGGCGACCAGGGCACATCTGGGGGTCGGGGCGCTCGACGGCGTGACTCGCCGACCGCCCCGACCGGAGTGAGCGCCCCGAGCTGCCGTGCAAGGAGGCTCGTCGAACAACTTAGGCGGCTAAGACGCCTAAGTCAACGAATCCTTGTCGCGGTCATGCGTCTCGTGATCGAATCGGGTTGCCGTGCAAGGAGATGTCAATTGGCTACGCCGCCCGACTATGTCCGCATTTCTGATGCTTACGCCGCCGCGATCGTCAGCGGCCGGCTCAAGCCAGGGGAGAAGCTGCCCTCGATCGCCGAGATGAGCAAGCGCTACACGGTCGGAGCCACGACCATCAAGATGGTTCTCGTGCGGTTGGAGGCGCGCCGCCTGGTCCGGCGTCACCAGGGCAAAGGCACCTTCGTCGAACCCAGCGAGCGGTGGTTGCTTCCTGACAGGGATGACGACGAGCCAGAGTTCGAGATCTGACAGCCGTCCGGTGCCCCTATGCCACCAGGGCACACTTCGAGGTCCAGCTCAAGGCTGAACGCCTGGTGTACGGCCGGCGGGTCCAGCGCAGTCGCCAGCGTCGCGCCAGCGCGAGGACTGATCTCGCTGGTAGCCGGGTGCAGGTGCGGCGCGATCCTCGGGGCCTCACCCGCTCAGCCAGGGCACCCGAATTGCATGATCAGGTGGGATCGAGGGCAGTTGCGGTGGTCAGCCGTCGCGTTTGGTGGTCCAGCGGAACGTGGTCAGGCAGAGCACCAGGCCGATGACGCACCAGACGCCGAGCACCAGCGCGACCATGCCGAGCTCGAACGAGCCGCCCGGCTCCTGGGTGCCGAAGGACTCCGGCAGGAACACCGACCGCAGCCCCTGACACATCCACTTGAGCGGAAACAGTGCGGCGATCTGCTGCATCCAGCCGGGCAGCGCGGTGAAGACGAAGAAGACCCCGGAGGTGAACTGCAGCACCAGGGAGACCGGGGTAGCCACCGCCGAGGCGCCGCGCCCGCTGCGCGCCAGTGACGAGAACGCGATGCCGCAGAGCGTGCAGGCGGTGATGCCGAGCACCGACACCCAGCCCAGGGTGAACCATTTGACCGCGGTGTCCGGCAGCTGCAGATCGAACAGCAGGGTCGCCACCGCCAGCAGCAGCACCATCTCGGCGAACCCGATCACCGCCACCATGATGACCTTGCCGGCGAAGTAGACCCACTTCGGCATCGGCGTACCGCGTAGCCGCTTGAGTACGCCCCGGTCGCGTTCGATCGGGATCTGGATGGCCAGGCTCTGGAAACCGACGGTCATCAGTCCGGTGGCGATCATCCCCGTGATGAAGTACTGGGTGAACCGTACGCCGTCGGTGATCTCGCCGGTGAAGATCGACGCGAAGATCAGGATCATGATGACCGGGAAGGCCATCGTGAAGACCACCGATTCGCGGCTGCGCAGGAACTGCTTGATCTCCAGCCGGCCCTGTCGCAGCCCGAGCCGCGCGGGGCCGACCCGGACGGCGGCCGACGACGTACCGGCGGGAGCGGCAGGGGTGGTGGGGGCGGCCGTCGTGCTCATTTGTGTCCGATCATCCGCAGGTAGACGTCTTCCAGCGTCGGCCGGGTGACGGTCAGGCCGGGGACCTCGCCGTCGAAGCGCGCGGCGAGGTCGGCGACCAGCGCCGTCGGCGTCGCACTCTCCTCGTGATGTGCAGTCCCGTCGGCGGTACGCCAGGAAACGGTGGCCAGGGCGTCGCGTCGCCCGCCGAGCTCGGCCGGGGGTGCGATCTCGACGAGTCGACCGGCGGCGATCACGCCGACCCGGTCGGCGAGGGCTTCGGCCTCGTCGAGGTAGTGGGTGGTCAGCAGGATCGTGGTGCCGGCACCGGCGAGTGACCGGATCAACTCCCAGAATTCCCGTCGCGCCTCGGGGTCGAAGCCGGTGGTCGGCTCGTCGAGGAAGAGCAGTTCGGGGCGGCCGACGATGCCCAGCGCCACGTCGAGGCGGCGTTTCTGTCCGCCGGAGAGGGTGTGGGTGCGGGCCTTGGCCTTGGCGGAGAGTCCGACTCGCTCGATCACCGCCGCCGGGTCGGCCGGGGCCGGATAGAAGGCGGCGAAGTGCGCGACGACCTCGCCGACGGTCAGTTCGTCGAACTCGCCGGTGCCCTGCAGGACGATGCCGATCCGGGAGCGCCACTGCGGCGTACCCGGGTCGGGGTCGACGCCGAGCACCCGGACCTCGCCGGCGTCGCGGCGGCGGTAGCCCTCCAGGATTTCCACGGTGGTGGTCTTGCCGGCGCCGTTCGGGCCGAGCAGGGCGAAGACCTCGCCGCGTCGCACGGTCAGGTCGACCCCGTCCACCGCCGGGGATCCGCCGTACGCCTTGCGCAGCCCGCGTACCTCGATCGCCGGCGCGGACGCCGCCTCGTCGCTCATGGCGTCAACTATCCCCCTGCCGGGGGAGCGTCCGCGCCGGGGTGTCGCGGTGGTGACAGACGCCGCTGACCGGCTGGACCGCCGGGGTTCGTCGGTGCTACGGTTCATTACACGAGTAACGAACCAATGAACCAGAGGTGCTCCCGTGTTCGATGATCGAAGTCCGATCTATCAGCAGATAGCCGACAAGATCAAAAACGACATCCTGAGCGGGGCGCTGCAGGAGGGCGAGCAGGTCATGTCCACCAACCAGTACGCCAGCTACTACCGCATCAACCCCGCCACCGCCGCCAAGGGCTTCCACCAGCTCATCGACGAAGGCGTGCTGTTCAAGAAGCGCGGCATCGGCATGTTCGTCAGCCCTGACGCCCGCGAGACCCTGCGCGGCCAGCGCCGCGACCGGTTCTTCACCGAGGTCGTCGACCCGATGCTCGCCGAAGCCCGGATCATCGGCATCCCGGTGACCGAGATCGTCGCCCGCATCCAGCAGTCAGGCACCAACATCCAGCAGACCGGGGAGGCACCGCAATGACCGGCCTGGGCATCGAAACCCGCGACCTCACGATCCGCTACGGCGACACGATCGCCGTCGACTCGCTCGACCTCACCCTCGCCCCCGGCAAGATCTACGGCCTGCTCGGGCGCAACGGCTCCGGCAAGACCAGCCTGCTCGCCGTACTGTCCGCCTTCCGCCGCGCCACCAGCGGGACCGTCCGGATCGGCGGCGCCGACCCGTACGAGAACGCGGCGATCATGTCGCAGATCGCGTTCGTTCGCGACCGGGTCGACGCCCAGGACACCGACCGGGTCGGCTGCATCCTGGACCTTGCCGCGACGCTGCGGCCCAACTGGGACGCCGACTACGCCAAGCGCCTGGTCGAACGGTTTGACCTGCCGATGCGCAAACGGCTCAACGGACTGAGCCGGGGCATGAAATCCGCCCTCAGCGTCACCCTCGGACTGGCTGCCCGAGCACCACTGACCATCTTCGACGAGGCCTACCTCGGCCTCGACGCCCCCAGCCGGTACGCCTTCTACGACGAAGTGCTGGCCGACTACCTGGCCCACCCGCGCACCATCGTGCTCTCCACCCACCTCATCGAAGAGGTCGGCTCGCTGTTCGAGGAAGTGGTCATCCTGCACCGGGGCCGGCTGGTCGCCCACGAGGAGACCGAGACCCTACGCGCCCGGGGGACCACGGTGACCGGCCCGGCCGCCGCCGTCGACGCGTTCGTCGCCGGGCGCACCGTTCTCGGCAGCCAGCAGCTCGGCGGCACCCGCTCCACCACCATTTTCGGCACCGTCGACGACGGCGACCGGGCCGCCGCCCGTACCACCGGGTTGGAGCTCGGCCCGATCGGGCTGCAGGACCTGTTCGTGCACCTCACCGCTGACGGCGCGGCAGACATCAAGGAGGTACGGCGATGAGCGCCCCCGCGTGGAAGGTCTGCCGGACGTTGCTGCGCCGGTCGTTGCCGCTGGCCGGCGCCTATTGGGCGATCCTCTACCTGGTCTGGGCCGTGGTGATCGGCCTGATCGCGCGATTCGGCACCGTCGAGGCCAGCATGTGGCAGAACATGGGCCTGCAGGCCCCGCGCTGGTTCACCTTCGTCTTCGGCGTCACCGCTCTCGGCGCCTACCTGCCGATGTTCGTCGCCCAGGGCGTCACCCGACGGGACGCGCTGATCGGTTCCTGGGGTTTCCTGCTGCCGTACGCCGTGGGCTTCGCCGCCGTCACGACGGTCGGTTTCGGCGTCGAGTACCTCACGTTCGACGCCTTCGGCCTACTCGGCGGGCTGACCGAGCCGTATCCGGTCGGCTCGGCGGGCGAGGTCGCCGCGCTCTGGCTGGAGTACGGGCTGGTCAACGTCGGCTACACAGCCGCCGGAGCGCTCTGCGCGATCGCCTACCACGTGCTCAATCCCTGGTGGGCGACGCTGCTGCTGCCGCTGACTCTGTTGCCGGCGTTCGTCGTCGAGCTCGCGTTCCGTACCGAATGGACCGGGGTGGCGTTCGGTCGGCTGCTCGGCCTCGGCGACGAGGCACACCTCGGCACCGGCACCCTGGCCGCGCTGGCCGCGCTGGCGGTCGCCAGCGCCGTCACCTGGGCGTTGGTCCGGCGACTGCCGATCAAGAAGATCACCGGCTGAGGGGGAACCATGCCCGTCATCGACGTCGAACACCTGCACAAGCGGTACGGCGACCTGGTCGCGGTGGACGACGTGTCGTTCACCGTCGACGAAGGAGAGATCTTCGGCATCCTCGGCCGCAACGGTGCCGGCAAGACCACCACTGTGGAGTGCGCGCTCGGGTTGCGCCGGCCGGACCGGGGCAGCGTACGGGTGCTCGGCCTGGACCCGCAGCGCGACGGTGCCCGACTGCGCCAGCGGCTCGGCGCCCAGCTGCAGGAGAGCCAACTGCCGGAGCGGATGAAGGTCTGGGAGGCCTTGGAGCTCTACAGCTCCTTCTACCGGCAGCCCGCCGACTGGCGGGAACTGCTCGACCTGCTCGGCCTGTCGGCCCGGCACGACGCCCGGTTCGGCCAGCTCTCCGGCGGGCAGAAGCAGCGTCTGTCGGTGGCGCTCGCCCTGGTCGGCGACCCGAAGGTGGCGTTCCTCGACGAACTCACCACCGGACTGGACCCGGCGGCCCGCCGCGACACCTGGTCGCTGATCGAGTCGGTCCGCAACCGGGGTGTCACCCTGGTCCTGGTCACCCACCTGATGGAGGAGGCGGAACGGCTCTGTGACCGGGTCGCGGTCATCGACGCCGGTCGGGTGGTCGCCGTGGACACCCCGGCCGGGCTGGCCGCCGGCGTCGACGCCGGGCAACGGATCCGGTTCGTCGCGGACCGACCACTGGACCTCGCCCTGCTCACCGCGCTGCCGCAGGTCACGTCGGCGACCGTCGACGGACGTGAGGTCGTCGTCGAAGGCGGCGCGGAGCTGTTCTTCGCCGTCGCCGCGGCGCTGTCCCGGCATGGGGTCACGCCGCGCGAGCTACGCCTGCACCAGGCTACGTTGGACGACGCCTTCCTGGCGCTCACCGGAGGTGCCCGATGACCGCGCTGGGTCGGCTCACCGTGATGGAGGCCAAGCTGTTCCTGCGGGATCCGGCGGCCGTGGTGATGGCACTGGCCTTCCCGATGCTGCTCATCGTCGTGCTGGGCGGGGTGATGCCCGGTTTCCGTACCCCGGTGGCGGAGCTCGCCGGCCTGCGCCCGATCGACTTCTACCTGCCGGTGGTGGTGGCGCTGGCGGTCGCCACCATCGCGATCAACGCGCTGCCCACGACGATGGCCGCCTACCGCGAGCGGGGCGTGCTGCGCCGGATGGCCACCACCCCGGTACGCCCGGAGAAGCTGCTCGGCGCCCAGCTGCTGGTCTCCACCGCCGCTACCACCGTCGCGGTCGGTCTGGCCGTCGCGGCGGCGGCCGTCGTGTTCCGGGTGCCACTGCCGGAGCGTCCGTTGGGTTTTCTCGGTGTCTTTCTGCTCGGCGCGGCGGCCACCTTCGCCGTCGGGTTGCTGATCGCGGCCCTGGTGCCGACCGGCCGGGCGGCGAACGCCATCAGCATGCTGGTCTACTTCCCGATGCTGTTCTTCGCCGGGGTCTGGACGCCGGGGCCGATGATGCCCGAGGCGATCCGCCGGATCAGCGACCTCACCCCGTTGGGTGCGCTGAGCCAGGCCATGCAGGCCAGCTGGGCCGGCGATCCGGTTCGCCCGCTGCACCTGCTGGTGATGGCGGCCTACCTGACGGCCGTCGGGGCGCTGGCCGCTCGCTGGTTCCGCTGGCGGTGACCGACGGTGCCGCTCAGTGCGACCCCCCGGCGTCGCGAACGAACCTGCGGCCGCTATCCGGCGAGGACCTCGGACAGGGTCGCCGGGGTCAGGCCACGGTCGCGCAGACCGGCGAGGATGTGCGGCAACGCCTCGTCGGTCATGGCGGCGTTGGCCTCGGTGACGTGCAGGACCACCACCGAACCCGGCTGCACCCGGGACAGCACCGCGTCGACGATCGGCTGCCAGGCGGTGGCGAACGGGTCGCCGCTGATCACGTCGCCGTCCACCACGGTCACGCCCAGCGGGGCCAGCGCGGCCAGCGCCGCCCCGTCGTGGCACAGCCCGGGGAACCGGAAGTAGCGGGTCTGCCGTCCGCCGTACGGCTCGATCACCTCGAACGTCTTCGCCACGTCGGCTGTCATCGCGTTCGCCGGCAGCTGCGGAAGCCCGTAGCAGTCGGCGGTGAACGCCGAGTGGTCGTACGTATGGTTGGCGAGTTCGAAGCGGGGGTTGCCGGCCAGCCGGCGGGTCAGGTCCGGATACTCCTCGACCCACATCCCGGTCAGGAAGAACGTCGCCGGCACCTGCTCGCGTTCCAGCAGTTCGACGATGGCCAGGTTGGCGTACGAGCGCACCTCGCCGCTGCGCAGGCTGTAGCGCATCCCTTCGGTCATGTCGGCGTCGAAGGTCAACGCGACCAGGTCACCGCCGCGCGGTCCGTGGTCCACCACGGGCGGGCGGGTACCGGGCCGGGTCGCACCGGGCCGGTCGGTGGGGCGGTCCGGGGGAGCGGGGCTCGGTGACGAGGCGGGCGACGGGCCGGGCGGCGTACCGCCGTCGGTGCCCGGACCACCGGTCGACGCCGCCGCCGGATCGACGGTGCCGGCCACGGCCGAGGCCGGCACCGACAGCCCGTCTTCGTGGGTGACCAGGCCGACGACGATCGCCCCGACGCCGAGTACGGCGACCGCTGTCGCCACCGCCAGTCCCGTCCAACGTGAACCCACAGCGGAAATCGTCGCAGGCGCGGCGCGCCGTTGGTGAACGGGTGCTCGCGTTCCGGCCGTTCGGTGCCGGGCTTCGACGCGTTCAGCCTGTCGCGGATGCCCCGTTCGACCTGATATCGGTCAGACCCGGTATCCGGCGGCCCGGGCGGCTTTGCGTTCCCGGCGGCGGGCCCGCGCCCGGCGGATCAGCAACGGCCCGCCGATCACCAGCACGGCCAGGAAGACCAGCACCAGTACGGGCAGCAGGATGGCCACCACCGACATCACCACGCTGGCGACGTCCTCCGCGGTGCTCGCCACCGGAGCACCGGTGCCGGCGGTCGCCGTGTTGATCACCGGTCGGGCGGTGGCCTTGAGACCATGCACTCCGAGCGCGATCAGCACCCCGACCAGCACCGGTATCCACTGGTTCGAGGTGAAGAACTCACCCGGGTCGGTGACGGTCACCGTCTCCGACGACGATCCGGCGCCGAACGCCAACCCACCGGCGGTCGGGCGGACCACCGTCTGCACCACGTCGTTGACGTGGTCCACCACCGGCACCTTGTCGGCGACCAGCTCGACGGCGAGCAGCCCGGCCAGGATGGCCAGCACCCAGCCGTTGCTGATCCACTGCCACCCGTCGGGCGGCGTGATCAGACTGGTGTAGCGGGCCAACAGCCCCACGGTCAGCAGCGGAATGTACGCGTTGAGCCCCGCGGAGGCGGCCAGCCCGGTCCCGGTCAGCAGTTCGAACACGTGATCCAGGATGGCACCGGCGCGCCAGCCCCGCGCGGCACCCGTACCCCGCTGCCGCTACCCTCGTCGGGTGCGGCTGGTGATTGCGCGATGCTCGGTGGACTACGTCGGTCGACTCTCGGCGCATCTGCCGACGGCGACCCGGTTGCTGATGGTCAAGGCGGACGGGTCGGTCTCGATCCACGCCGACGACCGGGCGTACAAGCCGTTGAACTGGATGAGCCCGCCGTGCCGGTTGGAAGAGGCGCCGGGTGTGTGGCGGGTGGTCAACAAGGCCGGCGAGGAGCTGCGGATCACGCTGGAGGAGATCTTCCAGGACACCTCGTACGACCTCGGCGTCGACCCCGGCCTGCGCAAGGACGGGGTGGAGGCGCACCTGCAGGAGCTGCTCGCCGCCAACCCGGGTACCTTCGGCGACGAGTTCACCCTGGTGCGCCGCGAGTACATGACGGCGATCGGGCCGGTGGACCTGCTCTGCCGGGACGGGTCGGCGACGGTCGCCATCGAGGTGAAACGACGGGGCGAGATCGACGGCGTGGAACAGCTCACCCGCTATCTGGAACTGCTCAACCGGGATCCGCTGCTCTCCCCGGTGCGCGGCATCTTCGCCGCGCAGGAGATCAAGCCGCAGGCCAGGGTGCTCGCCGAGGACCGGGGCATCCGCTGCGTGGTCGTCGACTACGACAAGCTGCGGGGCATCGAACGCGACGAACTCACCCTGTTCTGATCTGTCGCCCGCTGTGCCGATCCGCGGTCCCGGTGCCGATCCGTCGGTCGCTGTGCCGGCAGATGGGATCGGCGCCCGGCCCGGCTAGCGCCGTCCGTAGCGTAGCCGGATCGCCGTGACGATCCGGGCCACGTCGGCCGGCGTACGCCGGAACGTCATCGTCGGCAGCACGGACGGTGCCCGGCGCTGGGTGATCGCCTTGGCTCGGGCGAACTCCCGCAGACCGTCGTCGCCGTGGATCCGACCGAAGCCGGACTCGCCGATCCCGCCGAACGGCAACGCGCCGAATCCGACGAAGGTCAGCGCCGAGTTGATCGAGGTCATTCCGGTGCGCATCCGGCGGGCCACCGGGACCGCCCGGCGTCGGCCGAACACCGAGCCACCCAGGCCGTACCGGCTGTCGTTGGTCCGGGCCAGGGCCTCGTCGATGCCGTCGACCCGGTTGATGACGACCGTGGGTCCGAAGGTCTCCTCGCGGACGGCGGCCGCGTCCGCCGGCACGTCGACCAGCACCGTCGGACGCACGTACGGCGGCTGTACCGCCGCCGGGCCGCCGAGCACCGCCCGTCCGCCACGGGCCAGGGCGTCGTCGATGTGTCGCCGGATGATCGCGATCTGGTCAGGCATGGTGATCGGACCGATGTCGTCGGTCGGCGCGGCACCGACGGTCAGCCGGCTGGCCCGGTCGACCACGGCGGCGACGAACGCGTCGTGCACCGGGGCCAGGGCGTACACCCGCTCGATGCCGATGCAGCTCTGCCCGGCGTTGGTCATCGCGCCCCAGACGCAGGCGTCGGCCGCCGCGTCGACGTCCGCGTCGTCGTCGACGATCATCGCGTCCTTGCCGCCGGCCTCGATCAGCACCGGGGTGAGCGTCTCGGCGCAGGCCGCCATCACCGCGCGGCCGGTACGGGGCGAGCCGGTGAACGCGACCTTGTCGACGCCGGCCCGGCAGAGCGCGGCGCCGACGTCGCCGAGACCGTGCACGATCCCGAGTACGGGATGCTCCGGCACCACCTCGGCGAAGGTGTCGACCAGCCACTGGCCGACCGTCGGGGTGTACTCGCTGGGTTTGAAGACGACGCTGTTGCCGGCGGCCAGGGCGTACGCGATCGAGCCGACCGGGGTGACCACCGGGTAGTTCCACGGTCCGATGACCGCGACGACGCCGAGCGGCTGGTACTCCAGGTGACCGCTGAACTCGGCGGTGACCAGCCGGGTGCGGGTACGGCGCGGACCGAGCACCCGTTTGGCGTTGTGCGCGGCCCAGTCGATGTGCTCGACGGCCGCCGCCACTTCGACGACGCCGTCCGCGACCGGCTTGCCGCCCTCGCGGTGGATCAGGTCGGCCAGTTCGGTCATCCGGTTGGCCAGCGACCGACGCCAGGCCAGCAGCCGGTCCCGACGTCCGGCCTGGCCCAGCCCCACCCACCAGCGGCTGGCGGTGCGGGCGGCGGCGACCGTGGCGGACACCTGATCGGCGTCGGCCACCGGGAACCGGCCCGCTTCGGTGCCGGTCGCCGGATTGGTCGAGACGAGGACGCCGGCGTCGATCACCGGTTGGCCGGGGACGTGTACGGCGGTCATTTGGTCGAAGCTCCTGACGGCGATCGAGGTCTCGTCGACCGTGGGTGTGGGCCGCCCGGGCGGGATGGGGCCGGCTGGGTCGGGCGGGTCGGTTCGTGGCATCGTGGTCCGAAGTCTAGACACGAGAAATACTTGCGGGTAGCAAGACTTCGATTCATGGCAATGTATTGGCATGCTTGACCGCGTGGTGTCGGCGCACGTGTCCGGTCGGCGTCGGGGGGCCGACGAACCGGTGGCGCACTCCTGCCCCGCCTGGCGGGCAACACCGGACGAGGGACCGTGTCGGTCCACCCGCGCACGATGGCAGGCTGCATCGGGTGACGCGACGTGCGTCGCCACCGAGGGGGGAAGGCGTCATACCAGCACATGTCCGAACACCAGTCGCTGTTGCCACTTCTGCAGATGATCAGCGGCCCCACGCCCGGCGCGAGCTACCGGTTGTCTCCGGGCAGTCGGGTCATCGGCCGTGACGCGGATCTGGACATCCAGATCAACGACATCAAGGTCAGCCGGTGTCACGCGGTGATCGACGTCGCGGACGGCCGGGCGATCCTCACCGACCAGGAATCGACCAACGGCACCTGGGTCAATGATTCCCGGATAGACCGACCGACCGAACTGCGCGACGGGGACCGGATTCGGCTCGGGGGGGCCGAACTCTGCTTCTACGATCCGGCCTCGGCCCTGACCGATCCGGTCGGCACCCGGATCCCGCGCTCGATGGCGGCGCTGCCGAGTGCTCCGGTCCGGCCGACCACCGGCATGCGGTCGCCGCTGCACGCCGCCCTGGGCGAGCCGACCCAGGCCATGCGGCCCCGGCGCCGACCGAGTCTGGCCCTGATGGCCGGTCTGATCGGGGTGTTCCTGGTGGGCTGGCTGGCCTGGCTGGTGGTGGTACTCGCCTGACCACGCTGGCGTGAGCCGCTCCGAAGCCGCTCCGAAGCCGCTCCGAAGCCGCGCCGAGTGGACGCGCGTAGGGCCGCGCCGCCGTCGACTTGTACGGTGGCGCGGTGGCCGGCGCGCGTCCATCCGCCGGCCCTGCCCCTGCGTCGGCCGGCCCGCGTTATCTGCCGGACGGTCGGTGCCGGCGACCAGGCCTGGTAGGAGACGGAGGCGGACGTGAGCCGGGATTTCGACACGGTCGGTGTGGTGGGACTCGGCACCATGGGCGCCGGGATCGTCGAGGTCTTCGCCCGTAACGGGGTGTCGGTCGTGGCCGTGGAGATCAGCAATTCGGCCCTGGACCGGGGCCGGGGCAACCTCACCACCTCCACCGATCGCGCGGTCACCCGAGGCAAATTGAGCCCCACCGACCGGGACGCGCTGCACTCCCGGGTCACCTTCGCGGTCGGGCTCGACGCGCTGGGCGACGTCGACCTCGTCGTCGAGGCGGTACCCGAGCGACTCGACCTCAAGCGGCGGATCTTCACCGAGCTCGACCAGGTGTGCAAGCCCGCCGCGATCCTCGCCACCAACACCTCGTCGCTGAGCGTCACCGAGATCTCGGTCGCCACCCGCCGACCGGACCAGGTGATCGGGCTGCACTTCTTCAACCCCGCCCCGGTGATGAAGCTGGTCGAGGTGGTCCGCACCGTGGTCACCGCACCCGGTGTCGTCCACGACGTCGAAGCGCTCTGCGCCCGGCTGGGCAAGGTCGGCGTGACGATCGGCGACCGGGCCGGGTTCGTCGCCAACGCGCTGCTGTTCGGCTATCTCAACCAGGCGGTGGGCATGGTCGAGGCCGGGTACGCCTCCCGGGAGGACGTCGACCTCGCCGTACGGCTGGGGTGTGGGCTGCCGATGGGGCCGTTCGCGCTGCTCGACCTCATCGGCCTGGACACCGCGTACGAGATCCTCGACACGATGTACCGCCGGGGTGGGCGGGACCGCCGACACGCTCCGGCACCGCTGCTCCGGCAGATGGTCACCGCCGGAATGCTCGGACGCAAGTCCGGTGAGGGCTTCTATACCTACGAACGCCCTGGCTCGGCGGTGGTGGTGCCCGACGACCGGACGCCGGCCGCCGACGGCGTGCCGGCCACGTCGGCCGCACCGGACGCCGACGGCGCACGCGCCACCGTCCGTACCGTCGGGGTGGTGGGTTCCGGCGCGACGGCCGCCGGACTGGTCGAGGTCTTTCGCCGGGGCGGATTCGACGTCGTCTCGGTGACCCCCGCAGAGGACGGCTCCGACCGGCTCGCCCGGTCGACCGCGTGGGAGCAGTTCGCCCGGTCGACCGCGTGGGAGCAACTCGCCGACGTCGATCTCGTCGTCGAAGCCGTGCCGGACGACCTCGGCGTCAAGCAGGAGATCTTCGCCCGGCTCGACGAGATCTGCCGACCCGGCGTGGTGCTCGCGACCACCACGGCCACGCTGCCGGTGATCGACATCGCGATGGCCACCCGCCGGCCGGCGGACGTGCTCGGGCTGCACCTGCCCGGCCCGGCTCCGACGACGCGGCTGGTCGAGGTGGTGCGCACCATCCGTACGGGCGGCCCGGCGGTGGAGACCGTCCGAGCGGTCTGCGCCGCGCTGGGAAAGACCGCGGTGATCTGTGGCGACCGGGCCGGCTTCATCGTCAACGCCCTGCTGTTCCCGTACCTCAACGACGCGATTCGGATGGTGGCCGGCGGCTACTCGACGCCGGACGACATCGACGCGGCCATGACGCTCGGGTGCGGCTACCCGACGGGTCCGTTCGAGCTGCTCGACACCGTCGGGCTGGACCACGCGCTCGGTGTCCAGCAGGCGCTCTACCGCCAGTCGCGTGAACCCGGGCTGGCGCCGGTGCCGCTGCTGCGCGACCTGGTGACCGCCGGTCGGCTGGGCCGCGAGACCCGACACGGGTTCCGCGACCACCGTGGCGACTGAGGCGTGCCGGGGCGTCCACCGCGTCCGCGTACCCTGGGGATCATGAGTCCCCGTCGCAACCGACCGGGCCGCCGGACCGCGAGCGGGCGCGGTGGCCAGGGCCGACCGCAGCCCGAGCCGGTCGATCCCGAGCGGGTACGCCGAGGAGTGGCCGCCGTACAGGCCTGGAGCGACGGCGACTGGATGGTCCGGGCCATTCCCGCCCCCGCCGCGACCAAGACGTACCGCTGTCCCGGATGCGTGCAGGAGATCCGGCCCGGCGTGGCGCACGTCGTGGTGTGGCCGGCGGACGGACGAGGCGACCTGACCGACCGCCGGCATTGGCATCCCAGCTGTTGGCGCGCCCGGGAAAACCGCACCCCGGCGGTCGAACGCTCCCGCAACGCGCCGCGCTACTGATAGATGCGAGACTGATCCGGTGAGCGCCGCGATCCGAGCCATGTCGATCCTGCCCGCCCGGCGTACGGACATCGAGCTGCACACCGCCGACGGGCTGACCCTGGTCGGGGAGTTGGCGGTGCCGCCGGACCGCCCGCCGGTGGCCACGCTGATCTGCCTGCACCCGTTGCCCACCCACGGCGGGATGATGGACAGCCATGTGCTGCGCAAGGCGGCCTGGCGGCTGCCTGCGTTGGCCGGACTCGCCGTCCTGCGCTTCAACACCCGGGGCACCAGCAGTGTCCGTGGCACCAGCGAGGGCAGCTTCGACCACGCCGAGGGCGAGCGGTTCGACGTCGCGGCGGCCATCGAGTTCGCCGAGTTCGCCGAGCTGCCGCAGCTGTGGTTGCTCGGCTGGTCGTTCGGCACCGATCTGGTGTTGCGACACGGCTGCGACCCGGCGGTACGCGGTGCCGTCCTGCTCTCGCCGCCGCTGCGGTTCGCCAGCGACGCGGACCTGGCCACTTGGTCGGCGTCGGGCAAACCGGTCACCGCGCTGGTGCCGGAGTTCGACGACTATCTGCGCCCGGCCGAGGCGGTGGAGCGGTTCGCCGCGATCGATCAGGCCGAGGTGATCGGCGTCGACGGCGCCAAACATCTCTGGGTGGGCCAGGCGGAGCGTGTGCTGGACGAGGTAGTCCGCCGGGTCGCGCCGCAGACCCCGGTGCCGTTGCCGACGACCTGGGACGGCCCGATGGAGTTCGGTGATTCGAGCGCCTACGCCGACCGTACGGTCGCCGCGTTCTCCGACGTCCCGGTCACCGGTCCGGCGCAGCGCAGCGCGGACTGACCTGATGTGGCTACGACCTGACTCGGCGCGGCGCGGGTCTGGCCGGTCAGCCGGGAGATGAGTCGGCCGGGGGTGACGGGTCGGCCGGGGGTGACGGGTCAGCCGGGGGTGACGGTCGACGGCAGTTCGGTGGTGGGCCGCGCTTCGTCGAAGGGCGGATAGCCGGCGGCCCAGTCGCCTCGGGCCCGCCAGACGCCGACCCAGTCCACGCCCCGGGAGCGGTCGCGGCCCAGGACGGTCTTTCCGACGGCCCGGATACCGACGCCGGTGACCAGCATCGCCACCCCGAGCTTGGCGCGCGTCGGCGACCAGTGCCGGCGCAGGTAGGTCGTCTTGCCGCGCAGGATCCGGATCCGCTGCCCTTCGGAACTGGACGAGGCACCACCGACGTGGATCACCTTGGCGTCGGGGGTGACGAGCGGGCGGGCACCGAGCGCGCGGGCCCGGGTGCTCAGGTCGATGTCCTCGCTGTAGAGGAAGAACTGCGGGTCGAAGCCGCCGAGCCGGCCGAACAGGTCACGGTCGACCAGCAGCATGCAGCCGGAGAGCGCCGGCACCTCGCGGACGCTGCGCCGGTCGTAGTCGGGCAGCGCTTCCGGGTCGGCCCAGGCGCGTCCCCGGAACGCGGTCGTCAGCCCGCTGGCGAACCCGAAGGTGCTCCACAGGCTGGGCATGCCCCAGCAGGAGTAGTTGTCGTCGGTGCCGTCCGGGTGCAGCGTCCGGCCGGTGTACAGGCCGTGCCCGGGGTGGCCGTCGGCGAAGGTGACCAGCTGGGTCACCGGATCACCGACCGGGACCGTGTCCGGATTGAGGAAGAGCAGGTAGCGACCGGAACTGGCCATGGCGCCGCGGTTGATGCCCCGGCCGAAGCCCACGTTCTCGGTGAGCCGCAGCAGGCGTACCTGCGGGAAGTTGGCGGCGACGGCATCGGCCGAGCCGTCGCCCGACGCGTTGTCGACGACCACGACCTCCGCCGTGACCTCGGGGGTCAGGCTGGCGTACAGCTCGGTCAGGCACCGTTGGATCAACTCGGCCGTGTTGTACGAGACGAGGATGATCGACACGTCCGGTCGGTTCACGAGCGTTTCCCGGTGCCGACCGGATCCCGGTGGTGCGCGGGCGGCGCCGTCCGGGGTGCCGGGATGCGCCGGACCGGCGGCACGGCCGGGGCGGGGGCGGTCCGCGCGTGGGCGCGACGGCGGAGCCGGTCGCGCACGCTGCCGGCGAGCAGACGCAGGGCGAACGGTACGTCGTGGATCAGGTAGCGGCGGACGAGTCGCTGCGGTTCGCCGAGGAGCCGGTGCACCCATTCGAGGCCGGTGCGTTGCATCCAGCGGGGTGCCCGCTGGTGTACTCCGGCGACGAAGCCGATCGCCGCGCCGCAGCCCATGAACCAGGTCCGCGGGAGCAGGGGGCGCAGGCGGGCGATCAGGCGTTCCTGCTTGGGGAAGCCAAGGCCGACGAAGACCAGGTCGGGCCGGGCGGCGGTGACCTCTGCGCAGATCTGGGCGAGTTGTTCCTCGGAGGTGTCGAAGCCGAACGGTGGGCTCAGCTCGCCGGCGACGGTGAGCCCGGGGAAGCGTTCGCGCAGTACGGCGGCGGCCAGCCGGGCGGTGCCGGGCTCGCCACCGAGCAGGTAGACCGATCGTCCGTGGTCGCCCAGGGCCGTGGACAGGCTCCAGATGAGGTCGGATCCCGGGACCCGGGCCGGCAGTGGGTCACCGGCGATCCGGCTGGCCCAGATGAGAGGAGCGCCGTCGGCCACCACGAGAGATGATGACGCAATGTGATTGCGGCATTCCTCTTCGTGATAGGCGCGCCGCAGGATGTCCACGTTGGGGGTGATGATCTGTCCCCCTTGGCCAGCGTCGAGTGCGGCCAGTACGCGCTGGATGACGTCTTCTTCGCGAACCGGGTCGAAAGCGACACCACTAAGAGTGACGCGATGCCTATGCACGGTGATGAAGTCCAGATCCTGAGGCACAGGAGCACGGTACTCGGCCATCTCGTCAGACGGACGGTCCATCCCGTGTCAGCTAGGCGATAGTGAGGTTGTCCATTCGACTGGTTGCCGGGCCCCCTACGGATGGAACCATCGTGCTGTGCAGATCACCGTCATCATGCCGGCCTACAACGAAGAAGTGGGGATCGGCGCGGTCTTGCGTGCGATGACCGAATCCCCGGGTTTCGGGCCCGACATCGAGATCGTCGTCGCCGCCAACGGCTGCACCGACGGTACGGCGGCGGTCGCGCGTTCCCGCGGCGTACGGGTGCTGGAGATCCCCACCCCGTCGAAGATCGCCGCGCTCAACGCCGCCGACCGGGTGGCCGGTGGCGACGTGCGGGTCTACCTGGACGCGGACATCGAGGTCTCCGCGGACCTGCTTCGGGCGCTCGCCGCCGCGATCGCGCAACCCGGGGCGGAGGCGGCGACCCCGCGTCCGGTGATCGACGCCTCGGCCAGCAGTTGGCCGGTGCGTTCCTATTACGCGATCAATGCCCGCCTCCCGGTCTTCCGTGGACGGCTGTTCGGCCGGGGAGTGATCGCACTTTCTGCCGCTGCCCGTTCACGATTTACCGATTTTCCGGACATTATCGCGGACGACATGTTTCTCGACGCCGTGGTACGCGCTGACGAGAAGCGGGATGTCGATCTGCCGGTCCGCGTCCTCGCGCCCCGGCGTACCGGTGAGTTGATCCGCCGGGTGGCCCGGTCACGCGCCGGCAATGCCGAATTCTGGCATTTCGTGCGCACCGATCCGCGTGGCGCCGAGTTGGCGCTCGATCCAGTGCCCGGTTCGAGTCCCTTCTCCTGGTTGCGGCGTGTCGTTCTCTCCTCGCCACAGCTACTTCCCGCAGCGTTCTGTTACGTGGCCGTCACGGCCGCCGCCGAGCTCAAGCGGCGCTCTCCACGGTGGAACGTCCGATCCGGCTGGGGGCGTACCGAGGCTGGTGACGGCGTGACCGGCTCCGCGCCCGAGGCCGCCTCCGAACGCGGTTGACGAGGCCGCTCCGAGTGCGGTCGACAAGTCGTCTCCGAGCGCGGTCGACCCCGCCCGTCGATTTCCGGCCGGCGCGCTCAAGTCGAGCGGAATTCACCATTGACGCCGTCGCGCGTGGGCGTCCCGCCCTGGTCGCGTTGCCATAAGAGACCATTAAGTTCCTTGGGATGCCCTGCGAGCTGGGTTACCGTCAGGCTCGGTCCCGCCCGGGCGGCATGATGTGCTGCCCTCGCGAGGGTCGGAGTGCCTGGGGGAGATCTACCAAATAGATGGCAGTTGAAAGACTTGTCCCGAGAGGCGTACATCGCGTGGTGAGCAAGGACTTTTTCGAGCGGGACGGGGGGCGGGACGACATGCTCCCGGAATCGTCCAGGGATGCTTCGCCCGGTTCATCGGATTCCCGACGGGCCGCCAAACGGACGGTCGGTCGTCGGCGGCGCCCCACCGGCCTGCGGCGCCCTACCGGCCTGCGGCGCCCTACCGGCCTGCGGCGCCCTACCGGCCGGCGCGGCCGGCTGGTCATGATCGGGGCCGTCGTCCTCAGCTTCCTGGCCACCGCGGGGGTCGTGGTCACCGCCTCGGCGGCCAACCAGGAGATCGACGGCTACGCGTTCTTCGCCGAGACCGACGTCTCCCGGGTGCGGGTCGATCCGGACACCCGACCGGTGGAGCTCGGCTTGCGGTTCACCTCGACCAGTGACGGCACGATCACCGCTGTCCGCTTCCTCAAGGCCAAGGGCGACCGCAGTGCCCACCGGGTCAACGTCTGGGACGGCTTCGGCACCAGATTGGCCACCGCGACCCCGAGGCGGGAGTCGCGCTCCGGTTGGCAGCACGTCGCGCTGCCCGAGCCGGTCGCGGTGACCGCCGGTCAGACCTACGTGGTGTCGTACCACACCGCCCGGTACCGGGCCACGCAGAGCTTCTTCGATCGGCAGCTGACCGCCGGTCCGCTGAGCACCGCCGGAACGGCCGGGGTGTACGCGTACGGATCCGGCGGTTTCCCCGAGCAGACCTGGAAATCCAGCAACTACTGGGTCGACCTGGCGTTCCAACCGGCCGAGGAAGGCGGCGGCACCCGGCCGGACCCGGTGCCGAGCCCGACCGTCTCCGCGTCGCCGACCGCCGCGCCCAGCCCGAGCGCCAGCCCGGCACCCACCACCACGGCGCCGACCCCGTCGCCGTCGGCCCCCGGTGGCGGCGGTACGCCGGGCGCGCTCGACCTGCCCCGGGTGCCGTGGGAGGGCGGCCCCTCCTACTACGCGAACTTCCCGCAGGCCAAGGCGTCCGGCTGGAACAACCCTGGCTTCTTCCCGATCGGCGTCTGGTACGAGGGCGTCTACACCCAGGAGGAGATCGACCGCGACAAGGCGGCCGGGCTCAACACCTACGTGATGCTGACCGACCAGTCGGACGTCTCGCTGATCCGGCGCAACGGCATGTACGCCTTCATCCCGCAACCCTTCAGCAACCGGGGCAACGAAAGCGTCGGATGGGTCATCGGTGACGAGGCGGACATGTGGGGTGGTCCGGGCAACGGCACCTGGACCGGAAAGTACCCGGGCCAGGGTCAGATCTGCACCACCACCCGCGAGGGCTGCGGGCTCGACGTCATGAAGAAGGAGTCGGCCACCGTACCGTCCGGGGACAAGGGCCTGCGGTACGCCAACTACGGCAAGGGCGTGATGTTCTGGCAGTCGGACAGCGACGCCAGCAAGTTTGTCAACGGGTTCAGCTCGGTGGTCTCGAACGACATCTACTGGTACACCGACCCGCACGTGTGCACCGCGCCCGCCGAGGGCCCGACGTACGGTGTCAACAAGGACAACTGCCGCCGTGCCGCCAACTACGGACTGACCATGGACCGGATGCGGGAGCTGGACGCGATGGACGGCAAGCGCCAGCCGGTGTGGGCCTTCATCGAGGTCGGCCACCCCTTCACCGAGGACTGGGCGCCGACGATCACCGGTGACCAGATCGCTGGCGCCGTGATGAACTCGCTGATCCACGAGGCCCGAGGCATCCAGTACTTCAACCACAACTTCGGCGGCCCCTGCCACTCGCAGCACGTGCTGCGGGACCGTTGCGGCGACGCGGTCCGGCCGGCGGTGACCGAGTTGAACAAGCGGGTCACCAGCCTGGCGCCGGTGCTCAACACCCAGTCGTACGCCTGGGAGTTCAACAGCGGTCTGGACACCATGCTCAAGGCGCACGACGGGTCGTACTACATCTTCGCGATGCTGAGCCGGGACACCGCGACCGGATCGCACACGCTGGCCCTGCCGCCCGGCGTGACCGGCAGCAAGGCCGAGGTGCTGTTCGAGAACCGCAGCGTTCCGATCAGCGGGGGAGCGATCAAGGACTCCTTTGCGCAGGAATTCACCTACCACATCTACAAGATCACGCCATAGCGGCGGTAACGGTTCGATCGATGGGCCGGGTGGACGCAGTTGCCGTCCACTCGGCCCATCTCTTGGTCGACGAGGCGGCGGTCCTCCCTGTCGGCTTGCCGACCGGGGGCCGCCGTGGAGTCGGATTCCGCGCTGGTCATTGTGGGCCAGCAGAGCACTTTCAGCCGGTGCGCAAGCACGACGGCGCAGCTCAACGCGGGTCGACCGCTGCTCGATCGGGTGCCGTGGGGTCTGATCGGGGTAGCATCGCAGCCTTGCGGAGCGGGTCCACGCGACCGGACACTGGAAGCGTTGGGCGGGTGCCACCCGGCGAAGCTGCGCGTAGCCGCCTCTGCGCTGCCCATACCATGGACTTCAACGCCTAGACCTCGTCGCCCCGATGGAAGGACAGCAGTGGACTTTTGGGACCTCACCAAACTGCTGTTCAGGCGGTGGTACATCGCGACGCCGTTGCTGTTGATCTCGGTAGCCGCCGCCGGTTGGACGGGAACGAGTGTCCAACCGGACTATATCGCGACATCGTACGTA